>CAURJV010000009.1:0-107534 GCA_963524945.1 uncultured Clostridium sp.
CCAAGATTTCGTTAGCTCCTACTAGTCCCCCAACTATACATGTAGAGCTACTTCCAAGACCTCTAGATACTGGAACATCTTGTTTAATTTCACTTATTTCTAATCCTTTTATTTTATAGCCCGCTTTATCAAAACAATACTTCATTGCTTTGTAAATAATATTCTCTTCATTACAAAACTCTTCTGGCATTCCATTAAACTTCAAACCATCTTCTATTTCCCTGAATCCAAAATCGTTATACAGATTTAATGCTATTCCAAGCGTGTCAAATCCAGGTCCCATATTTGCTGATGTAGCTGGTACTCTTACTCTAATCATATGTTTGTCACCTATGAATTTAAATAAGAAAGTAGAGCATCTCTCATCTCACTCTTATCCCAAACTTCATCATGTAATACTTTAGCATTTTCTAAAGTACTTAAACTATTTGGTATTTTATTACTTGTTGAATCAGATAATTTATTTAATACTTTAAAATCATCTACGCCCTCTACATCAATATCAAGTGCATTACAAATACTTCTTGGGAATTTAAACGGACTTGCTGTTGAAAGTATTAAAGTTGGTTTGTCGTCTTTAGTTTCTTCTACATATTTCTTTTTAACTACATATGCTACTGCTGTATGAGTATCCATTAAGTACTTATCTTTTTGATAAACTTCCTTTATAGCACCATAAACTTCTTCTGTAGTTGCAAAGTTTCCATAAAATTCTTTTATGAAACTTTTAACTTTTTCATTTACTTCATAAACACCTTTAGTAGTTAGATCTTCCATCAATTTACTAACAACTTCAGTATCTCTGCCACTTGCTTCAAATAATAATCTTTCAAGATTAGATGAAACAAGTATATCCATAGATGGTGATTCCGTTAAAACAAGTTCTCTTTTCTTGTCATATACTCCTGTTTCAAAAAAATCTGTAAGAACCTTATTTTCATTTGATGCACATATAAATTTATCTATTGGTAATCCCATTTGCTTAGCATAATAGCCTGCTAATATATTTCCAAAATTTCCTGTTGGAACTACAACATTTATAGTATCATCTTTTTGTATTACCCCTTGATTTACTAAATTGAAATATCCATAAAAATAATACACTATTTGAGGTACTAATCTTCCAATATTAATAGAGTTTGCTGATGATAAGATAAATCCTTTTTGAGATAGCCCTTCTCTAAATTCATTATCTCCGAAGATTTCTTTTACGCCTGTCTGAGCATCATCGAAATTCCCATTTATTCCAATGACCTTAACATTGTTTCCTTCTTGACTTGACATTTGTCTTTCTTGAATTGCACTAACACCATTCTTAGGATAATAAACAACAACTTTAAAACCCTCAACATTTTTAAAGCCTTCAAGTGCAGCTTTCCCCGTATCTCCAGATGTTGCTGTAAGAATTGTTATATCCTCTTTAACATCGCAAATCCTTTTAGCTCTTTTCATGATTTGTGGTAAAAATAGCAATGCTGCGTCCTTAAATGCACAAGTTGGCCCATGATATAATTCTAAAAAATTATTCTTTACTTCTACACTGAATCTATCATTATATGCGTCATTAATTGCCCCAGTTAATTCCGCATCATCAATATCTGTAAAAAATTCATTGATAACTTTAAATGCTAGATCTTCATATTTAATATGTGTGTCTTTCTTCAACTCATCATAGACCTTAGGAAATTCGTCTGGAACATATAATCCACCGTCTTTTGAAATTCCATTAATTATTGCTCTAGCAGACGTTATGTCCTTATCTAGGCCCCTAGTACTTCTAAACTTCATTTAATATCACCTCAAAATTGTATTAAATATGAAAATATATCTTTCTTCATTAACAAATTCAAGTATATATAAACATATTCCACCTGTAATATATATTATCATGTATCCTATAGATACACAAGTGTTTTTCTATAAAACACATGAAAATCATAATATTTTTTTACATGTAAATGTTTAATGGCATTATCTGGATGGCGCATTCATTAATTCTTAAATCTGGGCACTCTGGTACAAAAATATCATTTTTCTTTAAACACTCTATAAGAGGCGTGAATTGCTCAAAAAATTTTTCATAAAATTCTTCTTGACCCGTTTTTCTCAATAAACTTATAGAATCACACTCTTCAGTACATGTTTTTATTACTTTGCCTATCACTCTGCACGGACAATTTATATTATCAAACATATTAAATTTATTATTCATAAAATTATCTTTATTAACATTTAGAATTATTGTTCCATTTCCACTCTTCATAATTAAATCCGTGGTATTATTATTTTCAAGAATACTTTTCATATAAGTCAGCATTTTTAAGCACATTGAAAAATTTATTTTTACATTACATTCTTTAGTTAAATCATCCAAGTATTCTGACCCAAATATTGTTATCAAATTAATTAGGGTTTCAATATAAGAAATTATACTTCTATTGGTAATTGTTCCTTCAATCTCAATTAGGTCCCCTGGATATATATTATTATTTTCTATATCCCTTTCGTTTTTATGTTGCAATTGTTTATTTTCATTAAAGTAATTAATTAAACTTCCATTTAATACAAATGTAGTATAAGTAGTTTTAACTTGCCTCTCTTCTCTTACGCATTGTCTTGCATCTATTTCTTTATCAATATGATGATGCTCAAAATTATTATTAGCATCTAATTCATTTTTATCCTTAAATCCTTTTCTCTCAATTCTTGTAACACTTCCTTGATTAGAATTTTCTATTCTGTCTCCTTCATGAAACCCTGCTGATAATGTTCTATCAAAAGCTTGAGTTCTAGTTATTGTTTCTATAAATCCTGTTAACACTAAAGATGATAAATTTCTAACTAAAATTTCATCTATATAAACAAGTATACCAAAAGGATTGCTCATAACTACTCCTTTCAAAAGGGCTGATAACTAATCGTTTCTTCTTATATATTATTCATATTCATACTAATATAAAATATTATTTATACTTTTATTTTTATTAAAAATACATCTATATTCTTCCAATAAATTGCAATGTTTTTAATTTGCGAATTATTTAGATTTTTTGTAATATAAATTTATAGTATAAATTCTAGTTAATATAGAAATTCTAATATAGTCTTTAGGTGTACTTAAATACTTATTTCCTGCAGACATCTTTTAGACCATTTATATTAGTATTTTAATATTATAAAGTCTTTTCAGAAAGGAGATATGCCTAAATTGTTATAAATACCTGAATGAATTTTATTAAATATTAGGCATGTGGTATTTAATGAAGAAGTTTTTAAAAAAATTTTTCTTGATTTTATTTATTGTACTTTTTGTTTTTAGTTTGCTTTTTTACAAAAGAATTATGTTATCGTACAGAATTGCTGATAAGTATATTTCTTTAAAAAATCATGTATGGACAATACAGGAATTCAATACTCAAAACTCATCAAGTTCAATGAATTACAAAGATGTTATTTATAAAAATACTAATGGTGTCCCATTAAAACTAGATATTTACGGCCCAATAAATCAAATATATAAATCTTCACCAGTACTTGTGTATGTCCATGGTGGAAGCTGGGCTTATGGAGATAAAAATATTCCTGATGCACTAAGTCCAGTGCTCGATACTTTTAGAGAACAAGGTTATACAATTATAAGTACTTCCTATGAACTTATGAAAGAAAAGGAAAATTTCAATAAACAAATTTCCGATGTCAAGGATACTATAAGATGGATAAATAAAAATCAGTATTCCTATAATCTTAATACAAGTGAAATAGGCATTATTGGTGTTTCATCCGGTGCGCATATTTCTCTCATGGCAAGTTACAGTGGTGATGATGAATTTATAGATGATAACGAATTAAGCAATTATTCTTCAAAAGTAAAATACTTAATTGATTTTGCAGGACCAACTGATTTAAGTCTATTAAATACTCAAAATTTAAATTATGATTTATCAAAAATTTTTGCTTCTATTTCAAATAAAGAAGATGTAATAAAAAAATATAATCCTATAACTTACGTCAACAAAGCAACTCCAAATACTTTGATAATTCATAGCAATTCAGATAATATGGTTCCTTATGAAAGTTCAAAGGAGCTTTACGATAAATGTGTTCAGGAACACTCAAAAGCTAAGCTGATTACATTAAATAGCAGCGCTCATGATTTATCAGATATCTCTAAAGATGATGTTATAGATATTTCCGAGGGATTACTTAAATTTGTAATATTCAATTCGCCTTTATAAATCAAATATTTATAAAAAGCCTTAGATGATGTAACACTTTAGATTTAGCTTTACTATAAAAAGAATAAAAAATAAGGGTATGCCTTAATTTTTTTTACAGCTTACCCTTTACTCTTTTTAAAGTACCAAAATATACACCTTACAAAAAACAGCTATGCACTTATGAAAAGAGCATCCATGCCGCAATACAGAACTTTTCTGAATATAAGAAAATTCCATGGTACTCTTGGAGTTGTTATTTATCTTCGTGTGTCTTATCTAATAATTTAACTATGGAATTAATATTCGTAATTTTTTACATTTTCACATATTACTATATTTATTTTCTTATCCTCTATTACTTTTTTATACGAGCATAAAAATTCGTTTAGCTCATTATCATTTAAGTCTATACTCTTCTCACTAACTAATATAACATCTAAATTTTCTAGAAGTACCTTTAAATCATTTTTTTCATTTTTTATAAAATATTCGGACATTGTTTTATTAGATATTCTGCTTTTGTATTTTTCCTGAAAACTCATTGTCTTTTTAATAGTCTGATAGTCCAAGTTAGAGCCACCCATGTCAAATCCGGGTATTTTAAATTGTTCCTGAATTAAAGAAGGATCTACTCCATATCTTTCTAAAAACTTTTTTTGTATATTTATTAATTTATCTTGTGATATATTATTTTCTTCCATGTAAGTTAATATATTTCTAGAAAAATCAGACATATTCATTTTGCCTTCTGCCAGTTTATAATACATAGAATAAATATACTCTTCAAATTTATCTATGTCTTTATCTTTGACCTTATTTTTTAATTCATTAAAATCTATAATTTTATCAGACACATTAATCCTCTCCTTTGTATTATTATATAATATTAAGTATTTATCTGTTGTGCTTTTTTTTATTATATTTTATTTGATAATTACTTATTTGTTTTTTCATTATCATAACTTATTCTTTCATTTTTAGAAAATACACATCCACAATAATCTTGCCTATATAATTTATATTGTTTAGAAAGCTCTATAGAACGTTTATATCCTTCTTTCTTTTTAAAGTCCGAATATAAATATTTTACATCGTATTCTTCAGATAACTTTTTGCCAATTTCATTTAATTTAGCAGAACTTTTATGAGGACTTATAGATAATGTTGTTGTAAAATAATCATAACCTTTTTCCTTAGCCATGATAGCAGCTTCATTAAGTCTTAATTCATAACAATTAAAACATCTAACTCCACCTTCTTTTTCCTCTTCCAAACCTTTAGATATATTATAAAAACTTTCCGTATCATATTTTCCTTCAATAAATCTTATTTCATTCTTGACTTTCATTTCTGATATAAGACCCTTTTGTTCTGCAACTCTTCTAGTATACTCCTCCATTGGGTATATATTAGGATTATAAAAGAAGATCGTTATCTTAAAATATTGTGACAAATATTCCAACACATAGCTGCTGCAAGGTGCACAGCAACTGTGAAGCAGTAAAGTTGGAACCTCTTCATTTTTTACTAAATTTTCAATTAAAGAATCTAATTCCTTTTGATAATTAATTTTATTCATATGTAAGTCATTCCTTTTATAAGTTTATTAATTCATTATATTATAAACTCATTTTATTTTCATTTGATGCAAATTCTTCAAATGCTTTTAAGAAAGCATCTATATGACTTTCTTTATGTTGTACGCTTAAGAATAATGCTTCAAATTGCGACGGAGGTAAATTAAATCCTGATTTTAGCATATGTTCAAAATATCTATTAAATCTATTCACATCACATTTCTTAACATCATCATAAGTTCTAACTTCTTTTAAATCATTAAAGAATAAAGTCATCATTCCTCCAACTCTATTCATTACAACTGGAAGATCATATCTTTTTGATATACTTATTATACCTTCTTCAAGCCTAGCTCCCATGTTTTCAATATGATCGTAATAATTCTGATTATTTTTTAGCTTATTTAAAGTTGCGATACCTGCTGCCATAACAATTGGATTACCTGACATAGTTCCAGCTTGATAAACTCCGCCTAAAGGTGATAGATTTTTCATTATTTCTTTTCTTCCACCATATGCACCGCATGGAAGCCCGCCACCCATAATCTTAGCATAAGTAACTAAATCTGGCTTAACGTTAAATAGTGATTGTGCTCCTTTAAATGCCACTCTAAATCCACTCATTACTTCATCAAATATCAATAGTGAACCATACTTATTGCAAAGCTCTCTTAAGGTTTCCATAAAGTCATTTTCTGCCTTTATTACTCCCATATTTCCAGCTACTGGCTCAATAATAACACCTGCAATTTCACTACCATATTTTTTGAATAATTCTGTAATTTGTTCCTTATCATTATATATACCAATCAACGTATTCTCTATGCTTTCATTTGGTACACCAAGTGAGCCTGGTATTCCTCCTGTCATTACTCCTGATCCGGCTTCAATTAGAAACCCATCAAAATGTCCATGGTAGCAGCCTGCAAATTTAACAATTCTTTTTCTTTTTGTATATCCCCTTGCAAGTTTAACTGCGCTCATAGTAGCTTCTGTCCCAGAGTTCACCATTCTGATCATCTCAACATTATCCAGATTAGTACACATAAATTTTGCCAAATCTAATTCTAATTTTGTTGGTGCACCAAAAGCCAAGGCCATTGAACTAACTTCCTTAATAGCTTCTACAACGTCATCATCACAATGCCCTAAAATTAATGGCCCCCAAGCTAATACGAAGTCTATATATTCATTATCTTCTTCATCTTTGATTATTACACCTTTCCCACTTTTTATAACAGGCGGATTTAAATTAACTCCCTTAAAAGCTCTAACCGGACTGTTAACTCCACCAGGCATGTATTCCTCTGATTCTTTAAATATATCAACGTTTTTCAATTTAACTCCTCCTTAGCCAGCATAAAATCTATAAATATTTATATATGTTCATATTTTTATTGTTTCATATTTACATATTATTATATTTAAATTGTAAAAAATTTATATATTTAAATATATAAATTTTTTAATTGCTAGCTATACTCTTCTATCTTTTAGAACTCTTGCTGCCTCTAATGCATGATAAGTGATAATTATATCTGCTCCAGCTCTCTTAATCGATGTTAAAGTTTCCATCATCACTCTTTCTTCATCAATAACACCAAGCTTTCCAGCAGCTTTAATCATAGCATACTCGCCACTTACATTATAAGCTACAAGAGGAAGATTAAAGTTTTCTTTACAATCTCTTATTATGTCTAAGTAAGAAAGTGCTGGCTTAACCATAATGAAATCTGCCCCTTCTTCTACATCCATTTGAGTTTCACGAATGGCTTCCATCCTATTTCCTGGATCCATTTGATATGTCTTTCTATCTCCAAATTGTGGCGCTGAATTTGCTGCATCTCTGAATGGTCCATAAAAAGCCGAGCAATATTTAGCAGAATAACTCATTATACTAACATTCTTAAAGTTATTCTCATCTAATGCACTTCTTAATGATCCAATTCTTCCATCCATCATATCTGAAGGAGCTATAATATCTGCACCTGCCTTCGCATGTGATACTGCTATTTTACTTAAATATTCTAATGTTTCATCATTGTCTACATATTCATCATGGATTATTCCACAATGTCCATGTGAAGTATATTCACACATGCAGACATCAGTAATAATAAGCAATTCTTTATCAAGCTTCTTTATTTCTCTTATTGCCTGTTGAACAATTCCATTATCATTATAACTTTCAGAACCACACTCATCTTTATGGTTTGGAATTCCAAAAAGTAATACTCCAGAAATATTAGCTTCTCTAACTTCTTCAACTACTTCATACAGCCTATCAACTGAATAATGATAAACACCTGGCAGTGATGAAATTTCATTTTTTATATTGTCTCCCTCAACAACAAAAATTGGATAAATAAAATCCTTTGAATCTAAACTTGTTTCTCTTACCATATCTCTAATGGCAGCATTAACTCTAAGTCTTCTACCTCTTTTAATCATAACAAACTCCTCCATTATTTTAGCCATCTTCAAAGATGTCAATCATTTTATTTACTATCTAAATTTATATATTAATCATTTTAAAAATCTATTTCCTCTATTGCAGTAAATTTTCTATCTCTTTCAGAAACCCTTCCTCTGAGTGTTCTTTACATACGTATGCTTTTATTCCATACTTTTCTAAAGGTTCATTAGTCTTTGGTCCTATAGCTATAACCTGCTTTTTCTTAATTTCCTCGATACCTAACATATCAATCATGTTTTCAACTGTTGACGGACTTGTGAAGAATACTATGTCAACTTCATCAAAAGATCTCTTATTAACTACTGATCCACAAACCGTATCATATATATATACTTTATCTACAATTGCACCACAATTTGTTAGTTCTTCATAAATATATTTCCTACTTTTTGCAGAACACGGCAAAAGTAGAGTTTGGTTATCTTTCAAATGAGGTTTTAATATGCTAACTAAACCTTCACCAACAAATTCTCTGGCCTTTGCAAAACAGATAATTCCTCTTTGTTTTAAAGAATTTGCAGTAGCAGCTCCTATTGCAGATATTTTAGCCTTAATTCCTCTTATATCATAATCTTTTTCAATAAGATAATCAAAAAATATTTCTACACTATTAACTGAAGTAAATACTATATGATCATAATTTTCTATCTTATCTATATAATCATTTAAGTTTTCCGCACTGCTTTCTATCTTAATAGAATTAAAACTTGTAACTTCCGCTCCTAAGTCAACTAATTTATTTTTTAATTTCTCAGATTGTCTCCTTGATCTTGTAATACATATATTCTTTCCAAACAAAGGTTTATTTTCATACCAGTTCAAATCTTTATTTAAATTTACAACTTCACCAACTACAATTATACATGGAGATTGTAATTTAGCATCTTTTACTTTTTGTGAAATATTCTCAAGAGTTCCTACTACCTTTTTTTGCTTAGCTGAAGTTCCTCTCATCACTACTGCACATGGAAAAGTTTGTTCTTTTCCATTATTAATAAGCTCCTCAACTATATTATCTAAATTGCTTAATCCCATCATAAATACTAATGTGCCTTCTTCTTTAGCTAGTGCCTTAAAATTCACATTTAAATCTTGCGCAGATTTTCCTGTTATAACATGAAAACTTTGTGCTATCTTTCTGTGAGTTATTGGGATTCCTGCATAATTTAAAACTGCAATAGGAGATGTTACCCCTGGTATTACCTCGAATTCTATATTTTCATCAACTAAAGCCAATACCTCTTCTCCGCCTCTTCCAAAAACATAGGGGTCTCCACCTTTAATTCTTCCAACTGTATGCCCTTCTTTTGCAAGTTTAACTAAAAGTTCATTAATCTCCTCTTGAGTTTTTGAATGAGCTCCTGGTTCCTTTCCACAATAATAAATTTCACAATTTGGCTCCAGATAATTTAACACATTATTTGAAACCAATCTATCATAAAGGACAGCTGTACATCTTTTTAATACCTTGACAGCCTTTAATGTTAATAACTCTTCATCTCCTGGACCTGTACCTATTATATATACTTTACTCATATTCCTTCTCTCCTATATCTCTAATATCTTATTTGCCAATTTTCTTCCTAATTCAATATGATCGTTTTTATCTCCTAAAATATCTTTTTTAACTATTCTTCCGCCTATGTCATATATACCAATCATATATAAATCATTACCCTGAATTTCAGAATAAGCTCCAATAAGGCTATGACAATCACCATTTAGCATTCTCATAAAGCTTCGTTCAGCCTCAACTGTTAGCTTAGCATTTGAATTCTCTAGCTTTTCAAAATATTCCTTAGCACTGCTATTTTTTAAACATTCTATTCCCAAAGCTCCTTGAGCCACTGCTGGTATAAATACTTTAGGATCAAAATACTCAGTGATTATATCTTCTTCATTTAATCTTTTTAATCCTGCCGAAGCTAGTATGATTCCATCTAAATTCTGACTTTTCATTTTCTCTAATCTAGTTTGAACATTTCCTCTAATTGGGACTATCTCCAAGTCATTTCTCATAAGTTTTAACTGACAAGCTCTTCTTATACTGCTAGTTCCTATTATTGCACCTTTTCTAAGCTCTTTAAATGATATATTATCTTTAGAAATTAATACATCCCTTATATCTTCTCTTTCTGTTATAGCCGCTATTTCAAATTCATGACTCAATTCATAAGGTACATCCTTCATACTATGAACTGCTCCATCAGCTCTTTTTTCTAAAAGTGCAATTTCTATATCTTTTACGAATAATCCCTTTCCGCCTATCTTTGCCAAAGAAACATCTAATTTTCTATCGCCTTCAGTAACAATAAGCATTTTTTCACTATCTATATTAAATTTATCCTTTAAACTTCTCATTATTATTTCTGTTTGTGTTTGTGCTAATTTACTTTTTCTTGTTGCTATAGTCAATTTATCCATTAATTTAATTCTACCTCCAAAATCCATTTATCTAAAAACTAATTTAAAAATTAATTAAATAATCTACAATTTCCTTTGAAAACCTGCTTCTTAATGCTTTTTCTGCTTCACCATTATCAAAAGATTTTTTAAATTCATCATTCCCAATAAACGAAGTTATTTGCATTTTAAACTCTGGAAATGACTTTGCTTTGTTTCGTATTAATCCTATATATCTGATAAATTCATCATATTCTTTTATAGTCTTTTCTACTTTGTTAGAAAGTAAAACTGCCCCTTTTGGATTTCCATAATTAGTGTTTAAAGCAAATACTACATTTTCTGTACTTCTTTGAATCGGAACAACTCCCATTCCACTTATAAAATCAGATGAATCTATATATATCTTATAATTCTCTTCACAGTATTTCTTCACTATGTTTTTTAAATTTTCATCATCTAATGCAATAATTATAAGGTGCTTATCACTTAAAAATTCATAGCTTAAATCTTCATTTTTAAGTGTAAGTATTTCTGAAAATTCTTTGGAAAGTTCTATTAATTCTCCATCAAAAGTTTTAGAGATTACCTCAACACAGCATTTATTTTTCACAAAATGTCTTGCTTTTATTGTTCCCGCTTTACCTCCGCCAACTATTCCAACTCTTAGTTTTTTAGAAATTAATGAAATATAAGAATACTCTATTCCTTCGTCATAAATATTTTCTCTATTATCCCTATCCATTCTTCACCACATCCTTTTAGAGTCTCTTCTTTAATAACTTCAATTGCTCTATTTATGTAAAAATCAGATGTACTTTTAATTAATTTATGTGCTAAAGCAATATCATTTTTATCTTTGCTTTTATGTGAAAAAGTTTCAACTCTTTTCTTATAAACATCATTTCCAACAGTTTTTAAGTTTTTAATGACATGAGAAATACTTCTTAATTTTAACCATTCCTCATATTCCTTTAGATATTTATTCATTATATGTCTATTTTCTTCCATCTTGTCTTTTCTTAATTTCTTATTTGCATCATCTATACGGCTTATTGTATCAATATTATAAACTTCAGTCCTAGATAATAACGCTACTTCTTTTTCCACATCTCTTGGAACTGATAAATCATAGATTACTAACCTATTTCCGCTTTCACTAATATCTTCTGCTTTTACAACTGGATGTGGTGCTGAAGTACAGCTTATTATACATTCTATATCATTAATATATTTATTCTTTTCTTCAAAAGTAATTACTTTTACTCGTTCATCCTGCATTTCATCTTTTATTCTAGGATTTCTAACAACCAAGTAGACAGTTTGGATTTTATGTGAAAGCAAATATTTCATTACAAGCTGTCCAACTTCTCCATAACCTAAAACCATAAATTTAGTACATTCACGATTAATAGATTCGCTAACTACTATCGAAGAAGATGATACTGGAATTTCAAATAACTTAGCTTCTTTTCTGAATCGCTTTCCACAAGTAATAGCTTCCTGAAATAATCTATGTAATTCTAATGAAACAGCTTTAAATTTTAAAGCTTCTTCATAAGCATCCTTAACTTGCCCTAGAATTTGATCTTCTCCTAATATTTTCGAATGAAATCCGGAGCAAACTTCAAACAAATGCCTATAAGCATCCTTATTATTAGTTATAAAAACATATTTTTTATATTCATAATCCCAATTAAAAATATCAAAAATCTTTTTTAATAATTCTTCTTCATTTAAAGAAGCATTAAAATAAATTTCTGTTCTATTACATGTAGCTAAAATAACTACTTCATTTAGCTCCTTTAATAATTCTCCAAAGTACTCGTTATATTTTTTAGACTTAACTATAAATTTTTCTCTAATTTCCAATGGAGTATTTTTTCTTATGCCTATTAAGCCTATCACGTATTGACACCTCACATACTTTTTTATTTACATCTTCTATTTGCTTCCAAATGATACATTCTCACAAGGAGAAAATTCAGTAACCAAATATGAAATTTGGATCTTCACTTTTGGACTCATTAGCGTAAACTCGACTCACATTCATTCGATGAGTAAGTTCGAGTTCCCAAATGATACATTCGGACTCTCACTTAAGTTTATCAGATAGAGATTGTTTTTTCCAAGTAATTCTTATAAGAATTATAGATTAACTCTGAATAATATAGATAATGAAAAATTTTTTTCTTGCTCTCTATCTAATAAAATTCTAATCAAAGAATATTCCTTAGAATTTATCAAAACAACGTTAATCGAAAAAATTTCTAACCTTAGATAAACATCTTGTTCTGCTAATATTTTAGTATATACTATTTTCGCTCAAAAAACATTTAATTTATAATTAATTATTAAATATTTATATTGCAATTGAGTTTCTACATTATTTGTCTTAATTGAGCACTTGGCTTACTAGAATTTTAAATGAAGTTTATTATTACAACAAATATATTTTTTATTTCTGACATATTTTTGACACATTTCAGGATTATACTTATAGCATAAAGTAGTTAATTATTATTTACCCCTTATTAATTAATAAAAGTCGTTTATACATTAATGACTTGCCCTAAGCATAGGATCCCCTAAACTTGTGCTTAGGGTTTTTATTTTTTAAGTTTATATCCAACCTATGTTTCTAATTATACTTTTCCCTTTTTTTATAAATGAGTACTTTCTTAATTGCGCTTAATAAGTTCTGAATTGTGCTCCGCACTCTTTTCATATGTGCGTTCTTTTTTTATATTAAGTTCTTGGTTGCGCTTCGCGCTTTTTCACACCAAGTTCTTAATTGTGCTTCGCACTCCTTTTATATGTGCGTGCTTTTTTTATATTAAGTTCTCAATTGCGCTTCGCGCTTTTTTCATCAGTGTGTATTTTTTTGGATTAATTGGGTTATACTCTTAAAAGCAATATCAAATTTGAGAGGTGAACAAAATTATGCGAATCCCAAAACACATAGGCATCATTCCTGATGGAAATCGACGTTGGGCTTTATCTAACTCATTAAGCAAAGATAAAGGCTATGATCACGGAATAAATCCAGGACTTGAGGTCTTTAAATTATGTCAAAAGGAAAATATTCAGGAAGTAACCTTTTATGGATTCACAATTGACAATACCAAACGTCCCAGCGAGCAAAAAATAGCATTTACTAAAGCTTGTATTGATTCAGTCATGCTTTTAACGAAAGAGGATTGCGAAATATTGGTCTTAGGTAATACTGATTCTAGCTGCTTCCCAAAAGAACTATTGCCATTCACAAAAAGAAAGAAATTTGGTGCAGGCGGAATAAAAGCAAACTTTTTAATTAATTACGGTTGGGAATGGGATTTGAATTTACTAAAAGGAGCAGATATATCAAAAAAACATATTCAACCATGCTTACAATCAAAAGATATTTCTAGAATGGACCTCATAATTAGATGGGGTGGGCGAAGAAGATTAAGCGGCTTACTGCCAGTTCAATCAGTTTACTCTGATTTTTATATTTTAGATAATTACTGGCCTGATTTTAAAAAAGAAGACTTTTATGATGCTTTATCTTGGTACAATGAGCAAGATGTAACTTTAGGTGGCTAATGACATAAATTCAAAATAAGCAGTATTAAAATTCCGTGAATACAACTTCTTTTATTTCATATTTCTATATTTTGTACTCCCGTATAAATTATGTTATCATTAATATTAAATTATATTTAATGATATATTGGAGTGAAATTTATGTTAAAAGTTGTATTTACATATTTATTAGTTATCAACATTATAGGCTTTCTTATTATGTTTATAGATAAACAAAGAGCTATTCATAAAGAATGGAGAATACCTGAAAAAACTCTTATAGGTATTTCTATTTTGGGAGGCTCTATTGGTATGCTTATTGGAATGTCTAGTTTTAGGCATAAAACAAAGCATAAGAAGTTTACAATTGGAGTTCCATTCATACTTCTTATGCAGATTTTCCTGACTGTACTATATTTAAACTATTAAAAAATGCATTTTACATTTAAATCCTATTGGACAAAGTATTACCGCTTGTTCTTTAATAAATTCTCATGATATTTCCCTAGCGTTAATATTGAAACTATTGAGCCTAAAAGCGCAAAAATCATGTCCCACTGCGTATCCCAAACATCTCCTTGTGTTCCTAAAAAGGCAGTTGCACTTTCACCAGTAATTGCTGCGACAATAAATTCTATTATTTCATATGAAGCACTAATAGCAAGGCAAATTGATACTGTAATGAAATTTGTCCATGCTATATTTTTAGCAATCTTTTTTCTTATTAAAATTTCTCTAATAATTATTGCTGGTACGAATCCTTGCGCAAAGTGCCCAAGCCTATCATAATAGTTTCTACTCAAGTAAAAAGTATCTCTTAGCCAATTAAACAAAGGCATTTCCGCATACGTATAATGACCACCCACTATTAATATAATTGCATGAAACCAAATAAGAACATACGTTAAGTTAACAAATGTGAATTTATTATAAGTAGTTATTAAAACTATAATTCCTATTACTGCCGGAAAAACCTCTAAAAACCACGTGAATCTATCATGAGGATCTATTCCTGATGTAACTAGTATTACAGATATACTTAATAACAATATTAAATGAAAATTCTTTTCTTTCATTAATACCTCCTTATATATATGATTCTCAGGTCTAATAAAACAATACGTTTCACAGACTGTATTTTCTTTTGCTTTCAAAAGTTCCAAATTTGACTTGATTATAATTTTATCTAGATAATTGAAAATGGCGAGCATTTTTATGTAATGTTACATTATGCAACCAAAGCATAAAAAACTCGCCTTCTGATAAATTATATGTGCTTAAAAGTACTTTTATTTATCTATAAAATTTCTAAAGAGTGTTAAGATCAAAAGGTGTATTTTGGTACACACAATAATTCAGCCAATTTCCAAAAACTATACTAGCAGGACCTCTCCATATATATAGTGGTTTTTGATTTATATCATCATTTTTAAAATAATTTTTAGGTATAGCTATTTCATCGCCTTTTTCTTTATCTCTTATATACTCGTCCATCAATGTATTTCTATCATATTCCATATGTCCAGTTACAAACACATTTCTCCTATCTTTTGTCGCAACTATAAATACTCCAGCTTCCTCAGATTCGGATAAAATTTCAAGATTTGAAACCTTCTCTATATCTTCGCGCTTGACTTCAGTATGCCTAGAGTGAGGTGCATAAAATACATCATCTAATCCTCTTGTCAAATCAGCTTTCTCATCATTTACCCAATGTGAAAACACACCAAACATTTTTTCATCTAAATCATATTTAGGTATATCATAGTGATAATATAGACCTGCCTGTGCCCCCCAGCAAATATAGAATGTTGAAAATACATGGGTCTTGCTCCATTCCATTATTTCGGTAAGCTCTTTCCAGTATGTAACATCCTCAAAAGCCATTTGTTCAACTGGAGCTCCAGTTATTATAAGTCCATCAAATTTTTCTTTTTTTATATCATCAAAATAACTATAAAATTTATTAAGATGCTCCGATGGTGTATTATGGGACGTGTAACTCTTAGTCTGTATAAGTCTTACTTCTACTTGTAACGGTGTGTTAGATAAGTACCGTAACAATTGATTTTCTGTTACTATTTTTTTTGGCATTAAATTAAGAATTGCTATTCTTAGCGGTCTTATGTCTTGAGTGTTTGCCCTCTCATTATTCATTACGAATATGTTTTCATCAGATAAAACCTGAAATGCAGGTAATTCTATAGGAATTTTTATTGGCATCCTTGTTCCCCCCAATTTGATTATTGCTTATTTAAAATTATTATTTAATTATTTTTGTATATAAATATTATTATATCAAAATTCAGCTTCTTATCAACATTATAAAACTAAATATAATAATCAAATTATGTAAGCTTAAATTAATACATTCATATTACTATTAATTTCTCAAGCTTAAACTCTAAATATATAACATAAATTCTTCAAACCAAATTATATAATTTTGTTGTTTAGTTGCATAAACATAATTAATAGTGGTAATAACCATAGCTATCCAGCCTATAAACTAGAATTACTACTTATTATTAAACTTTTGCCTGTACCTATACTAGAAATTATAACGTTATTCTATTTACAGTTTATAGATGTTTACAATTACCTATTTACAAAAACTTACTGCTATTTGGTTATATTTTGATATTAATAATTATACACAATTATTAATCTTTTTTATTTTTTACACTACTGTAATTAAATGATTAAAATCAATAGATCTCAACAAAATTTCATAAATATCTTTTATTTCTATTTATGCTATACTAATAAATATACAACAAAAGGGGGCATGTATAATGGTACTAAAAGAAAATATTTCGGTTGGATTTATTGGAACTTATACCAAAAATGAAAGTAAAGGAATCTATAGAATTAATTTTGATACAATTTCAGGTAATATTGAAAATATCAATTTAGCTTATAATATAGAGAATCCTACATATCTAACTCTAGATAGAGAACGACACATTCTTTACTCAACATGTAAAGTTGGAGAAAAAGCTGGGGTATCTTCGTTTAAATATTGGAAGGAAGATAATAAACTACACTTAATAAACTCTAATCTTTCAGAAGAAAAACCACCTTGTCATGTAAGTCTAAATAACAGCAATGAGATTTTAGTTTCTTCAAACTATCATGAAAATAAGATGTTTGTCTATAAGACTTTAGATGGCTTAATTTTAAATTTCCCTATGCTTGGAAGTCATAGTGGCTCGAGTATAAATCACTTGAGACAAGAAAAGCCTCATATCCATTGTTCAATGTTTACTCATGATGAGAAATATATTCTATCTATTGATTTGGGGATTGATAAAATGATAGTTTATTCAATAAAAGATGGAAAGCTCTATCAGAATGAAGATCTAAATTATACCTTTCCTGCCGGAACAGGGCCAAGACATATTACTTATGCTAATGGAAAACCCCATTACTACGTTTTAAGCGAATTAACTTCTGAAATATTTGTTTTTGATTATAAAGCAAAATCAAATATTGTTTTTGAAAATATTCAAACTTTAAATTCATTACCTCAGGATTACAAAGGGATAAAATCTGGTTCCGCAATTCGTATACACAATAATAATAAATTTCTCTATACCTCGGATAGAGGAAATAATTCTTTAAGTTTATTCCATGTAAATTCGGATACTGGAAGGCTAAAGTATATAAACACTATTTCTTGCAATGGTGATTCTCCTAGAGATTTTCAATTGGATCCATCTGGTATTTTTTTACTTTGTGCTAATGAAAATTCTAATAATATATCTATATTTTCTATTAATTCAATAACAGGAGAGTTGACTTTTATTGCATCTAAAAATGTCCCAACTCCAACTTGTATAGAATTTATTTAATCAAATAGTTAATTATACAAATAAAAGTTAGGTGCATATTATAATTTAAATTTATAATATGCACCTAACTTCTTTATCTCCATATTATGTATAAAATCCTCTATATTCAAACGTTATCAGAAGATGAAAATATATTTTTTTTATTTGTAAACATTTTTACTTTTGACAATATTCACAAATTTCAATTATAATAAGGCAATATATTTTTTAGATACAGTGAATATAACTAATAAAAATGCGTAATAAGGAGGAATTTGATTTGAATAAAGATACATTAACAAATCATATTAAGGCTTCTAATAGAAGCATAAAATGTGATCTCGTAATAAAAAATGTTACTATAATTGATGTTTTTAATAGTGATAGATTCGTAGATACTATTGGTATTAAAGATGGGTATATTATAGGTATTGGTGACTATGATGGATATGAAATTTTAGATGGCACTAACAAATATATTTGTCCTGGACTTATTGATTCCCACTGTCATATAGAATCCAGTTTAGTCACACCTGCCGAATACAGCAAACTGGCATTATTAAACGGAATCACATCTGTTATTGCAGATCCTCACGAAATCTCAAATGTTATGGGAACTGATGGTATAAATTTCATGCTTAATTCTTCACAAAATATCCCATTTGATATATATTTTATGCTTCCATCCTGTGTTCCAGGTACTAGTTTTGAAAGTTCTGGTGCAACTTTACTCTCCAAGGACTTAAAAGATTTTTATAAAAATCATAAAGTTTTGGGTTTAGCGGAAGTTATGGATTATCCTTCAGTTTCAGAGTGTGACGATAAAATAATTGATAAGATATACGATTCAATTGTTAATAATAAAGTTATTGATGGTCATGGGGCTGGCTTTACATCTATGATGACAAACACCTATAGGGCTGCTAATATTTTAACTGATCACGAATGTAATAATGCTGAAGAAGCTCTTGATAAAATTCGACGTGGTATGTACATTCTAATTAGAGAAGGTACTGTTGCCAAAAACTTAAAGGAATTATTACCTGCAGTTAATGAATCTAATAGTAATAGATTTTGCTTCTGCACTGATGATAAGCATATTGATGATATTGCTGCTAATGGCTCAATTAATAGTTCAGTTATTTATACTATAAATAACTCTAACTTAAAGCCCGAAACGGCTATTCAAATGGCAACACTAAATCCATCACTATTATATAAAATAAACAACAAAGGAGCAATTGCCCCTGGATACATTGCAGATTTTATATTATTAGATAACTTAGAAAACTTTAAAATATCTCAAGTTTATAAAGAAGGTAGATTAGTTGTAAATAATAATGAACTTGTTAATTTTGATGTCAATTTGATAAAAAACGCAAGTAATTATGCTTTTTATAATTCTATAAATCTTCCACCGCTAAGTGAAGATAGTTTCAAAATTAATATACCGAATAAAGATGTAAAGATATTGAATGCAATAGAAATAATTCCAAATAAATTAGAAAGCATTCATCTAAAACTCAATATTTCAGATATTAATTCAACAAAATATAATGATTATGAATTTTTCAATTGTTCAATTAAAGATGACTTGGTAAAAATTGCAGTTATTGAAAGACATAAGGCCTCTGGTAATTTGGGACTTGGAATATTAAAAGGTTTAGGAATTTTAGAAGGTGCAATTGGAACCACTATTGCTCATGATTCCCATAATTTAATACTTGCTGGAGCAAATGACAGAGATATGCTGTTTGCTGCTAAAGAATTAGAACGAATTGGTGGCGGTATAATTGTAGTTAAAGATGAGAATATTCTTGCTCATATTAAACTTGAAATTGGTGGGCTTATGACAAATAGAACATATGGTGAAATTCAATCTGATTTAAAAAATCTCCATTCTGCTATCAAGATCATAGCTCCAGAAATTGATTTCAATCCATTTTTAACATTATCTTTTTTATCCTTACCAGTAATACCAGATTTAAAAATTACAGACAAAGGTTTATTTGATGTCATTAATTTTAAATTTATTGATATATTTGAATAGTTAGAAAGGCAATCTTAATCTAAAGATTGCCTTCATAACATGCCTATATTAGTTAATTTCATATTTTACACCAGTAATTACTATTGAAATTTCTTTTATAAGATCAACTTTCGTACCAATTCTACTTACTCTAGGGCTTTCTATTAATCTTACAGTCGGTCTTAGTGGAAATCCTGGTGTAGTTTCTTCAACTACAGCCACTTCTTCTGTGCTTAATTCTACAATAGTTCCTTTTGGATATGGAATCACTATTCTACAAAATATATTAACTATATTATAATCAAACATTGTTCCTGCATTTGACATCAAATATTCTAGTACATCGCTTGGAAACATTGCTCTTTTATCGGGCAAATCTGTTGATAAATTATCATATACATTGGCAATACTTACAATATTGCTTAGTTCAATTATATTATCTTTAGTTAATCCATCTGGATATCCATTTCCATCTGGCCTTTCATGATGTTGAAGAACTATTAATTTACTTAGGCTATTAACATTATAAGTATTTGATAAATATTTATACCCAAGTCTTGGATGTTGTTTTAATATTTCTTTTTCTTCTTCACTTAAGCTTCCCTGTTTATCAATGATATCTCTCGGTATTAATGATTTTCCAATATCATGTATCAATGCACCAATGCATAAAGCCTCCAATTTCTTTTTTGGTAATTGAAGTGCAATTCCTATAGTAAGTGATATTACTGCAACATTTACAGAATGAGAATACATATAATTATTCATACTTCTTATATCCACTAATGCAAGCATTACATCCCTTCGATTTAAGATGTCATCAATTATATTTACTGCCATTTTTCCTATATTATAAAAATAGCTTTGCTCTTGCCATGTATAATCGCTTTCTTTATTCCTTACTGAATTACTATTATTAAGCCTTCCTATGTTAGAAAATGCTTCTTTTATCGTTATAATTGCTTTTTGTCTGAGTTCTGGTTTAATAATATCGTCAATTTCTTCATTACTATATTTATCAACTATATATATTGACAAAATATTTATTTCCTTTATTTTCGCAATTGTATTTTCTCTTAAAACCACTCCGGCTCTAAGTAAAATTCTGCCATTAATGTCATACAAAGATTTTCCAAGTACTGTATTTGGCTTTACATTTTCAATCGGGACTAATCTCAAAGCTTATATTCCCCCTAAATAAATCATTATTATTTATACCATACCCCTAAATATAGATCATATGTACATAACCTTCCTTTATGTAACACCCATGATTATCCCAAAACAGTTAATTTGAATTTTTAATAATAAAACAAATTAAGCCTGCTATATAGGTACATAAATATATTATATTACCTTATGCATCAACTTTCATTAATTAAAAACAATTTCTTTGAGAAAAAAGAAATTGTTTTATATTGTCTATCAAAATGTGGTTTAGGCAATAACAATAAAACAATTTCCTGTAAATTTCTATTTAGATTCATTTAGAATAAATTTTTTTATTACTTTTACTATTCCATCTTCATCGTTTGAATCAGTAATAAAGTCTGCAGCTTCTTTAATTTCTTCAGTAGCATTCCCCATCGCTACACCAAGTCCAGCATACTTTACCATTGATAAATCATTACCAGCATCTCCACATGCAATTATTTCTTCTTGTTTTATCCCAAGATATTCACCAAGTTTTTTTAAACCAAGTCCTTTATCTACTTCCTTATGAGTAAATTCCAAGAAGAAAGGTGCACTTTTAAATACACTATATTTCGCATAAATTTCACTAGGTAATTCATTTATGGCCGGATCTAATATTTCTTGTGGATCTATCATCATGACTTTTATAATATCTTCATTGTCATCAACTTCATTGAAGTCCTTAATAGTAATATCAATCCCATTCATTGTAGCTTCATACTCTGTATATTTACTAGTTTTAGGAGATATTAATCCATCCTTTGCAGAAAAAGCATGTACATTGACATTAAGTCTTTTGCTTATTTCATATATGTATTTTAAATCAATTCCTTTTAAACATACCTTTGAGACAATTTTTCCTCTAGTATTTTGAACTAATCCGCCATTAAAGCTAAGTACATAGTCTTCACCTTTTATTAAATCAAGTTCTTCTAGATACCTATTTAATCCATCTAATGGTCTTCCTGATGCTAATACTATCTTAACACCCTTTTCTTCTGCAGCCTTTATAGCTGCCTCAGTATTCTTTGAAACCTTCTTATCAGTTGTAAGTAAAGTTCCATCCATATCTAGTGCAAGTAATTTATACATTTTATTCCTCCATTTATACAATATAATTTACAGCATATTTATTTGTATTTTTTAGATATATATGTTGCAGTTTAGTTTATACTTTCTAATCTTAATAAATATTTAAATTGCAGAGCTCTATATATAATATATTCATTATTATTATTTCTTATAGTTTACAGGGATTCTATACAGATTTCAATTATTATTAATAAATCTATTCCAAAATAATATAAAACCTCTAAATTTGTAACTAATAGTAGTTTTTTTTCATATTATGAATTGTATCTTAAATTTATGAGGTAATAGTTATGCTTGAGTCTTTATTATTAGTATCTTCGTTATGCATAGATTCTTTCGTTGCAAGTATTGCTTATGGTACTTCAAAAATTCGTATTCCACCCATATGCGCAGTAGTAATAAATTTGGTATGCACCATTACACTTGCTTGTTCTTTACTTATTGGCTCAATATTTAAAAGCATACTCCCAAGTAACCTTCCTGGAATTTTAGGATTTATACTTTTGATGTTACTTGGAATATATAGATTATTTGAATATATTTTCAAATCATATATCTCAAAATGTTCAAAATCCGATAGCCCATTAACATTTAAGATCTTTGACTTTCAGTTTGTCTTGCAAGTTTATGCAGATGAAACAAAAGCTGATTTTGATAATTCTAAGTGCTTAAATATCAAAGAATCATTTTATCTAGGCTTAGCATTATCATTAGATAGTCTTGCAGTTGGAATTGGGTCCAGCCTATGTAACATTAACTATACTCAAGTTTTAGTATTATGCTTTATCATAGGAGTTCTTCTAGTATCAATTGGGGTGCTTATCGGAAGAAAATTTGCTCAAAAAGTACATCTTGAATTGTCTTGGTTATCAGGAGCTCTACTTATATTATTAGCAATACTTAGAATATTAAAATGATAAATTTATACCCAGTTCATATAGCATATTCTTAAATGAATACTATAAAAACTGGGTATAAAACTTTTATCTATTATTTTCTTGAATATTCAGAATAATATTCTCTATTTATCTAAATTTACTTCTAACACTTAGAATCATAATTATTATTTTTTAACTACAGCATGCTCTGCTTAATAACTATCTTTAACTTAATACTATAAATTTACAAATCTATTGAACTGCTTATCTAATTCCTCTAGATCTGATTGTAAAAACTTATGGAAGGTCTCCTTTTCTAACCTATACGAGAATATTGGAGAATTTAAAAACTTCAAATACTTTTCTGTTACATCCATAATTTCTTCATCTGGGACTTTATAAACTTCTCTAAGAAGATCAAAGAACGTTCCACCTTCATACTTCTTTAATCTTCTTTCAGCTGCATACATAACACTTGTATATTTATCCCCACCAAATAAGTCTACTTGCTCTTGTATTGATCCATATCCTTTTTTAAGCATATCAATATATTCATCTATAATAGCATCTTTTGAATTTCCTATATTTTTTCTCGCTATTATATTTTTCAAAACCTCATATGCCTTTTCTTCTGATATCCAAAACGCCTGCTCTAATATATCCGTCATCTTATAGAAAGTTTTACCTTTAACATTTCCTCTTGCGCGTTCTTCTATATATTCTAATAATCTCTCTTCAGTAGCCGTTAACATCTCTATCCCCTCTTCCTAAAGTTCCATTATTTTTCTCAACTGATATATATCTATATTTTCTTCAAAAAGCTTAGATAATCTATCATACTCATTATCCTTATATTCATTTACTTTTTCTACAATTATATCTTCTGTAACCACAATATCGTTGTTCTCTTTAAGAGATTTAACAAACGAACCTATAAATTCCTCTGAGTCAAACATACCATGAAGATAAGTTCCTGCAATAGCTCTTTCTTGGTCACATACACCTACAATATCACCATCTAAATCTTTAATAAAAGGTATTGCTTTCTTTCCTATCTTACTTATTCCATTATGAATTTCATAGCCGCTTATAGTACTTCCTTCTATGGCTTTAATCGATTTTAGATCACATAAAATATTCCCCTTAGTTTGCTTTGTAATTTTCGTCTCATTAAACCGTGTCTTTATATCCAAAAATCCAAAACCATCTTCTTGAGATATATTTCCTTCAACTCCCAATTTATCGAGTATCAACGTTCCAAGCATTTGATACCCTCCACAAATTCCAAAAATTGGTGTACCACTCTCTTTTAATTCTTTTATTTTATCAAATAATTTATTTTCTTTCATACTTCTTAAATCTTCAATTGTACTCTTTGTTCCAGGTATTATAATTAAATTTGGGCTTTTTAATTCACTAGGTTTATCCACATATCGTATAGTCACATCTGGAATTCTTTCTAAAATGCTAAAATCAGTAAAGTTTGACATATGTGAAAGCCTGATAATAGCAATATCTAAAGTTCCAACTTCTTCTTTATTCCTAATTCTTTCGGTTACGCTATCTTCATCATCAATATCAAACTTTTCATATGGCATAACTCCAAGGACTGGAATATTTATAATATCCTCTAACTGTTTTATCGCAGGTTTAAATAGTTCTATATTACCTCTAAACTTATTTATTATTACACCTTTTACTCTTTCACGCTCTGATTCGGATAATAATTGAATTGTACCAACTACAGATGCAAAAACTCCACCTCTATCAATGTCTGCTACTAAAATTACAGGTGCATCAGCAATTTCTGCCATAGCCATATTAGATATATCGCTATCCTTCAAATTTATTTCAGCACAACTCCCAGAACCTTCCAATACAATTATATCATGCTGTTTACTCAATTTATCATAAGCTTTCTTAACCTTAACTTTTAAAGTTTCATTAAGCTCCTTATATTTATAAGGCTCAATATTGCGAAGAACTTTTCCATCTACTATTACTTGTGTGCAATTACCACTTGGTTTTAACAAAACTGGATTCATCAAAGCATCTGGTTGTAGCTTGCAAGCCTCCGCTTGAACAACCTGAGCTCGTCCCATTTCTAATCCATCTTTTGTTACATACGAATTTAACGAAATATTCAGGGCCTTAAAAGGAGCTACATTTAACCCTTTATTCTTTAAATATCTACATAGGGCTGTTACTAAAGTACTTTTACCAACAGAAGACGCTGTACCTAAAAACATTATACTTTTTTTATCCATTTCCTTACTCCCCTCAAATTCGAGTTCCAATACTTAACATTTATTTTCTAGTCTTTGATTTCCACCATTTAAATTTTAAATTATTCTGCTAAGCTTTATCCTTAATCTAATAATCCCTCTATTGTTAAATATCCATAATCCTCTGTAAGCTCTTTACCAATCTTATTAAATTTGATTGAGTTCTTAAATATAGGACCATCAAAAACTAATGTATGATATTCTCCATTTTCCCCGCAAGGATCGCATCCTAAGTTTTTTATTTCATTAACAACCTCTTTGGTTAATTCTCTTCCTAAGAATTCTATTCCTAGCGCCTTTAGATTTACCTTTTTAATTATAGCCTTAAAACCATAGTCTATAAACTCATTAGTAAGCTTTTCCCTATTTTCTTGCCATAAAGGAAATACTCCTTTAATTTCTGCTGCATTGCATCTATCTAAACACCAACCTCTGTGTGCTTCTATATCTATATCTCCAAATACACAAATTTCGGCGCCTTTATCTTTTGAAAATTTTAATGCCATTTCAAATTCTTCTTCATAATTATTTTTATTACCACAGTCTATTTCAATAAGTGGAATTCCTAATTCCTTAGAAACCTTTTGAAAAATATTCCTTGGTATTTTATGAAAATAAGAATCTTTTTGATTGTCAAAAGTAACTAATAATCCTATTATCTTATAACCATTTTTAATCATTCTATACAAGGCTAAAGTACAATCTTTCCCTCCGCTGAATGAAACTACAACTTTTTCTTTATCCATACTACCCCTCTTATTTGTTTTTACTTTAATTCAAATTCAGCAGTACATCTTCCGCCAAACTTTACTATTCTATATTTACCTGCAGTTAGGTTCTCAAAGTTTTCTAGAGAAATAACTTGACTACTTGTTTTCCCCGGCTCCAAATTATAAGCGATTTCTATAAACATTGGTTCATCCTTAAAAGAGACTTTACTCCATTTATTGTCTGCAAATTTTTCAACTGCATATTCCAGTCCGTAATAAGCTGATTGCTTTCCATTGTTTGTAATATATATAGTAATCTCTTTAGTATTTAGATCATATTCATTTTTTTCTGTTTTCATAGTAATATTATTTTTCAATTCATCAGTTGTATCATTAGCTGAGCTTTTTTGAATCCAAGATCCATCTGCTCCTAAATAGTATCCATCCACTGTATCATTGGAAACCATTTCTCCATTTTGCTTTAAATAATACCAAACTCCTTTATACTCAAACCAACCTGTTTTCATAACTCCAGATTCACTCATATAATACCACTTGTTATTAACATTAATCCATCCTACAGCCATATTTCCATCGTCTTTAAGGTAATAAAAATTCCCCTTATCATTTAACCATCCAGTTTTTATACTGCCATTTTTATAATAACTCCAGCAATTATTGTTATTGACCCATCCATTGCTAGTCTCTGCATTAACTTTATTAGAAATTCCTATACTCATTCCTACAAACACGCTCATTATTAAAGCAATAATTTTTCTATTCATATCCTGCTCCTCTCATTATCAAAGCTTAATATTTTATCTGATTTTAACAATAAAATTAGCCTATACATAACTTAAATTATTGTTCGTTTCTATGCATTTCAAATATATTTTTCATTATTTTTATCAATTTGTAATTCTCTTCATGACTTCTTACAGCAATCCTATAATAGCTATTATCTAGCCCAACATAATTGCTACAACTTCTAACTAATATATTATTCTTTAAGAGTTCTTTTTTCAAATCTATTTCGATCAGAGTTTTTAATAAAATAAAATTCACACTTGGTTCAAAGACCTTAATTCCATCTATTTCTCTTATTTCATTATATAGGTATTTTTTTTCATGGTCTATAAATTCTATAGATTTCTTTATATAATTCTTTTCATTAAGTGCTGCTTTTGTTGCTATTTCTGCCAAGATATTTATATTCCAAGCTGGAGATATAGTTTCTATCTTCTCTTTCAATTCTAAATCACTACAAATAGCATAACCAATTCTTATACCTGGAAGAGCAAAAAATTTGGTCAAAGATTTTATTATAATTAAATTTTTATATTCATCTATATAGGGAATCATCGAAAAGCTTTCTTCTCTAAAATCCAAAAATGATTCGTCTATTATTACACTAACATTATCTTTCTCTGCCTTGTTCAAAATTCTTTTTAATAAATCTATTTCAGTTATAACACCTGTTGGATTATTGGGATTACATATAAATATTAAATCTAAGTTTTCATTTATATCATGTAGAATATCTTCTCTTATATTAAAATCATTTTCCTCTTTCAAATTATAATAAATAATATTACTATTTATTGCCTTTGCTGCCTCTTCATACTCTGAAAAAGTTGGGGCTAAAATTAATGAATTCTTTGGATTAACTCCTCTTACTGCATTAAATAAAACTTCCGCTGCTCCATTACCTAAAATCAAATTTTCTTTGCTAACATTTTCAAACTTTTCTATTGAATCCTTGAGTTCAAAATAAGTTATATCAGGATATTTCTCAATTTCATTTATACCTTCAATAATCGCATCTTTTACACTACCTGGCATTCCCAATGGATTAATATTAGCTGAAAAATCAATTATGTCTTTGTAATTTATTTTGTTTTCTCTACTTATTTCTTTAGCATTTCCACCATGTCCAAAGCTTGCCATGACTTTCCTCCCTATGCATAGTGCATATATGTTTCAATTTAATTTCTCCGCTTCAATCTTAATTTATTTTTAGCTTGCTATAAACTAAAATATAAATTTACTATTTCAATATATGCATTAATTTTAATTTAATATTAACTCTCACATCTCCATATTATAATATTCGTTAATCACTCAAATTTCTGACATTTAAAACATTGTTATCATTAGCTTTCTAAATATTAAAGTAAGCACAAATCCTATAAAAAATGACAAATAAAGAACCTTCGCAGTCTTCTTAACATCATTAATATCAATTTCTTTAATTTTATCTCCTATTGTAGGCTTACTTACAAGTTTTCCAAAATAATAATTTGCCCCTCCAAGCTGTACCCCTAATGCACCAGCTATAGCTGCTTCTGGATGTGCACTATTAGGACTTGTATGATTATATCTATCTCTTCTATATATCTTAAAGCTATTTTTATAATCATATCCTAGAAATGCAGAAGCTAATATTATCAACATGCCCGTTATCCTGGCTGGAATAAAATTAAAAACATCATCCAATTTCGCCGGGAAATATCCAAATTCTATGTATTCATCGTTCTTATATCCAAACATCGAATCTAATGTATTCACTGCTTTATATGCAAATGCAAGAGGCGCTCCAAAAATCATAGCATAAAATAACGGAGCTATGACCCCATCAGCCATATTTTCTGCTATAGTTTCAACAACTGCTCTTATTATTCCTTCTTTACTCAAACTTGCAGTGTCTCTCCCAACTATAAATGATAGCTGCTTTCTTGCACCATCTAAGTCATTTATTAATAAAAACTTAACTACTTTATATCCTTCAACAACTAATGCTTTCGATGATATACAAAAATATATCAAAATTCCCTCTAAAATAATTCCAACGTAAATATTAAATTCTCTTGATAAGTTAACAATTGCGAATACAATTGCAAATATTATTGACACAGTAAGAATCCATACAATAAGACCTGCTGCTTTTAAATGCTTTCTAAGGATTCTTCTAAACAGTGCTTCAAGTTTTTTAGCCACATATCCAATTCCTCTAACTGGATGAAACGGATTATTAGGATCCCCAATTAATAAATCCAAAACAAATCCTATACTAAGTTCAATCATATAGTTCTCCTCGTTATTTTCTTTCGCATCTCAAAAATAATTCTAATCATATTATCTTGCTATATTTGGGATACATTTTTTATTTCAAATTGTCCATCTTCTCTAATTTTTATTGTAAGTTCGTACCCTTCTCCATTGCTAGGCTGCCATTCATAGAATTTTTTCTTATTGTCATAAAACATTTCTAATAGTATACCTATACTTCCTCCATGAATCACTCCAAAAGCAGTATCTATATTTTCTTTAATGAGATGATTTATAAGCTCCACAAATCCATCATTAACTCTTTTTCTAAATTCTGCTCTGCTCTCTCCGCTTGGACATTTTACATTTCCTTCTTTGTCTTCTATCCAAGTTATATACTCTTTTAAAAGTTTTAGTTCTTCATATGATCTTAATTCAAAATCACCAAAATCATACTCAAAAAACTTGTTTAAAATTTTATACTTATTCTGCGGACAAATAATTTCTAATGTTTCATTTGCTCTCTTTGCCCCACTTGTAAAGTAAAAATCACACTTTGTATATTTAACCCTTCTAGAAATTTCCCTTAATTGCTCTTTCCCTCTTTCACTTAATTCAACATCACTACTACCACAATATAATTTTCTTTCATTACAATAAGTTTTTCCATGCCTGACCAAATATAACTTAATTTCGTTCATACCTTAATCGCTATAGTTTTTCAATTTAACCTATAACTAATTTACCTCTTTCTTTAAATTGTATTATTTTTCAATTCCTCTTCAATTCCAAAAAATATTCTACATACATGAGAAGAATGCTTTGCTAGAAACTGAAGTAAGCGCCCAGTTTCTTCTCTCCATATTCTATCAAATTTTTCGATTGGAACAATTCCAGAATTTATTTCATCACATATTATTATTTTATTTTCTAACAAATCCATTTTATCTTTTAAAACTTCTATTGGGTTAAGCTTATTAGAAATACACGCTTTAACAAAAATATGTAATCCACATATGATTTCCTTATTATATTCTATATTTTCATCTCCACAGAAAAATATCTGTTCATGACTTACTTTATATTTTTCTTTTACATAATCTAATTTTCCATTATAGGCTCCACCAAAAATTAATTTCATAAATGCCCCTTCTCCTTACGGAACTATTCCTAGTATTAATATTCCAACTACCTCACCTATGACCAAAGCAAATCCGGCAACATCTCCAGATATTCCACCAAATTCTTTTCTGCATTTTTCTACTGACAATTTAATTCCTAAACTCATTAATAAAACTAATATTATTCCATAAATATTTAATAAAATTACTGATATTATTAATGTTATTATCAATGTTATTATCATAATAAGCTTATCATAAACATTAGTCCCTTTTTTAAAGTAAGTCCCTAAAGTACTTTCTTTTATAGTTGCTCTGCTTAAAAGATAATACGCTACAACACTTCTGCTTATTATTGGAATCAAAATTAATGTATAAAGAGAATTATTTTTTTCCAGAATAGAATATATCCCTCCAAATTGTAAAAAGAACAAAATCACCAGAGATATTACTGCAAATGCTCCTGTAGCTGAATCTTTAAGTATTCTGAGTTTTTCTTCCTTACTTCTCCTTGAAAGAATTGCATCGCAAACATCCATAAAACCATCTAAATGCAGCATTCCTGTTATTATAAATGGTACTATGGTAATTATCGAACTCTTTAAAATTATTGAGATATTTAATATACTCGCTAAATAATATATTATACTCCACAAGATTCCAATTATTAATCCAATCAGTGGGTAAAATTTCATCATATTTTTTACTCCATCATCGTCCCATTCAACATATGGAGTTGGAAGTATCGTAAACATGCTTAATGCCATAATAAATCCTTTGTATAATTTCTTCATAAAGTTACTTTCTCCTCATGTTTAATATACTTAATTAATCCGAAGCTACATTCTATAACATTCTCACAATACTTTGTTAACCCCCTATTTATAATAGCTAGTTCTTTCTTGAAATTTTCAGTTATTTCATCATATTGTATAGCATCATTAAATATGTAATCACTCACAATAACAACATTCTTTGCATTATTCATAACTTGCTTTATATCACTTAATATCTTATGAGAAGGATTTTTTATAATATGATTTTCAACAAACATCTCATTAGTCAAAAGGGAAGTTATACTATCTATAAGTACAGTATCCTTGCAATTGATCATATTAATCACACTATCCAAATCTCGAGGAACTTCTAGTGTCTTAAAATTCAATCCTTCTCTACTTTTTTTATGTTTCTCTATTCTCTCTTCATCTTCTTTATCATATGGATTCATAGTGGCAATATATATAACTTCATTTCTATTTACGGTTAGAGCTATTTTCTCTCCAACTTCTGATTTACCACTCTTAGAACCTCCAATTATCAAATAATTCATATACTCTAATTTAAGCCCAAAATACTATTAAAAATAAATTACTTCTCTATACCTATCCTTGAGCCTATTCCTTTCTCATATGGATGTTTTACAGCTTTAATTTCTGAAACATAATCTGCAAGTTCAACTAACTTTTCATTAGGATTCCTTCCAGTTAGAACAACTTCTAATCCTTTTGGTTTCTTTTCTAAAAAATTTACTACTTCACTTAAAGGGATTAAATCTAAATTAGTAGATGCAATTACTTCATCTAATATCAATAAATCAAAATTTTCTTCTACAGCCTTTTTAGTAACTCTAGAAAATCTTTCCTCATGCTCTCTTTTAGTCTCTATTTGCTCCTCTTCACTCATAAATTTAAAAAATTTCTTCACCGGAGCCCCTTTAAAAACTTCAAAGTCATTTCCTAGCTTCTTAATAGAATTCAATTCACCCGTCTCATTATCCTTTAAAAATTGTGTTAATAAAACTTTCTTTTGACGTCCAACAGCTCTCATTCCGAGGCCCATAGCCGCTGTTGTCTTACCCTTTCCATCTCCACAATAAATATGAATAAGTCCTAATTCCATAAACACTCTCCTTTCTTATTCATAAAAATAAGTAATTTTATATTCAAAAATGCTACTTAATCATTACTCTATACCTGTTTATCAAAACAAATATATTATTATCTAATGATTAAAACACAATACCGTCAGTTTTTACCTGCTTTACATATTTATATTTTCATAGAGTATACAGTTATTATAACATATTCTTTAAATTCCATATTAATCCCTCTATGACGACATTTTGCTTCCTTACCTGTATGAAAAATTTATTATTATTTATCCATAGCCTTAAGTTCATCTAAATAGCTGTCATTAATTTCTGCCTCCTCAAAAGTTGCCATATTATTCATTACTGCACATGCAGATTTCATTATTGAAAATGCTAGCGGACATCCGCTTCCTTCCCCAAGCCCCATATCTAAGTCTAGTATTGGGCTTAAGCTTAATTCTTTCATTGCAACTTTAAATCCTAATTCTTTTGAATCATGTGAAGTAAACATATAATCTCTAGTTTTTGAATTTAATTTAAATGCTATAAGCGCAGCAACTGCTGATATAAAGCCATCAATAACAACTGGAACTTTATAATAAGCAGAGCCTAAAAATACTCCTGCCATTGCTGCTAAGTCAAATCCTCCAATTTTTGAAACTATATCTATTGGATCATCTTTTGCTGGATTGTTTACCTTTATTGCTTTCTTAATAACTTCCTTCTTTTTCTCAAATGCTTCGTCTGTGATTCCTGCTCCTCTTCCTACAACTATTTCCACTCTTACGTCTGTTAATGCTGACAACACGGCACTACTAGTAGAAGTATTTCCAATCCCCATCTCTCCAACACCAAGAATTTCATAGCCTAGTTCTTTCGCATTTTTAACAGACTCTATTCCAATTAAAATTGCTTTTTCTGCTTCTTCACGTGTCATTGCAGGCCCCTTTGCAATATTATTAGTTCCTTTTCTTATCTTTTTATTAATTACGCCAGGATAGCTAAAATCGCAGTTAATGCCAACATCTATCACCATAAGCTCAGTATCATTTTCTTTTGCAAGAACTGCTACTCCCGTTAATCCTTTTGTGAAGTTAATTGTTTGGGCTAAAGTTACCGATTGAGGCGCTGAAGCAACGCCTTCTTCAACCACCCCATTATCTGAAGACATTATTATAACCATTTTTTTTGTTATATTATTTTTCACTTTGCCTGTAATGCCCGCAAGTTTTATAGCAATTTCTTCTAGCTTTCCTAAACTCTTAAGCGGCTTTGCAAGTGATGTCATTCTTCTATCTGCTTCAGCAATTACATAAGTATCTGCTTCTCTTATACTATTAATAATATCTCTTAATTCTTTAGAATTAATGTTCATTTTATTTCCCCCAATTATATACGCTATTATTTTTTGTTTTAATATAACATAAATTCATAAAAAATGTGTATAATTTATTTTTTATCTTTAAAATAATTCATTTCACATTCGAAATCTAAAAGCTGAAGATTTTGTTCTTGAATAACTCCTATCAGAAGTTTCGAATAAATTTCTTCTCCCTTATCATTTTCAACTGTACTATATCCAGCCTTTTCTATAGCATTAGCCTGATCTAGATAATCAGCCGCCTGGAAAACTCCACTTTGTTTATATCTTTTATTATTGCTGAGGAATTCTCCATAATCTTTCATGGAATCTTCTTTACTACTATATACCCGAAAGTAATCCTCGATTTTTTGTTTATAATACTCTGAAGTACTCATTTTAATTTTTTTCCCTGTCCATCCTGAATCTGCTTTTATTCCAAATAGATTATTGGCTTTGGTACTTAAATCTGATTTTCCCCAGCCACTTTCTAATATTGCCTGCGAAATAGTTATAGAAGGAAGAATACCATACTTATCATATATCTCAATTGCTTCTGGATATAAATCATTAATAAATCCTTGCTTAGATTCATCTTTTAAATTATTTTTTTGAGATCCAATATATTTTAAATCATCTATATACTTATATACTTTTCCTTTTTGTTCTTTATCAAAAGATAACTTATCTAACACTGTATCCAAATCAACGAGCTTATATTGACTATTTTTAATTTTAATGCTTGTATTACTATTTTTATCTATGAACATATTAGCTAATTGATTTATGCTACTATCCGTTGCTTTAGAAAAATCATTTTTGTATCTAACACCATCAATAGCCGCCATGAACTTCCAATTTACTTGAAGTTTACCTTTGCTCTCATTATCTGCATCCTGTATATACATTTTTGTATTTAAATCCTGCAGGTTTATACTATTATATTTTGCCATATAGCCGCTATAAACTCCAAAAATAGCAAAGGCAATAATACCAAAGGCTATAATATTTAGTACAACTCTTTTAAATCTTCTTTTTCTCGTGTTCATAATAATTCTCCCTCTCATCCCACATAAAAAATATATAATTATAAATGAACAATCATAGCTTCAAAAAACTTCTCTTAATAAGCTATAAAATGTTATGCTAAAATAATAAAATTACATTCAGAATTTCAGTAACCCAATATTTAATGATAAATTATATTATCTATAAGTTATATATTTAAATTATATAATGTAAATATAAATTTCAGATAACTATTTTTATTAAACTTCTATTACTTTTTAAATAATATTTCGACAATTACTTATTCTTTTAAATATATTTTTAAGTGTAATTACTAAAAAAATTATTAATGAATTAACAGCTAGCTTCTTTAACATAAACATCATATATATGTTGCAATCCATAATTCATAATGCACATTTCACAATTCGCAATTACTGCTAAAATTCTTTCAATATTTTCAGAATTATGATAAAGAATTATTTTTGCAATATATATTTGCAAAAAAATAAAGAGCCTCTTTTTGTGATATCATCATTATCCCAAGAGTACTCCTCAATTTAGTTATAATGTATATTAGTTTGCTGGCTCCCATTTGCAGCGAACTGGTGATATAATAGCGCTTTCTTTCTTTAATTCCTTGAATGCATTATCAATTTCTTTACGATCTAAACCAGATAACTTTTCAACCTCACCTGCGCTAACTGGCTTTCCAGCCTCTCTCATAACTTCTAAAACTTTTTCTTTAACGCTCATTACTTTAACTCCCTTCAGTATGAATTATTTATTTTCTTTGATTATATTCCAAAAAGATAATTTAATCAATAATCATTTTCCAATAAAATCTATTATTGATTTTAGATATTCTTTCTCGTGTACACAAAATTCATGAGCTCTTATATTAAATTCTGACTTTCCATCAGTTGAAAAAGCCATAATATAGTAATAGCCACCTAATACCAACTTCTTAAATTCACTGACTGGTAACTTTACCATCTTCTCCACTTCAGATCCAATATTAAATTTAGGATCTTTTACATTATATAAATATACTTCACATATCTCATTATTCAAGAAGCTATTTAGATTAAGTTTTTCTCTTATACTTCCAACAAATCTTAATTTCTTAGAATTAATTTCGATCCCTATTTCTTCCTTAACTTCACGTTTTAATGCATTTTCTATTTCCTCTCCAATATCAACATGCCCTGCTGCTGAGATATCATATAATCCTGGAAAATCTTTTTTCTTATATGATCTCTGTTGAAGATATATCCATTTTTCATTGCTAGACTCATCTACTATCCAACAATGCACAACCTTATGTAGAAGTCCATTTGCATGTATTTCCGAACGAGAAGCTACACCAATTTCATTTAATTCTTCATCGTAAAATGACAGTTTTTCTTCATTTTCCGTAAAAATCTCCCCCTTTTATCTATTTTGTTTCGATAAAAAACACTTTTATAGCTATATTAACATCTCATAACAAATTTTTCTATCAAACAATTTTCTTCATACAAATGCTATTACTATCATTTATATATGGTCCATAGTTTTCAGTTAACCTATATTCCATGCTCTCATATAAACTAACAGCTGCCTTTTGTCTGCTTCCTGTCTGTAAAATAATATTTTTAATATTATTCTCAATTGCCAACTTTTCAATTTCTTTTACTATAATATTAGCTACTCCTCTGCCTCTATCTTCTAATGATACATATACCCTCTTCACTTCTGCTAAATCATAATCAAGAAATTTTAAGCACCCACAACCTATTGGTTTTTTGTCATCATATATTATAATTGTCTTTAAATCTCTAACTGTATTGTGTGATGAATAGTTATTTTGCATCTCCCCATATATTTCGAATAACTCCTCATCAAGTTGCTTCTCTAAAAACTTAAAGTCTACATCTTCCGAAGTGGTTCTTTTGACTATATAATTCATTTTTACCCCCAATTTATTTTTTATCTTTCATCAGAAACTCTACTAATTTTTCTTCATGATTAAATACTAATTCATAATTAAATTTTGGTTTTTCTATTACTATTAATTTAATCTTGGCTTCCCGAACAGCCTTAAGCTTTTCTAGAACTCCACCTTCTTTACCACTGTCTTTAGTTAAAATTGCCTTAATATTATATTGGCAAATAAATGCTTTCTCCAATTCATAATATATTGGACCTTGAAGCGCTATAATATCTTTAATATTAATTCCCTTCTCGACTATCTTTTCCAATACTTTAGGTGATGGTAAAATTCTATGTATCACTCTATGGTTAAACTCTAAATTTACAAACTTAGAAACATTATTTCCGCCTGTAGTATTTAAAATATTTCCGTCTATATTTTTTATAATTTTAATAGCCTCATCATAATCTTTAACTCTTACTATATCTTCTCCAGTAATACTCTCAAGAGCACCTAATCTTTCATATCTTATATACTTAATCTTAAGATAATTTGCGCACTCTAATGCAGTCTTGGTAACTTCTTGTGCATAAGGATGAGAGGCATCAACTAGCATATCAATTTGATTGATCTCTATCCATTTTAGCATTTCTTCTGCATTCAAAGGCTTTGTGTTTAGCTGCTTTATATTAAATTCCTTGAGTAACTCTCCTCCATACGCTGTAGCAGTTGTAACCGCAATGTCACTAGTATATTTATTTATTAACGATAAAATTTTTCTTCCTTCTGAAGTTCCTAAAATAAATCCAATCATACTTTCTCCATTCCAGATTGCTAAGACACATTTAAAAAATAACGAGCCAACCATGCTAATTTATTTCAAATTTATGTAGTGCATAATTAACTCATTATTTTCTTTCATATACCTAAATACAAACTATCTCTATCTTTTATTTTCATATCCTCTAGGTGTTATAAATTTTTCATCTTTATAATAACTTTTTGAATTTCCTACTATTACAATAGACATCATATCTACTATATCTTCATCAAAATCTTTGATAGTAAATAATTTATAACTTTGCCCTTCTCTAAGTGCATGTCTTACTACTGCCACTGGAGTGCTATCCTGTCTAAACTCCCTTATTATATCAATACACTCTCTTAAATAGTCAGGTCTTCCTTTACTTTTAGGATTATATAAAGATATTACGAAATCTCCTTCTGCTGCAAGTTTTACTCTCTTCTTTATATCTTCATAAGGTGTCATTAGATCACTTAAGCTAATATTGCAATTATCATGCATAAGAGGCGCCCCAACTACAGATCCTGCTGCACTACTTGCAGTAATACCTGGAATTATCTCCACATCCTCATCTTTTTTAAGTTCAAGTATCAATCCAGCCATTCCATAAATACCTGCATCTCCAGTACTTATCAATGCAACATTTTTATCTTTACATAAATTTAAAGCTTCCTTGCATCTAGCTTCTTCACCTTTCATTCCTGTCGAATATAACTCTTTATCTTTAACTAAGTCTTTTATCATGTCAATATATTTGTTATATCCTACAACAACATCACTATCTTCAATGGCCTTTAATGCTCTCAAGCTCATATTCTCAATGCTTCCAGGCCCTATGCCTATTACTCTTAATTTTCCCATACTTCACTCAACCTCTTTCGCTTCATTTTTATCCTTGGAATGAAATCTAATTCTTATTATCATTATCTAATTCTATATTATAGCATTTCACTCTAATATAGGTAAGATAGCATTTGCAATCTTAAAATGCAACTTACCTATTGTATATTTTTCTCACCCAAAAAATATTGATAATAGGATATTCCATTACCTGAAATAAAGTATTATATTTTGAAATATTGCTTTTTCTCTACTCACATTTCTATATTTATGGGGTATATTGGCTACGAATTTAATAGAATTACCTTTTTGTAGTGAATACTTTTGATCATCAATATCTATCTCTACTTCACCTTGAGTTACTATAATATATTCTTCAACACCATCACTATGTGGAGTAGATACATGATTGCCCCCTGGTTCTAATTCTATAGTGAATATTTCAAACCCCCTATTGGCATCGAAAGGAAATATAGGATATAACTTCATTCTGGCATCGTCTTCTATAATCGGATCAATATTATTTTGATCCACTATCTCTAATTCATCCTGCTCTTCATCAATAAAAAAGGAAAAGGATACCTTTAATCCAGTTGAAATTTTCCATAAAGTCGATACTGTCGGATTTGATTGTCCTCTCTCTATTTGACCTAACATAGCTTTACTAACTCCAGTCAATTTTGCTGCTTCATCCAAACTTAATTCTCTCTTATTTCTGATTTCCTTTAATTTGCTTCCAATAATCGAATTTAAATTTCTCATATTCTACTCCTTTGCTCGAAAGTATTGTATGCCATAACATATATACAAATAATATATTGTACAAAATATTATTCCCGTATATAATATAACATATCTTACTAATTAGATTCACAACTTAATTTCAAATATTTTAGATAAGGAGTCTTTTAAATGGCAAAAGCATTTCTATTAGGAGTCGCAGCATCATTTTTCTTTGCATTCACATTTATATTAAATCAACAAATGAATATTTCTGGCGGAAGCTTTTTATGGAGTTCATCACTTCGATATATCTTTATGTTACCACTCTTGCTTATTATTATGATTATAAATAGACAATTAAATCCTGTATTAAATGATATAATTAATAAACCTATTCAATGGATTACTTGGAGCACAATAGGCTTTGGATTATTTTACGCTCCTTTAAGCTTTGCATCTGCATATGGTGCATCATGGCTAGTTGCTGGAACTTGGCAATTAACTATAATTGCTGGTGCTCTTATGTCTCCATTATTTTTTAAAAATATTAAAACATCTGCTGGAATATGCAAAGTAAGAAATACACTTCCGAAAAAATCCCTGTTAATGTCCTCTTTAATATTACTAGGTATATTTTTAATGCAGCTTGAACAATCAAAAAATGTCTCTTTTTCAGAAATAATCTCTGTAGTTATTCCCGTTATTCTAGCTGCATTTGCTTACCCACTTGGTAATCGCAAGATGATGGAAATCTGCGATGATAATTTTAATACCTTTCAGAGAGTATTTGGAATGACTTTATGTAGCATGCCCTTTTGGATATTAATATCAATATTCGGGGTATTATCTGTAGGTATGCCAAGTAACGGACAAATACTTCAATCCTTAGTCGTTGCTATTTTTTCAGGAATCATTGCCACAATACTGTTTTTTAAGGCAACCGACATAGTAAGTAATGATACACATAAATTAGCCGTTGTAGAATCAACACAATCCGGAGAAGTAATATTTACTCTTATAGGTGGAGTTTTTATATTTCATGATAAATATCCAACATTTGTTGGACTAGCAGGCATAATATTAATAGTGATAGGCATGATTTTAAATAGTATTGTGAAATCATAAAATCATTGGTTTAACAAAAAGATAGGATTTGATAATCTTATACTTATCAACCATTGATCTCATCACTTTTTACCACTAGAAATTTTTATATTTCCGTTCTTGTAAAAAACAAGAAGAGATGTTGCTTCTTCTACTTGTAAATAAGTATTTTTCACAACATCTCTTAATATTTCTTATTCTTCTGCTGGCTTGAAGGTTCCTTCAATAAATTTATTAGGATTAAATATATGCTCTATTCTTGGTAATGAAATCCCCAAAGTTTCTCTTAAAACATCTTCTACTGTTTCTACAGCTATAATAGTTAATTGTTCCTTAACTTCTTGTGGAACCTCATTTAAATCAGCTACATTATCCTTTGGAATTAGTACTTTTGTAATTCCAGCTCTTTGAGCTCCTAATAACTTTTCTTTAAGTCCTCCTATTGGAAGAACAGCTCCCCTTAGAGTTATTTCTCCTGTCATTGCAAGTTTTGAATCCACTTTTATGCCTGTAACAAGTGATGCAAGTGCAGTAAATAATGCAATTCCTGCTGATGGTCCATCCTTAGGAACAGATCCTGATGGAACGTGAATATGAATATCTCTTTCTCTAAAGTTTATAGCATTAATTGGCAATCTTGATTTTAATAAACTTAAAGAGATTTGCGCAGATTCTTTCATAACATCTCCTAGCTGTCCAGTTAAGACAATTTGTCCACTTCCTAGCATTCCTGTCGCTTCTATGAAAAGTATTTCTCCACCTACAGATGTCCACGCTAGTCCAGTTACAACTCCTGGGACATTATCATCTTGAGCCTTATCATGGCTTGAAACCTTTCTTCCTAATAAGTCCTCTAAATCATCTTCTTTAACTTTAAAAGGTAATTCCACCTTATTAGATACAATCTTTTCTGATGTAACTCTTGCAAGAGTCGCTATTTGCTTCTTAAGGCCTCTTACTCCAGCTTCTAAAGTATATTCACTTATAATTCTTTCTAAAGCTTCATCTTCTATAACAAGCTGACTACTATTTAATCCATGATCTTCAAGAACCGATGGAATTAAATGATTTTTTCCTATATGGAATTTTTCATTCATAGTATAACTAGAAATTTGAATTACTTCCATTCTATCTAATAGAGGTCTTGGTATAGTATCTAGAGAGTTAGCTGTAGCAATAAAGAATACATTAGATAAATCATAAGGTACATCTAAATAGTGATCAGTAAAAGTATCATTTTGTTCTGGGTCCAGTACTTCTAATAATGCACTTGCAGGGTCTCCATTATAGCTAGCCATCAACTTATCTACTTCATCTAAAACCATAACTGGATTTATTTCTCCTGCTTTCTTTATACTTTGAATAATTCTTCCTGGCATTGCACCTACATAAGTTCTTCTATGCCCTCTTATTTCAGCCTCATCACGAACTCCACCTAAGCTTAATCTTACATATTTTCTGTTTAAAGCTTCTGCAATACTCTTTCCTAAACTTGTCTTTCCTACTCCTGGAGGACCTACTAATAATAGAATAGAACCCTTCTTATCATTTTTAAGTTGCATAACTGCTAAATGTTGTATTATTCTATCTTTAACTTTTTCTAATCCATAATGTTGCTCATCTAATATTCTTCTTGCTTCTTCTAAATCAATATCCTTAAATTCTTGTTTTCTCCAAGGAAGCTGAATTAATAATTCTAAGTAGTTTTTAATCACATTGTATTCAGCACTATTTGGACTTTGGCTTTCTAATTTTTCTAGTTCCTCTAAAGCAACTTCTTTTATTTCATCAGGCATTTGTGCCTCTTCAATTCTATTTAAGTAGTTCTTGTCCTTTTTAGAAGCTGAGCTTTTTCCTTCATTTAATTCTTCTTGAATAGCTTTTAACTGCTCTCTTAATACTGTTTCCCTATAATTCTTATTAGCTTTTTCTGTGAATCTTTCTGCTAATTCAAATTGTAATTTTAAAGATTCTTTTTGTTTTAATAAATAATCTATAAATTTAAGGCCTCTATCCTTTAATGATTGAGTTTCCAACAAATCATATTTTTCCTCATTTGAAATTTGCATGAAATGAGATAAATATCCCATAAGCTCATTCAAATCTTTTTGGCCTTCTACAGCCAACATAAACTTTTCTGATCCCTTAAAATTCTCACTAATTTCACGAGTAACTTTTTTAATATACTCTACCATTTCATCCTTACTTTTTTCTGTAAGATCAATAATATCAGGTGCAAATTCGAATTCAGCTTTAATAAAATCTTCCTCAATGCTAAATGTTTTAATTTCAACTCTATCTAATATTTTAATTTCTGCTTTATATCCTTTTTCTGTTTTTTCAATCTCATTTACTTGAAATGTAACACCAACTCTATGAAAGTCTTCTTCCTTTAACTTACTTTGACCAAAGTTTTGTTTTAAAGGTAATGCAATATTAACTATATCTTCATCTGATAAACCGTCAATTTGAGTTTCACTAAATTTATTAAATTTTAGTGTATGAAACATTCCAGGTAATAGCACTATATCTGACACAGGAATTACTCTTCCTATATTATTTTTATCATCTAAATTTATCATAATAATCATCCTTCCTATTAGAACATTCTTAAACGAGCATTCATTTAAAGCTTAGTTAAGCAATAGCGAGATACTTCTGCAATTATATTTCACAAAATCTCTCGCACTAAAAAACAGTCCTTTTAATTATATAAGTAATGCCTCTTGCACTATTCTAATGAGTTCCTTTAGCAACTCAATTTTTTCATTTTCATCAATACATGAATTAATAGCAATTGATTTTACTGGATAAAAAAGTATTGCTCTTAAATTATCATTTTGAAGATTTTTAAAAACTTTTCTTTCTTTCATTTCATCAAGAAAATTATTTAGGTTATTTATTCCCCTCTTAGTCAAACATTGATTTGATAAAGCTGGACAATTAGCAAATTGATCTACGAAATGAAAGACTTCTCCATGCTCCCTAATATAAATAAAATACTCTTTAACAATAATTTCAATAACTTGCTGACCATTCATCTTATTGTTAAGTTTACTGAGTATGTAATCAAAAATATCTTCAGAATATTCAAGATATATGTCTTGTAACATGACTTCTTTATTTTCATAATAAATATATACTGTAGCAGGTGATACCCCTGCCTCTTTTGCTATCTTCGAAATAGACGTACCGTGAAAGCCTTCTTTAAGAATTAATTTAATAACTGCTTCCTTTATGTTCTTTTGCTTTTCATCGTCTTTCCTTCTCATTTAAACACCTCTATTATTATATTTCTATAATAAATGAACATTCTTTTATTGTCAATATATATTCCACCAATTTTATCTTACTAAATGTTAATTTTCTTTTAAAATCTACATAAATAAACTTAAAACATAATTTATTTGTTTTTAATCTAGTAAAAAATACATAACTCCTAATTATTAAAAGTATTAAAAATCGCTATTCAACTTTAAAATAGCGATTTTTAATACTTTCCAAACTTTTATGTTTAAAATAAGAATTAATTTAAATCAAACAATTCCTTACATATTCAATACGTGTCTACATTCGCTAGCACATTGACTACATACATCAGCACAAGTTTGACAATGTTCATCATTGAATCTTCCGCATTCTTTTGCACAGCTTTCACATACGGCAGCACATACAGTAGCTATTTCTCTTATATGACCACTTCCTCTTGAAATAAAACAAGCTGTTGTAGAGCAAATTTCAGCACAATCTTGAAGTGATTTAATACAATACATCCTATCTCTAGCATCACTATGTTGTAAACATAAATTTAAGCATTCCTCACATATTTGCACACATTTGCTGCAAGCATCAATGCAATATTGCATTGGGTTTCCTTCGGATATTAATGAATTTGAATGTCTGGTCATAGTTGCTTCCATTTTTGTTTCCTCCTTTATTATTTTATTGATAACAAAATATATTTTCCTCTAACGCACTAAAAATATACTTTGTAATTTCTGCTTAAGTCACCTATAAAATTCAAAAAGGATACATTAATATATTGATAATTTTTTGTATACACTTTTTAGTTTATACTTGTTATATCTTAAATCTTTGTACTTAATATATTTGCGCATCAAAAACAGGAGCAGATTAAGTAACATCTGCTCCTAATTTATTATATGTTCTATATTTAAATTCTTTTATACAAGCTAACGACATGTACTTCCCAAAACTCATCTACCCATAAACCAACTATTGTATCAACCGAAAAATTCCAATTTTTAATCAAATTTGTGGCTTCTTCTATTTGCCTATAATGCACCTCAGCATCCACTGGATTCGCAGCACAGTCATAATGGCCTACCAATCCAATTATTTTGGATTTATGAGCCTTAACTGAAATATTAATCTTATCTTTTAATCTACTTGAATAAAACGGATTCCCTTCTGACACTATCTTGTCCATTCCAGGCTCAGTTATTAAATCTACATACTCCACATTAAAATTTTCTTTTATCCAATTTATTACTGGAATCTGAGTCCTTCCGTCAATACAATTTAAAACTGTCCCAAAGCTTTTTCTCATTCATACCACCTAAAACTATTATTCTTAGGTAAGATATGAATATAAGTTAGCGTTTGCTATCAATCTCTTCAAATAAAGATGATAAATGAAATCTATATTTCATTTTTATCTCTAAATTCAATTTCTGTACCCTCAGGAGCCTTTAGTTTAAATAAGAAACTATCCTCAACTTTATATATTACTTCATTATTTTTAACCCTAAAATTGTTATAACCTAAACTTTTAATCCTATTAAATTCTTCTTGAACATTATCCACTAAAAAGCACATATGAACTATTCCTTCGCTTAACTTATTCCACTTAGAAAGATTTTCTCCCTTCTTGCTAGTTTGTAACTCAATCATGAATGTTCCTAGTTTTAACCACGTATTATAATCTCTAGTATGGAAATTCTTTGTCTCTTCTACAATCTCAAACCCAAGAATATTTTTATAGAATTCAAGCGATTCTTTGTAACTATTAGTTTGAATGCACACATGGTGCATAGCTTTTATTCCCATTATTTTTCCTCCATAATAAATCTATTTATACTTGTAAATTTATCCATAACTATTCTATTTAAATACAACATATTGTCCCTCGTACTCTGCGAAAACAGTTTCCTTATTTTTAATAACAACCTTAAGATCTAATCTACTCTTGTTATGTTTCGTGTATGTTTCGAGAAATTCTCTTCTTGTTTCATCACCAAAAATTTCACATTCTGCAGTGAAATCTTCACGTATAGGAGCTCTATAATTTATATTACTTTTTTTAATTACTATCTGAGCCTTTGGGTCAGTTTCTTTAATATTTACAAAAACCATAGACCATCCGCATATTGTCATCAAAGTATTTATACTTCCTCCAAACGCTGTTAATTTATCATTTATATTAGGTTTTAATTTAGCAGCAAGTCTAACTCTCGACTTAGTAAACTCTGTAACACTTATGCCCATAGCTTCTGTAATTGGTATATTGGTATGTAAAAACTGCTCAAACTCATTCTCACTCATTATCTTACCTCCGATGTTCATCTACATGTATTGTAGACAAAATATAATATTTATAAATTTTATCATATAACTCAATTTAAATCCAATATATGACATAATAGTGCAATCAAATGATTATTATTCTAATATTTAAATATAATTGTCTTAACTTGTCAGACATGCTATTGTTATCTATATAAATTCTAATATTAAAGGAGCAATTATGAAAAATATTACACATTATTTATTAGTTTCATTTATTTTAATTTTATTATCATTTATAATGTTTTTTATTCATTATTTAGTATTTGGGCAATTAGAAAACACAATTTATTACTCTTTTATGAGCCTCTGTTTTATCCCTATAAATATATTAGTCGTAACCCTAGTATTTGAGAAGCTTGTAGAAAGACGTACTAAACTTGAGCGTTTAAGCAAATTAAATATGTTAGTTGGATTATTTTTTAGTGATATTGGTTTTACTCTATTGGAAATAATAGTAGCTGGTGATGCGAATATACAATATTTAAATCTAGATTTTACAGACTTAAAAAATTCTAATAATAAACTAAAATCTTATGAACACATAATAGACTTTGAAAAAATTAATTATCCTAGGCTTGAAAAACTAGTTCTCGAAAGTAGAGATATTTTATCTAACCTTATAAGTAATGAGAATATATTAGAGCATGAAACCTTTGCCGATTTACTTATGTCTCTAATGCATTTAAGAGATGAAATTGTATTTTTACAATATAAAACACTGACAAAAGATGACTCTACTCACATAAAAGGTGATATTGGCAGAGTTTATAGGGCATTAACTTCTCAATGGATAAATTACCTTTCTCACTTAAAGCAATTTTATCCTTATCAATATAATGGTGCCATCAAATTCAATCCGTTTACAGTTACTAGCAGATAATAATTAAAGCAGGAGCTTTAAATTCTCCTGCTACGATTTCTATAATCATTAATTTAAAGTTTAAATCTTATTTTACAATATTATGTTTATTGCCTCACCACATTTTTGGCACTTATTGTCTTTTATAAATACATTAGTTGAATAACCATTCCTCTCAATAAGCAGTTCATTGCAATTATCACAATAAGTATTATTATCCACTCCTTGAACATTTCCTACATATACATGTTTCAAGTATTTCTTTGCTTCATTTTGAGCTTCTGTTATCTTTTCTATTTTTGTAGCCTCATTCTCCATCTTGTATCTTGGAAAATATCTGCTTAAATGAAGAGGTATATTTTCATCAACACTAGCTATAAATTCAGCTATTTGCCTTGCTTCTTCCAAAGAATCGTTTTCTTCACTGACAAGTAAAGTGGTAATTTCCACATGACAGTATTCACTGCACCTTTTTATAGTTTCTAGAACAGGCTCAAGTTTTGCACCACAAATATTATTATAATATCTATTTGTATATCCTTTTAAGTCTATATTCATAGCATCTACATAAGGAAGGAGCTTCTTAAGCGGCTCTTCATTAATATAGCCATTAGTAACAACCACAACACTCGTATCAATATTATTCTCTTTTATGCCCTTTGCAGCATCATACATATATTCATACCACATGAAAGGTTCATTATAAGTAAATGCAATACCAATATTATTTTCTATGGTTGGGATAATGCCTATTAGTTTTTCAACGCTTATATATTGGGTTTGTGGCTTTCCCTGGGATATCTCATAATTTTGGCAAAAGCTACAAGTCATATTACACCCAAAGCTTCCAATTGATAAAATATCTTTTGATGGTTTGAAATGATATAAGGGTTTCTTCTCAATGGGATCAACTCCCATTGAAGTTACTTCTCCATAATTTATGGCAATAGGTACTTTAGATTTCAACGTTCTAACTCCACAAATTCCAAACTTCTCTTCATCTATTACACAATTATGTGGGCATATTCTACATCTTACTTTATCTTTAACTTCCTCATAAAACGGTATCTTTTTTTCCACTATTTATCACCTTCTTTAAATAAAGTATATGATATTCACAAATATCTTTGATTTTTAAAACTATACTATCTAACCTGTTTAAATGATTGTTCTTTGCAGGGAAAAATGTATAACATAATATGCTCTCCATCATATAATATACAAAAAGCATAGAATAACATCCTCATCGTAACTACCAAAACTAGTTTTACTCAACTTTTGTTTATATAAAATTTCATTCTACTTAACTTATTTAAGGGGGTGAAAACTATGCAATTACTATATTTATTTTTAATAGCAATTCTTAATAGTATCGATAATTTGGGAGTAGGAATAGCATACGGAATAGCTGGAATCAAAGTAAAATTTTCTAAAAATCTATTAATAGCCTTTCTTGCTTTTGCAGTATCTTTTATAGCCTCTTTATCTGGACAATTTATATCAACCTTCCTTAATGATGAAGAGTGCTCTATCATAAGTATGCTTCTTTTAGTATTAATGGGCATAAAGATGATATACTCATCGCTTTCTAAAAAGCAAAATGATAATTTTGACAAAGTAAAGGAATTGAGCTATAAAGATGCTTTTTCAATAGGCATTGCTTTAGCACTTGATGATGTAAGCAGCTCAGTTAGTTCTGCATTAATAGGATATAGTGCTTTTATGGTATCCTTGCCATATTTCATAATTAGTTTAGCTATATTTTTTTCTGGTAATTTTGCATTGAGATTTATCACAAAGCTAAATATAGGAAATAAACCAACTATTTTAGCCGGGCTATTAATGATAATAATAGGAATATCGCAATTTTTTGAATAAATTTGTTTTACCTTATAAATATTAATTACTAAAATTTATATTCTTTTATTATACTAAAAGAGGCGGTTTTCTAATTCTAAAAATAAGTTTTTAGTTACCTCCTCTTTAACTTTAAGTAAATTTATTATCTATTCTTCCTTATATCTTACAACTTCAAATCTTTCTATCTTATAATCATCGTCAAAATCTATATCTGCCTTATCACATGCAATTTGCAATTGTTCATCTACAGTATCCACACCTTCAAGATCTGGAAGCAATAACCCTCGTCTCATTCCTAAAGAAACAATGACTCCATATTTTTTAGGATCTAAATCTTCCTTATTACACGGTTCTGAATCCATAAGAACATCTACAGATATATCAATATCATCCATTTGGATCACTCATAGCTGCTTCTATAGAATTTCTTATTATTTCCTCACCCACAGAACCTGTTGTTGGTGCAATTGTTCCTATACATCCCCTGAGATTACCAAACTTCTTTAAAGATACAAAAACACCGTGTCTTTCATTTAAGAGTTCTTTTGGCAGATTAGAAATATCTTCTATACTTTTTCCGTGAGAAAAATAATGATTTAAATTTTCCCTTGCAAGTTTTACATAGGCATTACTCTCATTTAGCTTTACCTTCAATTTTTCTTCTTTATATTTTGTTAGCTCGTCTAAATAATTCCTATCTTTCTGCTGTCTGCTAAGTTTCATTACTCCATATCCCACGCCAAAAGTTCCTTCATATGATAAAAGCTCTCCTTTTATTTCTTTGCCTTCCATTGCTCCAAGAAGTATATAAACTGAATTTAACCCACATTGTCCAGCCTCACTAATCATAGTTTTATTCATATTAAAGGCTCCTAAAACATCGCCTTTTTCAAGGTTCCCCAAAAGAGCTTTGTCAAATAGTTCTCCATATGGTGAATATGAATATGGTCCTTCATCTTTAAGTTTATGTGAAAGATCTCCACTTGCTATAATAACAGCTTTTCTATTTAATTCTTCTGCTACATTTTTTATCTCCATACCAAATTTATATAAGTTAATATCCCCTATCATTGAGTAAGTAATGTGAACTAATTTGTAGTCTTTGTAATATTTATTAATAAAATACAATGGTACTATACTTCCATGATCTAATTCATAATTAACATTATATCTACGTAATAATTCTGAATCTACAAGGACTGACGGAATTCCTTCTACATGACATGCGGTGCCAAGTTTAATATTAAACTCCTTATCTATAGGAATATCCATCTTTATGTTTGTACATCTAAATTGGCTTAAATCTCCCGAAATTTTTTCCTCATCTGATATGGCTATTGCATCAGAAAACATTGTAGCATGAGGTGTTATAATTATTATCGTATCTGGTTTAATATCTGCTACTTCTCTCCCTATTTTATTACATGCTAAGCTTGTTTCCTCTATTTTCTTTTCTTCACCTTTACCTATGTCGGGTATAATTATTGGTGGATGTGGCATTAAATAATAACCTAGTATATTTTCCATGTTCTCACCTCCTAATTAGAACTATTCTTTTTCTCTAGATTTTTCATTTTCCTTAACTTTTTCTAAATAATCTTTTTGACTTACTATATTTTCTTCGAAATTTTCTACTGCATGTTTAGTGAAATTTCCAACACTCATAATATTCTTAAATTTATTGCCTTCACTATTTCTACTCATTAGTTAAATTCTCCTTTCTAAAGAATTATTTAAGCTAATTTTCTCTAAATATATATGTTGCAATTCACAATTCACAATTACGGCTAAAATCCTTTCAATATTTTTAGAATTATAATGAATTATTATTTTTGCAATATATATAAGTTTTTAACCAAAACAGTTTCAAAGAAAATCACTTATCTCTCAATTTTATTATCCTTTTTATTACTATTTTTTTTAATTTCTTCCCCAGAATAGTGGAAATTCTGAATTGCTGTAGTCAAATCACTTCCTAAACTACTAATACTGTTTCTTTTATCATAAGGCTTATTCTTCATAAATTTATCTCCCCGAACTCTGATTTATTTTTAAAAATTGGGTAAATTATTTTTATAGATATAAATTTCTGTAACAAATTATTTCGTTTTTATTATTTCTATAAATATATTTATTATGCTTGCAGCATACTAAACTCATAAGCTAACAACTTATTATTAGCTTCTTATCAATATTAGTCTAAATCCTCATATAAGGGCTAAAATCCTATGGATTTGGCACTATTCACTGTATTATCTAATTTTTAATGGTTTGACTAATATTTTTTAACAATGTTATTATAATAATTATTCTTAAAATAATTATTAATTTACCTACTTTACATATTAAAAGTAAATTAGACAAGTATTTAAATTTCATTTATTTAATTTTAGGAATTATATATAACTATATTTGATGTAAAGGATGATTAATTTGAAATCAACTACGAAACATGGAGATGTTGCAAAACTGAGTGCTGGAGGAATACTTATAGCACTAGGTGTAGTTTACGGAGATATTGGAACTTCACCACTTTATGTAATGAAATCAATTATTGAAGGTAATGGTGGCTTGAAGAATATATCTGAAAACTTTATTCTTGGATCATTATCTCTAATTTTTTGGACAATTACAATTTTAACAACAATAAAATATGTCCTTATAACTTTAAATGCAGATAATAATGGTGAGGGTGGAATCTTTTCACTATTTACCTTGGTTAGGAATCGTGCAAAATGGCTTATCATTCCAGCAATGATTGGTGGATCAGCATTGCTGGCTGACGGAACGCTAACTCCTGCTGTAACTGTAACTTCAGCAATTGAAGGATTAGATTTAATTCCAAGTTTTAGTGCTGTTTTAGGAAGTCAAGTTGATATTGTTACGATTGTAATAATAATATTAAGTGCTCTTTTCTTCATTCAGCACTTTGGGACTGATTTGATTGGAAAAATGTTTGGTCCAATAATGTTTGTCTGGTTCTCTGTATTAGCTATATGGGGAATTATCGGTATTTCCCACAATTGGACATTATTGCGTGCCCTATCTCCATATTATGCAATTAACACTCTTTTTAGCAGTGAAAATAAAGCAGGTTTCTTTATACTTGGTAGCATATTTTTAGCAACAACAGGTGCCGAAGCTCTTTACTCAGATCTTGGGCATGTTGGTAAATATAATATTTATGGTTCTTGGCCATTTGTTAAGATATGTTTACTATTGAACTACTTTGGCCAAGGAGCCTGGTTATTATCAGCTAGACATAATCCCACTTTTACAAATATGGAAGGTTTAAATCCATTTTTTCAATTGATTCCACCTTCTTTTTTAATTTTTGGTATAATAATTTCAACTTTAGCGGCAATTATTGCTTCACAAGCGCTAATTTCAGGTTCTTTTACCCTTGTTTCTGAAGCAATTAAGCTTAATTTATTTCCAAGATTACATATTATGTATCCATCTAGCACTAAAGGACAACTTTACATACCTTCCATCAATAAATTTTTATGGATTGTCTGTATCGGAATTGTTCTATACTTTGGAAACTCTGCAAGAATGGAAGCAGCTTACGGATTATCGATTACGGTTACTATGTTAATGACTACTATTCTTTTATTTAATTACTTATTGAAGAAAAAAACACCGCTCATTGCTGCTGTATTAATCCTTGTTTTCTTTAGTGCATTTGAGTTTTCTTTCTTCATTGCAAATATCATTAAATTTACTCACGGAGGATTTATTGCTGCTTTAATTGCTCTTGCAATCTTAAGCGTTATGTATATTTGGATTAAAGGCTATTATATCAAGATGCGTTTATTAGAACATGTCCCAATTGAAAATTATAAAACCCAACTTAATCAATTACGCCAAGATAGTGACCGTCCTAAGTATACAACTAACCTTGTATGTTTAACTAGCAGCCATGATCCTGAACAAATCGAAAGAAAAATAATGTATTCTATTTTAGACAAAAGACCTAAAAAAGCAGATGTTTATTGGTTTGTTAATATTGCTGTTACTGATGAGCCTTATGTAGCAGAATATTCAGTAGATACTTTAGGAACATTATATATTGTAAGGGTTCAAATAAGACTTGGATTTAGAGTAGAACAAAAATTGAATGTCTTTCTACGACAAATTTCAACTGAGTTAGTTGAAAATGGTGAAATAAAGATTCAATCTAGAAACTATACAACTATGCCAGACAGAAAAGTCGGAGATTTTCGTTTCCTTCTAATTCAAGAACAACTTTCATATGAAACAGATTTGAATTTCTGGGAAGAATTAATACTCAAAGCCAAACTATTCATAAAAAGATATACTGTTTCACCAACAAAGTGGTTTGGCCTTGAAAATAGTGATGTTGATGTTGAAAAAGTACCTTTATTCATAGGAAAATATAATCATGCAACTTTAAAACGAACTCCAAAATAACATTACTGAATTAACTTTTTATTTAAATATAACTGTCCACAATTTGGTGGACAGTTATATTTTTCCTTTCAATCTTTAGTTAATTTCTGCAATTTCTTTTTTCTATAGCTTTATATATAAATATAAGAATTGTTCCTATTAAGTATGAAATGATATCACAAAAATCAAAAGTTGATCCAATAATTATTTTAGCTATTTTAAAATCTTCCATGTGCAAAAGAGAAACCAAATTAAAATACTGGCCTATCTCAATTAAGCAAGCAAATATGAAAACATATATTGGTGAAACCTTCTTAGTAAACACTCCTATAAAAAAATAAATTAAGCATACAACTAATACATCTCCAATAAAAGGTCTAATTATATTATCATGTATAAAAGCTCCAATATATACTTCTATTAAAAATAAAACTATGAAAATGTATAAATATTTGTAGTTTACTCTCATATCGATCCCCCCCATTAATCTAACTTAAATTTATAACTTTTAAGCATTTATTCCAATAATACATATCAGCAGAACAAAATCGCAGACGACTTTGGATCTGGCGACCTTTTACGCATCTGCCTTTGCGAGCGTATGTAAGAAAAGTCTGGCAGTATTTTTTATTCTTTTAAAATCATAAGCCGAATTAATTAGTCTGTTGGAAAAATATGACCTAACATAGTACCTCGTCCACAGATTTTACTGCATTATAATTTCCTACGAAAATAAAACTCTTTTCATTATACTTTGCGAAGGCTTTGACTTCATGCAATTCTTAAAGAATAAAAAATAATAAGGATAGAATCATCAAATCTCTATCCTTATCATGTATTCTAAATTAATTATATTCTTCTTTATACTTTAATCTCATATAAAAACTGCTTTAAAGTATTCTTCTTGCTGCGTAAAAGTTATATACCGGACCAACCTTAACAACATCACCTGTTTGTGGTGCATGAATCATTTGTCCATTTCCAACGTATATTCCAACATGTCCAGCATGTGGAAATACTAAATCTCCAGGCTGAAGTTGATCCTCACTAACAGGTCGTCCAACATCAATTTGTGTATAAGTTGTTCTTGAAATATCTATCCCTGTAGCATGTTCATAAACATATTCTGTGAACCCTGAACAATCAAATGTACTTGGTCCTGTTGCTCCCCACACATAAGATGCTCCTAAGTGCTTATATGCCTCATTAAGAACGGCTTGTGCATTGCCTCCAGATGGAGCAGCTACTGATGAACTCGATTTCTGACTACTCTTTGATTGGACACTTGATTGTACATTTGATGATATTACTGATTGCTTTACACTTTCTGCCGCAATCCTATCTTCCTCCTGCTTCTTTTTAGCTGCTGCTGTCTTTCCTTTTTCTATTTTATCATTGATTTCCTTAGTAACAATCGGGCTCTTAATTTGACTATCCCTAATACTAATTAACTGGTTAACTGCTCCTTGAATCTCCGTTGATGAACTATTTGAACTGTCAATTACATCAAATTGATACTTTACAGCTTCTCTTTCAAGTTGCGATAAATACTGTTCATCAAATTTACTTTTTTCTGCCTTAGCCTGATTAGCTAATTGTTCTTCTTCTTTCTTTTTTTGTGATAACTGATTTAAATTATCTTGTGTCTCTTTATTAAGCTTACTAATTTCAGCTTTCTTATCGTCTAAAGATTTTATTTTAACATTTAATTCGTTTTTCTTATTATTGATATCTTCTATGTAAGACTTATCTTTCCCTACAATCTTGCTAACCGCTTGTACTCTTGAGAAAAATTCAGTTGTTGAATCAGAATTAACAACAAAATTTAAATAATTAAATTCCAAGTCTCCTGATGCATACATCACTTTAACTCTTTGCCCTAAAGCCAAATCTAAATCATTGATATCTTTTTTGTATTGCTCAATATCCTTTTTTGTCTTTTCAGTAATTTTATTAATATTGTCTATTTCAATTTTATTTTTATCTACAGTTGCTTGTAATGGTTCCATCTGAGTATCTAAATCATAAATTTTATTTTCAATATCTTTTATGTTATTTTCTATTTCCGCATATTTCTGTCTTGAAGCATCCAACTGTGCATTATCAGGTGCTGCAAAAGCAGCTATGGAACTACTTGTAGTGATTACTGTTGCTAATATAAGTGCTAAAACCTTATTTTTCATAATACCGTCGGTTATTACAACCCTTTCCCCCTTTGTCATCCCCTGTTATACATAATTATAGCACTTTTAGTAACCGTCAACAAACCTCATATATGCTGTGATGATACATTAAATTAGTTTTTCTTCCCCATTCTCTTATTCTCCTTAAAAATTTGGTAAAATCTTCACATCTGCGTAGGCTCATGTTTGTAAATATCTTCATACACTATAGCGTATTTTATATAAATATGTGAATTCTTATGCTTATTCTTTTGGTATATTACCTTTGTGCTTTTCTTGCTAAACAAGTATTTATATTTATTGGATTTTAATCTTATACAAGAAAAAAAAGCACTAACTTCCATATAAAGAACAGTTGTGCCTTTCTCCAAACATTTCACAATTTATGACCAATACTATTTTAAACTAATTTTGGAAGTGTAGTCGCTCCATGAGGCATAAGATTAATAGTTAGATTCTTATTTTCATTATTATTATAAGAAATTTTAAGTGCCTCCTCTAACGTTCTAACAACAATAATTTTTGTATTCTTCAGCAAATCAGGATCAATTTCTGAAACCAAAATTAGCTTATACTTTTCTCCTGTTTCGCAGAAGAAGTACCCTACATATTTTGAGATAGTATAATTCTCTCTAAGATCTCTTTCTCTATCAAGCATATTGTCAAAATTTAATATCATATCATTAATATCTTTAATTTCTCCAATTCCCTCACTACACTCAGCAAGTACTATAATAGTACCTCCTTCTACAACTGCTTCCTTAGCATTTATCAAAGTTTTTATTGATTGATAAAGATTTATATCTTTTGGTGCCCCTCCCGCACTTGCAATAACTATATCTGATTTACTTCTTATATTGACGCCGTCAATATTATCCACCAATTTTCTTCCTGCCTCATGAGCTGTTATATAGTCTCCAGCAACCGCACCTGCTATATTTCCATCAGGTCCCATGACTACATTAAACATAAATGCCGGTTTCAACATTGCAGCTGCTTGCATCATATCATCATGTACCGGATTTTCTATAATATTTCCTGAGCACACACTTTCTCTTGTCCCGCTTCCAAATCCATCATTCAAAGAAAGTGAATGATTGGCCGATATTGTTTTAAATGATGCAATACCAGGAAGTATAGATTTTTTCCCTCCTGACCAGCCTACAAGAAAATGATAAACTATAGCTCCTGTAATAACTATATGATCACATTCAACAGCTTTTTTATTTAACATAACAGGAGTGCCATAGCTTGTATCCCCTAGATATGTCATACTTTCTTCATCGAAGCAATCATGATCGTAAACTTCAAATCTTTTTGATAGCTTTTCTCCGATAAGTATTTCATGTTCTTCTCTTGTCTGTTTTCTATGAGTCCCCTGAGCAGATAAAAATATAATATCTTCATCTTTAACTCCACCTTCATTTAGTTCCTCTACAATTTTATATAAAAATTTATATGGCTTTTGCCAACTTCTTGTAATATCTGAAATTATTATACAAACTTTTTCACCTTCATGTACAATATCTTTAAGTCTTTCGCTGTCAATAGGATTATACAATGCCTCAGCTATAATTTCATCTTCTGTCTTACTCTTCTTAAAATCGTTGCTTTCAATTACCTCCAGAAGATTTTTTTCTTCAATAAAAGCCTTCATTTTATCTCTTCCATATTTCATATTAATTTCTTTCACTTATAGCCCCCCCAATAACGAATTTGTTAACACTTCTGAAATTTCATTACCATTTTATCAAAGTTTTCCATCTACTTTTAATATAATACAAATTTTAACCGCAGTCAAATTAGAATTTAGAAATAGTCTTTTATATTTACTTATCACTTTCTAGAATGTATACAAAAAATTAAAACCATAGAGAAACTCAAATCTCTATGGCTTTAATTTTATATATTATAATTTATGACAAGTATAATAAAATATCATATTTAATTTTGAAAATTCACTTTTTCTATATAGTGGCAATTAACATCAATATGATTTAAAAATAATAATAATCTCTCATAAAGCGGATGAACCTTATCACCATATTTTGCTTCTAGACTTTCTCCGATGTCTTTTACATTTTTCTTTCCATCTATCTGCAATAATATCCAGCTTCCATATTCATCTAAAGAAATCTTTTTATACTCTGGAATTCTGAATTTAAGTTTTCTAAAGAACCTTTGTACCTTATGGTCTTGTTTTAAAAGTATAGTCACAATATTATCTTTATCCACTTCATACTCTAAATCATCAGATATTTTATATACTAACTCTAAAACATCTTTATTATTTTCCAGCATTTTTTACCTTACTCTTCAGAATTGGTATTGCAGTTGCTATTACCAAAATTATTAGTAATATAAATGCCATTCCATTAGAAGCAGCAAATCCACTTGGCTCAGCTCCACCTACAAGACCTGATATTTGGAATATTATTCCTATAAGTCCAAGAATAGAGCCTCCAGCAACTAGTCCAGAAGATAAGCTTATACCATTTGAAACTTTAGCTTCTTTTTCCTTTTCAGATTTAGAATTCTTTTCTATAAATAGACGTACCAATGCTCCTGCCAATATTATAGTAGTTGTAGATATAGGTAAATAGAATCCTATAGCAACTGCCATTATAGGAAGGTTTAACATAAATAAAACAAGTCCCATAACAACACCAGCAATTACCATTACCCAAGGTAATTGGCCAGACATTATTCCAGCAGTTAATGTAGACATTAAGTTAGCTTGTGGCAATGCAAACGGAACATTATCACCAGTTATTGCAAGTTGATCTGAAAGTAATAATATAGTACCAACAACTACCGCAACACCTAAAATTCCAGCTATTGCAAAGTACTTTTCCATTTCTCTTTTATCGCCACCTATTACAAAAGTAACCTTTTGAGATTGTGAGTAACCGCCTGCTACTGATATAGCAGTAACAATAAATGTCCCAAATAAAAGTAGTGATTTGTTGCTTTCAGGGCTCTTCCATCCCATTACAACAAATAATGATGTCACAATAACTATAGAAGCTATAGTCATTCCTGATACAGGAAGATTTGAAGTTCCTATAGTACCAGTCAAACGACCAGAAACTATAACAAATAATAATGATAAAAACATTGATAAAATAGAAGCAAATATTGCCATTACTATATTACCATTAGATGCTACAAAACCACCTACAAATCCTAATATTATACCACCAAGTAATATCATATTTTCAACAGATGAACTCTTTCCACTATTTGAAGCTTTAGCATTAAGAGTTTCTTTTATAGAAGATATTATAGTCGGAATAAGTTTTATAGCGCCTATTAAACCACCAGAAAGCATCATTCCTGCCCCTATATATTTTACATAGCTACCAGCTATATCTTTAACTTGCATAGCATTTATAGCAACATTAGGATTATTCCACACAGATCCTCCATCTCTTCCAAGACTTGAGAAGTAACCTATTAATGGCATAATTCCAAAGTTAGCTAGTATAGCTCCAGCAAACATAGTTAAAGAAACCTCCATACCAACTATGAATCCTATTCCTAATAGTAGCGGATTAACTTCAACTTCAAATTTCCACTTATAAAACGACTCATTTACATAACTTATAACATTGTTAACTAAATTCAAAAATGAACTTGTTATAACAGTTATAATACCACCTATTCCAAAACCAATTCCCATAAACTTCATTGATTCTCCAGCACCTTCTGAAGCAACAAGTGTTTCAGATATAGCCATTGATTCTGGATACATTAATTTTCCATGTTCTTCAACAATTAAGTAATTGTAAACAAGAGAAGCTATTCCTATACCAAATAAAACTCCAGCTGCTCCAACAGAAAAACCTTCTATGAAACTAACTTTAGAGCCTATTAAAAGAATTGCTGGTAATACGAATATTACACCACTAGCAACAGATTCTCCACCACTTGACATACCTTGAACTAAATTTTTACCAAGTATACCTTTTTGCTTTGCAAATACAGCTATAAATGCAGATCCTATTATAGATCCTGGTATACCAGCAGCGACTGTAAGTCCTGACTTCATTCCCGAGTAGGCCGTTGATGCTGCAAATAAAACAGCCAATATAATACCAATTATCAAAACTGAAACGTTTCCACCCGACTTTGAACCATTAGAAATGTATGGAACATAGCTCTTACCAGCTACACCGCCATATGCATCTTTGGACAATTTATTATTCATAAGGGCACCTCCTTTTATATTTCACAAGCAATATTATAACACGATTTTCATATAATACTATATTTTTTCTCTTCAATTATTTATATTTTTTTAAATATTTTTAGCAAAATATTTAATTTTTTTGAAGATTTCCGCACATAATAGATAAGTTTAACAATATAAGACCATTACACTTTAATTCATCTAGTTTTAGAGATTAGCATATTAACAGAATTATGTTTTCCTATGATAAGCTATAATATTCTAAACATAAAAAATATACAATATATTGGTTTAATTTTCCAAATACATTGCATACTTTATGTTAACTCCAACCACTATAAATCACGTCATTAAAGAATTATTTTAAGTTTATTTGAATAATCAATTGCATGAGGATAAAAACATTTAAAGTCACTTTCAAGACCTTCGTAATTATTAATTAACTCCTCTATAGGATTTACTAATGGGTGCCTTGTGTTAGCAAATCTTGTAGCAATCCTATCAACTGCTGTTTGAATGCCATGTATATCTCTGTAAGAAATGAGCCAGTTTTCTTCTATAATATAATTCATCCTTCTTAATAACTTATCTGGCAGACAGTAAGAAAACTTTCTAAGTATCTTATAAAAATTATCAGCATAATCTTCTAATGATATTGAGGAATAATCCTTCCAATTTTTAGCTAAGAAATGATCATAAAATATATCAATCAATACACCTGCCAAGCGTCTATTATTTTTTGAAATTCTTTTTCTGCTCCTCATGAAGTCTGGATGTGAATCCGTAAAAGTATCAAGCTTTTTATGCATAATAATCCCTTGTCTTATGGATTGTTCAAATTCATTTTCCAAAGACTTATTTACAAAGTCCCCTAAGAAATTTCCTAACATATTTTCTTCGCTATTATCTGCGAGATATATGTGCGCTAAATAATTCATTTTTTCTCCTTTCAAATTCCTACAAATAATATTCTAAATTTATAATTTCTATAACTTATTGTTTTTCATTCTTTAACAAGATAATATCACTGATATGATCTTTGGTCATTTAAAAGTATCATATTTTTCTCTATTAATTATAAGTTCTTCTTCATATAATAGTTCTTATGGTTTTCTGAACAATTATCTAATATATAAGCATGTTATTGATAATAAGAATTACAAGTGTTAAAATTTAATAGAAATAAATTTAAATAAGGTTTTAATAGATGTAACTATTATAGTATATTATTGAGCATTTATTCTAAATTATATTAAGGAGTGACGTTAATGGAGAAGATAGCAAGTTTTACAATTAATCACCTAGAATTACTTCCTGGTGTATATGTCTCAAGACAAGATAAGTTTGGTGATACAGTTCTTACGACTTTTGATATTAGAATGACTAGACCAAACTTTGAGCCAACTATGAATACAGCAGAAATGCATGCAATTGAGCACTTAGCTGCTACATTCTTAAGAAATCATAAAGATTATGCAGATAAAACAGTTTATTTTGGACCAATGGGATGTAGGACAGGCTTTTATTTAATTTTACATGGTGATTATAAATCTAAAGATATAGTTCCTCTACTTACAGAACTATATAAATTTATGGCTGAATTTGAAGGAGATATTCCTGGTGCTTCTGCTAAAGATTGTGGAAATTATTTAGATATGAATTTACCAATGGCAAAATATTTGGCAAATAAATTTCTTAACGATATCTTATTAAATATAACTGAGAAAAATTTAGTTTATCCTAATTAATAAAATTATGATAAACTTATATGATACAAAAAATAGGATGCTTTTATGAGCATCCTATTTTTTTCTTTACTTATATATATACTTATAGAATCTCTTAAATGATATTCATCTAAAAATAATCCGTTAAAATTTCTAATGCTAGATTATTCGACTCTTTTATTCTTAAAATAAAATTCTTTATCATGTTCACTTATTTTCCTTAATACGCGGCAAGGATTTCCTACAGCAATTACATTTTCAGGAATATCATGGGTAACAACACTCCCCGCACCTATTACTGAGTTATCTCCTATGGTAACACCAGGCAAAATGACTGCATTAGACCCTATCCAAACATTATTACCTATCTTTACTGGAATTGAAAATTGATTACCTGGCTTACGAAGATCAGGATCTACCGGATGGCCTGTAGGCGTTATTGTTACATTAGGTGCTATCATAACATGCTCACCTATATATACATCAATATCATCTACAATTACAAGATTAAAATTAGCATAGAAACAGTTACCAATGTGTACATTTTTACCGTATGCCATATGTAGTGGTGGTTCTATCCAAATCTCATCCCCCATATCACCTAGTAATTCTTTTAAAAGATCTTTCCTTTTAATTTTCTCACTTGGACGTGTATGATTATAATCATATAATAATTCCTTGCACTTTTCACGTTCTTCATCAAGACTTTCTCCTATATCGACATATAGCATACCATTTTTTATTCTTTCCCTAATTGTCATGTAGCCTCCCAATTTATTTTATTAATCTTCTGATTATTCACGTGTATTCTTTTATATAGAAATGTTCTGAATTATATCCTTCAGAACATTTTTAGTACTTAATATACGTTTATTACATTTTAGAAATTGCAAAACTATATTCTAAATCTTTACTTGAATCAATACAGAATTCAGGTAGTACTGGTGCTCCCCAGCTGTCATCTCCACCAACACCCATTTGTTTACCTATTATATTCACATGTGTAAAATTAACAGATGGTAATTCCTCTATATGAAGCGCATTTTCTAATTCCATGTTGCTGTATGGTAAAACACTAAATTCAAATGGAACTTTACCATAAGTAAATTTAAGACCTTCATTCTTATGATTTTTAACTACTACCCATCTAGTTCCTGTCCTGTTACCACATTCTTGTGGTACTAAATACCTTGATAGATTTTCTATTGGTGTACTTTCATATATTCCTAGTTTTGCACCTTCACATCTGTCTATATAGTTTTCTTCTGGCCCCATTCCATACCAACTAAATGAATTAAATTCGGCTAATAATTTAAAATTCATTCCTAGTATAGGCAATTCAGGTAATCCGCTAACTCCTTTATACTTAACATTTACTTTAATTATTCCTTCTCCAGATACTTCATAAGTTATCTTAACATTAGTAGATGGCACTGTTGGTAATTGATAAGTATAATATAATGTAATCTTCTCATCAAATTCCTCAACTGAAAAATCCACATACTTCTGCCCCATAGTAGCAGCCAGCCATTGACCGCATCTAAATTCATGTTTATTCCCTCTATCATTATCTGTTGTTGCTCTCCAATAGAAAGTTTTTGGTATTCTCGTTATAAACTCCTTGTTATTATATCTCAAGGATACAATTCCTCCTTCTTGTTTAGAGAATATAACCTTGAAATCTTTTCCGTGAACCCCTATGTTTACATCTCCATGAATGATCTTCATTTTAGACTCTGAATTATGATTATTCATACCTAATTTTTCTTTAATAACCTTTTGTCCAAATGCTACTTCATATCCTTTTTCTGCCCAAAGTGTATCTTGTACTAATCTTAATGAGGTTGTAAGTACGATTTCTTCAAGAAAATTATAATTTTCTATTGGAAGTTCAATATATTTTTCTTCTCCTGGAGCTACAGATACATTTAGATAACCATCTCTTACTAGTTTTCCATCTCTTTCAACGATATAGTATAAATCATATTTATCAGTGTTAACAAAAAGATTTTGATTCTTAATAGTCACCCCTTTTGCATCTGGTTCTAATTTTACGTTTTGATATAGGTACTTAACTTCCTGTGCTTTAGGCGATATAGTTCTATCTGCATAAATCAAACCATTTCCAGAAAAATTATAATCTGTTGGACGATCTGTAAAGTCTCCTCCATAAGCTAGAACTTCTTTTCCATCTGGAAGTTTTCTATATAAAGCTTGATCGCCATAATCCCAAATAAATCCACCTTGATACATCAAATATTTATCTTCAAGTTCTGTATATTTCATCATTCCACCAGTTGAGTTACCCATAGAGTGCATGTATTCGCAGCTGATATAAGGTTTCTTTGGATTATCATTAAGATACTCTTCTATTTCTGCTGCCTTTGCATACATTCTACTTTCCATGTCACTCGTGTCATCAAATTCTCTACATCTAGTTACCCCTTCATAGTGTGCTAAACGTGAAGGATCTTTTTTTCTAAAGTATTCAGACATTTGATAAATATCTTCACCCGCATAAGATTCATTACCACATGACCAAATAAGGACAGATGGATGATTTTTATCTCTTTCAACCATTGATGATGCTCGATCTAAAACTGCTGCCTGCCACTGTGGAAGACTTCCTGGCACATTCCATGATGGTTCAATCTGCCCCATCTTTTGCCATGAACCATGACTTTCTAAATTTGTTTCATCTATTAAATAAATCCCGTATTCATCGCAAAGCTTGTACCATAAACTTTGATTTGGATAGTGTGATGTTCTAACAGCATTAATATTATGTTGTTTCAAGAACTTAATATCCCATAACATATCCTCTTTCGTTATTGAGCGTCCACGTCTTACACTAAATTCGTGACGGTTTACACCTTTAAAAATAATCCGCTTTCCATTTAGACACATAATTTTATCCTTCATTTCAAAGTGCCTAAACCCTATCTTTTGAGTTACAACCTCAACTAAAGTACCATCTTTTTTCTTTACTAAAATATAAAGTGTGTATAAGTTAGGCTCTTCTGCACTCCATAAGCTTATATTTTGCGCATCTAAATATAAAGTTAGCTCATCAGAAAACGGAACTTTTTCAGATATAGCTATTTTATTTCCTTCTTTATCTTCTAAATATGTTTCAACTGTTGTTTCTGAATTGCCAATCATTTTAAGTTCAGCATTTAACTTTGCATTTTTGAAATCGTCATATAAATCTGTTTTTATAAATATATTATTTACATGAGTTTCTGGAACTGCATATAAGTATACATCTCTAAAGATGCCTGAAAATCTCCAAAAATCTTGATCTTCTATCCAACTTGCGCTACTCCTTTTATAAACCTCAACTGCAAGTTTATTTTCTCCCTCTCTTAAATAGTCAGTAATATCAAATTCTGATGGTGTAAATGTATCTTCACTATATCCTACAAATTCTCCATTTACCCATACATAAAATGCTGTTTCAACACCTTGAAAAGAAATAAAAGTCTGCTTATTTTTGAGTTCATCTTTAACTTCAAAAAATGTTACATAGCTTCCCACCGGATTATATGTTTTAGAAATATGAGGTGGTCTTAATTCATCATGACCTTCCCAAGGATACATGGTATTAATATATTGGCATTTATCATATCCTTGAAGCTGAATATGACCTGGAACTTCGATATAATCAAATCCATTTATATCAAACTCATCCTTATAAAACTCTTTAATTCTTAATGATGGATTTTCACTATATGAAAATCTCCATTTTCCATTTAAATTTTGCTTAAGAGGCATGGCGTCTTCTAATTTAACATCCTCAACTTTTTCATAAAACCAATGATCGGAATGAGCATCTATTCTATTAACTCTAAATATTTCTGGATCTTCTAGCCAATCTAATGACGGTTTATTATTAATCATACTCTTACCTCACTTTCACCTTGTAGAGTTATTGCTTTTTTAAATTAAAGTTGTTAATCGTATTAACTAAATGTAACTCTTTTATAAAGTCACATTTAATTAATACTTAAACATATATGATAATAAAAAAAATTATGGGCTAATATTATTAGGACACCTTGCTTCGTAATCAATTACATTGATTTTTTAATTTATCCTATATCCTGATGTTAGGATTATGTTATTAATTAAATTTATAATTACATTCTATTATTTTTTTAGTAAAAAATCAATTACATTTTACTAAACTTTACTAAAGTTATTTACTACTTAATTGAAAACCTTTAATTTATACTATATAATCAGTAGTAAGCAATATTAATCTATCTTGTGTTAATTTTAGAATAGGGGTGCTAACTATTGAACGAATATAGTAAAATTTTAGTTGTTGATGATGAATTTATTATGCGACAAGGCATAACTCATATGATTGATTGGGAAAAAGAAGGCTTCCAAATTATAGGACAGGCTTCTAATGGTCAAGAAGCTCTTGAAATGATAAAAAAGGATATTCCTGACATTATAATTTCTGATGTTGTAATGCCTCAAATAAATGGAATTGAATTAGCTAAATTTGTACAGGACAAATACCCTAAGATAAGAATTATCATCTTAAGTAGTTATAGCGATTTTGAATATGTTAAATCATCTTTTCAAAATGGTGCTGTTGATTATATTTTAAAACCTTCTCTAAATCCTTCTGAGTTATTAAGTACTCTAAAAAAGATTTCAATTAAAATGAAAAGAAATACTTTAGAAGGAAACTCTTTAAGTCTCACCAATAGCGCCTTAAATCGTCTTATATCAGGTTTTGACAATGATCCTGACTTTAAATATTTTGATACGATATTTACTTTTCAATCATTTTGCTTATTTGGTTTAAACGCAAAGAAAATATATGATAATTATAGCAAACGTCTTGAAATTATTGATTTTACAATTTCAGAAATCGGCAAGGAATTTTCTTTAGAAGGATTAAATGCCAATTATAATATACAAGTCGCTAACATTGAAAACGAAATCATGGTTGTAATTATAAATTTTGACGATAAAAATTATAATTCTCTATTTAGTAAGCTAGAAAATATTTCAGAAATAGTTTCAAATAGTTTTAAAGAAGCATTTTTCGTATTAAGCAACTTCTTCTATTCTAGTAGAAATATTAAGGATATATACGAAAAGGAATTCCTAGTGTTAACTCAACAATATTTTTACAACAAAAATGTTTCTTTAATGTGCTCTTCCAACTTCAAAACACCATCGCCAATAGAAAAATTTAATTTTAAGCGTTTTTCAGAAGCAATTTCTATAATGCAATTTCAGAATGCATTCGAAATGCTAACAATATACGTTACAAATGCTATTCATCAAAGATCTCTTACAGAATTTGAATTAAAAACATTGATTCAAAATTCTTTTTATAATGTGATTACTTCTTTAGAATATTTAAATTTTGATTTAAATAAGCTAAATTCATTAAAGCAAGAGTGCTTTCATGACATAGATAACACTAAATATTCAGAAGACTTACTTGTGGCCTATAACTCTCTCTTAAATCGCTTTAAACAAATAATAGACACATATGAAAATAAAATAAATTCACATATGATCAATAAAATTATTCAATACATTCATGATCATTACGACGAGCAACTTACTTTAACTAATGTATCTAAGCTATTTAATTTTAATTATTCATACTTATCAGCCTACTTTAGTTCCCATAATGAAGAGGGGTTTAATGAATTTCTTAATAAAATTAGAATACAAAAAGCTTGTGATTTTTTAAAACAGGACATTCCTATCTCAGATATAAGCGGAATGGTTGGCTACTCAGATCAAAGTTACTTTTGTAAGGTTTTCAAGAAATTTATCGGACTCACTCCTAGCGCTTTTAGAAAAAAAGGATATTAATACTAGTAACAAACGAAAGGACTTTTCATTATGCTAAAATTATCAAAATCAATACATTCTACGAGCCTGTTTTTTAGAGTTGCTTCAGTTGTTCTTATAAGCGTTATTTTAGTATCTATTTCAATAGGAATTATTACAATTAAAATTTCAAAGGATATACTTGCTGATACTTTCAGCAAATCAAATTATAAAGTTTTAACACAAATTAGCAATGAACTTAGTACATTTAATGATAATACAATTAACATTATGAATGCGATTGATTATATCCCTGATTTTCAGCGATACTTATCAGAAAAGGAGCTTACTCCACAGCAAAATTATCGAACTTTATACAATATGTTTACAGGCTTCCATAAAATGATCCCTGATAAAGATCTTTATGATATTACTGTACTAGCTGTAGGCGTTAATGGGAATACCTATGTAGCAAGCGATTATGACCATCTTATTCTTGATACTAATGAAGTTTTAAATAGCAGCTTTACTAAAAAAGCATTAGATAATAAGAATACTGTTTTATATCAATACTTAGATCATGGTTTTACAAAACTCACAAAAAACTCTAGTACAATTGTAGCTATAAAGGTTCTGTGTGATAAACTTACAAGAGAACCTTATGGATTTGTATATGTACTTATTAGTGAGCATACATTCCATAAATATTATGATTATTTTGTAGGTAATGGTAATAGTATTTCTATCATATCAAGTGATGGTACTATTGTTTCTTCTAGCCTTTCTTCAAAAATAGGAACGAAAAATTTAGATTTATATAATATATCAAGTGTCATTTTAAATAATAACCTCAAATACGTTAACACTAAATTAGATTCTTCTGATGTAGCAATATTATCAAAACATTTACCAACTTATAATTTTAATATAGTTGGCACGATTGATAAAAATATAGTATTAAGTGAAATATATGATTCTTCTGAAATTATAGCAGTAAGTATATTAATTGCATCAATATTCATTGCTATTACTTTCTTCGTAATACGGAGAACAACTAAACCAATTTCAGCTCTTGTTAAAGTTATGCCTAAAATAATTCATGGTGATTTCAACAATCATATTCCTGTTGTCGGAAGCTATGAAGTTCGTGAACTATCAGCTAATTTTAATTATATGTTAGATGGTTTAAATAATTATGTTCATGCTCAGATAAAAATGCAAAAAGAAAAGAGAAAAGCCGAAATACATGCTTTGCAAATGCAAATTAATCCACACTTTATTTACAATACTTTGGCTTCAATCAAATGGCTTATGTGGCAAGGAAGCACAGAAAAATCTATACAAACTATAGATGCATTTATATCACTTCTTAGAAATACTATTAGTAATAAAAATGAAATGATAACAATACAAGAAGAAATCGAAAATTTAAATAATTATGTTTTAATTAATCATATACGATATGGAGATAATATTAATGTAAATTTTTTCGTAATTCCAAATTGCGAAAACTATGTAATTCCAAAATTAATTTTACAACCTTTTATTGAAAATGCATTTTTTCATGGCTTTAATGAAAGAAATAATGGATCTATACATGTGTTTGTAAATGAACAAAATCAGAATCTAATTTGTGAAATCATAGATAATGGCGTCGGAATGACAGATGAAGAAGTACAAAAGATTCTTAGAGAATCTTCTAAAAAACATGAACATTTTACAAGCATTGGAATTCAAAATGTTAATGATAGAATTAAACTTCTATATGGCGATGATTATGGTATTTCAATTAGCAGCGAATTAGGTAAAGGGACTACTGTAAGAGTAACAATTCCTGCTCAAAAGGAATTTGTGGAGAATTAGCTTTTAATTTCTTTCATTTTCGTTCACAGTAATATACATTTATCACAAAAAATAAAAACTATAATATGTTCTGCTAAATTTTAAATGCAACATATTATAGCTTTTTTAATATTGAGACAGCCTTTATAATTCTTAACTTTTCTTCTTTAATTCACCATAGAAAAATTGACTCATCGGAACTTCTACTTGACAATCTAAAGCTAGTTCGATTAACTTTCCTGAAAAGACCTCTAATTCATTTTGTCTTCCTGCTTCAATATCTCTTTTTAATGAACTTGTTGATTCTCCAGCTTGCTTATGCATTAAGTGATAAAAATGTTCTTCTTCTAAATCATCAGAAATATTTATTTTTAATTTACGAGCTACAGCACAAGCTTCTTTTAGCAATATTTTAGTTTGCTGAACTGCTTCATCATTTTTTATAATTTCTGCTGTTGTTGCGTTATAATAAGCAGTTATTACGTTATATGCACAATTTAATATATATTTTCTCCAAATTGCATCTTCTATATCTTTTTCTATTTTACAAATAATTTCAGCTTCTTGTAATATTTTTTGAATTCTAATTAATACATTCTCTACTTCATTATTGTTTTTCAATCCATACCCTATATGTATCTTACAGTAAGAACTTGCATGATGTATTGAAAAATCTTTTTCTGCCCCAGAAACTACATATATTAAACTATCGATAACTTGGCCATCATTTATAAATTTTCTTACTTTTTCAGATACTCCGACTCCATTCATTAATGGAATTATTAAAGTATTTTCATTAATCATTGGTTTTATTTGTTTACATACTTGTTCTAAAGAAAAATGTTTAACACATATAAAAATATAATCCATTATTCCAATTTCATCAGCGCTATCGCTTGCTAATTTAGGATGTACATTTAATTCTCCATGAAGATCACTATATAATTTTAACCCATTATTTTTTATTGATTCTAATCTTTTGCCTCTTGCTAAAAAATACACATTGGAAAAATGCTTTGCAAGCATACAGCCAATATATCCGCCAACCCCACCTAATCCTACAACACAAATTTTGCTATTATCCATAAATAACTTGTCCTTTCACTTTTTATCATTTACTAAAAATATTTCATCTAACTTATACCTATTTAGTTTAATTATAGCATATCATTAAATTAATGCATTGTTAATTTTCATTCTTTCTCCTCGCTTATAAATAAGATAAAATCACTACAAACTTTTAAATTATTTATAGTGATTTTATCTTAATTGGCGGCAATATATTAACTTTCTTAATGCACAAAGAATTTTTCTCATTCTAATAATTAATTACAATTAACTTGCTTTAGTATTTTTAGACCATACTTATCTAATATGATCTTTCCACTGATTTCTTCTCCAGAAATCATATCAAAATATACTTCTTTTCCTAAATCTACCTTCTTTTCTTCTTCAGTAAAATTCATAATGAAAGTATACTTATTATTTTTATTAGAACGCATTTGAGCTGTAACACCTTGTGGCAATTCTCTATCTATAACACTCTTAATATCTAAATCCTTAATAAGCTTAGAATAAAAATCATTGTTAAAATCTGATCCAGTTCTTGCTGAAATATAATATGCTTTTCCATCCCCATAGTTATTAACTGTTAACGCAGGCATATCCGCATAAAAATCTTCTTTATATACTCCAAGAACTTCTGCAGTTTCTACATGGATTAAGTCACAGTAATCTTTTACTTCATATTGGCTCTTTAATTCTTTAATTTTATCATTTTTAAATTCTATATAATTCACTTCATTATCATATAGTGAATCTATTTCTTCTGACCAAATTCCAGTTACTTCTCGAAGTGGTCCTGGAAATCCTCCTAAGAAGCAAAGATCATTTTCATCCACCATTCCGCTAAAATAATTAGTTACAAAAGTTCCTCCTTTTTTTACAAATTCATTAATTCTTTCTGCAACATTTGGTCTTATCATATATAGCATTGGTGCTATTACAAGTTTATAATCTGATATATCACAATCCATATTAATAATATCTACTGAAATTCCATTTTCCCAAAATACTTTATAAGCTGCTTGACAGCTTTCTTCATAGCCCTTTCTATATTTTTTTAATCCCTGTGCATCATCGATAGCCCATAAGTTTTCAACATCAAATATTATGGCCACTTCTGATTCTTTAATTGACCCTTGTATTTCTTTAATCTTTTTTAAGACTTCTCCAACTTCTGTAACTTCTCTAAATACTCTTGTATTCTCATGGCCACAATGATCTACAACAGCACCATGGAATTTTTCTGAAGCTCCTCTTCCTTTTCTCCATTGGAAGTATAGAACAGAATCTGATCCATGAGCCACGCCTTGCATTGATGATAATAAATGCATTCCAGGGCGCTTTAATTTATTAGTATCATGCCAATTTACGAGACTTGGAGTACTTTCCATTATTAAAAACGGCTGTCCACCTTTTAACGACCTGTATATATCATGTACAAAACTAACATTAGCTGCAAGCTCTTCAGTACTTTCAAAATCATTATGCCATGCAGGATAGTTATCCCATGCAGCTACATCTACTTCTTTTGCAAACTTCCAATAATCTAAGCCTGTAAATAAGCCCATACGTGGATAATTCCCCATAAAATTAGCTGTTACTGGTATGTTAGGTGTTATTTCTCTTATTGGGGCAATTTCATTTTTATAAAAATCTATTGTCTGATCTGTAACGAACCGCTTCCAATCTAAATTATGTCCATGAACAAACATCTCACCCTTTTCAGACGGACTTTCGATTTGTGACCAACTGTTAAATCTATGACTCCAGAAACCAGTCCACCAAGCCTCATTTAATTTATCTAAATTATTATCGTACTTTCTTTTAAGCCATTCTCTAAAAGCATCTTGACATAGATCACAGTGACATTCTCCTCCATATTCGTTAGAAACATGCCACATAATAAGTGCCGGATGATCTTTATATCTCTCAGCAAGAATTTTATTTATTTCATATGTCTTTTTTCTATAAACAGGTGAAGTAAAACAATGATTGTGTCTCTGTCCATTAAGATTTTTACTTCTATCGCTATTTACTCTTAAGACCTCTGGATATTTTTCTGACATCCATGCAGGTCTTGCACCACTTGGAGTAGATAAAATTACATGAATATTGTTTTCTGCCATATCATTCATAATTTTATCTAACCACTCAAATGTATATTTTCCTTCTTCCGGCTCTATTGCACTCCAGCCAAATATGTTTATTGATACGCAATTGCAATTTGCAAGTTTCATAAGCCGCACATCTTCTTTTAACACTTCTGGATAGTTTAGCCATTGATCTGGATTATAGTCACCGCCATGTAAAAATCCATTTATTTTACTATTAAGTACTGGAAATTCCTTCTTCATAAGCTTTCCCTCCAATATCTATAAAACTCTTATTTTTTAAATTTAAATAATTTAATGAATTATATTATTTAAAATTTATATATACTTATATTTTTAGTTCTATTAAATTTTATTTTATTGAACCTGTCATTCCTGCAACAAAGTGTTTTTGCATAACAAAGAATACAAATGCAGTTGGTAATGTCGTAATTACTATAGCCATCATTATTAATCCGTAATCTGGGGAGTAACTTGACGCTAACTTTGAAATTATAAGTAAAACAGTTTTCTTTTCTGGTGATTGTAATGCAATCAATGGCCATAAATAAGCATTCCATGCACTCATAAATGTTATAATCGCTGCTGCTGCATAGGTTGTTCTCATAGTTGGGAAAAATATCTTAAAGAAAATTCCAGCTTCGCCCAAACCATCAATTCTTGCTGCTTCTAAAATTTCTTTAGGAAATGATTTAGCATTTTGTCTAAAGAAGAAAATTAAAAATGCAGTACAAACACTAGGTAAAACTACAGCCCATAATGTATTCACCCCAAGAAAGCCCAATGGTGAACTTTTTAACTTTGAGAAAAATTTGAATAATGGAATCATCAAAGCTGAAAATGGAACCATCATAGACAAAAGTAAAATGTTAAATAGTCTATCTCTAGCCTTTGTTCTAAATATTTCAAATCCATATCCTGCTATTGATGAAACAAGGAGTGCAAGAATTGTAGTTATAATCGCAATTTCTGCTGAATTAACTAATGAAGACGCAAATCCCAATTCTGGCTTAAAAAGATTATTTAAATTTTCCATAAAGCTATGCCCAGGAATTAGTTTTCCTCTTGTTACATCAACAGATTTATTTGTTGCACTAATAACCATCCAAAAAAACGGAAATATAGAAACAAAAGATGCTATACTCAAAAATATATATTTAAATACTCTATTCGTTTTACTTGTCATTCTTATCTCCTCCTATTTTGAATTGGATTATAGCTAACACTACCACTATAATAACAACAAGATAAGCTACTGCTGTTGCATATCCAAAGTCTGGTGTATATGTGAAACATAAATCATATATATATTTAGAAATGGTAGTTGTTGCATTGGCAGGACCACCTTTTGTGATATTCATAGGTTCATCAAATAACTGTAATGTACCAATTGTTGAAGTAATTGTTGTAAATAATATTATAGGTTTTAATAGTGGCACTGTTATAGATGTGAATTTTTTAAATGGAGATGCTCCATCAATTTCTGCTGCTTCATAAATAGAATGATCAATATTTTGTAAGCCTGACAAATAAAATATCATATTATAACCTGTCCATCTCCATGTTATGGCTATAATAATCAATATCTTAGCCCAAAATGGATCTGTAATCCATTCAATTGGTACTGAAATTAAATGTATATTGATAAGCAATTTATTTACTAAACCATCTGATGCAAATATGCTCTTTATAATAACTGAATACCCAACTAAGGATGCTACACAAGGTAAGAAAATTGCTGTCCTGAAAAAGCCACTAAATTTTAATTTTTTATCATTGAGAACTGAAGAAATAATAAGTGCTAAAATAATCATTATTGGAACTTGGACTATTAAAAATATAAATGTATTTCCAACCGCTTTAATCAAAGTTGCATCAGAAAACATTCTTGCATAATTACTAAAACCACTAAATTTCAGATTATTGCCTTTACCTGATTGTAGTGACATTATCAAAGATTGTATCATTGGAAAAAACACAAATAGTCCTATTAAAAACGTACCTAATGCTACATAAATCCATCCCCAAAAGTTTTCTTTGCTGTTAATACCAGATCCAATTTTACGTTTCATTTTTTCAACTCCTTTAGGATTTATAAAAGGCTATTTGCTAAACATGTATTTAAATTTTTAACAAATAGCCTTTACAAATTCATATTTTCAAATTATGGTTATTTTATCTGTATTATTTACTTACAGCTGCTTCTGCTTGAGCTTGAGTTTTTTGAAGAGTTTCGTCTATGTCAGCTCCATTAACAATAGCTTGCATTCCTTCTGACATTACACTTTCCAATTGATATGTGTAAAGACCATAATTTACAGATGGAACCTTTTCAGCCCATGCTGATAAATCTTTAAACACTTGTTGATCTCCATAAAATTTTATTGGCTTACTATAATTTTCGCTTGTACTTGCTGATTTTAATGTACTTACTAAACCAATTGCTGGAACTAAATCATTCATTAAAGCATCATCTGATGCAAAAGTATTTGCTAAAAAGTCAGCAGCTAAATCTGAATTTCCAACCTTATCTAGAACATACCAGCTGCTACCACCAAGGTTAGATGCATTAACTGATTTTGGATTTGAAGCCATTCTTGGAATAGCTGCTACTGCCCATTTTCCACTTTGGTCTTCAGAAGCTTGTATTGAAGAAGAAACCCAACATCCACTTGGCACAGTGGCAACGTCACCTTTTTGGAATGCTGCTATAAATGCATCCCATCCAGATACTTGCTTTGTAATACCTGCGTCAACCATTTGCTTATATATATTAATTGCATCTTTTAAAGCTTGATTACCAGCAATATTTACTGTCTTTCCATCTTCTTTAACATACCATGAACCAGCTGACTGCATCATAGCTCTTAGTTGATTTAAATCACTTGGATCTATAGTTATCATAGCTTTTCCAGTCTTAGCTTTAACAGCCTTACCAATTTCTATATATTTCTCCCAAGTAAGATTTTGCATATCTTCTTTTTTGTATCCAGCTTGTTCAATTAAATCTGTTCTATAAAATAATGCTGTGACACCACTATCAAATGGTACTCCATAAGTCTTATCCCCCTGCTGCATGGATTTTAATTTGTAATCCATGAATTTGCTTTTGTCTATTTTTTCACTTAAATCTTTAATCTCTCCTGGATAAGATTGCAAATAATTTTGAATTTTATAGTCTTCAATTAATACAACATTAGGAAGCCCATCATATGTCCCTGACGAAAGGCCTGTATTTAATTTTTGTACCACATCATCTTGTGCCATACTTACTACGTTAATAGTTACATCCGGATGATTCTTTAAATATTTTTCTTTAGCCATATTAGCTGCTTTTATATTGAATGTATCATCCCAAGCCCAGATAGTAATTGTTTTATCATCTTTTCCTTTGCTTGATGATGAAGCGTTGCTACCACCTGATGATGAACCACATGCAATTAAACTAAAAGCCATCATGCCAGTTACAACTGCAGCCATAATCTTTTTAAGTTTCATAAATTATTCCCCCTTGAAATTAAAGTTTATACATAAGTAATTTTCTAATTTATATTAGTTATGTATTTGTTTACATTGTAGCATTTTCAATATAGTAATCGTTATTGAAATATTGCTATCAATTTGTAATAATTTTATAATATTAATATTTGTATTTGTACTTTTTTTGGTTATTAGCACTTTTTTATTAGCCTAATATAAATATTAAACTCGTCTTTTTCAATAAAAGAATTTAATCTTCACGTTAGATTTAATTGTGATAAGCATTTAACAAGCTTTTTGTATTTTTTTCTTTATCTAGTTCTTTAAAAGTTAAAATATATAGCTTTAAAACAAAAAAATAGTAACCCTTTTCCATAAAAGGCTACTGCTTAGTTTTTATATTCTCTTACAACTCTCTCTAATTTTAAATTCAGTTGGTATTATCACTTTTTTATTATATTCCCTGATTCCATTCAAATTCTCAAGGAGCAAGTCAACGGCTGCTTTCCCTAAATACTCACTTGGTATTCTTATTGTAGTTAGGGCTGGTATCATATATTTCGCACTGGGCTGATCATTAAATCCAATTATGCTTATATCATCTGGTATTGATAATCCTTCCTCTGAAATTGCTTTGTAAGCTCCAACTGCCATTGTATCATTTCCAATGAAAAAAGCTGTTATGTTATTTTTAGATTTCAATGCTTCTTTCATAAGATTATATCCAGCTTTAAAAGTAAATTTCTCTGTCTCATATATGTATTTACTATTATAGATATTCTTACTTTCCATAAATTCTTTATATTTTATATCCCTTTTATCCAAATATGTATCTCTATAATCTATGCATTCTAATTTCTTCCCACCAATAAAACCAATCTTTCTATGACCTAAACTGTACAAATAATCTAAAATTTCATAAGTTGCTTTTCCTAAATCCGCCATCACTGAATCAAATTTATTTTCATCAGGTGAAAAATCTACAAATACTATATTATCATTAGCACTTGCTAATTTATCTATAATACTTGAAGAGAACTTTCCAATAGCAATTATTCCATTAACATTCTTAATATCCTCAATACTGCTATCCTCACTTAGCTTCACCAAATTAAAATCATTTTCATTACATTTTTTTTCAGCAGCTAACCTTATTGATAAGTAATATGGATCTCCTAATTCTTCCTCATAGTTATACCAATAAATAATTCCTATATCCTTACCTTTCTTATTCTTAGCTTTTTTTGCCTTTGCTGAAACATAATCAAGTTCATCTGCTATTTTTAATATTTTTTCCCTTGTTGCATCACTTACATTTAATGTTTCATCAAAATTTAAAACTCTAGAAACTGTTGCTATAGAAACTTCTGCAATAGAAGCTATTTCCTTTATAGTTGCCAACTTAACTTCCTCCTTTAGCTCGCATAATTCTAAAAAATAAACACGAGATTTTGCTGAAAACAAATCTAACTTAAGTTTATCTCACAAGCAAAATATAGTCAAACTGTTATAAAGCTTTTGTATATATGGATATCCAACTTTAAAACTAGATTTATGTGATAACTTACCAAATCATAAATATTTTGATTCCCAAAAAACTATGAGAACTTCAGAAATAATTAACAGAAAGAGAGTTCCACTTAAACTTATTCCATTTTAAATTGGATAAGCAAAGCGTTCCCCTCTTCCCCTAAGTAGTTTTGTCAGCTTACTTTGTTCGCACCACACAAGTAATTTGATTTCTTATATGAATGCACTCATATAAGAAATCAAATATATATCTATGCTGGAAATGATATCTTCTCTTATAAGCATAAATAGCCCTTACGCCTGATGTTTCCTATAAATATTTATATATGTACATATGAAAATATTTTTATACATACATATATTTCTTTAAAAATATATACCTTTAATTCTCTTATTGCACAACCCTATATAGATAAACAACTTAGGAATTTGATTTATACTTTGCACAAATGCCATACTAGAAAGCAGAAACATTTTTATGCAGCAGGCATTGAAAATGAGCTGTTAAAAGTTCTTAATTGTAAGATATTCCACTAATGTGCTTGTCACAATGAAATTGGGAGCAAGCATTAGTGGTGCAACATGCAATCTAGCACTTTCAGCGAAATTTTCATAGTTCTGTGAAATAACAATGTTTCTCCTTTAGGTAGATTATTGCATAAGTCTAAGCCATATATTGTTTATCTATATATGCAAAAATTTTTTATCCTATTGTATTAAGTAGGTTCGCCATTTCAATAGCTGAAACTGCACTTTCATATCCTTTATTACCAGCTTTAGTTCCTGCTCTTTCAATTGCTTGTTCTATAGTATTTGTTGTAAGAACACCAAAAATTACTGGCTTTCCACTTTCAAGTGAAACACTCGCAATTCCCTTTGATACTTCTGAGCAAACATAATCATAATGTGATGTAGATCCTTTTATTACTGCTCCTAAACATATTACTCCATCGTATTTAGGGCTCTTAGCCATTTTTTTAGCAATTAGTGGAATTTCAAAAGCACCTGGTACCCATGCAATATCAATATCTTCTTCTTTTACACCGTGCCTCTTTAACCCATCTATAGCTCCATCTAAAAGTTTTCCACCAATAAATTCATTAAATCTTCCTACTACTATCCCAAATTTTAATCCTTCTGAAACTAAATTTCCTTCAAATATATTCATTATTTCTTCCTCCAATATTTTATATTATTTATTTTATTTTTTATCAAGTTCAACTAGGATTTAAATGTAGTCTAAATACTAGTTGAACTTATAACCACAAGTATTAGAAGCAACTTATTGTTGCTCATATTTTTTCAAATAGATCAGTACGTTATTAGAATTTAATTATCCGATATATCTAGCAAATGATTCATTCTTTCTTTTTTAGTCTTTAAATAAAATTCATCATTTTCATTCAAAGGCATTTGTATCGAAACTCTTTCCACAACTTTTATATCATTTTTTTCTAATCCTTCTATTTTAGCTGGATTATTAGTAATTAATTTAACATTCTTTATACCTAAGATTTTAAGCATATCAGCACTTATTTTATAATCTCTCATGTCTTCTCTAAATCCTAAGGCTAAGTTTGCATCTACTGTATCTAAGCCTTCATCTTGAAGTGCATATGCTTTTAATTTATTTAAGAGCCCTATTCCCCTTCCTTCTTGTCTCATATACAGAAGTATCCCTGAATCTTCTTTTGCTATCATTCTCATTGAAGCTTCATATTGTTCTCCACAGTCACATTTTCTAGATCCTAAAGCATCTCCAGTTAAACATTCAGAATGAACTCTTACAAGTATTGGTTCATCATTATTTTTAATATCTCCTTTGACTAAAGCCAAATGACATTTTGAAGAATCTTTTTCTTTAAACGCCAATACTTTAAAATTTCCATACTTGGTTGGGAGATTAGCTTCTGTTTCCATAACGACACTTAGGTGTTCTTCTTTTCTATACTTAATTAAATCTGCTATAGTAACAATTTTCAAGTTGTGCTCCTTAGCAAACTTTACTAAATCATCGCGTCTTGCCATAGTTCCATCATCTTTCACTATTTCGCATATAGCTGCTGCGCCTTTAAATCCCGCAAGTTTTGCTAAATCCACTGATGCCTCTGTATGCCCAACTCTCTCAAAAACTCCTCCATTCTTAGCTATCAACGGAAATACATGACCTGGTCGTCTAAAATCATCTCTTTCACTTGCCGTTGCAAGTTTATTTATTGTACAAGCTCTTTCAAATGCTGATATACCTGTTGTGGTATCCTTATGATCTATGGATACTGTAAACGCCGTCTCATGATTATCTGTGTTTTTTTCAACCATTGGATTTAACCCAAGTTTTACTGCAATTTCTTCTTCTACTGGTGCGCAAACAAGTCCTCTTGCGTACTTAATCATAAAATTAATATTTTCTCCATTAGCTAGCTCTGCCGGAATTACCAAGTCACCTTCGTTTTCTCTTCCTTCATCATCAACAATTATTATCATTTTTCCTTCTTTAATATCCTTTAGTGCCTCTTCTATACTATTAAACATAATACTCCGCTCCTTAATTTTATATTTTATATATACTAAAAATTTCATATTTCTCTATATAATTAAAATCCATTTTCTCTTAGAAATTCCATTGTAATATTACTCTGTTGATTTTCCTCTTTTTCATCTTTTTTTCCAAATAATTTTTCTACATATTTTCCTATTAAATCACATTCCAGATTAACTTTTGAATTAACTTTTTTATGTGGAAGAATGGTATTATCTAAAGTATGCGGTATAACAGAAACCTTAAATACTTCATCATCAACATAAGCAACAGTTAAGCTTACTCCATCTATTCCAATTGATCCTTTATATATAATGTATCTTAACACCTCTTCAGGAGCAGATATAGTGAACCAAGTCCCATTACTTTCTTCTTGTATAGAAACTATTGTTCCAACACCATCTATATGACCACTTACAATATGACCACCAAGCCTATCACTTAGTTTCAATGCCCTTTCAAGGTTTACTTTATCACCAGCCTTTAAATTTCCCAAGTTACTTTTATCTAAAGTTTCCCCCATTACTTCTGCTTTAAAGGAATTTGAGTATTTTTCTTTTACTGTTAAACAAACTCCATTTGTAGCTATACTGTCCCCAACTCTAGTTTCCTTTAAAACTTCACTACACTTAATTTCCATTACTCCAAAGCCATTACCCGTGCTAAATTTCTCAAGCACTCCAACTTCCTCAATAATTCCAGTAAACATTTTCTCCTCCTTATTTTTTACTTTTTATTTATCAATATAGCCATCTACCACTAAGTCTTCTCCAATTGTTCTATAACTAATATCTTTTAATCTAACTGCGTCACCTAATTTAAAGAAACCTTTTCCTGCTATACTATTTCTACTGTTTTGTCCACCTATTATCTTAGGTGCTATATAAAATCTTACTTTATCTACAATCCTCTCTTCTAATGCAGAAAAATTTAAAGTTCCTCCACCCTCTATAAGTATTGAATCTATCCCTTCTTCTCCAATTCTCTTAATCAAATCTTTAAGATTAACCCTATTATCTTTATCTGCCACTTCTATAACTTTAATACCCATAGATCTTAATTTTTTTTTCTTTTCTTCATTGGATTTCAAAGTAGTTGCTACTATTGCAGCATTGTCACTATTTGTGAGAACTTTAGACTCTAGTGGGATTCTAAGATTACTATCTACAATAATCCTGATTAACTTCTTTCCATCGTTGATTCTGCATGTGAGTTCAGGATTATCTTCAATTACTGTATTTACACCTACCATAATCGAATGCAATCTATTTCTTAAGTGTTGTGAATCTTCTCTAGATTCTTTAGATGTAATCCATTTTGATTCTCCACTATAAGTTGCTATCTTCCCATCAATTGACATTCCACTTTTTAAAATAACAAATGGAATTTTTGATGTTATATACTTCATGAAAATTTCATTCATTTCTTTACATTCTTTTTCTTTAATACCTACTACAACTTCAATCCCATGCTCTTTTAACTTTTCCACACTTTTTCCCGAAACTAACTCATTTGGATCTAACATACCTATTACTACCTTTTTAAATTTTTTTTCAATTATTAGATCTACGCATGGCGGTGTCTTTCCATAATGAGCACAAGGTTCTAAGGTGATGTAAATTGTACTTCCCTCCACAGATTTTGTTGCATTTTTCACTGCATTTCTTTCTGCATGAGCTTCTCCATAGCACTCATGATAGCCTTCTCCTATTATTTCATTGTCTCTAACTATAACAGCGCCAACTAATGGGTTAGGATTTACTTTTCCTATTCCTCTTTTAGCTAATTCTAAAGCTCTCTCCATGTATTTCTCATCCAAAACTCATCATCTCCATTTTTTTCATACTACTTTTTATAATATAATCTTCCAAATATTTTATTTTTTATAAGTAAATAAAAAACTCCGAGGTTTAAATCCTCAGAGTTTCAAAAAATTGTAATGATCATTTATATATACAAGTAAAATTTTAAAATTTATCCTATATATTACAATATATATTTTAATCCAGTTCTATCAATCTTATATAATTTCAAACTTAAAAATATATTGCAATAAAAAAACCCTGAATTTTGCTTAATTCAGGGTACTTAAATACGAACAAATAACATTTAAAACTTTAATTTTAAATATAATTTATAACATTACTCTCTTCTTTCATCCAGACTTTACTGTCGGCTTCGGAATCTAACCGAATCTGCTTTTTTAAAGCTCGCGGGCTGTACCGCCGATAGGGAATTTCACCCAACCCCGAAGATTTTTTATTCAATTTACAATAATTATAATATCATTAAATTTTATCATTGTAAAGTAATTAGCTAAAATTTATAATATCAAATTCCTTCTTCTTTTCTTTAATCCATTGAAGCATCTTAGGATCATTCCAAACATCTAAACCTAAGCTGGCGTATTTCATAGCTTCTTCCTCGCTTCCAAATCTAATTAAATTAGGTAAGGAATTTGGAACTCTTTTTTGTTTTAAGATATATGGTATCACGTGCGGATTTCTCTTATATGCTCTTCTCAAGGCACTTTCCGCCGCTCTAATTTCATTAGTCTTATATAATAACGCTACTCTACTATAGTGTATAGCTGCCAAATTATCCTTTTCATATTTTTCTAGCAGGCTTTTTAGTTGTTCATATCTTTTTTCAATTAAGAGCCAATTAACTACTAAACTTCTAACTACTAATTCATCTTTCTCATCATACTCTAAAATTTCTAAAGCATTATCTATTGCAACTTCTTTTTCACCAGTTTCCCATAAGTGAGTTGCTAAACTATACTTAGCTCCAAAAAGAGGCCTCGCTATTTTTAATCTAAGAAGCTCTGCCTTTGCATTTTTCAAATCATCTATTTTTAACAAATTCTTTGCTGCGTTAACTGCTTTCTCTAGAATCTCTGTCTTCTGGTTATTATTTAAACTAGAATCTTTTGATAATATTATGTATGCATCCGCACAATCTTCATATACTTCTAACGCTTCCTTTGCATATTTCGCCTTATTTTTATAATTTTTTTGTTTCCATGCATGCTCAATAATTCTTTGAGCTATTATATAATTTTTATGCACAGCAAATTTAAAAGGAACTGTTGTTTCATCCCTAACAGCTTCATCAGCTTTTATTTTATCATTCATAGTTAATGCAACTTCTTCTTTAGCTTTTAGCATAGTACCTTCTGAAGTTTCTGCATCCTTATTTTCGCCTATTATCCATTTCTTATTCTCTTTTGATATATCTAATAAGCCTTTTACTTCCTTTGACTTACTAGAGCCTGTACTACTACTAACACCAAACTCCTTATATAAGTCAGCAACCTTAATATATGGCTTTTCTTTTGAATCAAATAAGTTATTTACAGTTCCTATAGCATGCACTATTCCTGCTCCCCATGAAAAGCTCTTCCCCTTTTTAAATTGTTCTTCATAATTTAAAAACAGAGTTTCTGTGGCTAGAACACAAATATTCTTATAACCTTCATTAAGATATTCATCTGAAAAACTCTTTATTTTCTCAATTATTTCTTCATACTTGCTAGCTATTCCGTTAGATAATTCTTGCATTTCTTCTTATAGCTCCTTTATAAAAATCTTTGACAAATTTGATTTTATCCTACAACAATTACAATTTGCAAGTATAGTCACCAAATTTATAATTTTCGTTTTAGGTTTACAATATTCTCTATAAAAATATTATAAATTTATTATTTATTTCGTCCATATTACATTATAGCATATTAAATATATTTGTATCTACTTTTAAATTTTTGTGAATATTTTTGTTGTTTTAATTTATAAATTAGTATCTTGTCAGTCTTGATTTACATATATTTTTTCTAAAAATTTTAATAATCAAATCTTTTCCTAAACTATTAGGTAATACAAACCCGATAACTTTATAAAAAGTGAATTATATTAACATATTTTTATAGTTCACATCATAAATATATTCAATGATAACAATTTTGAATAAAGGAAAATATATGCTAACAACCAGTTTATATAACTTATCCTTTTTACTATCAATGCCTTATGATAACCTTAACTCAATTTCTAAAAATACGTATAATTTAGATGATGTCATACTAAAAGAAATTTACCTAAAAAAATTACTCAACTTTGAATGGGCGAAAAAATTAAACTCTTCATTTAAAGACTATAAATTTGATTATGCGTATAATATATTAGAACAAGTTCCAAATTTTATTAAAGTTAAACTTATTTTAAAAACTTCTTTTATTGTTAACAATTCTCCTCAAAATATAAATTCAGTTTCAATAAATAAATATATACTCATTTTAGAATATTTACAAGACAAATGCAAAATACAATTTATAGCAGAGAATGAAGAAAATCCACTTTTATATGAACATATCCTACACACCGATTTATCAAGCCTAATAAATAGCCTTAATTTCAATGAAAATCGCAACATAAATATATATAAGGATAAACTTTCATCAATTGATTCATTATTTGAAATGTTCATAGCTTCTAGCTCTCCTTCTACTAATCACCATAGTGAAAGAAAAACTTCCGACTTTAGTGTCACAGATGCCTGTAATTATGCTGAAAGATTTTCATTAAATTATAACCCTGAATATAAATCATTTACTGGAATTGGTGGGGATTGCACTAACTTTATGTCTCAAATAATTCATGCTGGTGGTTTCAAGCAAAATGAAATCTGGAAGCCATATACTCATGCTTGGATCCGAGTTGAAGAATTATATCAATACTTAATAACACCCAAATTAGGAGTCACTAAGCTTCCAAATGATAAATCATTAGACCGAGGCTGTTTAATTCAATTTTACACTCCATCTATAGGACGATATTTTCATAATGGATTTATTACTTATAGGCTTCAAAATGGTGACTGTCTTTATTGCTGCCATAGTTATGACAAATTGAATTACCCTCTTAGCCAAATTTATCCTAACAGGTATCCAACACTCAGGGCCTTAAAATTTGATTGATATAACCGTATCTATCTTAAACTTGATAGTACATTAATCCAAATGAAATAAATGTTTACTACAAGTCTACTAAAATATAGCTAAAAGCATAAAAAAATAGGTTGCATCAAGATTTAGCTTGCTCAAACTTTAATTTGGCAAGCTAAACCTGAACAACCTCACTTATAATTAAATCAATTTTTAAATAAGTTAACTAAGTTCATGAACTCAAATTATACATTTGAACTTTCACTTATAACAGCTAGCTTTCAAATACATGTTTAATAAATATGTATCTCATTTCTTTGATTTATATATATGCTTAATTTTAACATCGCTTATCTATATTATACAGTTATCTCACTCTTAATTTTTAATGCGTCTTCATTATTCTTAATAATAGGATCTACGTATTCATCTATAAACTCAACAACTTGACTTGGTGCTCTTCCAACAAACTTAGTTGGGTCTATAATTGCTAGAATTTCTTCCTTAGATAAACCAAATGAATTGTCATTTATTATTCTATCAATGAGGTCATTATCCAAGCCTTCTCCTTTTACTCTTTGAGCAGCAGCCATAGAGTGGACTCTAATCTGTTCATGTAATTCTTGTCTATCCTTACCTCTTTTCACAGCTTCCATCATTATATTTTCAGTAGCCATAAATGGTAATTCTCTTTGCACGTGAGATGCTATAACTTTATCATATACTACCATATTTTCAGCAATATTTATGTATAAATTTAAAACTCCATCTAATGCTAAAAACCCTTCAGCAACAGATAGTCTCTTATTAGCCGAATCATCTAGCGTTCTTTCAAACCACTGAGTTCCTGCTGTAATTGCTGGGTTTAATGCATCCACTATAACATATCTTGCTAATGCACTTATTCTTTCACTTCTCATAGGATTTCTCTTATACGCCATAGCTGATGATCCTATTTGATTTTTCTCAAATGGCTCTTCCATTTCTTTCATATTTTGAAGCAATCTCAAATCATTACTAAATTTGTAAGCACTTTGAGCAATTTCTGATAATGTATTTAATACGATAGAGTCAAGTTTTCTTGGGTATGTTTGACCTGTTACTCCATAACTTTTTTCAAATCCCATTTTTTCTGCGACAATTTTATCTAAAGACTTAACTTTATCCTCATCTCCATCAAAAAGTTCCATAAAACTAGCTTGAGTACCTGTAGTACCCTTAACGCCTCTAAGCTTTAATGTTGATAATAAAAAGTCTATATTTTCAACGTCCATTACTAAATCTTGCATCCACAATGTAGCTCTTTTTCCTACTGTAGTTAATTGAGCTGGTTGAAAATGTGTAAAGCCTAATGTTGGCATGTCTTTATATTCTAGTGCAAAATTTTTCAAATGATTTAGAACTGTAACTATTTTATTTTTAATTAGATCTAAAGCATTCCTCATTATTATAATATCTGTATTATCTCCAACGTAACAAGATGTAGCTCCTAAATGGATGATTCCCTTTGCACTTGGGCATTGAAGACCATATGCATATACATGGCTCATAACATCATGTCTAACTTCTTTTTCTTTTTTAGCTGCCTCGTCATAATTTATATCATTGATATGCTCTTTTAACTCTTTTATTTGTTCCTCAGTTATATTTAATCCTAGTTGTCTTTCTCCTTCTGCTAAAGCTACCCATAATTTTCTCCAAGTTGTAAACTTCATATCATCAGAAAAAATAAAACTCATTTCCTTTGATGCGTATCTTGAATTTAAAGGTGTGCTATATAAATTTCTCATCTAAAAACCTCCACACGAATATATTTTATACTTTTTCTTTCAACATTCGTATTATATCATATTTTTTTCATTTTTGCCTATTTAATTTTAGAATTATTTGCACTCCTTGTATTTAAATTTATTTTACATTTTTGTTATTATTGTCTCTAAGAATCATATATATATACTAAGGATCATATTGAAGATTGGAGTGAAGAAATATGTGTAAGATAAGTATCTTAGATAAACTTTCCTTTTTATTAGTTCTTATAGGTTCATTAAATTGGGGAACAATAGGCTTGTTTAACCTAAACATAGCAAAATTAATTTCTATGAATATTCCAATAATAGAAAGATTTATTTACATTGCAGTGTTTTTAGGTGCTTTAGATTTGTTTTCATTACTATTTAGATGTAATTTAATAATGGATGAAGATTAGACTTTCATTAAAGATCTGCATGAGTAATCGATATCAAAATTTGTACTTATATAAATCATTTAATACTTATAGTACTGATGCACCAAAAAAGGTTCCATATTAATAATATGGAACCTTTCGTGGTATATTAGTCTTCTAAAGTTTGAACTAATTTAACTATTTCTTCAACAGCTAAAGCTTCGTCGTCTCCTGAAGCTACAACCTTGATAGTAGCATCTTTAGTTACTGCTAAAGATAATACTCCGATTAAGCTCTTTACATTTGCTTTCTTGCCGTTATATTCTATGCTAACGTCTGATTTAAATGAAGAAGCCTTCTTAACTAATAATGTTGCTGGTCTAGCATGAAGACCAGATGAATTTTTTACTGTAACCTCTTTTGCTATCATTATATACACCTCTTTACAAAAAATTAATAAATATAGCATTTAACTATTATAGTATAATCGTTTTTATTGATAATTTCAACTGAAAAATCAATACTCCTATCAGAATTTCGAAATAATTTTAATTATCTAGGTTGTACTATTAATTTTATGGCCGTTCTTTCTTCTCCATCTATTTGTATATCTGTAAAAGCCGGTACACATACTATATCTTTTCCACTTGGTGCGACAAATCCCCTTGCTATTGCAATAGCCTTAACAGCTTGGTTTATAGCACCTGCACCGACCGCTTGAATTTCCGCAATGTTTTTTTCCTTTATTATAGCTGCTAGTGCACCTGCTACAGAATTAGGATTTGATTTTGTTGATACTTTTAATACTTCCATTTTTGTTATTCCTCCTAGAATTTAATACACAAATCGTTTACATTAAATATATTCTATATAATTCCTAAAATTCCTTTTAGAATTACTAAATTAATTTTTTTCTTTCTAGGTATTTTGTTTCTTTTATATTCAATCATAGTTTAAATGAATTAATTCCACCTAATCTATAATAAAACGAAGTATATTTCATTGCTTAACAAAATATACTTCACTTTTTTATTTAGCAAAATCTACTGCTCTAGTTTCTCTTATGACATTAATTTTAATTTGTCCTGGATATTCAAGTTCTTCCTCGACACTCTTAACTAAATTACGTGCCAATTCAATTGTTCCAGCATCATCTACTTTATCTGGTTTAACCATAATTCTAATCTCTCTACCAGCTTGAATGGCATATGACTTTTCTACACCTTCATGTGAATTTGCAATTTCCTCTAACTTTTCCAATCTCTTAATGTATGCTTCCAATGTCTCTCTTCTAGCGCCTGGCCTAGCTGCTGATATTGCATCTGCTGCTTGAACTAGTACTGCTTCTAAAGATTGCATTTCTACATCTGAATGATGCGCTGCTATTGCATTTATTACTAATGGCGATTCGTGATACTTTTTAGCTAGATCTCCACCAATTAGAGCATGAGGCCCTTCTTGTTCTTGATCCACAGCTTTACCAATATCGTGTAGCAATCCTGCCCTTTTAGCTAAAGTAACATCTAAACCTAGCTCTGAAGCCATTAAGCCAGCTAAGTATGAAACTTCTATGGAATGCTTTAATACATTTTGCCCATAACTTGTTCTATACTTTAATCTACCAAGAAGTCTTATAATTTCAGGATGTAGTCCATGTACACTAGTTTCAAGAGCTGCTTGCTCTCCTTCTTCTTTTATACTACTTTCCACGTCCTTAGTTGCTCTTTCAACCATCTCTTCGATTCTTGCTGGATGTATTCTGCCATCCACTATTAACTTTTCTAGTGCCATTCTCGCAACTTCTCTCCTAATTGGATCAAAACTAGAAAGAATGACTGCTTCTGGAGTATCATCTATAATTAAATCAACTCCTGTTAATGTTTCCAAGGTTCTAATGTTTCTTCCTTCTCTACCTATTATTCTACCTTTCATCTCATCATTCGGTAGTGCGACAACGTGTACAGTTGTTTCAGACACATGATCGGCAGCACATCTTTGGATCGCAGTTGTAATTACTTCTCTTGCTCTCTTGTCTGCCTCTTCTTTTGCCTTACTCTCAATATCTTTTATCATTAAAGCTGCATCGTGGGTGATTTCTTTTCTTATTTCATCTAAAAGAATCTCACGTGCATCTTCACTAGAAAGAGCCGATATTCTTTCAAGTTCTGCTCTTCTTTCATCATAAAGCTTCTGTACCCTTGCCTCTACTTGATCTACCTCAAGCATTCTTTGATTGATTGTTTCGTCTTTCTTTTCAAGAAGTTCACTCTTTTTATCAAGCGCTTCTTCTCTTTGGATTACTCTTCTTTCAAGCCTTTGAATCTCATTTCTTCTCTCACGAGATTCCTTATCAAAATCATTTCTTAATTTATGAAGTTCTTCTTTTGCCTCAAGGATTGATTCCTTTTTAGCTGATTCTGCTTCCTTTTTGGCTCTAGTTAAAACTTCTTCTGCTTCATTTTCAAGCGATTCAATCTTAGCTTTTGACGCATTTTGAATCGTTTTATAAACCATTATTCCTAATATTAATAGAACAACTATATCTACTAATATCATATATATTAACGCTAGTTGCACATAAACACCTCCCAATTTAATATTTTCTCATTATATTACTAACAAGAAAGTATAGTAGGTGTCATATTCTTCTCACTGCATTTGGAATATGATAAACCAGTATTCCTTTTTATTCTATATTAAAAACAAAATTATGTCAAGTTTGCGCATATAACTGTTACGTGCTGTATTATGCTGTTAAATACTTAATATAGCTGCATATATATGAGTTAACATAATATATGCAGCTATATATTTATTAATAAATATTATGAAGTAGATTTACATCTACATTTAAACTTTTTATTTATTGAATACATTTTATTCTTTTGTTTCTACGTCAACTTTATCTTTATCCTTTATATCTTCCTTTGCTCTATCTGGTGTAGCTCCCTTAAATAGTTCTGCAAGTGGAAGATTATATTTTTCTCTAATTTGATTTTCTATATCTAATGCCACTTCAGGATTTTCTTTTAGATATAATTTAGCATTTTCTCTTCCTTGGCCTAATCTTATGTCTCCATAAGAAAACCAAGCACCACTCTTTTGAACTATCTCTTCTTTTACTCCAACATCTACTATATTACCACATCTTGAGATACCTTCATTATACATGATATCAAACTCTGCTTGCTTAAATGGTGGCGCAACTTTATTTTTCATGACTTTTATTCTTGTTCTATTACCAATAATAGCATCACCTTGTTTTATAGAATCTATTCTTCTAATATCCATTCTTACTGATGCATAGAATTTTAATGCTCTTCCTCCAGTTGTTGTTTCTGGCGAACCAAACATAACTCCAATTTTTTCTCTTAATTGGTTAATGAAGATTGCAACACAATTAGTCTTATTTATTGATCCTGCAAGTTTTCTTAACGCTTGTGACATAAGTCTTGCTTGAAGGCCCATGTGTGAATCTCCCATTTCACCTTCAATTTCAGCTTTAGGTACTAATGCTGCAACTGAGTCTACTACTAAAACATCAATAGCTCCAGAACGAACTAAAGCTTCTGCAATTTCAAGACCTTGCTCTCCTGTATCAGGTTGAGAGATTATTAAGCTATCTACATCAACACCAAGTTTTTTAGCATAACTAGGATCTAGAGCATGTTCTGCATCTATATATCCTACAGCTCCACCTTTTTTTTGTGCTTCTGCAGCTACGTGAAGCGCAATTGTAGTTTTCCCTGAACTTTCTGGCCCATAAATTTCAATAATTCTTCCCTTAGGTAATCCACCAATTCCAAGGGCTATATCTAAATCTAAACATCCAGTTGATATTGCTTCCATATTTGAAACATTATGATCGCCTAATATCATTACTGATCCTTTTCCAAATTGCTTTTCTATATGACTCATTGCACTTTCAATTGCTTTTAATTTTTCTGCATCTATATTTCCCATAATACTTATTAGCTCCCTTCTATCGAACTTATGTTCTGTATTTATTATAAATTAATTACAAACTATAGTCAATAATTAATTCTAAGAAAAGCCCCTTCTTTGCTAGCAAAGAAGGAACCTTTTTAATTCATATCCATTTTTTTATATTTCTAAACATGGATCTTATATATTTTATTTATCGTAAGAAACAGCTTCCTTATTCTTTTTAAAGTAATCGTAACCTGAAAGCAGGGTTACTATAACCGCAATCATAAGCATTATCATTGGAGCGAATTTAAAAAATCCTTTCAAATAATAATTGTCTATTACAAAAATTTTTAACAGCCTTGCATCATGAATATTTACTTTTAATAATAATAAAATTATTGCTATAATTTGTATAACCGTTTTAATTTTTCCCCACCAGCTAGCTGCTATAACTCTTCCTTGAGCTGCCGCTATTGATCTTAAGCCTGAAACCGCAAATTCTCGTGCAATTATAACTACGGCTGCCCATCCTGGTACTACCTGTAAATCAACTAAAGAAATTAGCGCCGCAGTAACTAATAATTTATCTGCTAAAGGATCCATAAATTTTCCAAAGTTAGTTATTTGATTTCTAGATCTAGCAATATACCCATCTAACTTATCCGTTAATGAAGCTAAAATAAATATAAATGTAGCAATAAAACTTCCATATGGTATATCTTTAACTGCTATAAATACTAAAAATACAGGAACCAAAAATATTCTAATTAAGGTTAACTTATTTGCAAGATTCATCAACAACAACTCCCACTAAATCATAATCCATAGTCTCTACTATTTTTACCTTTACAAATTCACCATTTTCTATTTTTGCATTTGATTCAAATAATACATTTGCATCTATATCAGGAGCCATTTCATAGCTTCTTCCATAATAGCACTTTCCATTATATCCCTCAACAAGAATATCATATAACTTTCCAATTTTCAATTTATTTATTTCTTCTGAAATATTCTTTTGTAAAAGCATTAAATCTTCTTCTCTTTTTTCCTTAATCTCTTCATCTATTTGCCCATCCATTTTAGCTGCTGGAGTATCTTCTTCCTGAGAATAGGTAAATGCACCTACTTTCTCAAGCTTATATTCCTTTAAGAAATCAATAATTTCATTAAAATCTTCCTCAGTTTCGTTTGGAAATCCTACTATAAATGTTGTTCTTATAACAATTTCAGGAACTCTTTCCCTTAAAATTTGTATTTTATTTATTATATCTTTTTTGCTAGTTTTTCTTCCCATAAGTTTCAAAATCTTATCACTTATATGTTGAATAGGTATATCTAAATATTTTACAACTTTTTCATTACAAGCAATTTCGTTTATAAGATCATCATATATCTCTTCCGGATAACAATAAAGAACTCTTATCCATTTGATTCCTTCAATTTTAGATAATTCCTTAAGCAGAACATGCAGATTCTTTTTTCCATAAATATCACTGCCATATAAAGTAGTATCTTGAGCTATAAGTATAATTTCCTTTACTCCACTCTCACTCAAATCTCTTGCTTCATTTATAATATTTTCCATCTTCCTACTTCTAAATTTTCCCCTTATCTTAGGAATTATACAATATGTGCAGAAATTATTGCATCCTTCTGCTATTCTTATATACGCGCTCTCTCTTTGAGTTGTAATAATTCTCTTTCCTTCATTAATATTTTCATCCGAATAATTTAAAAGTTCTGTTGCTAATTTATTACCTTCTATAAATTCAGTTATAATTTGATTTATTTTATTATAATCATTAACCCCTAGCATTATATCTATTTCTGGTATTAATGTTCTCAACTCTTCTCCATATCTTTGAGTAAGACATCCTGTAGCTATAAGCAGTTTGCATTTATAGTTAACTTTATAATTAGCCATCTCTAAAATTGTATCAATGGATTCTTGTTTAGCACTCTCTATAAATCCACATGTATTCACTATAATTATGTCTGCATTTTTAGGATTATTAGTTATCTCATATTCATCACTCATCTTACCTAGTATTATTTCTGAATCAACTCTATTTTTGTCACAGCCTAAGCTTACCATTCCAACTTTATATTTGCTTGAAGCCTCTTCATTGTATTTTTCTTTATTCTTAACTATTTCTATTTTAATTTCGCTCAACTTCTTATATCCTCCTACGTTCTAATAGTCTTAATTATAACAAATTAGAACTACATTTTACAAGTTGCTATTATATATACTGCTCCTATATCTCATAAAAATCGCTTATTATTTTAGTTTAAGAGGGTTAGATTAAAAAAGTTAACACAAAGTTTAATTTTATTTCATAATTGATTTAAGATTAAAATCTTAAACTACAAAAATATTCTTCATTAATTTTTATCTTCATGTTCTTCACCTAATAGCTGCTGCTTTGTAATAAGTACCTGCCTTGGCCTGCTTCCGTCTTTTTCTGATATAATGCCTCTTTCTTCTAACTGATCCATAATTCTAGAAGCTCTATTAAATCCTATCCTAAACTTCCTTTGAATAAACGAAGTTGATGCTTGACCATACTCCACTACAACATTTATCACTTCATTAAGTAATTCATCCACATCACTATTATTCTCATTTGTATCTACAGACTTTGAATCTGCTGCATTATTAATATGATCCATTATATCTTCTTCATAAGTAGTGTCACCTTGTTCACTCTTGATAAATGATATAACTTGCTCTACTTCTTCTTCTGATATGAAACAGCCTTGAACTCTAAGAGGTTTACTTTCTCCTACTGGATAATATAACATATCACCTTTTCCTAAAAGTTTTTCTGCTCCAGACCCATCTAAGATAGTTCTAGAATCAATTTGAGATGATACCGCAAATGATATTCTAGATGGAATATTAGCTTTAATTACCCCTGTTATTACATCTACTGATGGCCTTTGAGTTGCTATAACCAAATGCATACCTGCCGCTCTTGCCATTTGTGCTAATCTTCCAATGTAATCTTCTACATCATTAGGACATACCATCATAAGATCAGCAAGTTCATCTACTATAATAACTATATATGGGAGTTTTTGTTCTATTATACCCTTATTAAATAATTCATTATACGACTCCATATTTCTAACTCCTGAGTCTGCAAAAAGTTTATACCTATTGGTCATTTCATTTACTGCCCAGTTTAGAGCTGCTGCCGCTTTCTTAGGATCCGTAACAACCGGAATCAAAAGATGTGGTATTCCATTATAAACATTTAACTCAACAACCTTTGGGTCTACCATCAGAAGTTTAACTTCTTCTGGATTATATTTATATAACAAACTTATTATAAGGGAGTTTATACATACACTCTTACCAGAACCCGTTGCCCCTGCAATTAGAGTATGTGGCATCTTACTTAAATCTCCCACAACACATTTTCCTGAAATATCTTTTCCTAGAGCAAATGCAAGCTTTTTCTTAGATTCGATAAATTCATCATTTTCTAGAACTTCTCTTAAAAAGACTGGTGTTTGTTTTCCATTTGGAACTTCTATACCAACTGCTGCCTTGCCTGGAATTGGAGCTTCTATTCTTATTCCTGACGCCGCTAACCCCAAAGCTATATCATCCGATAGATTTACTATCTTACTAACTTTGACGCCTGGACTTGGCTGAAGTTCGAATCTTGTAACTGATGGACCTTTCGTAACTTGAGTAACCTTGGCGTCTACTCCAAAATTAGATAATATTTCTTCAAGTTTATTAGCATTCTCTATTAATTCTTTTTTATCACTACTGTTAAGTTTTGTATTTGAATTTAATTTTAACAATTCAAAACTTGGATGCTTATATTCTTTAGTTTCTTTCTGCTCCATAATATGTTCTTGTATCTCTTTATTTACTACTTCTTTAACATCATTATCTAAGTTTTCTTTTTTCTTAGTATGGCTTTGCGTAGGTTTTTCTAGGAAATTATCTATCTGAATATCTGATGATACTTCAGCTTTTGACATTGGTGAAATTTCTGTATCCTCGTTAGTATTTTTCATAAAATCTAGAATTTTTATTTTCTTTTCTACGCCAGAAAGAAATGCTTCTTTTTCATTTTCTCTATCATCTTTTTCTACTATATTTATAAAGTTCTCTCTAACTGGTTTCTGTTCATCCCTTACTTTCCTACTCCTTCTACCATTTCTTATTTTTTCGCCTTTGTTGTAAGCTTTTATACCTAAATCATACAACGTAATATCGAAAATCAAAGTGATAGCAATTATGGAAAACGCAAGAAGAACTATATATGTCCCCAGGGCCCCTATAATTTTATACATTGGATAACATATAAGATATGCCATTATCCCACCATGAGGAGTCTGCGAGCTATCATTAAGTATAATCTTAATATTTTCAAAAAAACTACCTTGGCCATCTAAGCTTTGAATGTTTATTGTTCCAAATGTCAATATAGTAACAGCCACCAGTATAGTTATCCCAAAAAAATTCTTACTTAATTTAATATTCCCTCTTGTTTTTATATACTGGAACCCAAAATATATCAAATAAATAGGCAATACATTTGCACCTATTCCGATTACTACATATGATACTCTTTGTGCTAAAGATGATAATATTCCAGCTAAAGAAGTGTATATTGCTATACCAAGTATTATTCCTGTTGCAATATACACTATCCCTACTATATCTGGATTTATTGTATTCTCATCTTTTTTACTTTTTGCAGTGCTATGTTTGCCTTTAGTCCTACCCACCTTAAATCACCTCATATTTTTATTTCTACATTAAATAGCAATTCTCCTTTAATAAGATAACACTAAAAACAAAAATCGGCTATAGATTTTTTCTATAACCTTAAAAATAGACTACTATTTTTCTATGAGTTCATTAAGTTTACTTAAAGCCTCGCGTATTCCTCCAACCTCATCAATAAGACCGCATTCTACTGCTTGCTTTCCAATTAACATTGTTCCTACATCATTTAGCAAATCATCTGTCTGAAGCATAAATCTCTCTAAAGTATCTGGTTTTACATTTGATGTCCTAACTATAAATTCATTTATTCTTTCTTGCATTTTTTTAAAGTATTCAAATGTTTGTGATACTCCAATCACAAAACCATTCATTCTTACTGGATGAACAATCATTGTTGCAGATGGTGTTATAAATGAAAAATCTGCTGATGTAGCAAGTGGTACTCCTATTGAGTGTCCTCCGCCAATAACTATGGATACGGTTGGTTTTGACATACTTCGAATCATTTCAGAAATAGCTAACCCTGCTTCCACATCCCCTCCAACAGTATTTAGTACTATAAGCAATCCTTTTGCATCATCATTTTGCTCAATATCTATCAATTGAGGTATAATATGTTCATACTTTGTAGCTTTTGTTTGTGGCGGAAGTACGGAATGCCCTTCAATCTGCCCTATTATAGATAAAACCTGTATTCTTTTATTTGGAGTTGCTAATGTAGTATTTCCAAGTTCTTTTACATTTTCTATTTTATCCTGTACTTCTGATGTGTTTTTATCTTCCTTTTCTTTCTCATTACTATTTAAAATATATTTATCCATAAAATAATTCCTCCTATACTCTTTTTATTTTGTACAGTAGGAATTATTTTATACATAAGTGAAATTCCAAATCTATGATTTGGCTAATTGAACTTACTCATCGAATGCAGCGGATCAAGTTTTCTTTATATCAAAGTTTAAAAGTTTTATGTAAAACATTTATTGCTTCTTTTTCGTTTTCAGAGTGAACCAAGCACCAAATTGTCATATGCGAATCTGCTGTTTGTAGTACTTCTATATTATTATCACTTAGTGCCTTGATAATTTTAGCCATTACTCCTGGTATTCCCTTCATTCTCGAACCAATAACCGCTACTTTGCTGCAGTTATCTATCAAAGTGTACTTTAAGTTAGCATTATTTAGAACATTTTCTAAAATCTCTTTATCTACTTGATTTATAGTGAAAATTTGTTCATTAGGAAATATATTTATTAAATCTAAGCTTATTTTATTTGCTGCTAATAAATCTAGTACATTTTTATATTTCGCATTTCCTTGATTTTCTACAGCTCTAATAGAAATCTGAATTCTATTCTTTTGACTTGCAATTCCTGTCATTATCCTATCATTACCTTTATCTCCAAAGTTGTTTATTAGAGTTCCTTTGCTATTGCTCATAGTGTTTTTAATTAATATAGGAATATTTCCTTCCATTGCAACTTCTACAGCTTTTGGATGAATTACCGTTGCGCCCTTATCAGCTAATTGGAATACTTCGCTATAACTTATTACATCAATTAAGTTTGCATTTTCAACCATTCTTGGATCCGCTGTCATAATTCCATCTACATCAGTATATATTTCAATAGCTGAAGCTTTAAGAGCTACTCCTAAAATAGAAGCTGTTGTATCACTCCCCCCTCTGCCTAAAGTAGTTAAATATCCATTCTCAGTCATTCCTTGAAATCCAGTTACTACAGGAATTCTTCCCTGAGACACTAATTCTAATATTTTTTTAGGCTTCACCTCAATACACGTTGCATCTGTAAAATTATTATCAGTTAATATTCCTGCTTGTCCACCAGTAAGTGGCACAGCATCAATTCCAGCATTATATAAATCATTACTCATAACAACTGAGCTGATAATCTCTCCACATGTCATTAATAAATCTTGTGCTAACTTATTTGCATTTTTAAATTTGTCATTTATTAAAGACAATAATGTATCCGTTGCATATGGCTGCCCTTTTCTTCCCATAGCTGATACTACTACAACAGGACTATACCCTTCTTTGATAGCACTTTTAACTTTTTCAATTACTTTCTTCCTATTTTCTTCAGTAGACACTGAAGTTCCTCCAAACTTTTGTACAACTATTTTCATTAAATTTCCTCCTGAATTATAACTTTACTTTTTTTATTACTTCCTCATCTGCATCTAATATAATAGTTTTTGCACCAATTTTTTTTACACAATCCCATGGAATTTCTAAAAAATCCTTACTGCTAAAGAGATTGAATTTTCCACCACTTAAATTAACTATTAAATATTTAAAATTTCCTTCTTCATCTATTATTAAATCATTATTTAATAGATAATCATACTTTTCACCATCATTTATATTAATAAGTTCGTATCTCTCTATATCACTCAAATATTTTACCTTTTTTTCTTCACTCATAATAAAAACCTCCTTTTAGTACTCATAAAATAATATGAGAAAAGGAGGTTTATTATTACATAATTTTTTATAAATTAATTTTATCATTATGATTTGAGTTATCATATGCCTTTGCATTTTTTAGTATTATAGAATCTAATTTGCTATATTCTACATCTTGCCCAACATATGCTGCATTTAGAACTCCCTTTTTAAAACATCTTTCTAAGACGTATTGTATATCATCTTTTCTTATATTATCTATTTTCTTTATTACTTCTTCTTGAGTTTTTATTTTATTTCTAAACAAGAATGTCTTTGCATTTGAAAACATCCTCGAACTCGTACTTTCAAGTCCTAATATATAATTGGCTTTAATTTTCTCCTTGTTTATTTCAAGTTGCTTATCAGTTATTCCATTCTTACTAAATAGAGTAATTTCCTTTTCTATAACTTCTAGAGCTTTCTCTCCATAGTTTCTATTTAAGCCTGCATATATATTTAATGTTCCAACACCCTGAAATGGCTGCAGATAAGATGTTATAGAATAACATAGTCCTAATTCTTCTCTCACTTTTTGGAAAAGAATTGAGGATGCACCACTTCCAAATATATTATTAAGCAACACTAATGCGTAATTGTTTTCATCTCCATAAGGTAATCCCTCTAACCCTAAAGAAATATGAAGTTGCTCAATTTCTTTTTTTGCATATGCAGAATCAACTTGTATTATTGTTTTATTATATTCTGGCGTATATTCACCCTTGCTTTTCCATCCACCAAAATATTTATTAATCAATTCCTCTAACTCTTTATCATCGAACTTACCACAAACTGATATTACAGAATTATAAGGAGTATACTTTTCACTAATAAAATTCAATATCTTTTCTCTAGTGAATGACTTCACCAATGGTATTGTTCCCAAAATTGGAGATCCTAACGACCCATTTCCAAAGCAGGCTTTTGAATGCGTATCATCTAATACATCTTCCGGTGAGTCTTCACTCATATTGATTTCTTCAATTACTACACCTTTTTCTTTCTCTATCTCTTCTGGATCAAATTTTGCATTTAAAAGTATATCTGAAAGAACATCTAACGTTAAATCTAGGTGGGTATTTAATGCCTTAATATAATAACAGGTAGCTTCCTTACTTGTGAAAGCATTAATCTGTCCTCCAACATTCTCAATATCCTCCATTATTTCTTTTGAAGTTCTTTTATCAGTTCCTTTAAAAAACATATGCTCAATAAAATGTGATATTCCATTAACTTCTGGGCTCTCATTTCTAGATCCATTTTGAACCATTACTCCAACACTGATAGAATTTAAGTGTTCTATTTTTTCTGTTACAATTCTTAATCCATTTTTAAGGGTATATGTGTTATACATTTTGTACATGCCCTCCTTCTTAGTTAAAAAAAAGGCAATTAATTGCCCTTTATTTCTCTTCCTTATTTTCTTGTTCTAATAAAGCATCTTTTCTTGAAAGATTTATTCTACCTTGATTATCAATTTCTGTAACCTTAACTAAAATATCATCTCCAATAGATACTACGTCTTCTACTTTGTTCACTCTTTCTTTAGCTAACTTAGAAATATGAACTAACCCTTCTTTACTTGGTAAGATCTCAACAAATGCTCCAAACGTAGTTATCTTTGTAACCTTTCCAAGATAAACTTCTCCAGCTTTAACTTCTTTAGTTAATCCTTCTATTATCTTTATGGCTTCATTAACACCGTTATGATCAGTTGAGCTTACAAATACAGTTCCATCTTCTTTTATATCGATTTTAACTCCTGTATCTTGTATTATCTTATTTATAACCTTACCGCCAGCTCCTATTACATCCCTTATTTTATCAGGATTTATGCTCATAATTTGCGTTTTTGGAGCATATAATGAAACATCTTCTCTAGGTGTAGTAATACATTCGTTTATTTTATCAATTATAGTAAGTCTAGCTTTTCTAGCATCTCTTATAGCATTCTCTACTACATTGAAGCTAAAACCTTTAAGCTTAGTATCTACTTGAATAGATGTTATACCTTCTGTTGTTCCAGCCACCTTAAAATCCATATCTCCAAAGAAATCTTCTATTCCTTGAATATCAGTTAATACTGCTTCTTCGCTTAAATCTTCTGAAGTTATTAATCCCATTGCAATACCAGCAGCTGGTCTTTTTATTGGTACACCTGCATCTAATAATGCTAATGTTGAACCACAAACCGATGCTTGTGAAGTTGATCCATTTGAACTTAAAACTTCTGATACTAATCTTATTGTATATGGGAATTCTTCTTCGGAAGGAATTAATGGTTCTAAAGCTCTTTCTGCTAAAGCTCCATGACCTATTTCACGTCTACCAGGACCTCTTAAAGGTTTTACTTCTCCAACACTGTATCCTGGAAAATTATAATGATGCATATATCTTTTCGATTGAGCTTCGTCTATTCCATCTAGAATTTGAATCTCACTAATTGAGCCAAGAGTTGCAACTGTCATTACTTGAGTTAATCCTCTTGTAAATAGTCCAGTACCATGTGTTCTAGGTAAAATTCCCACTTCACATCCTAATGGTCTGATTTGATCAAATGCTCTTCCATCTGGTCTTCTCTTATCTTTTAGAAGCATATGTCTTACAACTTTCTTTTGCATAGTGTAAAGAACTTCTTTAATATCGCCCATTTTATCTGCGTATTTTTCACCAAATGCTTCATTAACTTTTTCATAAACTGCATCAACAGCAGCATTTCTCTCATCTTTTTCCATGATATACATTGCTTCTTTTATCATGTCAGATGCAAATTCTTTAATTTCTTTTTCAAGTTCTGGATCTACAGTATATAATACTGGTTCATCTTTCTTCTTTCCAAATTTAGCTACTGCTTCTTCTTGGAATGCAATAATCTTTTGACACTCATTAAAACCATATTTAATAGCGTCTATCATAATATCTTCTGGTATCTCCTGTCCACCAGCTTCAATCATCATTACTTTTTCTTTTGTAGCACACACTGTTAAGTGAAGAATGCTTTTTTCGCGACCTTCTGTATCTGGATTTGTAACGAATTTACCATCGATAATTCCTACTTGCACTGCTGCAGCTGGAATTGTGTAAGGAATACTTGACAGGCATAATGCAAGCGATGCTGCATTAATTGCTAAGATTTCTGGCAAATTATCTTTTTCAACGGATACAACTGTAGTAACAACTTGAACGTCATTTCTGTATCCCTTTGGAAATAGAGGTCTTAGAGTTCTATCAACAGCTCTACCATTTAATATAGCTTTTTCTGATGGTCTTCCTTCTCTCTTGATAAATCCACCTGGAATTTTACCTACTGCATATAATCTTTCTTCATATTCAACACTTAGAGGAAAGAAATCAATTCCTTCTCTTGGCTTCTCTGATGCATTAACATTGGTTAAAATTACTGTGTCTCCATAGCTAGTAAATGTTGCTGCATTTGATAACATACCTACTTTTCCGAACTCAACTTTCAATTCTCTTCCAGCGATTTCAGTCGTTAGAACGTTATTCATAATTTATGACCTCCCTTTAGGTTCATCTACTCATTAATAATATTGTATAATTTTTCTATAATTTGTATAGTTTAAAATAATAGAGCGGAAAACTCCGCTCTAAAAATTATCTTCTTAAACCTAATTCTTTGATTAAAGTTCTATATCTTTCGATATCTTGATCACTTAAATAGTTTAAAAGACCTCTTCTTTGACCAACCATCATTAATAGCCCTCTTCTTGAGTGATGATCTTTCTTATGAACTTTTAAATGTTCAGTTAAAGATTGAATTCTTTCAGTAAGTAACGCTACTTGAACTTCTGGTGAACCAGTATCTCCTTCGCCTCTTCCAAACTTTTTAATTATTTCTAATTTTCTTGCCTTATCCATTATAAGTGCACCTCCGTGTATTATATTAATTATCCCCTAGTTCCAAGTAAAAGATGGCACCTTACAACTTAGAATTAGGTTCCCTGTGTTATTATATCAAAAGTAACTATTATTGTAAACTATATTATTAAAGCCGACATGCAATTCTCATTTCTTGCAAAAGCTTTATCTCTTTCAAGCTGGTTCTTTAACTCTTCTAAACTATTAAATTTTTCTTCGTCGCGGATTTTTTTTATGAAGCTTACATCTATTTTATCTCCATATATTTCTTTGTTAAAATCTAATATATATGTTTCCACTGTTAAATTTTTACCTTCAACCGTAGGATTGTATCCAACAGATGTAATTCCTTTATATATATTATTATTTACCTTAATATTAGTATAATATACACCAATCTTAGGTAAAATGAAATTTTCATCATATTTTAAATTCGCTGTAGGAAAACCTATAGTTCTTCCAATTTTCTTTCCATGAATAATTTCGCCACTTAATGTGTAAGGCACACCAAGCATCTTATTAGCTTCAAAAACCTCACCATCTTGAAGATCTTTTCTAATTCTAGTACTACTTACAACGTCGTTATTATATGTACATGGATCCATAACATATAGTTCATACCCATATTCATTTTGTAATTCTTTTAGAAGTTCTACATTCCCTAGATTCTTGTATCCAAATTTATAATTAAACCCTACAACAAACCCCTTGATATTGTAATTAACTATCAAAAACTCTATAAATTCCTTCGGTGTCATTTTCATAAATTCAAGATCAAATTCCTTAAAGCAAAGTATATCTACTTTATGATTTTCTAGAATTTTTGCTTTCCTTTCATTGTCCATCAAAAGCTTTACTGAGTTTTCTTTATTTATAAGAGTTCTAGGATGATTTTTAAATGTAAAAACCATACTTCTCCCTTTATTTTTTTTTGCAACCTCTACTACTTTATTTATTAAAGAAAGATGCCCAATATGAAGTCCATCAAAACTTCCAAAGGCTATATAATTATTAGAACTTTGAATATCTTTTGAATGTTTATCTATAATAATCATTATCCTTACTCCTAAATTAAGTCACCCGAAAAAAACAGCTACAGACTAGTTAAGATGCCTAAAGCAACAATTTTTCGATTTTGAATCCATCATCATCTTGTTTTCCAATTCCTATAAAAGTACCTTCGCTATCATATACCCTATATAAAACATTTTTTTCTCTTTTCTCATTTGTCAATCTCTTATCAAATACTTTAACTCCATTTACTAATAATTTAGTGAATGTGCTTTGTACTGTAATCTTAGGGTAAAAAGAAAGTGCATCTTCTATAGTCATTATATAATCTTGTATATTTTCCTTAGTTAAATCATCTATGTTTACACTATCTACCTGTTTAAAAATAGATGTTTCAGATCTATTTAATTCTGCCATAGCTGCTCCAACTTTGAGTTTTTCACCAATATCGTAACATAAACTTCTAATATATGTTCCTTTTGAACAAGCTACTTTCATATATACATAAGGTAATTCAATCTTCAAGTCTGATATATTAAATATTCTAACCTTTCTGGCTTCTCTTTCAACCTCAATACCTTGCCGCGCCAAATCATAGAGTCTTACTCCATTTTTTTTGAGAGCAGAATACATTGGTGGAACTTGGTCATATTCTCCAAGAAAAGATAATGCAGCCTCTGAAACCTTGTCGCTTGTAATATGATCTATTTCATTTCTGTCTATTATTTCGCCTTCAAGATCATATGTAGTTGTCTTCACTCCAAGTAGAAATTTCACCTCATATACCTTATTACTATTCATTATATAATCAATAGTTTTTGTAGCTTTTCCAAGGCACACCGGAAGGACTCCAGTAGCTTCTGGGTCCAATGTTCCAGTATGACCAACTTTCTTCTCGTTAGCTAAGAATTTTATTTTTCTAACTACATCAAAAGAAGTCATTCCTTTATTTTTGAATATATTTAATACTCCATTTATCTGTGAAGTTTTTGTATCTTTCATATATGAATTCTCTATTCCTTCCTTATATAAGTGAAGTTATTACTTACTTTTCATAAATATAATTTATATTTTATTTTTTATGAGTCGAGCTCTTCTTTAAGTTTCTTTAGCAGATTTTCTTTTGCAGTTTCTATATCTACACCTTTTTGCATAACTCCAGCAGCTTTTATATGTCCGCCACCGCCATATACTTCCGCAACTTTTCGAACATCTACATTATTTTTAGATCTTAAACTTCCTTTAACTCCATCTTCAACTTCTTTCAAAAGCATAGAAACCTCTACACCTTTAATTCCAAGGCCAACTGAAATTATATCTGAAGTATCAGTATTTTTTAAGTTAAATTTCTCTAACATTCCTTTCGGTATCTCAAGGATCGCTACTTTATTTTCTAAAGCAAGCTCAATATTAGATAACACACATCCCATTAATTTTACTTTTTCAAATGGCTTGTTATCAAAAAGATTGCTATGAACTTTACTGTTGTCTACTCCAATTTCTATAAGTTCTGATACTATCTTATGAGTTCTTTTAGTAACATTAGAATGTCTAAAAGAACCTGTATCAGTCACAATTCCTGTATAAACTGCATTTCCTATATTTATTTCAACATCAGTTCCATTCTTAAATTCAATTCCTAACTCTTCAGCTAATAAATATGATATTTCACATGTGGCAGCTGCACTTACATCTACATAATTAATAAATCCATATTCTTCATTTGAAATATGGTGATCAATATTAATAACCTTACCGCTATAATTACTTAGATCTGCAGATATTCTTTCAACATTACCACAATCTAATATTATTACAAGATCAGTGCCTTCTTTAGGCTCTAAAGTATTGCCATCAATTTCATTAGCAAGAGAAAGGAAAGAGAGGTTATCAGAAATAACATCTCTTGATATAATATATGAATCCTTTCTTAAATGCCTTAATGCATTGAGTAATGCTAAAGTGCTGCCTATAGCATCTCCATCTGGAGATGCATGGAATGATAATCCAATTCTTTTTGATTTTAAAATTTCTTCTTTTATTTCTTTAAGACTACTCATTATCCTTACTTATCCTTTGAATTAATTCATCCATATGCATACCATAATTTATAGAGTCATCTAATTCAATAATTATTTCTGGTGTGTGTCTTAAATTTATTTTCTGGCCTACTGATTTTCTTATAAATCCACTTGCATTTTTTAATGCTTCCAGATTATTTTTCTTTTCTTCATCATCTTTAGAAAATATGCTTACATAAACCTTAGCATATCTTAAATCTTTTGTAACTTTAACATCTGTAACTGAAATCATAGCTGTAAGTCTTGGATCTTTAACTTCATTTTGAATCAAACTACTAATTTCTCTTTTAAATTCTTCGTTAATTCTTCCACCTCTATAGTTTGCCATGTTGATCTTCACCTCTTTTAAAGTTCTTTTCTCTTAATTGCCTCCATCATGAAGCACTCAACGATGTCGCCTTCTTTTATATCGTTAAACTTTTCAACTGTTAAACCGCATTCGTATCCTGTATTAACTTCTTTTGCGTCATCTTTAAATCTTTTTAATGATGATAATGACGATTCAAAGATTACTATTCCATCTCTTATAACTCTTGTTTCTGCATTTCTTTGAAGCTTACCCTTCAAAACATAGCAACCAGCAATTGTTCCTATATTGGAAATTTTATAAGTTTCTCTTACTTCTGCTGTTCCTAATATAACTTCCTTATAATCTGGTTCAAGCATTCCTATCATTGCTGACTTAACATCATCAATTGCATCATATATAATTCTATAAGACTTAATGTCTACTCCATCTCTATCTGCTTGAGCTGCCGCATTGTTATCAGGTCTTACATTAAATCCTATAACTATTGCATTAGATGCTGTCGCAAGAGTTATATCTGTTTCAGTTATAGCTCCAACTCCACCATGAATAACTCTTACCTTTACATCGTCAGTAGAAAGTTTTTCTAAAGATTGCTTTATAGCTTCAACAGAACCTTGAACATCTGCTTTTACTATTATAGCAAGCTCTTTAACCTTACCTTCTTTAATTTGATTATATAAATCTTCTAACGATACTCTATGGTTAGCAAGTAAAGTTTCTGCTTTTAATTTGTCTTTTCTGCTTTCAGCCATATTTCTAGCAGTTTTTTCATCTTTTACTTGATTAAATCTATCTCCAGCTTCTGGAACTTCAGAAAGTCCTAGAACCTCCACTGGTATAGATGGTCCAGCAGATTTTATTTTCTTACCAGTATCATCAAACATAGCCCTTATTCTACCATATGTAGATCCGACTAATATAGAATCTCCTACTCTTAAAGTTCCATTTTGAACTAAAAGACTAGCAACTGCTCCTCTACCTTTATCTAATTTAGCTTCTATAACAGTTCCAACTGCTCTTCTATCTTTGTTTGCTTTAAGTTCAAGCATTTCTGCAGTAAGTAGAACCATCTCTAATAACTTATCAATATTAAGGTTTTGTTTCGCAGATACTTCTTCACATATAGTATCTCCGCCCCAGTCTTCTGCAAGCAATCCTTGTTCAGCTAATTCTTGCTTAACTCTATCTACATTTGCTCCTGGTTTATCTATTTTATTTATTGCAACAACAATAGGAACTCCTGCTGCTTTACAATGATTGATAGCTTCCTTAGTTTGTGGCATGATTCCATCATCTGCAGCAACAACTAATATAACGACATCTGTAATTTGTGCACCTCTAGCTCTCATAGCTGTAAACGCTTCATGACCTGGAGTATCTAAGAATGTTATTTCTTCTCCGTTCAATTTAATAGTATAAGCACCTATATGCTGAGTTATACCACCTGCTTCTGTATCAGTAACTTTTGCTTTTCTTATACAATCAAGTAAAGATGTTTTACCATGGTCAACATGACCCATAACAGTTACAATTGGTGGTCTCTTTTGAAGATTTTCTTCATCATCTTCTTCTATTTTTAATACTTCTAACTCTTGAATTTCTTCTTTTCTTTCAACTAAAACTCCATATTCAGCACATACCTTTTCTGCAGTTTCAAAATCTATTTCCGCATTTATTGCTGCCATAACTCCAGCAAAAATTAGCGTTCTTATTACATCATTTGAAGGTTGTTGCAATTTTTCTGCCAATTCCTTAACAGTTATGCTTTCACCAATTTCAATTACTTTGCCTTCAGCCTCTGCTTCAGCAGCTATTCTTGCTTCTTCTTGTTCTTCTTTTTTAGTCTTTTTCTTTTTCTTTATACCTTTGTTAAGTTGTTCAGCTAACTCATCTTCATATACGTCAACTATGCTTTTTGAATTCTCAGCATTATCAGCCGATGCTACTAAATCGCTTGCTGATTTTCCTGCTAATAATTCTTTTATTAATTCAGCATCTTCATCTTCAATTGTACTCATATGATTTTTTACTTCTATATTAAATTCTTCCTTTAATATAGTTATTAATTCCTTTGACTCTATGTTTAATTCTTTTGCTAATTCATGTACTCTTATTTTTGACATGCAGTCACCCCCGTATTATTATCTACTCATATATTTCTTTCCTCCTCATATAACGCTAACATTCTTTTTGCTATATCGTTATCTAGAATTCCCAACAACATAATTTCTTTACGTCCAATTGGAGGTCCTAGTTGTTCTTTTGAGAAATCTTCAATATATGGTATATTTTTTTCATTACAATGCTTTTTAAATTTATCTTTAGATTTATCTGACAAATCATTGGATATGATAAAAAGATAAATTTTAGTATTATTTCTATAATCGTCACACTTGCTATATCCTTCAAGCAAATTTCCTGACTTCTTTGCTATACTTAGAAAGTTAAAAAACTTATTCATTATTTACTTCATCCTTTAGTTTATTATAAATTTCTTCACTTATAGGAATTTCTAAATTTCTACTAAGTCTTTTTGCTTTAAATGCTTTTTCTAAGCACTCTGTGTTCTTACAAATGTATGCGCCTCTTCCCGATTTTTTACCAGTTAGATCAACACACACTTCGCCTTCTGGAGTTTTAACTACTCTTATTAATTCTTTTTTTGGTTTCATTTCCATGCAACCAGTGCACATTCTTAAAGGAATTTTCTTAACCTTCATGAAAAGCACCCC
>CAURJV010000010.1:0-104611 GCA_963524945.1 uncultured Clostridium sp.
CAACTTCGTTATGCTTAGTTTTAGCTAATATTCCAAGCTTCCAAAGTTCTTCATCCACTTCTTTCATGAAATCAGAAATTCTTTGTTTGATTGTTCCGAAGTAATGATCTTCAAGTTCTTGACCCTTTGAAGGTTTTGCTCCGAATAAAGTTCTTCCTGTTAAGATAAGGTCTTTACGAGCATCATACATTGATTTATCGATTAGGAAGTATTCTTGTTCAGGACCAACAGTTGTAATTACTCTTTTAGTAGTAGTATTACCTAATGATTTTAAAACACGTAGAGCTTGCTTGTTTAAAGCTTCCATTGAACGTAGTAATGGAGTTTTCTTATCTAAAGCTTCCCCATTATAAGAACAGAATGCAGTTGGTATGCATAAAGAATCGTCCTTTATAAATGCTGGTGAAGTACAATCCCATGCAGTATATCCTCTAGCTTCAAAAGTAGCTCTTAGCCCTCCTGAAGGGAATGAAGATGCATCTGGTTCACCTTTAATTAATTCTTTGCCTGAGAATTCTAATATAACTTTTCCATCAGAAGTTGGGTTTATAAAAGAATCGTGCTTTTCAGCAGTAATTCCAGTCATAGGTTGGAACCAGTGAGTGAAGTGAGTAGCGCCTTTTTCAACAGCCCAATCCTTCATTGCAGCTGCAACAACATCTGCTACGTCTGGCTCAAGAGAAGTTCCTTTTTCAATTGTCTTTTTTAAAGCTTTGTAAGTAGCTTTAGGAAGACGTTCTTTCATTACAGCATCGCTGAATACATTTGAAGCAAAAATTTCATTGATTTTGTTCATTAATAAGATCTCCTTTCAGAATACACAACATTTATTTAAATTAATATTAACTAATTAAAAACATTAATAATTTAAAAAAAATTTTAGAGTATAAATGATAAATTGTCAATAAGAAATAAGAAATTAAGATATATAAACTACTTCCATATAAAATCATATTTGGAAAAAAATTCATATAAAAAAATAAAAAGCCCAAGAATCATTTTTAATATTCTCTAGCTCCTTTGCTAAAATCTTATTCAATTAGACATAGTTATCACATATAAAACTGCCAAGACTTCCATAGCCTTAAGCACCCTTTATAATAATTATACTATATTGTTAGGGGTTGTACAATATAAAAATCTGATTTTTCGCAGTAAGAAATTAGTAGAAATTTAAATATTTATAATACATTACCATTAATTTTATTAACAGGATTAAAGGTGATTACTATTACAGATACTTATATGTAATAGTGGAGGATGATATAGAATTTTTACTTAGATGGAAGTTGCATGAAATTTTCTCACTGAAAAGTCACCTAATATTTATTTATACTTACAAGCAATTCAAGATATAAAAGAAAAATTGCATAAGGAGATTATAAAGTTTTGTAAGTGCAAATAAGGATAATAATTTAAACAAACCTAGATATAAAAAATAATTTCTTTATACAATATAATTTAGTTACAGTGTGGTGAACCCAAAAGAATAGGAGGAAAGATATGAATTACTATTTAGCCATTGATATTGGAGCTTCTAGTGGAAGGCATATTTTAGGATCAGTAGAAAATGGAAAGATAAATTTAGAAGAAATATATAGATTTGATAATGGGATTAGCAAAATAGGGGATGAATATTGTTGGAATATTGAACAATTATTTAAGGATATAAAAGAAGGAATTAAAAAGTGCAAGGAAATAGGAAAAGTTCCAAAGAGCATAGGTATAGATACTTGGGCAGTAGATTTTGTTTTGTTAGATGAGAACGATAAAATGCTTGGAAATGCAGTCGCGTATAGAGATGATAGAACTGAAGGAATGATGCAAGAGGCGTTCAAGATTATTCCGCAAGATATGATCTACCTATATACGGGAATTCAGTTTCAAAGATTTAACACAGTATATCAATTACTTTCTATAAAGAAAAATAATCCTGAAACATTAGATAAGGCGAAAACTTTCTTAATGGTTCCTGATTATTTAAATTTCTTACTTACAGGAAAAAAAGTAAATGAATATACTAATGCATCATCAACACAGCTAGTTAATTCTTTTGAGAGAACTTGGGATGAAAAAATGTTAGATGAGCTTGGAATTAAAAAAGATATTTTCCAAGAGATAAAACTACCTAAAACTAGCCTTGGCACTTTAAGAGGAGAGCTAGTACAGGAATTTGGATTTGATATGGAAGTTATACTTCCTGCAACCCATGATACTGGTTCAGCATTTATATCATCAGTCTGTAATGACAGTGACAGTATTTACCTAAGTTCAGGAACTTGGTCATTGATTGGTGTTGAAAATAGATTCCCAATTTGTGTGCCGCAAGCTATGGAATATAATTTCACAAATGAAGGTGGAATAGATTATAGATATAGATTTCTAAAAAACATTATGGGTCTATGGGTAATACAAGAGGTTAGAAGAAATTTAGATAATAAATATTCTTTTGGACAATTAGTAGATTTGGCAAAAGAACATATTGATTTTCCATCAATAGTAGATGTAGATCATGATAGATTCCTTAAACCAGAGAACATGATTGAGGAAATAAAATTATATTGTGTTGAAACTAGCCAAAGGGTTCCTCAAGAAGTAGGAGAAGTAGCTATTTGTGTGTTCAATAGCTTAGCTCACTGTTATAAAAAAGCTGTTTCTAACTTAGAGGAAATCTTTGAAAAGGAATTTGAAAGAATAAATATCTTTGGTGGAGGATGTCAGAATAATCTTTTAAATGAATTGGTTGCTAAAGTCACAGGTAAAGAAGTACTTGCAGGTCCAGTTGAAGCAACAGCCATAGGAAATATCGTTGCTCAAATGATAAGTAAAGGTATTTTTAAAGATTTAGGAGAAGCTAGACGCGCGATTAAAGGATCTTTCGATATTAAGGTTTTTAAAGCGAATTAAATATAAAATAAATCTTATTATGATAAAAATAACTCAAACAATTTAAGATTAAAGGTAACTAGTAAATATAACTATAAAATTAGGAGGAATAAAAATGAACGTTAAAGAAAAATATGAATTAGCTAAAAAAGAGTATGAAAAATGGGGAATAGATGTAGATAAAGTTTTAGAAGAACTTAATAAAGTTAAAATATCAGTCCATTGTTGGCAAGGTGATGATGTTAAGGGGTTTGAAGTAGTTCAAAATGAGCTGTCTGGGGGGATTCAATGTAATGGTAACTATCCAGGTGCAGCTAGAAATGCTGAAGAACTTAGAGAAGATTTAGATAAAGCATTAAGCTTAATTCCAGGAAAGCATAAAGTTAATCTTCACGCAATTTACTTAGAAACTAATGGCGAATTTGTAGACAGAGATGAAATAAAACCAGAACATTTTGCAAATTGGGTTAAGTGGGCAAAAGAAAACGGATTGGGATTAGATTTCAATCCAACAATATTCTCGCATCCAAAGTCAGCAGATGGATTAACCCTTTCTCACCCAGATAAAGAAATAAGAGACTTCTGGATAAGACATGCAATTGCATCAAGAAAAATTGGAGAATACTTTGGTAAAGAATTAGGGCAAACTTGCTTAACTAATATTTGGATTCCAGATGGTTATAAAGATGTTCCAAGTGATAGATTGGGACCAAGAAGAAGACTTAAAGAATCTTTAGATGAAATTTTTAAAGTTAAAATAGATAGAGAATATAACCTTGACTGCGTTGAGTCAAAAGTATTTGGAATAGGAGCAGAAGCTTATACAGTAGGTTCAAACGAATTTTATTTAAATTACGCAGCTAAAAATAACATAATGTCATTAATGGACACAGGCCACTATCATCCAACTGAAGTTGTTTCAGATAAACTTTCTGCAATGCTATTATTCGATGAAAAAGTAGCTCTTCACGTAAGTAGACCAGTTAGATGGGATTCTGACCACGTTGTAGTTTATGATGATGAACTTAAAGAAATAGCTAAAGAAATAGTAAGAAATGATGCATTAGATAGGGTAATTATTGGCCTTGATTTCTTTGATGCAAGTATTAACAGAATTGCGGCATGGACAATTGGTTCAAGAAATATGATTAAGGCATTACTAAATGCAATGTTAACACCAAATGATAAGTTAAGGGAATTACAAGAAGAAGGAAATTTCACAGAAAGATTAGCTTTAATGGAGGAATTCAAAACTTATCCAATGGGAGATATTTGGAATTACTATTGTGAAAAGAACAATGTACCAGTTGGTGAAAGTTGGATTAAGGAAGTAAAGGAATACGAAAAAGACGTCTTATTAAAGAGAAATTAAATTAGATTTGTAATAAATAATATTCAATTTGTAAAGATAATATAGTATTTAACAATAAAATATGAAATAAATGGGCCTATAGCAGTTATTTAACTGATTATAAATTTATTATAGGAGGAGAGAATGTTATGAAAATGGAAATTAGATACTCAAATCATCCAGAAGACTCTAAACATTATGATACAGAAACTTTAAGAAGACATTATTTAGTTGAGAAAGTATTTGTTGATGGAGAAGTAAACTTAGTTTACAGCCATAATGATAGAATCATATTTGGTGGAGTTACACCAGTAAAAGAAACATTGAAGCTTGGAGCTTCTAAAGAATTGGGAACAGATTATTTTCTGGAAAGAAGAGAGCTTGGAGTTATTAATGTAGGTGGAGAAGGAACAATTATAGCAGATGGAGTAGAATATAATCTAAAATATAGAGATGGATTATATGTTGGGCAAGGTACTAAAAATATAGAACTTAAATCAGTAGATGGAAAAAAGCCAGCTAAGTTTTATATAAATTCTGCACCAGCACTTAAATCATATCCAACAGTAAAAATAGATTTGGAAAAAGCTAATAAAATAAAATGTGGCGATGAAATAAACATGAATAAAAGAACAATAAATCAGTATGTTCATCCTGCAGTATGTGAAAGCTGTCAGTTAGTAATGGGGTTAACAATACTAGAGCAGGGAAGTGGGTGGAACACCATGCCATGTCATACTCATGAAAGACGTATGGAAGTATACTTATATCTTGATGTACCTGAAGATCAAGCAGTAATTCATTTTATGGGTGAAGGACAAGAAACAAGGCATATAGTGATGAAGAATGAACAAGCAGTAATTTCACCAAGCTGGTCAATACATTCAGGAATTGGAACTCAAAATTATTCATTTATATGGGGAATGTGTGGAGAAAACAAGACTTTTGATGATATGGATCATATAAAAATTAACGAATTAAGATAAAAGCAGAAAAGAGGAAGTGGAATTATGTCAAATATTTTAGATGAATTTTCAATGGATTTTTTTAGATTGTATGGAAAGGTAGCTATAGTTACGGGAGGAAATACAGGACTTGGTCAAGGGTATGCTGTAGCATTAGCAAAAGCCGGTGCTGATTTAATTATTCCAACTTATGATACAAATTGGGATGAAACTAGATTGTTAATAGAAAAAGAAGGGAGATCAGTAACATTTGTTCAAGCAGATTTGACAAAAAAAGAAGATAGAGAAAAAGTTATAAAAATAGCAATGGAAGTGTATGGGAAGATAGATGTATTAGTTAATAATGCGGGAACAATAAGGAGAGCTCCACTTCTTGAGTACAAAGAAGAAGATTGGAATGCTGTAATGGATATTAATTTAAACGCAGTATACTTTTTAAGTCAAGAAGTCGCTAAAATCATGGTAAATCAAGGCTCGGGTAAAATAATTAATATAGCATCAATGTTGGCGTTCCAAGGTGGGAAATTCGTACCACCTTATACAGCAAGTAAGCATGGAGTGGCTGGAATAACAAAGGCATTCGCTAATGAATTGGCAAGCAAGAATATTCAAATTAATGCTATAGCACCGGGATATATAAAAACTGCAAATACTGCACCGATAAGAGCAGATAAGGAAAGAAATGCAGAAATACAAGGAAGAATACCAGCGGATAGATGGGCTGAACCATTCGATTTAATGGGAGCAATAGTATTTTTAGCAAGCAGAGCATCTGATTATGTTAATGGACACATATTAGCTGTTGATGGTGGCTGGTTAGTAAGATAATTATAAAAATCCTGTAACGGCGATATAAATGCCTTGTTAAAATTATATGAATATTTTAACAAGGCATTTTTAGATTGTTGTATTGGATACTACTCAAGCAATACAATATAATTGCAAATGCCTGTAAATTAATAGAAATTTGAATCTAACAATAGTTCAATAAACATCATGCATTGATGCGTTGAATAAGATAGCGTATGGAAAAGAAACTCCAGAAATGTGTGCTAAAGAAGTGTATGATAGTTTAGATAGAAAATTAGGAAGGATAAGAAAATATTAAATATTAGAGAAAAATTAATAATCCCCTTTCTCAAAATAGAAGATGGGGATTATCAATGTATAAATTTAATATTTGAAGCAATAATTCAAATATATAATATTTTTAGAACAAATTAGTATTAACAATCAATATGGTTAAGTGCTTCAACAAGAGCCATTATAGTCAATGATTGGCCATATGCCATTGGGGCTATAATTATATTCCTATAGTGTTCTTTATTATAGCCCATTCCAGTTCCACCAGATACATTTAATACAGTTCCATCTTTTGCTATATTATTGCAAATTGCTTCTATAGCTTTTTGACCAGCAGGTTTAAATGAATCGTCTAATATCCCTAATCTTATTCCTGTTAGTATCCCAGCAGCAATTGCAGCTGAGCCAGATACTTCTTCATAGCTTGTAGGATCATCTATAACTGTGTGCCATAATCCAGATTTAGATTGGTATTTAACTAAAGTCGTTACTTGAGCCTTAAATGTATCATTTAGAAATTTCTTTAGGCCTGAATTCATTTTACCGTCAAACATTTCAATATAATCTAAGATTCCAAATGTAAACCACGAATTACCTCTACACCAGAATACTTCTCCAAAATTACTATTTTCATTGAAACTCCATCCGTGATAGAATAGACCTGATTTTTTATCATATAAGTATTTTATATGAATAAGGACTTGATGAATCGATTCATTAATCCAATCTTGTCTATTATATTTTTGTCCCATTCTATTTAAAAATAATACAGTCATAAATAAAGTATCTATCCACATTTCACTTTCGTTTAGCCTAACCCCTTGTCTATCGCCATTAGCACTAGTAACATGTTGGAATCCACCTTCTTTAGTTCTTGGAAGACAGTTCATAAGCCAATCAGCCCACTTTAGGCAAAGGTTTTCAAAATCTGTATTTGGACTTACATCTAATAGGTTTATAAGTGTTAATAGAGGGGCAGTTGTATTAATGTTTTTTGATGGTAATCCATTTGATATATTATTTTTATACCATTCATTTAAAAAATCCAGATATTTGTTGCTTCTATCGTGTTTGTCTAACTTTAATAAGCCATATAAACCTACACCTTGTGGCCAATCCCATTCTTGAATTCCAAAATCTCTTGGAAACATTCCTATGGCTTCTCCGCCTTCTTTAGTTAATTTTTCTTCATCTGTTGGTCTATCTAAGTTTAAAAGTTTATCAACAACTAAGTCAAGTTTTGCACGTAATTCTTTTTCTGTTAATTTCATTTTATATCACCTCATAATATTTATTTGTAAAGAGCATTATAAACAATACTCTAAAGTTTTTGTATTTTGAAATAATGAATAAAAGGTATCGGTGTAACGATTAATTACAATAAATTTAAATCTCATGTAAGTGTTAACAATATAGTTATTATAATAACTTAGTGAATTTATTGTAGTATAAATTAAAGTTTTCTATCATTTATTCTCAATTCAAATTATACATCACGAAACAAAATAAATCTACATAAAAACAAAATAAAATAAAGAAAAAGTAAAAAAGAAAATGATTATTTAGTAGTGAAAATTAAGGGGGTAAATTAAATATAATTAGAGAAAAACCTTATAAATAGTGAGTTTTAATAAAATAAAAGTAAGGAAATATGCATATTGTTTTGTGTTGTTTTTAAAAATAAAGCAAGTAAATGATGTTGAGTTTTGTTAAAAAAGAGTTTATTATCTATATAAAGCTATATTTATTTTGAGAAAGGAATTACGATTATGAGAATTGGAGTTAGAGGACACGATATTGGACTTTATAAGTTAGATGATATAGGAAGAATAATGAAGGAAAAAGGGTTAAAAAGCGTTCAATTCGTAGCGAAAAAAATAATATCTGAATTTGAAGTTACTAGAGGATGTATGACACCAGGGATGGCCCAATACATAAATAATACTTTGAATAAATATGAAGTAACTGTAAGTATTCTTGGGTGTTATATTAATTTAGCTAATCCAGATGATAATGAACTTAAGGAATCATTAGATACCTTTAAAGAGCATATACGTTTCGCAAAATATTTGGGGTGTAATGTAGTTGGAACAGAAACTGGAGCTTTTAATAAGGAATATATTTATACAGAAAAGAATAATACAGAGGAAGCCTTTTTAAGGAGCCTAAATTCAATACGAATACTTGTGAAAGAAGCAGAGAAGTTCGGGATTGTAGTTGGAATAGAAGGGGTTACAAAGCATATAATGAATACTCCAGAAAGGTTAAAAAGAGCTTTAGATAATGTTGAATCAAATAACTTACAAGTTATTTTTGATCCGATTAATTTTATAGATGAAAGTAACTATGATAAACAAGACGAGATAATAAGAAAATCTTTTGAACTATTTGGTGATAGGATAGTGATTATACATGCAAAAGATTTTATCTATAAAGATGGAAAGGTACAACAAGTGTCTATTGGAAAAGGTCAATTTAACTATCCATTATTACTAAAACTAATAAAGGAAAGAAAACCATATATAGATATAATTCTTGAGGATACAATATCTGAAGATTTAGATTCAAGTATTAAATATATAGAAGAAATATACAAGAGTTTATAATGAATAATTAAATGTATATATAAAATGAGAAATGGCATGGAAATTTATATTTTCTATGCTATTTTTATATTAAAAAAGTATTAAATACAGATCTGTGATAAAGGAGGGAAGATAAATATTGCACTAAAACGTTAACATATAGCTATTTGAGATTGTTTTTAAAACAAAACTAACATAAACAAATAAAAAACAAATAAAATAAAAGAAATTATATTGACTTTGTGTTGGAATGGAAGTAATATATAAGTGTAAGTGATGTAAATGTTTTAAGTAACCGATGACAAGATTAAAATGTTAGATATTAGAATACTTAGGAGGAATGTCATGATAAAAAGAATTTTATAAAAACTTTTGGTAAATGACACTTAGATATATTTAATAAATACATACTATATAAAATATTAAGAGAAATTGATTTGATAAATTGAGGAAGAATACAGAATTAAACTAAGAATTAAAAATGGACATGCATTAGGCTTATTATAGTATTTTATTTGTAGTTCTTTAGAGTTTATATTAAAGCTATAAAACGTTAATACTTAAATACTATGTAAAAAATAAAATTTATAATATATGTAGGAGGAAATATGAGTAAGAAAGATGGGAAAATAAGATTTATAAATTATTTTTCTTATGGGATGAATGATTTTATAGGAGCAGGAGCATTTGCCTTAACAAGTGCATGGTTATTATACTTTTATACGACTTTTTGCGGATTAACACCAATTGAAGCGAGTTCAATATTTGCATTAGCTCGTATAGTTGATGCAGTAGCAAGTCCGACAATGGGATTCATAACAGATAATTTTCACAAAACTGCGCTTGGAAGAAGATTTGGAAGAAGAAAATTCTTTTTATTAGCAGCAATACCTTTAATTATTGTATATTCAGCTATTTGGGTCAGTGGTTTCTCTTATTTATATTACGTTGGGACTTATATAGCGTTTGAAATCGTGTATACAATGGTACTTATACCTTATGATACCTTAGCGGCAGAAATGACATCTGATTTTAAAATTCGTGCTAAGCTTACTAGTGCAAGAATGTATATTGCCCAATTTTCAGCATTTTTAGCTGCATTTATACCTGGAAGACTTATAAATACATTAGGGAAAGAGTCTCCACAATCATTTTTGATTGCTGGTGGAATCTTTACTGTAATATTTATAATTGTTTTAATTCTTGTGTATACATTTACTTGGGAAAGATCTTTAGAGGAAATAGAGATATTAGAAGGCAGACACTCAAAGGAAAAGTTATCATTTGGACAAAATGTAATGAAAATTTACATAGATTTGGTTACAACTCTTAAAATTAGAACGTTTAGAGCACATTTAGGAATGTATATCGGAGGATATTTAGCACAAGATACATTTAATGCAGTATTTACTTATTTCATAGTGTTTGCATTATTTAAAGGTGCAGTTGTAGCATCAAACTTGTTGGCATTAATGTATATATTCCAAATTGCAGGAGTTGGTATAGCAACTTATTGCACATTAAAATTAAGTCCTGGTGGAGCATTTAGAGTTGTATCATTAATATTCCTTGCAAGTATTGCAGGATATTTAATAGTATATGGAACAATTCCTGATAGCCTTGTTGCACTATATGTTGTATCGGCATTAGCAGGACTCGGACGAGGTGGAATAAACTTTGTTCCTTGGAATAACTATACTTTTGTTCCAGATGTAGATGAAATAGTATCTGCTGATAGAAGAGAAGGCGTTTTCGCAGGATTTATGAGTTTGTTGCGTAAAGCTTCACAGGCACTTGCTGTTTTCCTAGTTGGAGTTATATTACAAGAATTTAACTTTAAATCTGGATCAACATCACAACCTCCAGAAGCATTAACAGCTATGGCAGTTATATTAATAGTTGCGCCGGCAATACTGCTTGTTTATGGTATAATATCATCATATAAGTTCAAAGTATCTCATGAATCGCATGAAGTACTTAAGAAAGAAATTGCAAGATTAAAAGATGGTGGATTAAAAGAAGATGTAGATTCTGAAACTCGTACAACTGTTGAAGAATTAACAGGATTAAATTACTAGAATGTATGTGGGAATAACAAAGTAGGGTATAGAAACTGGAGAAGATACAAAGAAAATCAAAAAGCTTAGAAAATATATAATATAAAAATAATCTGCATTGGTTCCAAAATCTATTTAAGTGAATAGAGAAATCAATGCAGATTATATTTTTATGCAGGGGAAAACTTATTAGTGCAATGTTTATAATTGCACTAATAAGTTTTTCTCTATTTGTTTAATTCAAATAATTATTTTAAGTTGAACACATTAGATAATTCCACAGATATTGGACTATTATCAGGATTTGTTTCCATAATGTCTTTCATAAATGCCCACCACTTTTTACAGGCATCTGTTTCGGCAATTTCATCCCATAGTTCTTCGTTCTCCATTTCTATATAAGAAAACAATATATTGGTATCTTTATCATAAAATATTAAATATTTTGATGCTCCGTGAGATTTTAATTCCTTTACAAGGTCTGGCCAAATTTCGTTATGCCTTTTTTTATATTCTTCTTCTTTACCTTCAAATAATTTCATTTTAAATGCTTTTTGTATCATAAATACCTCCTTAAAAAGTATAAGTTACTTATATTATATAGTTATTCGGAAAAAACAGTCAAGAATTAACTTTGATTTATATTGTGTTGTCTGTGTTAATTTGGTATATTAAAGTTGGATTGATTAAATACAAAAAAATATACGCTATATTTGAATTGTCTTACATATGATTTAAAATATAATTATATAATAGGGGTGAATAAATAGAAACTTATTCATATAAGGAGGAATTGTAATGTTACCTAGAGAAAGACTAGAAATAATAAAGGAAATAGCAATAAAGGAAAAGAAAGTTTATGTATCTAAGCTGAGCAAAGAGTTTGAAGTTACAGAAGAGACCATAAGGAGAGATTTGGAAAAACTAGAGTTGCAAGGAGTAGTTACTAGGAGTTATGGTGGCGCAATATTAAATGTTGATAAAACTAACGAGGATGTGCCTTTTTATAAAAGATCTAGGACAAATATAGAAAGTAAACAATATATAGCATTAAAGGCTATAGAGTTTGTTAAGGGAAGTAGTACGATTGTTGCTGATTGTAGTTCAACAGTATTTGAAGCATTGAAATTAATTAGAAATAGAAATGATGTAACTGTAATAACAAATTCAGTGGAAGTATTACAAGAGTTAAACCAATCGGAGTTGAATATTATATCAACTGGTGGTGGCTTGGATCAAAGAACTTTGTCGTTACAAGGACCAATAACACAAAATGCTATTAAAAATTATAATGTGGACATAGCATTTGTAAGCTGTAAAGGAATGGATATAAATAAAGGAATATTAGACTCGAATGAGACAGAGGCAGAAATTAAAAGATCTATGATCAAACAATCTAATAAAGTCATTTTGTTAGTGGATCATAGTAAATATGATAAAACATCATTTGTAAAGCTTTTTGATTATGAAGACATAGACTATTTGATAACAGATATTGAACCAAATGAAGAATGGATTAATTTACTGCATGCTAATAATGTTGAGGTTATATATTGATGTACATATAGAAAAGGTTGTAGAATCACTTAAAATAAATAGGTGATTCTTTATTTTTTTGATAAAAATGCTAATAAATTAGTTATAAATGCTAGTTTTAGCAGATCTTAATATACTTTAATAAAGCTCTATAAGGATATGTTGTTTTTAAAATATTAATACAAATAAAAACAAACAAAAACAACAAAAAGCAATTGAAATTAACAAAAGAATGAAGTATAATTTATTTATAAGATAAAATTAATCTGGAATTAAAATGATTAGTTTGTATCTTTAATCGGTGAATAAAATTACATACATTTACAAAATAGAATTATTTAAAATGGACCAAATATTAAAATACATAATAAATATATGAAAGCAGGAGAAAGTATGACAATAGAAGATATGAAGTTTATACAAAATTTTAAGAGGATGACAAATGATGCGTGGCTTAAAGGATGGCATGAAAGAAATGGTGGAAATATAACTTATAGATTAACAAAAGAAGAAGTTTCTGCAATTAAAGAATTTATCAACGAAGATTCGGAATATAATTCAATTGGTGTAACTGTAAAAAATTTAGCCAATGAATATTTCTTAGTAACCGGAAGTGGAAAGTTTATAAGAAATATGACAGTTTGTTTAGGAGAAAATGCAGGAATAATCAAAATAGATGAAAAGGGAGAAAACTATAAGGTAGTTTGGGGATTGTCAAATAATGCAAGACCAACAAGCGAACTTCCTTCACATTTAATGAGTCACTCAATAAAAGTAGAAAAAACAAATGGATGTCATAGAGTTATAATGCATTCTCATACTACAAATGTAATTGCATTAACGTTTGTATTGCCATTAGAAGGAAAAGTATTTACAAGAGAATTATGGGAAATGGCAACAGAATGCCCTGTAGTATTTCCAAGTGGGATTGGGGTAGTTCCTTGGATGGTTCCAGGTGGAGCTGCAATTGCAGAAGCTACTGGTGAACTAATGAAGGATCATGATGTTGTAATTTGGGCGCATCATGGAATGTTTTGTTCAGGTGAAACATTAGATCTAACTTTTGGATTGATGGATACAGTAGAGAAATCAGCTGAGATTTTAGTTAAAGTTCTATCAATGGGTGGAAAGAAACAAACAATTGTTTCTGAAAATTTTAGAGATTTAGCAAAAGACTTTAATGTTAGTATTTCTGAAGATTACTTAGTTTAATAAAGTTATTTTGAGACTAGAGTGAAAATTAGCTTAAGTATAACCCTATCTCCGTATAAAATTAGTCTCAGACAACTTATTATATATCATAATATGGAAACAATCTAGTTGTTATATTATGTATAGTAACTAGATTGTTTAATAATGATAGATATAGATATGATTTTTATATGTATATAAACAGTTAGTATTATAAAAATAGTTAACTACAATATAAATTGAAAACGATTTATAAATTATAAATATGAGATTGCACTTTGCTGATAAATTATTATTATATAAAATTCGGTGGATACATTATACAGTTATCAAAATTATTAAAGGAGAATTGATATTTATGACAAATAGAATGATATTAAATGAGACAAGCTATATAGGAGCAGGAGCAATTGAAAATATTGTTACTGAAGCTAAAATAAGAGGCTATAAGAAAGCACTAGTTGTAACAGATAAGGACTTAATAAAATTTAATGTAGCATCTAAAGTTACAAATTTATTAGATAAAAATGATTTGATTTTTGAAATTTTTGATGAAGTGAAAGCGAATCCAACTATAAATGTAGTTTTAGCTGGTATAGAGAGATTCGAAGCATCTGGAGCAGATTATTTGATTGCAATAGGTGGAGGATCATCAATTGATACTGCAAAAGCTATTGGAATTATTGTTAATAATCCAGAATTTTCAGATGTAAGAAGTTTAGAGGGGGCAGTAGAAACTAAAAATAAATGTGTTGATATAATAGCAGTTCCAACTACAGCGGGAACTGCAGCAGAGGTAACAATTAACTATGTAATTACTGATGAGGAAAGGAAACGTAAATTTGTTTGTGTTGATCCTCATGATATTCCAGTAATAGCAGTTGTTGATTCAGAAATGATGTCGTCAATGCCAAAAGGATTAACAGCAGCTACAGGAATGGATGCTTTAACTCATGCTATTGAAGGATACATTACAAAAGGCGCTTGGGAATTAACTGATACATTACATTTGAAAGCTATTGAGATAATTGGACGTTCTCTTAGAAGTGCAGTAAATAATGAGCCGAAGGGAAGAGAAGACATGGCCCTTGGACAATATATTGCAGGTATGGGGTTCAGTAATGTTGGACTTGGAATTGTCCACTCGATGGCACATCCGCTTGGAGCGTTCTATGATACACCACATGGAATTGCTAATGCAGTATTATTGCCATATGTTATGGAGTACAACGCAGAGGCAACAGATAAAAAGTTTAGAGAAATAGCAAGGGTAATGGGTGTTGAAGGTGTAGACAATATGTCTCAAAAAGAATATAGAAAGGCAGCTATTGACGCAGTTAAAAAGCTTTCAGAAGATGTAGGAATTCCTAAAGTGTTAAATGAAATTGGTGTAAAAGAAGAAGATTTACAATCACTTGCAGAATCAGCATTTGTTGATGCCTGTACTCCAGGTAATCCAAGAGATACAAGTGTGGTAGAAATTTTAGAAATTTATAAGAAAGCTTTTAAATAGAAAAATAGTTTTAGGATGGGTATATAATTATATTCATCCTTTTTTATATGATAGAATAAAATATATGATTCTATCATAGTTTTTGAGATTATGAAAATTTTAGATAGAGATAAGTTAGGAGAACTGTATTAGATATTATAAAATAGAGTTTTATGTTAAGATATTAAGTAACAAAGTTTCTAGTCTAATTAAAGACAGTGGTTTTTATATGGAGATAATAAAAAGTATGTTCAGGTATGTTAGCGACATAAGCATGATTTCCCACTATATAATTAAAGAATTTTGAAGAATAGGAGTGTAGCAATAGATGCAACATTGGGGTTATGATACTGATTTTTTAGCGAAAGTTTTTTAAAATGTATGCTTTTGAAGTGGAAAAGTGTGCATGTGAAGAATCGCCTATTCTAATTGTAATAGAAAAAAATAATATTGCGAAAAGGAAGTGTATTATGGAAAATGTATATTATTATAACACTAAAATCGGAAAAATCAGCATAGTGGAAAATGGGACAGCAATTATAAAAATTTGTTTCATAAACAAAGACGAACTTAACATAGAAGGAAATGAAACAGAGTTACTACGAAAAGCTATAAAACAATTGGAAGAGTTTTTTGAAGGAGAGCGGAATTGTTTTGATTTACCATTAGCGCCTAAGGGTACGGAGTTCCAAAGAAAAGTATGGAGTGCGCTACAAGAGATTCCTTTTGGAGAAACAAGGAGTTATGGTGAAATTGCTAAAATAGTAGGTAATGAGAAAGCGGCGAGAGCTGTTGGTTTGGCCAATAATAAAAATCCAATTCCAATTATAATACCTTGTCATAGAGTAATTGGTGCTAATGGTAAATTGGTTGGATATGCTGGTGGCCTTAATATAAAGGAAAAGCTTCTTAAAATTGAGAAGGATTATAAAATATAACTTGAAAAATAACATGATTTAATAATATATAGGTGAGCGAGTCTTTATAAATAATAAACTATTTATAAAGATTTGCTTTTTTATTTACGATAAATAAAGAATGTTGTTTTAAGTAAAGTTGTAGTGTGCAAATAATTAACATTTAAATTAATTTTGATGGTTTTTAAAAGTATTTAAGAAGTGTTTTGAAGATAAAAATAATTATTATATAAGGTATTTTAGGTGAGTGATGATTAAAGATGCTTATAAGTATTGAAAAAATAACTACATGTGCTTATAATTGCTTATAGGGGGTGATTTTATGATTGAGAAAGAAGGATATGAAAATTTTAATAAAGATAATATATTTTCATATAAGGAGAGGTTGAAATTAAATGTTAATGAAAAAACTAAGATTGTTGAAAAGGCAATGAAATTTATTCATAACAATAAAACGTATTTTTTTGATGTTTCTACTAGTATTGAATTTCTTTCAAGATCTTTAGATAAAAAAGCGACCATATTTACTCATTCCATAGATAATTTTAATATACTTTCGGAAAAGAATGGTATGGTAGTAAACTTGATTGATGGAAAATTTAACAAGAAAAATCGCTTTTTCTATAGAAGGAATTATGATGAGTATTTGAGCGGAATACAGTTTCAGGCGGCATTTATAGGAGCTGGAGCTATAAAAGGTAATGGTATTTATTATGAAAATGAAGAAGATGCTTATATTAAAGGGGAGATTGTGAAAAGAGCTAAGAAGGTTATTTTACTTGCCGAACATCAAAAGTATGAAAAAGATGCCTTTTATAAAGGATTAAACCTAGATCGGGCAGATATTATTATTGTTGATCCAATATCGGTTTCTTCTTTTAGTAACATTATGGAATTTCATAATATTAAAATTAATCCTAAAAGTCTAGTGATTATATAAAGAAAACATATTAATTTAAGTAGTGTTATTTAGGAGAATAAAATTGAGTTTTATTTGCTTATAAATATTCAATGCCATAAGTAATTATAAGTAGTTTGACGTTTTATTATAAATAGTTGGGGGATGAATAAATGAAAAAAATTAGAATGGTCTGCTTGGATATTGATGGAACCTTGTTAAATTCAAATCATGAAGTAACTGAAAAGGTGAAAAGCACTATAAATAAAGTTGCAAATAATAAGAAAATACCTGTAATTTTAGTTTCAGCTAGAATGCCAAAAGGAATAAGGTTTCTTCAAGAAGAACTTGGAATAGAGGAACCAATTATATGCTATAGTGGTGCTTTAATCTTAGATAAAGATAATAGTGTATTGGCTAGAGAGGCAATTAATGTTTCTAATTTCGAGGAAATATATAAGTTAACAAGTGAAAATGACATTCATATGAGTTTGTATAAGGATGATGAATGGTATATAGAAAAATTAGATTACTGGGCTAAACAAGAAAGCGAAATAACTAACATCATTCCTAATATTATTAATTTTAATAAATTAATAGAACAATGGAAAAGAGAAGGAGTAGGACCAAGTAAGATTTTATGTATGTCTAATCCAAAAGAAATAAACTTCTTAAAAGAAAATGTTTATGGGAATGATTTAAATATATATCCTTCAAAGCCAACATACTTAGAAATTATGCCTATAAAAGCATCAAAAACATCTGCAATAACCTGTTTACAAAAGAAATTCAGTATAGATAAATCAGAAATAATAGCAATGGGAGACAATTATAACGACATTGATATGTTAGAGTATGCAGGAGTTGGAGTAGCGATGGGAAATGCTCCAGAAGACGTGAAGAGACATGCTGATGATGTAACCTTAACTAATGATGAAGATGGGGTAGCAGAAGCACTGATAAAATATGTTATTAACAAGAAATAAAGAAAATGTTTTAGTACCGTTTTATTTAGAACTTTCATAAAATGCTTTTTTAGAGATGTATAAGCATAAACAATAAGTATAAAAAAATTAAAGTTTAACTAATATTATTGAAGTTATGCGAAATATAAATGAACTACATACATTTATGGAATGTTTATTTATAAACTTAAGCAAATGTATGTAATTTATTTATATTTCAGCCTTTTCATATTTGAAATTTATTAATCTTTTATTTCAAAAATTTATTTTATATCTGTATAATATGCATATCCCATAAGTCGGCTAATATTTTTAGCGACATTCATAAATTCGTCTTTGTATTTTAATAAATCATCCATAGTATTAAAGAGGGTTACAGATGAGAGACTGGTTGCAGCAATAATTTTATTGGTTCTATCAAAAATAGGAACAGCTATGCATATAACACCCGTATCGTATTCAATATTGTCTAATGCATATAGGTTCTTTCTTATAACATGAATTTCTTCTATAAGAACATTTATATCAGTTATTGTGTTCTCTGCATATTTTATGAATTCTGTATCTTTTAATAATTCTCTTATTTTATCATCAGAATATTGAGATAATATCAATTTACCAGAAGCAGTGCAATAAATAGGCGCTTTTTTTCCTATGCTAGAAGACATTATTATATTTCTACTAGTGTTTTCGGAAGATACCTTATCTACATAAATTATATTAGTAAGTGACTCGTCAGGAATGCAAAGATGTATGACTTCATCAAACTTATTCGCAAAGTCATATATATGAGGTCTGGCGACGTTTATTAAATCCATACTATTTGTTATAGAAGAAGATAAGTTGAGAAGCTTAATTCCCAATTGATATTTATCATTTTCTGTATTTTGCGTAACATATTCTTTATATTTTAAAGTTGTAATTATTCTATGTATGGTACTCTTGCTTAAACCTAAATTTTTTGATAATTCAGCAATTCCACATCCTTTTGGATACTCGGCTAAGCAATCAAGTATATCAAGAGCACGTTCCACCGATTGAACTAAGTTTGGATTGCTTAAATCCTCTGACATATAAAATCCTCCTAAATAGTTTTATCTTTATACTACATTGTAATGTTTAATTTTAATTTTAACAAATAAAAAGTTAAAAATTTTATTTTTATACCAGTATCATTGACAATTGTAAGTGATGATATTAAAATTAAGATAATAAATGAAACGGCGTTCCACAATACGGAACGATGGCGTGCGTTAAAAAAATTTAATAATACATATAAGGATGGAAATATTTATATGGAAAGGGGAGAATAGATAATGGAAAACATTTTGGATCAGTTTTCAATGGACTTTTTTAGATTAGATGGAAAAGTGGCAATAGTTACTGGAGGAAATACAGGCCTTGGACAAGGATATGCAGTTGCATTAGCTAAAGCAGGAGCAGATTTAGTTATTTCTACCCATGGTGATAATTGGGATGATACACGAGAATTGATAGAAAAAGAAGGCAGAAAAGCAGTATTCGTGAAAGCAGATTTAACACAAAAAGAAGGAAGGCAGGATTTGATTGATTCTGCGATGAAATCTTATGGGAAAGTAGATATATTAGTAAACAACGCTGGAACTATAAGAAGAACACCTCTTCTTGATTATAAAGAAGAGGACTGGAACGCAGTTATGGATATTAATTTAAATGCTGTATATTTCTTAAGCCAAGAAGTTGCTAAAATAATGGTTAAACAAGGCTCTGGTAAAATAATAAATATAGCCTCTATGTTATCATTTCAGGGTGGAAAGTTTGTGCCTCCATATACAGCAAGTAAACATGGAGTTGCAGGTATAACAAAGGCATTTGCTAATGAATTAGCGAGTAAAAATATTCAAATAAATGCGATAGCACCTGGATATATAAAGACAGCAAATACTGAGCCAATAAGAGCAGATAAAGAAAGAAATGCAGAAATCCAGGGAAGAATACCAGCAGATAGATGGGCAGAACCATCTGACTTAATGGGAGCGGTAGTGTTTTTAGCAAGCAGAGCATCTGATTATGTTAATGGTCATATTCTAGCAGTTGATGGAGGATGGTTAGTAAGATAATCAGTATTCAAAATTATATATAAATATTGACTAAAATTTAAAAATCGCCTTATCAAAAGTATGAATATAGAAATCTATCTCTAACTTATTTGGTAAGGTTAAAAACAAATATATAGTGAAAGTGGTGTATTTATTTATGGACGTAATTACTATAGGAGATGCAATGATTGCAATGTGCCCTCAAGAAAAGGGACCAATAATATTTTGTGACACATTCAAAAGAAAAGTAGGTGGAGCAGAATTAAATGTTGCAATGGGATGCGCAAGATTAGGGTTAGAATCTGGATGGATAAGTAGATTGGGAAATGATGATTTCGGAAAATATATACTAAAGATTGTAAGAGGTGAGGGGATAGATACATCAGAAGTACAACTTGTTGATGGATATCCAACTTCAGTATATTTTAGAGAAGTTTTATCTGATGGATCAAGTAGATCATTTTATTATAGAGAAAAATCTCCAACTAGTACAATGGATGCAAAGAAATTGAATGAAGAATATATAAAAAATGCAAAAGTTCTTCATATTACAGGAGTTTTTCCTTCAATAACTGAAAATAATAGAGAAGTTATATTAGAAGCAGTAAAATTAGCTAAAAAGAATAATCTTATAATATCATTTGACCCAAATATTAGATTAAAGATGTGGACTAAGGAAGAAGCAAAAAACTATATAGAAAAACTTTTACCTTATGTTGATATTCTTTTAATAGGTGATGAGGAAATAGAGATATTATTGGGAGATACAAATATAGAAGAAGCAATAAAAACCTTCCATAATAAAGGAATAGAAAAAGTAATAGTTAAAAAAGGAGCTAAGGGAGCTATAGGTTCAGATGGTAAGAATGTGTATAATATTGAAGCTATTAAACCAAAGGCTTTAGTTGATACAGTAGGCGCAGGCGATGGGTTTGCAGCAGGATTTTTAACAGCATTATTAAAAGGTAAGACATTAGAAGATTGTGTTAGATTTGCAAATGCAGTTGGATCTTTAGTTGTAGGCGTTGAAGGTGATAATGAGGGATTACCTTATTATGATGATGTTTTAGTGCATTTAGGGCAAGCAAAGAAAATAGAACGTTAAGGATAGATATTTATATTTAATAAAGTATTTTATGAATGATATAGATTAATTTTAAATAAAATAAATTGAAGATGAGGTGCAATAAATAATGTTTGAAAAAATTTATAATACATTAAAAGAAGAAAAGGCAGTAGCTGTTATTAGAACTAAAACATATGAAGAAGCAAAAGAAATAAGTATAGCAGCAATCGAAGGCGGAATGAAAATTATAGAGGTAACTATGAGTGTACCAAATGCGCCAAAGTTAATAAAAGAATTGAAAGAAGAATATAAAAATGCTTGTGTTGGTGCAGGAACTGTGTTAACAAAAGATGCTGTAGATGCATGTATCGAAAACAATTCTGATTTTATTGTTTCTCCTTGTATAGATGAAGATGTAATTGCTTATGCAAATCAAAGAAAAGCATTAATAATTCCAGGGTTAATGACAATGTCAGAGTTAAATAAAGCGTATAAATTAGGCTTAAGATTTATCAAAGTGTTCCCAGGTAATGTTGTTGGAAAGGCATTTATAGGGGCAGCAAAATCAATATTTCCAGATCTTAGTGTGATGCCTACTGGAGGAGTAAATAAAGATAATATAAGTGAATGGATACAAGCAGGAGCAGATTGCAGTGGTATAGGTAGCGATTTAAATAAAGTTTATAAAAGCAACGGTGTTGCAGGTGTAAAAGAATACTGTGCAGATGTTATAAGCAAAGTAAAAAATATATAATTTTTATTAAGGATTTAAAGCACTTAATTTTATTGATTAAGTGCTTTAAATCCTTTTTTATAACTAATGATTTTCTGAGATATTTATGAAATAATTATCCTAAAAGGCGCATTTTTATAGAAAGCAACAGATATTACTAATATCATTTAAAATATGGTGCTAAATAATATAGATTTGTAATTTATATTTTGAAATTTATCTACTGAATAAAATACTAAGGATAGTGACTTTATATAAAAAAAATGATATATTAATAAAAAATGAACCGAGTATGATTAAAATAATAAGTAGAAGGAAGGTATTATATATGTATGAAATGAAGGAAGAATACAAAGTCGGAATTAATCAAATTGATGAGCAACACAAAAAACTTTTTGAATTAGCAGATAAAGCGTATGTGCTGTTAAAAGATGAGTTTGCAGTTGATAAGTATGATAAGATAATACACATTATGGACGAACTAAAGGATTATACAATTTTCCATTTTAAATCAGAAGAAGAATATATGAAAAGCATAAACTATAAAAGACTATTTACTCAAAAGGTTGAGCATGATAAGTTTATTAAAAGTCTTGAGGAGATAGATTATAAAAATATTGATGAAAATCAAGATGAAAGCTTAATAAAACTTTTGAATTTTTTAAACGATTGGTTAACAGAGCATATATTAAAAACTGATAAGCTTATAGGAGAATAATATAATTATAATAAAAACGTTTTATTCTTTATTATAATTATTTTGCGGTGAGGGTGAGATACAGAAATCTTACTCTTTTTTTATTATAAATTTAAAAATGTAAAAAGTGCTCAAATAGATGTTGCAAAGTATGGATTAAAGTTATATAATAAAGAAAATAAAATATATATCTTCAGGGCAGGGCGTAAATCCCTACCGGCGGTATAGCCCGCGAGCTTTTAAGAAAGCAGATTCGGTGTAACTCCGAAGCCGACAGTATAGTCTGGATGAAAGAAGGTAACCTATTAGGAATTGAAAGTTGATCTATTATTACTTACTGAACGTATGCCCTGATGTATTTTACATCAGGGCTTTTTGTTTTTTGTGAAGCATTGTAGACTAATCATAAGTAATTAATGTAGTAAGAATACTTTAATATTAAATTCCTAATAAGCTACACCAAGAAGATAATTTTTTGGGAGGCAAAGAATATGAACGAAAAAACAAGTAAATTAATTAAGATCTCTTTACTATCAGCAATTGCAATTATACTTATGTATTTTGATTTTCCGATAATACCTGCATTCCCATGGCTTAAGATAGATCTAAGTGATGTACCAGCATTGTTAGGTGCATTTGGATTTGGTCCTGTAGCAGGGGTAATAATAGAATTAATAAAAAATCTTTTGGTTCCATTAATTAGAGGAAGTCAAACAGGTTTTGTTGGAGAGACAGCAAACTTCTTATTTGGAGCTTCATTAATTTTACCAGCATCATTTATTTACTATAGAAATAAGAACAAGAAAAATGCAATATTAGGAATGATAATAGGTGGAATTGCAATGGAGGCAATGGGAATTGTGGGTAACATATATTTATTATTGCCAGCTTATGGGATGAAGATGCCAGCAGATATGTTACAGAACTATGTTTGGGCATTAATAGCTTTCAATGGAGTAAAGGCTGTTATGGTGTCGGTGTTAACATATATTCTATATAAAAAAGTGTCAGTTTCAATTTTTAAAGTTGAACCAAACTTCGGCAGCTCAGAAAATAAGACAAAAACCGTATAACTTTAAAATAATATAAGCAGAAAAAGCTGTAACAAAATAACTTGAATTTTTGTTACAGCTTTTTATTGTATATCGGCTAAGGTATAAATTAAATATAGCATTAAACATTTATGTAAAATAAACTTTTAATACCTTTATTTGTTGAGTTGCAAATAATAACCTGTTTAATGTCTGATAAAATCTTAATAGTAACTATTGAGATAAAGATGAGCGCTTTCTCCTTTCAAATTTTATAATTGAGATTTAATTTGGCATAATGGTTATAATAATATATAAATAATTAAAGTTAAACAGATAGATATATTATAGTTTTTAGATGTATTAATATTTATTGTTCAAAAGGTTATAAAATAAATTCATATGATAGAAAATTAAAATTAATTAATAATAATTATTGATTAATAATGAATTATTTGGTATTATATATATAGAAAATATTTAAAGATTAAAGAAGATATTTAATGATCAAGTGAATATAAAAAAATGAGATCACAATAATTTATGATAGTATGTGGAATGCAACAAGATAGATGGCTAAATGTATATCATAAGGAATAACAAGTAATAATAGAGAGGTAGTAGTTAAATTATTAACTCCGCAAGAAGTCACAAAAATGATATAATTATAGAAACTTTTAAACTAAAGATCGTTCTAATTAGCTCATCGCAATAAATGCAGAAGCGCTTAATTGATATATATTTTACAAGATGATAAATTAACATAGTAAGATATGTATTTATTAATATTTAATTATCAAATCTAAGGGAGGTTTTTTTATGGAAAAATATATTTGTACAGTATGTGGTTATATTTATGATGAGGCAGCAGGTGATCCAGATAATGGAGTTGCACCAGGAACAAAATTTGAAGATATCCCAGACGATTGGGTTTGCCCATTATGTGGAGTTCCAAAATCAGATTTTGAAAAAGAACAATAGTAGATATTGTTTTAATTTAAATTTGACTATATAATTATTTTAGAAAATTTATAAATAAGAATAAAATATTTAAAAACAATAGATATAAGGGGCTATCAAAATAATTTTATTATATTTTGAAAGTCCCTTATAATATATTTAGATTAATTATTTACCACAAGGTCCTAAATAATAAAAAAATGGGAGAATGCATAGATATGTTTACAGAAGAGAGACTAAACGAAATATTAAATATTCTAAATACATATGGAAAAGTTAAAGTTAAGGATTTAAGCAAAAAGTTTAATGTGACAGAAGATTGTATTAGAAAAGATTTAAAACAACTGGAGCAGGCAGGAAAACTGAAAAGGACGTATGGGGGGGCAATCCAAATAAGGGAATCATCTCAGTTGTATGACATTTCAGAAAGAGAGAAGATAGATATTTCAACTAAAAGCATAATTGCTAAGAAAGCCTTAGAGCTAATACAAGATAGGGAAACTATATTTTTAGATTTATCAACAATTAATATTCTTATAGCTAAATCTATTTTAACAACTCAAAAAAGAATAACTGTAGTTACCAATATGTTGGAGATAGCAAATATTTTAGCAAAGGCATCCAATAATATTACTGTTGTAGTTGCGGCTGGGGTTTTAAATAAATCTCTTAATGGTTTTATTGGATCTTCAACTAATGATTTTATTAAAAAATATAAATTTGATAAATCTTTTATAGGAAGTTGTGGAATTGATGCCTTTGATAAAAGTATAACTACTTTTGAAATTGAGGATGGAATTACTAAGGCTACAATAATACAATCTAGTAAAAAGACATTTTTAGTTATGGAGAACAAGAAATTTTTTGTAGATGGTAATTATAAATTTGCAATGATTGATGATATAAATGCTATAATAACGGATGAAAAGCCTAATCAACAAATTATAGATGTGTTAGAAAGTAATGAAATCGAATTGATATAGAATATAAGTAAATCAATTATTAGAGGTAGTTTTTTGCTACATATAAATTGATGATAAGTGTAAAGAGACAATTTATGCAATTTGAACATAATGATTGCATGAATTGTCTCTTTGATATGTTTACTTAAGCATAGAAATTTGTAATTGAGATATTACTCCTTTAACCACATTAAAATAGCATCTTCCTTGTTATCTTCATAGTACCCTTTTCGAATTCCCTCTTGTTTAAAGTTATATTTTCCATAAAGGGCTTTGGCAGCGGCGTTACTTTTTCTAACTTCGAGAGTATATGCTACACAACCTTGAGATTTACAATAAGATAGTAATCCTTCTAGGAGTTTAGAGGCTATCCCTTGTTTTCGATAGTTTGGATGTGTTGCTATGTTTGTTATATGAGCCTCATCCAATACTATCCATGTTCCAGCAAAGCCTACAACTTTATTATCAACTTTAGCAACAAAATATTTAGCAACAGGATTGGTTAGTTCCTGCATATAAGAATTCTTGCTCCAGCATATAGAAAAGCTCAACGAGCTTATATCTAAAATTTCATCTATATCTTCTTCTTTCATTAAATTTATAGCTATATTCACTATAATCTCATCCTTTGCTCGTATTCTCTTTCAGCCTGAGATTTTTTAAGATAAACCGGAGCGGAATTTGGATCGTCATATTCTCCGTTCTTTAATAGTATACTGCCTATTTCACCTAATGAAGAGGCACGAATTAAATTAAGGTGATTAGGAGGAAAATATGAATTTGGACAATTATCAATCAAATAATCTTTATATTTATCAACACCATCGCCTATAAAAATAACTTTTTCATTTTTGGATTTAATTATTTCTATAAGTTCATCAATATCCAATGCTGAATAATCTAATAGACGTTCCAATTTTATAGGTAAATTTGAAGCATTATTGTTATTGCAGCAAGTATATTCTCCTTTATATAGTGAAGTATAAACACTATTTCTTAAAGCATCCATTATAGGGCATATTATACCATCGAAATTAGATACGCTAAATGCAAGTGCATCTAAACTAGAAACACTAATGTAAGGCTTGTTACTTCCCAAGCTAAGGCCTTTTATTGTTGCCATGCCTATTCTAAGTCCAGTAAATGAACCGGGACCCTTTGAAATAACATACCCATCAATATCATCAATACTTAAGTTGTTATTGTGTAGCAACTCTTGAATTATAGACATTAGTATTATAGAGTGTTCTTTCTTATCGTTTAATGTAATTTCTCCAAGTAGTTTATCATCTTTCATCAAAGCAGCAGTTGCCACTTTAGAAGATGAATCTACGGCAAGAATAATCATATTTTCAACTCCTTTATATAATCATATCTTTTTCCATAAGCATTTAGCGTGATTTTTCTATAATCTTCGCCTTTGCTGTAATCTTTCTTTATATCTATATGAAGTAAATCATTTGGTAGAATTTCTTCTATATAATTTGCCCACTCTATTATTGATACTGCATCTGAAAATATATAATCATCAAATCCAATTGCATATATTTCATCAGGATCACTTACTCTATAAACATCGAAATGATTGAGCTTTAATCGACCACTATCATATTCGTTCACTATAGTAAATGTTGGACTAGTAATATTATCGTTAATGCCTAATCCTTTAGCTATGCCCTTTGTAATATGAGTCTTACCTACACCTAAATCACCAGTCAAGCAGATTATATCACCAGCATTTAATGATTTGCCCAAATTTATTCCTAATTTAGCAGTATCATCTACATTATAAATTTCAAATTCCATGAAATGCCTCCTTTAAGTGAGAATTAATTCGTATTAATTAGAATTTTATATCAATAACTTACATATAGTTATTATGTATAGAACCTAATAATTGTTAAATCTACAAACTCTCATCTTTTTATTTTATCTCAAAATTGCATAAAAGCAAATTATTAATATATTAACTAACTTAATTATATAAAATAGGAAATAAGCATCCAAAGAAATGTAATAAATTTGTATATATTTATTTTAAATTAGTTGGTATAATAAGAGCAGGTATATGCTAAAATTTAATTAACAGATTAATTATAGAAGTAACATATATAACTTGATGCATGAAAGTGAATTATTTTATGTTTAACTTAATAAATGTTAATTAATAATTAATTTAAGAGATTAATTACAGTACATATTAAAAAGAAAGTTATAAATGAAGTCAGTTGAATTTTGGAGGTGACTTGTCTTTGAAGAAAATTACCTTTGCCATGGTAATAATAACCATAGCATTGTCTTTTGGTATGAGTTTTTTTTCAAATCCTTTATTAGCTAATACTGAGAATAATAGAACTGAAAGCAGAGATAAATATCTAAATATAATGACAGTTAATAAACCGCAATATTATATGGTTAAAAAAATTATAAAGGAAAAAAATAATGCAGAGTATATGTTTACTAATGAGAAAGATATTAGTGAATTTAAATATAGTGAAGATGTTTTAAATAATATATCTAATATGGACTTATTTATATATTCTGGTACATCTTTTGAACCCTGGAGTGATTCGCTAATTGGTGAATTAAAAAAAGGAAATCTTGGGATAATAAATTTAGCTAGGGGTATAAAATTATTAAATTATGGACATGATAATGACACTAAAGAAAATCCTTATTATTTCGAGGGTATAGAAGAGTATAAAATAGCATTATACAATGTAAAAGCAGCTATTCAAGATAGAGATCCTCAAAATAGAGATTATTACGAGGAAAATTATAATGAAGCTATCAAAAATTTTGATGCTAGCATAAAGGAATATGACGAGAAGATAAAATCATTAAATGGATATAAGTTTATTACATTAAATAATGATTTTGACTATTTAACCAAGTCATTAAATTTAAATACTATTCAGCTTGATAACCATGAGTTAAATGAGTTTGTAAAAATTAATAATTTAGATCCTAAAAAAATAATAATAATAATTGATGGTGAAAAAGGAACAAAGTTGGATTTGTCAGGTTATAATACAATAAAGTTATGGAAATATTATGGAGATATGTCTTTTGATGATTTGATTTTATACAATATAAAAGAATTATCAAAATGGGCTAAGCCTAATGAAGTCGTAAATTCTAGTAATGCAAAATAGAATTGCTTATTTGGGATTTGTTCTTATTTTTATTACTAGATGTGATTATATACTACACTAAGGAATCTTTAAAATTTGGATACAAATATAAAGTGTTTTATATTTAGTGTAGTCTTATTTTCATGATAATTAATTAATTATAAAAATATGTTGCTTTCTTTATGGATATGTTATATAATGATTATTGTCTTAGGGGTATGGCTCAACGGTAGAGTAGTGGTCTCCAAAACCATTGGTTGTGGGTTCAAATCCTACTGCCCCTGCCAAAAAAGTCGTAGTACATTGTACTACGACTTTTTTATATAAAAAATTCTAATTACAACAAGAAATAATTAGGATTGCAAGGGAGTTTTTATTCATGATACTCGTTCTACCTATTAGAAAGATGAGTTAAAATCAATATATAAATAACGATGATATTAATAAAAATTAAATTAATATAGCTTAATTTTGATTTGGAGGGATTATAAAATGTTAAAAGTAACAAATACAAAAAAGGCACCAGCAGCAATTGGCCCATATTCTCAGGCAGTAGGCTTTGGAAATATATTATTTACATCAGGACAAATACCATTAGATCCATCAACAGGTGAGGTTGTAGGAAGTAATATAGAAGAACAGGCAACTCAGGTAATGAAAAATATATCAGCTATATTAGAAGCTAATGATATTAATTTTGAAAATGTAATTAAGACTACTTGCTTTATTGCAAATATGAGTGATTTTGCTAGCTTTAATGAAGTATATGCTAAGTATTTTATTAGTAATCCAGCACGTTCATGCGTTGCCGTAAAGGAGCTTCCTAAAGGAGTATTATGCGAGGTTGAAGTAATAGCTTTCAAAAATGTATAGTTTATAGATGAAATGCTAAAATAATATTATTGTAAATAAAATAGACTATCTCAAAGATATCCTCGTGATAAGGAAGTTCTTTGAAATAGTCTATTTTTTTAAGCTTTCTTAATTTCAGATACTAATTCATCCATAAGCTCTTTCACTGTTGTGATTTTTGTTATTCTGCTTGCATTTTCACCGCAGAATATGAGACCTTCATCAAGGTTACCCTTTACTGCATTTATTAAAGCTTTGCTTATACAATAAGGTGTATTAGCAGGGTTGCAAGGTGTTAAACAATTATAACAATGAGTTATTTTTTCTCTCTCCAAGCTAGTTCTTTTTACAAATGTATTCTTCATAGCTCTACCTGGCATTCCAACGGGACTTTTCACTATTTGAATATCATCTTTGTTACAATTAACATAGGCATTTTTAAACTCATCCGAAGCATCACATTCTTCAGTTGCTACAAATCTCGTTGCCATTTGAACGCCGCTAGCTCCTAATTTTAAATATTTAGCAATATCATATCCATCAAAAACACCGCCAGCAACTACTACTGGGATTTCTTTATTATATTTTTCAGCGTACTTCTTTGTTTCATTTATTATATCTACAACAGATTTATCAAAATCTAAATTTTCATCTTCTAACTCTTCAACTTTAAAGCCCAAATGACCGCCGGCTTTTGGTCCCTCAATTACAACAAGATCTGGAGCTACATTATCGTGCTTATCCCAAAGTTTCAAAATTACTTTTGCTGCTTTTAAAGAAGAAACTATTGGTGCAATCTTTACAGAGGAATTCTTTACTATTTTAGGTAACATAGTAGGAAGTCCTGCACCAGAGATTATTAAATCAACTCCAGCTTCTATTGCAGTTTTTATATGATCTTCATAATTATTAGTTGCTACCATAGCATTAATACCTATAATGCCATTTACTGCTTTAGCTTTAGCAATAGTAATATGTTTTTTTAAAGCCCTTAAATTCGCCTCTAAAGGGTTCTTTTCAAAGTCATCTTCATTATAACCAAGTTGCGCAGCAGAGATGATTCCAATTCCACCAGCATTAGCAACAGCAGCGGCTAAATTAGAAGATGAAACACCAATTCCCATACCCCCTTGAATAATAGGAATAGGAGCAACTAAATTTCCAATTTTAAGAGAATTAAAATTCATTTTACATATATCCTTTCACGAAAAATTCGACAATAAAATATTTTGACTATCAAAGTATTATATTTTATTATAAAATAATATGAGTAGTTAAACAAGAAGTATTTAAAAAAACTACTATTTAGTTAAGTATGTTTTGTTAATAATAAATTATTAAATTTGTTCTAATGATTTGCTTATTCGAATAATTATTAAGATTTAAACGATAAAATTGTTGACATAAATGATATACACATGATACAATATTTAATGTCTTAGGGGTATGGCTCAACGGTAGAGTAGTGGTCTCCAAAACCATTGGTTGTGGGTTCAAATCCTACTGCCCCTGCCACAAAGGTCGTAGTACATTGTACTACGGCTTTTTTATGTACAAAAATGTATGTTTTATAAAAAATATATTTTTGTACATAAAAAATAGTTCAATTAATTTTATATCTAAATGTAAATAATTAGCTAAAAATAAATAAAAAAAGAGTAATTTGAAATAAAATGTAGAAAAATAACTTGATTTTTACCAGAAAAAGTATATAATTTTATTAATATAATGAATTATATGTAAACAAAAATAATTAGATATTTATGAAAAACTATTTTATGTTTTATTAATGATCTATTATAAAATACATTCAATATTTGAATATTACAAACATATTATGGTAATAATCCATTGTGAGGTGGAATACGATATGAATAAATTAGTTTTGCTAAATGAAGTTAGAAAAAATGGAATAGAGAATAAAAATGGATTATCAAAATCAATTAGTAATAAAATTAATGAAAAAGAGAGTAATAAATCCTATACATCTTTTAAAGAAAAGTTTAATTACTCCAAAGACAATGATGAATTTGATAATAGTCATGGAAAAAACTTAAACAAAATTATTGAGAGAATTTTCTTATTAAATAATAATACAATAATTGAATTCATTAATTCATTATATAATGATGATTTTAATATAGATACTAAAATGGAATATACTATAACTAGAAAAGATATAGATATAAATGAAGAAATTACTTTAGAAGATTTAGATTACGATTTAAGGATAATAGTAGAAGATGAATATAGGAAGTTTGAATATAAGGTAGAGTTTCACGTTAACGATGATGAAAATATAGCAATAATAATAACTAAGGTAAATTTATCAAATAATGATAATATAATAAGTCTTAATAGAAAAAAGAGGGAAAGTGTTAATAAAAGTGAATATACTTTGAAAGAAAATTATTCTAAATCTATGATAATATTGAACTCTAATATTGAAGTTCCTGATGTGTACCAAATAAAATCAGAAACTAAAGAAAAAAATATAGATAATAAGATTAATATAATCAAAGGATGGAAATATGATTTTAAGCAATTATGCGAAAGGAATATGTATCTTTTATTTCCATTAAAAGCAGTAGATATTAGAAAAAGATTAATAAATATGAGTGAAGATTTAATGCCAATAGATTTAATTAAAGATGAAGTATATAGATTCTTCAAAGATATGAATAAGTATCTGCAAAGAGGCAAAGATGATAATTTAATTACAAATAAGGATATTAGTGAGTTGAATTTAATAACAATCGATTTACTAAATTCTTTTATTAAGGATAAGAATGATATATTCGTTGATATAAAAAGGGATGTAGAAACTGCATTTAAAGAGATAGTTGTATAGAATAAAACGAATTTACTAATGCAATAGTAGAAGGAGTGAGTTTACATTACGTAGAAATTTTGATTTTTAATATTTGCAAGAGTATTTTCAGAGGATAAATCTTGAAGAATGCCCTTATATTAATAGGAATAATGAGCAGTCGAAAGGTTAAAATACTATTATCGGTAGGTGAAATTTTTAAAGTTTTGTTTACTGATTCTACCAATTAGCCGAGGAGGGGATCGTTATGTCAAACAACAATAATAGAGCATTAGTTCCAGAAGCAAGACGTGGCTTGGAGAAATTCAAGGACGAAGTAGCTCAAGAACTAGGAATACCATTTAAGGAATATAATGGTAACTTGAGTTCAAGACAATGTGGTTCAGTAGGCGGAGAAATGGTAAAAAGAATGGTGGAAGAATATGAACATAGAATTTAATATTGAATTCTATCTGTGTTAGAGATAATTTAACCATATTCTAAACTGGGAGATGTATTATACAAATGTATAGTACATCTCTTGTTTTTTATCTAAATATATCTTTAGCTGCTCTGATTATAAACATATATAATAATCGTTTTGGACTGTTCGCAAATTTCGTGGTAAAATTAGAACAAAAGTTCGTTATATAAAAAAGTTTAGGTGTGATATTATGAGAAAAATTAAAATCTTACATACAGCAGATATACATTTTGATACGCCTTTTAGTGGAATGACACCAAAGCTAGCACTAAAGAGTAAAGAAGAATTAAAACAAGTTTTCGAGAAAATCATGCGAATAGCGTTAAATGAAGAAATAGATATTTTATTAATTGCAGGTGATGTGTTTGATAATTTATCTGTAAAGAAAACTACACTTCATTTTATAAAAAACTGTTTTGAAAGTATTGGCAAGATAAAAGTTTTTATAAGTCCAGGTAATCATGATCCTTTTAATGAAAAGTCTTTTTATAGTATTGTGGATTGGCCAAGTAATGTTCATATTTTCAAAGGAAGTGTTGAAAAAGTAATCCTGGAAGATTTAAATACTGTTATTTGGGGAGCTGGGTTTAATACTACACATGTTAGTAAATCTTTATTAAAAGATATTAAAAGAATTAATGGATATAACAATGTAATGGTTATTCATGGAGAAATTTCGAGTGTAAAAGAAGGAAATAATTATAATCCAATTACGGAAGAAGAGATACTTAAAAGTGATTTGGATTATATAGCATTAGGACATAGACATAAGTTTTCAGAAGTTAGGAAGATAGGAAATACTTATTATAGTTACAGTGGATGCCCTCAGGGAAGAGGATTTGATGAGCTTGAAGATAAAGGAGTAGTATTATTAGAGATTAAGAATAGATTTGTAGAAAGTCGGTTTGTTAGAACATCGGTAAGAAATTATTATGAAAAAGGAATAAATATTGAAGGATGTTTTGGATATAATGAAGTTAAAAACAGAGTGATATCAGAAATTTCTAAGGATAATAGAAAGAATAATTTTTATAAAATTATCTTAAAGGGACAAATATCCGATGAATTTTCATTAGATGAAGAATTTCTAGAAGAATTGCTCAAAGATGAATTTTACTTTGTACGAACTATTGATAAAAGTGAAATTAAGTTAGATATAACCGAATTAATAAAAGGATATTCACTAAAAAACATATTTGCTAAAAGGATATATGAAAAATTACAAAATGCAGAGACAGAAGAAGAAATAGAAATTATATCTTTGGCTTTAAAGATAGGTCTTCAAAGCATATCAGGTGAAGAGGTAAGGATTAATGAGATATAAGTTAACTGAAAATATACCTTTTTATTGTAGAGTTAATATATTTGAAAACAATGTGAAAATAACTTGTGCTCAATTGGATTTAATGAAAGAGGTGGAAGCTTTTGATAATTAAAAGAATAAATATAAAAGCTTTTGCAGGAATTAAAGATAAAAGCTTAGATTTCGATAAAGGATTCAATCTTATTTATGGAAAAAATGAAAAGGGAAAGAGTTCAATCGAGAATTTTATTAAGATATGGTTATATGGAATTGAAAATTCTAGAAGTAAACTAAATGATAGAAAAAGATATTTACCTTTATCTGGAGAGAAGATTTCGGGGGAATTAATAATAGAGCATGAAGGAAAAGATTACATTATAAAAAGAAGATTTGGTGCAACCAAAAAAGAAGATGAATGTGAAGTTCTAGATGAGATAACTGGAGAAAGTTTAGAAATTGAATATAAGAATGAACCAGGAAGATATTTCTTTGATATAAATTTATCTACTTTTATAAAGACGTTATTTATAGGTCAATTAGGAGTAGTTATATCAAAAGATAAAGAAGAAGAGATAATGGAGAAGTTAACAAATGTTTACAATGTTGGCGACGAAAATACTTCTGTGAAAAAAGTAATTGATAAACTAGAAAAGAAAAAGAAGCAATTGCTAGGAATAAGGAAAGGTGGGGAGATTGATTCACTAAAAGAAAAAAATAATTCACTCAAAACAGAATTATGGGAAGCATATAAGTTAGCTGAAGAAAACGTACAAAATGAAGAAAATTTACTAAGGAAAAAAGATATTAAAAGTAGTATAAAAGAACAAATTCAAAAGTTAGATTTATACAAAAAATATATTAAGAAGATAAAACTTCAAAAAGACTACAAAGAAATAAGTAGTTATTTAGTTAAAGGCGAGCAACTTAAAAGAAGACAAGATGCCATAATTGAAGAGCTTAAAAAGGGTGATGAATATATAACAGCTGAATATTTGGATGAAATTAATGAAAAGTGTGCCAGATATTTAAGTTTATTAGACATAAAACAAGAAAAAATAAATAAACTTTGTGAATTAGAAGAAGAATTAAGAGTGAGAAATGACAAGATAAGAAATTATAAGGTTTTTTCTTCAATGGGGAATAACATAAAGGAAAAAATATATACATTGAAAGTTGATCAAAAGAATTTAGAAGAAAAACTTAATGATGTCATAAATATAAAAAATTCAATATCTGAATTCAAGATTGATGTGAATAAACAAGCTTCTAATATCAGTAATTTAGAGTTTATAAAAAATAATAGAGAAGAAATAGAGAAACTACTTAATTCTTATAAGGAAGGATTAAAAGAATTAAAATATAAAATGGAAAATCAGGATTACAGTAAATCCGAAGAAGACTTAAAAAGTTTTAATAGAAAAATAAAATATATTTATTTTATTGGGGTAACTTGTATTTCTATTTTTATATATAGTATATTGAAGCAAATAATTCCTATTGTAATTATATTTGCACCTATACTTATCTCAATAGGTATACTATATTTGAAATATTCGCTACTAATTAAAAATGTAGAATTTATTAAGAAAAGTAATATATCAATTGATACGTTGAAAGAAAAAATAAAAGAATATGAAAAAAGATTAGATACTTATATAAAAGAGACTAATTCAGTATCCCATGAGGATTTTATTAGTAAGATAAATCAATATGATAAATATAAAAGCTATAAAGATAATATGGCCTTATTAATAAAAAATAAGGAGGATGAAATTAGCAGACATGATATTACTAAACTAAAATCAAATTATAATAGAAATAAGGGTGTAATAGCATCTTTGTATAATGTTTTAGGCTGCAAGTCTTTAGATGAGGTGCTAGAACAATTGGAAGTCTATGAAAAACAAAAGGAAGAAATACTTATAAAAGAGTACGAGATTAGCACAATTAATCAGGATATAAAAAATATAAATGAACAATTAGATGATAAAGATGATGAGATAAGAAAAAAAATTCTTGTACTTGGATTAGAAAATATAGAAATAGTAGATATGCATATTAAGTTAAAAGAGTATAAAGAAAAGATAAATAAAATGAATGAAATTAAAAATGCATTAAAAAGTGTAGAGGAAACATATAAGGTTTTAATAAAAGATAGGAATATAGATGAAATAAAGGAAGAGATGAAGGAAATTATTAATCAGGACATAAAGTATTCTTATGAATCTGAAGAGGAAATAGACTTAGAGATTAGAGCAAAGTCTAACGAACTATTGAAAGTCGAGAAAGAGATAAAGGATTTAGAACATCTTATAGAGAAAAGGTATTTAGGAAAAAGGGGAATCTCAGAAATAGAAGAAGAAATATTAATTAATGAAGAAAGAACTAGAAAATTAGAGAAAGAATTTAAAGCATTAGAATTAGCTAGTAACGTAATTCAAGAAGCATTTGATGAGATAAAGAAGAATATCGGCCCAGATATGAATGAGAAGATTATAAAAAAATTTAACTTTTTAACAAATGATGATTATGAAGAAGCTAAGATATCAGAAGATTATAAGCTGAAGATTAGGAATAAAGGAATGTTATTTGAAGGAGAAATACTAAGCAATGGTGCTAAAGATCAATTATACTTAGCATTAAGGCTATCATTTATAAATATGTTGTTTAAAAATAAAAGAATCCCAATATTTTTAGATGATGCTCTTGTCCAATATGATGATGAGAGGAGAGAGAGGGCATTAAATCTTCTTATGAATGAAAATTTTGAGCAAATAATTTTCTTTACATGTCAAGAAATAGAAAAGCTTATTCTTGATAGAAATAAGTATGACTATAATTTAATTAATCTGAATTGATAATAATATCCTAAATTAATTTATGTAATGAATTTAACTAATCTTGACATATTTGAACTTTAACAGTAATATTATAAACAGAGTTGCAAATGCAAATCAGATGCAAGCTGGAGGTATAATATGAAAAAGAAAATAATTTCAGGAGCTTTAGCTATATTAGTAAGTTTTATGCTAATTGGATGTGGAGCTAATGCAAACACCGGAATACAAAATACAAATGAAGATAAATTAAAAATTACTGTTTCAATATATCCATTAAAAGAATTCGCAGAGAAAATCGCTGGGGATAAAGCAGAGGTTATGTGTCTAGTTCCAGAGAATATGGAACCACATGATTACGAGCCTAAAACTAAAGATTTTCAGGATTTAACAAAGAGTAAAGCTTTTATTTATAATGGTTTAGGGATGGAAGAATGGGTAAGTCAAGTCAATGAATCTATCAAGAACACTAATGTGACTGTTGTAGATTCAAGCACTGGTATAGAAGCTAGGCAAGAGGGAGATACAGTTGATCCACATACTTGGCTAAGTTTAAAAAATGCTGAAATTCAATCAAGTAATATAAAAGATACTTTAGTAAAGTTAGACGAAAAAAATAAAGATTATTATGAAGGAAACTATAATAAATTTAAAGAAGAATTAGAAAATTTATATAGTGAATATAGACCTAAATTTGATACATTGAATAAGAAAAATTTCATAACAGGTCATGCTGCTTTTGGATATTTATGCAGGGATTTCGGATTAACTCAAAAATCAGTAGAAAATTTATTTGCAGAGGGTGAGCCAACTCCTAAGCAATTAAAAGACTTAGTAAGTTTTTGTAAAGAAAATAATATAAAGACTGTTTTTTCGGAGTCGTTAGCGAGCCCTAAAGTTTCAGAAACCTTAGCAAAAGAAGTTCAAGCTGATGTAGTTCCAATACTTACATTGGAATCAAAAGAAGATGATAAAAATTATATAGAAGCTATGAGATACAATTTAGATCAGATATATAAGTGCCTATCTAAAGAATAGACTAAATTAATTTTAACAAAGATTGAGGATTATTTTCGAGGTTACATTGGAAATAATCCTTTTAGTTTTGTAGAAGAAATTAATCTAATGTGTGAATTGTATCTATAAATTTAATTAAGTTTAGGTAATTGGTATGGATTTAATAATGCAAACTAAAGTTAATAACAATTCGTGCTAAGTTATTTATATAGTATACTAAATAGTATTATGTTTCTAATATGTGGATTTAATTATATATTAAAAGAGAAAATAGTTTAAACAAAGGAATATAAATCAAATTTATTATGGTAATATTATACTTGTGGGATATTATATTTTATACATGGATCAATTACTATATGTTGTTAACGAGGATAATAAATAATAATAAAATGAGTTACGTAAGATAAAAGGTAGATTAAAATATCGTGAATTAAAAATAAGATATATTAATGTACTTTATTTTATTTATGGGATAAAATTAGGATGTTATTTTAATGAATATTAATTATTCAAGGTTTGTTTAAATTAAGAAGTTTAGCTTATAGTAAATGATAAAATTGATTACAAAAATAAAATTATTATGTTAGGAGGAATTATGAGTTTAGCAGAAGAATTTTATAAAGAGAACATACAACGATGTTTAAGACAGAAAAATGAGCTGAATTATAAAGTGAATATTATTGGATGGAGCAGGTTGTTTACAGTACTTTTAGGATTACTAACTGATTATTTTCTATATGGTCAGAATAAATTAAATCTAATATTATTTGCAACTATATTTTTTATAGGTATTTTTATTGCTCTGATTTTTTATCACAATAATATAATTCAAGATAGAGAAAAGATCAATGTGATAATTAAAATTAATGAGAAAGGAATAAAGAGATTAAGTGGTGATTTTGCGAGTTTTAAGGATTCCGGTTCAGAGTACTTAGATTACAAACATCCATTCGTAGATGATCTGGATGTATTTGGAAATAATTCAATTTTTCAGTATATTAATGATACAGTTACTAAAGGAGGAAGAGAAGAATTAGTAAAATTATTAAAAAATGAAGGTCCTCTTAATAAGGTGGAGATTGCTGAAAGACAAGAAGCTGTAAATGAAATGAGTCAAAAAGCTACTTGGAGGCAAAACTTGATTCTTGAAGGTAGTTTGAAAAAATCAAAAGATATGGATTTAGACAACTTAATTAATTGGAGTGAAAGTACAGAATCATCAAGTCCGCTAAGAGTTGTTATTGCATGCACTTTTATTTTAGCAACAATTTTTTCAATATACTTAGCAATAGTAAAAGTAATACCTCAATCGTTTCTACTTTTAAATTTAATGGTGAATTTTATCGTTGTTAAGGTGTTATCTAAAAGTATGAGAACAGAAATTAAATTATTTGAGTCCATAAAAAATAGCATATATGGGTATAGCAAAATTTTATTTCTAATCGAAGAAGAAAACTTTAATTCACAATACTTAAAGAACTTACAAGGAAAGTTGAAAAGTGATAAATTAAGTTGTAAGGAAGAGATGAAAGCTTTTTCGAGCATATTGGACTGGATAGGAAATAGCTCTTATAATGCTTATTATCTATTGTTTAACATACTATTATTTTCTGATGTGTTCTTGTTAAGAAATTTAGAAAAGTGGAGAGAAAAAAATGGAAGTAAGCTTAAAGGCTGGTTAGAAGTAATGCATAAGATAGATGCATTAACTAGTGTATGTAATTTGCCATTTGAAAATGAAAATTGGATCTATCCTGTTATTTTAGATAAAAATGAAATAACTGCGGTTAATATAGGTCATCCTTTATTAGGATCAAAGGCAGTTAAAAATACATTTTCAATGGTGGGTAATCAAAAGGTTTCTCTAATCACAGGTTCTAATATGTCTGGAAAAAGCACATTTTTAAGAACACTGGGTACTAATTTAGTTTTAAGTTACATCGGAGCTCCAGTACATGCAGATAAATTTTCTTGTGGAATTATGAATATATATACTTGCATGAGAACGAAAGACAATTTAGAAGAAAATATTTCATCATTTTATGCAGAAATTTTAAGAATAAAGATATTAATAGAGGCGTGTAAAAGGGGAGAAAGTGTATTTTTTCTATTAGATGAAATATTTAAAGGAACTAATTCAAGAGATAGGCACACGGGTGCTTCTGTATTGATTAAACAATTAATTAAATATGGAGGGGTTGGACTTGTATCTACTCATGATTTTGAATTATGTGATTTAGAAAATGAAAGTGAAGAAATAATAAATTATAATTTTAGAGAATTTTATGAAAATAATAAAATCAAATTTGACTATATTCTAAGAGAAGGAAGAAGTAAAACACAAAATGCAATCCATTTAATGAAGCTTGCAGGGATAGATGTATAAAAAATTAAGTTTAAAGAACTAAAATTAATATTGGAAAGGATTAAGTATGGGGTACATTATTATTGACTTAGAATTTAATAATTTAAAAAATATAACTAATTATCAGAAAGATTTTTTTGAAAAATATGGTGAGTTCGATTCAGTAAGTTTGGAAAATGAAATTATAGAAATAGGTGCAGTAAAAGTAGATAAGTATATGAAACCTATAAAGGAAATTAGGGAGTATATTAAGCCAAAAGTATTTCCTGTAATTAATCCTGTAGTAACGGAAATTACTAAAATAGATATGGAGATACTTAATGAAAAGGGCGTATCTTTTGAAGAGGCTATAAGTAAATTAAAGGATATGTTTGAAGATGGAGATGTTTTGTGTTCATGGGCGAAAGATGATGTTGCTGAATTAATTATTAACGCTCATCATTATAATTATAATGATTTAAGATGGTTAAATGAATATCTTGATATTCAAGAATATGTTACTAAAATTTTGGCTCATAAAAAAGCATTAGGACTTAAGTCAGCTTTAGATGAATTAAAAATCAAAGTAGATGATAAAAAATTACACGATGCTTTAAATGATGCCAAATATACTGTTGAGGTATTTAGGCGAGTATATAATTCTAGAGTTATAAAAAATTATATAGTTAAAGATATATATAATATGCCGGCTATACAAGTATCAGATCTTGAGAATATAGAAATAGAAGAAGAAAAATTAATGTTAAGGTGTCCCAAGTGCGGGAAAAAGGTTGATTTACAAACGCCTATAAAACTTTTGAATTGGAGATTTGCAGCTGTAGGTACTTGTCCAAAATGCAAGTGTAATGTTTTATGTGAAGTTCTGGTTAAAAAGACTCTTCAAGGAGAAAATGGATATAGCGAAGTCAACAGTGTATTGAAAGATGAAGCGTATTTAAATTATATCTATAAGTTAGAAAATAATGAGAAAAAAAGGTGATTTCAGTAGATATTCAGAAATAAGTAAGAATTTAGCTAAAGAAATTTGATCTAAGATATGATAAAATAGTTTTGTGAATAAGAACAAAACGAATACATTGAATGAAAGGATTTTATTTATGAATATAGCCTTTTTTCTTACACCAAAAAACGAAGTTGTATGTGAAAATCAAGATGCAACTATGAAACAAGTTATGGAGAAAATGGAATGCTACGGATACACAGCTATACCGGTTATAGATAGAGAAGGAAAATATGTTGGAACACTAACAGAAGGTGATTTGTTGTGGAAGATAAAAAACACTCATAATTTAAACTTTAAAAATATGGAATCTGTTAAAGTTAAGGATATCCATAGAAAGACAATTCATAGATCTGTTTCTATAACTTCAAATATAGAAAGTCTAATATCATTATCTGTAAGTCAAAATTTTGTCCCTGTAACCGATGATGATGGTACTTTTATAGGGATAATAAAAAGAAGTGATATAATAAATTATTGTTTCAATGAAATGGAAAAGAGAAAAGAATTAGAGATACAACAATTTTCAATGTATGATGAAGGTTAAAGTATTATAGATATAAGAATCATATTGATTTTGAAAATTTAAACTTATTAGGAACTAGTAAAAATGGAGATACGCATCTTTATTATAAAGACGTATCTCCATTTTATTCTGAGAAAGATTTACTTTTATAAATCAATTTCAGGCCATAACTGTTATATCATTAAATAATAGGTTTTTAATAATACTATTCTGCATTTTGGTAAGTTTCTACTACAAAATCAAATTCATTAGGATCAGTTATCTCTCCATAGTTGTCTTCTTTTATTCCAGGGTAATAGTATAGTACCAGCTTATCGTTAGAGTTGTTAAGACTTTCTAAAAGGATATATAGATTATCTAAGATGCAGTCCTCCACCACAGCTAAAACATTATATTTTGAAGAGATTCCAGTATCGTTATTAGTAAGGTCTAGAATAAAATTATCAAATTTTCTTACATTAACTTTTTCTTTATCACAGGAGCAAATTAGGGAACCACTTCTGCAGCTTGAACATTTTTTGAAATTACAGTCAAATGCACAGCTTAAGCATTCACAGTGGGAACACTTTTCTAACTGCTTAAAGTTTTCTCTATTTTTAGATTTAAAATCTTGAAGCAAGTTTATGCTAGGACTAGATTTAAACATTGAAAATAAAGATTTTTTCTTGCAGTCAGCTTCTGCAGAATCCAAAAGCTTCATATATTCCTTAAGAATAGATGATTTAGAGAAATATTTTCTTATTTTTGAATCTCTTTCTGAAATAAAGGGAGAGATTTCACTTATAGCATAAGCTACATCAGTATAAATTTTTCCCCAATATCTTCGTTCTTCGTTAATAAAATTTAGGTCTTTATCACTATCCATGTTTTATCACCTAATTAGATTTATATTTTGCTAATTCAAGATCCAAATCAACGTCATCTAATTTCTTAAATTCACTATCAAAATCATCTAGGTCTCGTAATTCACCTAAACCTTGAGCAAGAGCTTCTTTACGTTGAATTTTTCTTTCTATGCTATCAATTTGTATTGAGTTACTTTTAGTTTGAACATTAGCTAGAACTTCATTTACTTTTTGAGAGGCCTCAGCATTTGCAAATCTTGCAGCTGCTTCATCTCTGTAACTTCTAGTCTTTGTTATTTCTTCTTCTAAAGCACGTAGATTTGCTTTTAAAGTATCGGCCTGTACTTTAGCATTATCATAGCTTGCTTGTAGAGAAGCAGCCTTTTTATCTGTTTCAACTTTTTTAGCTAATGCTCTTTTTGCTAAATCTTCATTTCCTTTACTTAACGCTAATTTAACTTTTTGATCATAATCTTCAGATTCTCTTTTAGCAGAATCTAGCTTTTTTTCAATTTCATGAACATTACCTAAAATTTGAGCTGAACTTAATTTTGCTTTATTGAATTGTTCATCCATATCTCGTAGTTTTTGATCTAGTAATTCAACTGGATTCTCCATTTCATCTAATGAGTTATTTACTTTTGCCTTAATCATATTTGACATTCTTGAAAAAATTCCCATGCCTATACCTCCAAATAATTATTATTTTCTTTTATTATTTAAATATTTTTTTATTAATATAATAGCTATTACAAATATTCCAGCTAAAACTAAGGTGTTAATTAATGAACTTGCTGCTGAACCAAAATAAAATGGTCTGTAAAAGTATCCTCCACCAAAGAATGGCCAGAATGAATGTCTGCTGGAACCACTATTATATGTTTGAGTATTAGTATTTTTACTATCATTTGTAGTAGAAGAAGTTGAGGGGTCAGTGGTTTTACTTTTATCAGTCGTAGAATAAGAACCGCTACTAAATCCTTGTGATCCACCACTACTTGAAGATGAAGAAGAATTCTTTGAATCTGAGTTTGAAGAATCACTATTCGAGAAATTACCAGATTTGAACCCTTCGCCACTCTTTGAGCTACTTGAATCACCACTTGTACTTGTTGAGGACTTACTAGATGAACTTGATCCGCTAAAAGAGCCTGAACTAAATCCACTACTTGACTTTGAACTACTAGAACTAAATTTGCTACCGCTAGAGCTTGATCTACTGCTACTACCAGTTGTTTTAGCGAAGGCGATTGTATTATTAGATGTATTTATACCTATAAATGGTATAGCATCTAAAGGTAAACTCGAAAATATAAATATGAATGTTAAAAATATAGCTAAAGCATATTTTCTTTTAATCTTACGAATAGTGATCACCCCTTAAAAGATTATGTACTTATTATATAAAAAAGATTCCTTATACACAATATGGAACAGAAACGAAAAAAGACTAAAAAGGATGATTACAATTATATATTAATATAAAAGGTTGCTTATTCTTCTTTATAGTGGTTTTTTCTATTATCTTAAAAGGTAATTGATACTACTTGAGTTAAAATTAGAAATAATTTTGATATAATTAGATTAGAGTAAAAAAATTTTTATATTGAGATAATATAAAATTATAATTATATTTATGGTACAGGGAACCATACTTGTGTAAAAGATTCTCTTAGATTATTATTGTAAGTAAGAAAAATTATAATAAGGAGTGAATTATGTTATGTCTAACGAAGAAGTAGAAAGCAATATGAGTGAACTTTTAAAACAATATGATGTAAAAAGACTTAGTAGAGGAGATGTATTAAAGGGAAAGGTCATAGATGTAAACGATAAGGAAGTTTCGGTTAACATAGATTACGCTTTCGATGGATTAATAGCTAAAGAAGAGATATCAATAGATGACAAAGATCCAAGAGAAGTGGTTAGTAAAGATGATGAAATTTATGTGTATGTCTTATCCCCAAATGACGGTGAAGGATATGTTGAACTTTCTCTAATAAAAGCCTTAGAAATAAAGGAAAGAGAAGAATTAAGTGAATGTTTCAAAGAAGAAAAGAATGTTAAAGTACATGTGAAAGAAGAAACTAAAGGTGGAGTGATTGCATACTATGGCAACATAAAAGTTTTTATCCCAGGCTCCCTTGCAAGTAGAGAAAGAATCCAGCTTAGTAATTTAGTAGGAAGAGATTTGGATGTTAGAATCACTGAATTAGACTTTAACAATAAAAGAGTTATAGCTTCAAGAAGAATTCTTGAAGAAGAAGAATATAACAAAAATAAGAAAAATATATGGGATGATCTAAAAGAGGGAGAGAAAAGAAGTGGTGTTGTTAAGAAAATAGTTAAGTTCGGAGCCTTTGTTGACATTGGAGGAGTAGAAGGATTAATTCATATTTCAGATTTATCATGGGAGAGAGTAAACAGGCCTGAAGATATAGTTAAAGAGGGAGATAAGGTAGAAGTATTTATAGGTAGTGTGGATAGAAAAAAAGAAAGATTATCATTAATATTAAAAGATGTAACTAAAGAGCCATGGACAGTTCATAGTAATGACATTAAGGAAGGAGATATACTAGAAGGAAAAGTTGTACGTCTTACTGCATTTGGCGCATTTGTTGAGTTATTTGATGGCATAGAAGGTTTGGTTCATATAACAGAGATTACGGATGAACATATTGCAAAGCCTTCAGATGTGTTGGAAGTTAATCAAAAAGTAAAGGTCAAGGTATTAAGTATCAATAGAAAAGAAAAAAGAATAGCATTAAGTATAAAAGAAGCTGTAGAAAATAACAAAGAATATCTTGATTATATTGACAATAGTGATGAAAGTGGAATCTCTTTGGGAGATTTACTTAAAGGATTTAAATTTGAGTAGATTTACAGAAGTTTAAATATGAAAAATAAGTATGGATAATCATCCATACTTATTTTATTTGGAGTGTTTTTCTTAGATCTTTTCTATTTTTAACATATTAGTTCCACCAGTTTGAGTTGTTGGCATTCCAGCAGCAACTATTATATCATCTCCAGGTTGTGTGAAATTTAGACTAAATACTGTGTTTTTAGCTTCAGTTAATATTTCATCTGTTGAGTTAAACATTTTACAAGGCATTGGGAAGATTCCAAAATTTAAGCTTAATCCTTTTCTTACTTGTTCATAAGGTGTTATAGCTATGATTGGAGCCTTTGATCTATATCTTGAAAGCAGTCTTGCTGTAGCACCGCTCTTAGTTGCTGCTACTATAGCTTTTGCATGTAAGATATTAGCTGTTCTACATGCTGAATAACTTATTGCAGCTGCATAGTCAGTAAGTGATGGTTCTCTAAGTCTTGCAGTTAAGTGATCATAATCTAAATATTCTTCTGCTTCTTGAGCAATTTTTGACATTGTTTTTGCTGCTTCTATAGGGAAACAACCGGAAGCACTTTCACCACTTAACATAATTGCATCAGTTCCATCAAAAATAGCGTTACAAACATCACTTGCTTCAGCTCTAGTTGGAAGTGAATTTCTGATCATTGAATCAAGCATTTGAGTTGCAGTTATAACAACCTTACCAACTTCATTACATTTTCTAATGATCATTTTTTGTATTATAGGCACTTTTTGAATTGGAATTTCAACACCCATATCTCCTCTGGCAACCATTACAGCGTCAGTTACTTCGATGATAGAATCTATATTATCTACACCTTCTTGGTTTTCGATTTTAGCTATTACTTTTATATGTTCCCCATGGTTTTCTTTTAGAACTTTTTTTACATCTAAGATATCACTGGCTTTTCTTATGAAAGATGCAGCAATAAAATCAACGCCCATTTTGCATCCGAATTTTATATCTTCTATATCTTTTTCTGTAATTGATGGTAATTTAATAACTACATTAGGTACATTTACACCCTTATGATTTTTAATTTCACCACCTACAACAACTTTTGTATGAATTGTTTTACCTTCAACGCCAGTAACTTTAAATTTTAGAAGGCCATCATCAACAAGAATTTTTCCGCCAACTTTTATATCTTGATAAAGTACATCATATGAGATTGAGCATCTTTTCTCATCACCAAGAATTTCTTCCCCACATATAAAATCGAAATCGTCACCGTCATTAAGAGTTACACCATCGTTTACAAAGTTATGAGTTCTAATTTTTGGACCTTTAATATCAAGAACTATAGCTGTTGCAGAATTCATTTCTTTACTTAGACGTTGGATTAATTCGATTTTTTCTTTGTGTGTTTCATGTGTACCATGAGAAAAGTTTAATCTTGCAGCGCTCATCCCAATTTCAATGAACTTTCTTAAAGTCTCCTCATTATCGCTTGCTGGACCAATAGTAAAAATCATTTTTGTTTTTTGCATATAAACACCTCACATTAAAATTTTGTATATATATTATAGTGTGTGAAATAATTAATCATAAAATAATAAAAATATACATAATATAGCAATATTTTATGATAAACTAAGAAAAGATATGTATAATCATATTCTATCATATAATTGATGAAAGGAAGAGAGTAGAATGAAAAATTTAGAGAATATTACGGGGAAAAGAATTTTTTATCATTTTAATGAAATAAGTAAGATACCAAGAGGTTCTGGAAATGAGAAACAAATAAGTGATTATTTATTGAGCTTTGGGAAAAAGTTAGGCTTAGAATGTATTCAAGACGATGCCCTAAATGTTATTATTAAAAAACCTGCATCAAAAGGGTATGAGAAAGCTCCAACAGTTATAATTCAAGGTCATATGGATATGGTGTGTGAGAAAAATAACGATAAAGTTCATGATTTTGAAAAAGATCCAATAAGTTTAGTAATCAAAGATGATTATATATATGCAGATAATACAACTCTTGGAGGAGATGATGGAATTGCTGTTGCTTATGCGATGGCAATATTAGAGGATACATCAATAGAACATCCTGCTATAGAGGTATTAATAACAACAGATGAAGAAACAGGAATGACTGGAGCTAAAGCTGTACGATCAAAAGATTTAGATGGAAAAATTGTACTGAATTTAGATTCAGAAGAAGAAGGAAAACTTTGGGTCAGCTGTGCTGGTGGAATTAGAACTGAATCTACTTTGCCTATTGAATGGACAAATAAAAAAGAAAATACAAAAGAATATGTGATTGAAGTTAAAGGATTAGCTGGAGGACATTCAGGAGCTGAAATTCATTTAGAAAGAGGAAATGCAAATAAATTAATGGCAAGAGTATTAAGGGAAATCTCAAATAAGGTATCTTTTAATTTAGTTTCATTAAAAGGTGGAGCAAAAGATAATGCAATACCAAGAGAAGCTATGGCGGTTATTTCAATTGATCAATCAAAGGAAAAAGAACTGATTGAAGCTAAAACAAAGATAGATAGTGATATTTCTAAAGAATTTACACAAAAAGACCCAGGACTTAAGATAACATTATTAGAAAGTCAAGAAAAAATAGAAAAAGTATTTTCAGATGAGACTACAGCCAAAGCAATTAGCTTATCATATTTGTATCCAAATGGTGTAAACACAATGAGTTCTGAAATAGAAGGATTAGTGGAAAGTTCATCAAATCTTGGAGTGGTAACAACCAATGAAAGTGATATAAAATATCATAGTGCTGTTAGAAGTTCTGTGTTTTCATTGAAAGAAGAAATAGTTGAAAGAAATAAATGTTTAACTGAAATAATGGGAGGAACATTTGAAGCTGCGGCAGGATATCCAGAATGGCCATATAAAAATGATTCGAAAATAAGGGATATATGTAAAGATGTATACTCTAGAATGTATGGTAAAGAAGCGGATATTGTTGCTATCCATGCTGGATTAGAATGTGGAATACTTAAGGAAAGATTGGGAGACTTAGATATGATTAGTTTTGGTCCCAATATAATTGATATACACACACCAAATGAACATTTAAGTATATCGTCTGCTTGTAGATGCTTTGAATATTTAGTAGAAGTTCTCAAGGAAATTAGGAATTAGAATATACAAATTCAATCGAAACAGTAAGTTAACCAGAAAATTTAATGGATAACTTACTGTTTTTTTTATTAATTTGAGAATTTTGAGTTTCAGGGTTACTAGATAAAAGATAAGAAATAAGAAATAAGAAATAACAAAATGTAATATAAGAGTCAGAAAATTATAAATTTACAGTAAATGACCATTATTGATAGTAATATTGAGGAAAATAGAGATATTTTATTGTAAATAACAATATAAAAGCATAAAAGGTTTGACCTTTACTCAGCTTATCACTATACTAAAAACATGTTGTAAAATTTGAGGTTCAATGTAAACGATAACTAAGATGCTTTTTATAATAATATAGATTGGGTATGGAGAGGAATTTAAGATGAAAATTAAAAATAATAGACTTATGAAATGTGTAATTACAACTTTTATTTTTTCGGGAGTTTTTCTTATTAATACGCAACATGCCAAAGCAGATACTACATTAACACATAATAAGGGAATTACAATTAAGACTAGTGAACTTAAAATAGCTAAAGTGATAAAAGCGCCATCAGATTCAGAAACAGTATCAAATGGTGAAGATTCAGTATCAAGAGGAGCAATTAGTAAAGGAAATGAAGTCGTAAATTATGCGTATAAGTTTTTAGGAAAGCCATATGTTTATGGAGCTGTTGGCCCAAATGCTTTTGATTGTTCTGGATTAACACAATACGTGTATAATAAATTTGGTGTAGATATATCAAGAACTACATATACCCAAGTAAATGTAGGGACTAAAGTGGATAGGAGTAATCTAAGAGCTGGAGATTTAGTTTTTTTTAATACAGAAGGGTCAATTAGCCATGTAGGTATTTATATTGGAAATGGAGAATTTATACATGCTCCAAGGTCTGGAAAACCAGTAATGGTAAGCTCACTGTGTGATGGATACTATTCAGAAAGATATGCTACTGCAAGAAGAATTTTTTGCTAACGGATAAAGTTAACTTAAGATACTAAATGTAAACATAATATAGTTAAAAAAGATATATAAGTATGCTTAGGAGTGTATGAATGTGCCTTTCTATAGCTTTAATATTGTTAATGTATCAGTATAGATTTTTAAAATGCATCCTATATAATATTTTTTATTTAACATAATTCATATATGTGTAACTTACAGAATAAATATTAATATATAAGAAATCTGAAAAAATAGCAGGTCAAATATATATAATATTATTCTCTTTTATAATGTTTTCTATAAGTTTAGATAGCATATAAAAATTTAACTTTTGATACGCTATTTTTAGAATGTTCAAAAGGGGGCAGACTATGAGATACACAAGATATGAATATAAAAAATCAGGCAGGATGAAATTTTTATGTAGCGTTGTTGTTATCGTTGGAATATCTATAGTTGGAGGAGTGCTTATTAGTAATGTTATTTTTGATGGAAAGAATGTACAAAACGTAGGCATAAATAGCTCAAAAGCTTCAACTCAAGGTGACTATAATGGTACAATAAAAAATATTATAGCATTACAATGTGGTTATTATTCAAAAGAAGAAAATGCAAAAGAGTCACTTTCTGCAATATCAAAATACTGTCAGCCATTTATAGTTGAAGATGATGGTAAATATAGAGTTTTAGCAGGAATATACAATGAAGAAGATGGAATGAAAAAGATAGAGGAATTCAAGTCAAATAATATTGATGTCGCTAAAATTAGTTTAGGTACTTCTAGTGATGACTTGGAAAATAAAAAGCTCATAGAAATTATGAATGGATTTTTAACAATTGTGAATAAGCTGCAAGATAATCAAGTGAAAAGTATAAAAACAGCTGAATTTAAGGCATGGACGGATGAAATTGTAAATGAAGGAAGCACTGCTAAATCAAATAAAATAAACCAATTATACGATTATGTCAAAAGTTTGCCGGATGAAATGGATAAAACAAACAGTAGTAATAATATGCAGGAGTTATATAAACTCATTAAAAACTAAAGAATTTAATTAATAATTATTACAACAAAATTACATTTATATAAAAAAACTTATAACTTAATATAACACACTTGTTTAAGAACATCTTAAATGATAAACTATAAGGTGTAGAAATGGTAGAACATCATTTCTACACCTTTAAAATTTAATAGTTTTTGGTTAAAAAATTAACATGTCTACAATATATATTATTTGTCAATGATATATATTGAGGTACATTCAAGAAATGGGAGATCATCATGCTCGCCTATTATTTTTCATGTGCCAAAATTCTTTATTTTAGGATGTGAATATATGAAAGTAATATTAGCTTCTGCTTCAGAAAGACGACAAGAACTCTTAAGTAGATTAATTAAGAATTTTGATGTGATTGTCAGTAATTTTGATGAGAGTAAGGTTATTTTTGAGGGCTCTATAGATAGATATGTTAAAGACATAGCTTTAGGAAAGGCACTGAATGTTAAGAATAAGCTAGATGAGGATGCAATTATAATTTCAGCTGATACTGTAGTCACTATAGACAATATGATACTAGGAAAACCAAAAGATGAAGAAGATGCTTTTAATATTATAAAATCACTTCAAGGTAGAAAGCACTTGGTTTATTCTGGTGTTGTTGTGATTAATACAGCTAAAAATTTAGTAACTCAAGAGAGTTTATCTACTGAAGTTACTTTTTCTGAAATAAGCGATGATGAAATATTAGAATACATAAAAACTGGGGAGCCTTTAGATAAAGCTGGTGCTTATGGAATCCAGGGAATAGGTGGAATATTTGTTGAAGAGATAAGAGGATGTTATTATAACGTTGTTGGACTGCCACTGAATAAACTAAAGTTTATGCTTAAAGAGATACAATAATTATATTTTAGGGATAGAGGGGAAATCATATATTTGGAGGTAATATATTATATGGAAAGTAGCCTTAAAATTAAAGATATACCACAAAATGAAAGACCTAAAGAAAAATTGTTAACTTATGGAGCAGAATCTTTAAGTAATTCGGAATTATTAGCAATAATAATTAGGACTGGAACACAAGGAGAGAATGTTCTTCAATTGTGTAGCAGGCTTTTATCTGAGCTAGAAGGGCTAAATGGTATTTTAGATGCAAGTTTTGATGATATAATATCTATAAAGGGTATTAAGCAAGGAAAAGCATCACAAATTTTAGCTTTAGCTGAGCTTTTTAAGAGATTTAGAACATTGAAGGCAATAAATAATGACATCAAAATAACTTCGCCAAAAGACATAGCGAGTCTTCTCATGGGAGAAATGAATGAATTAAATCAAGAAGTATTAAAAGTTGTCTTATTAAATACCAAGAATATAATTGTTGGTATTAAAGATGTTTTTAAGGGTAGTTTAAATACATCGGTTGTGCATCCGAGAGAAATTTTTAAGCAAGCTATAAGCAAGAATAGTGCATCAATAATTATATGTCACAATCACCCATCAGGTGATCCGACGCCTAGCAGAGAAGACATAAATATAACACTAAGAATTAAAGAATGTGGAAATATTATAGGAATTCAATTAGTAGACCATATTATAATAGGAAATAATAAATTTGTTAGCCTCAAAGAAAGAGGACTAATATAGAATTGGAAGGGGAAAAATAAATGGGATTTTTTGGATCAGGAAAAGATATGGGGATAGATTTGGGAACTGCAAACACCCTAGTATTTGTAAAAGGTAAAGGAATAGTTTTAAGAGAACCATCTGTTGTTGCAATGAACACTATGACTAAAAAAACATTAGCGGTTGGATCAGAAGCTAAACTTATGATAGGTAGAACCCCTGGAAATATAGTAGCTATAAGACCATTAAAAGATGGAGTAATTGCAGATTTTGATACAGCTCAAACAATGATGAAAAGTCTAATAGAAAAAGTATCAACTAAGAATGCGTTTAAAAATCCAAGAATAATAGTTTGTTATCCATCAGGAGTTACAGAAGTTGAGAAGAGAGCTATTGAAGAAGCTACAAAACTTTCGGGTGCTAGAGATGTTATTTTAATGGAAGAGCCAATGGCAGCAGCAATTGGAGCAGGACTTCCAGTAAGTGAACCAACAGGAAGTATGATAGTTGATATTGGTGGAGGTACAACAGAAGTTGCTATCATTTCGTTAGGTGGTATAGTAACTAGTAAGTCACTTAGAATAGCAGGTGATGAGTTAGATCAATCAATAATATCTTATATTAAGAAAGAATTCAACTTAATGGTTGGAGAAAGAACAGCAGAACAAGTTAAAATGGAAATAGGTTCGGCTTATAGAACTTCAGATGAAGAAACGGTTATGGAGATTAAAGGAAGAGATATGATTACTGGGCTTCCAAAGATTGTCGAGATTTCAGAAACTCAAGTTAGAGAAGCATTGAAAGAACCAGTATATGCTATTATAGAATCAATTAAGACAACACTGGAAAAGACACCACCAGAACTTTCAGCAGATATTATGGAAAAAGGTATAATGTTAGCAGGTGGCGGGGCATATCTAAAAGGATTAGATATACTTATAAATAAAGAAACAAACATGCCTGTACATATTGCGGAGGCACCTCTTGATTGCGTAGTACTTGGAGCAGGGAAGGCACTAGAAGATTTTGATAAAATTAGTAGAGATCAAAGAGGTTAAATATGAAGCTTCTTAAGAATAAACTGGCAGTAACTATTATAGTGCTGTCAGTTAGCTTTTTAGGGTTAATAGTTTATACAGTTAAAAAGGAAAATAGAAGTATTATTGAAAGTGGTGCCGGTAGTACTTTAAATCCTGTGCAAAATCTTTTATATTCAGGAACTAATAGAATTAAAGAGACATTAGACTTTTTCTTGAATTTTTCTGAAGTAAAAACGCAAAATAAGGAGCTAATTAAAGAAAATCAAGAACTTGAAAATGAGTTGGCTAGTTATTCGGATTTAAAAGAAGAGAATGATAGATTGAGACAAGTGTTAAATTTTCAGGAAGAAAGAAACAATTATAACTATATAGCATGTAATATTATAGGATATAGTGGTGGAAACTTTTTAGATGGCTATGTGGTAAATAAAGGAAAAAATGACAATATACAAAAGGGTATGATTGTTATAGCAGCTCAAGGGCTAGTGGGACAAGTAACCAGTGTTGGAAGCAATTGGAGTATAATTCAATCTCTAATTAATGAAAATATAGCAGTAAGTGTTATGGATCAAAGTACGAGAGATGCTACAGGTTATATAAAAGGGTTCAAGGATAGTAAGGGAGAAAATTTGGCTAAGGTATACGATCTTCCAATGAATTCAGATGTTAAGGAAGGCGATGTAATAATGACATCTGGAGTAGGACTGCTTTATCCAAAGGAAATTAGAATTGGAGAAGTAACACATGTGGAAGAAGATAAAGTAAAAGTAATGAAGAATGCAGTTGTAAAACCATATGTAGATTTTAATAAATTAGAAGAATTATTTATTGTCTCTCCAAAGGATACGAGAGAAATTAAATATAATTAGAGGTTTATAATGGAAAAATTAATTATTATTTTGATTTCTATAGGATTGGTTATATTAGATAACTCACTAATTCCGTTTTTTTCAATAAAGGGAGCTTATCCTAGTTTATTATTTACTTTCGCTATAGCTTATTCATTAGTTAATAAGAAAGAAAGAGCTGTATTTATGGGTGTTGTGAGTGGGATACTTCAAGATATTTTCTTTTTTAATGGTTTTGGTGTAAATTCATTATTGAATTTATTTCTATGTCTTCTAGCAAGTTTTATTGGAGCGGGAATAATAAAGACTAAGAGACTGATACCTGTGGCCTCAGCTTTTTTTATAACAATAATTAAGTACGCAGGAGTGCTTTTGATATTTAATTTTTTTAATATCGAAATACAATTTTCTAAAAGTATCATTATGGGATTATACAACGGAGTAGTAATGTTTTTGGTGTATAAATTAGTAATGAATGTTTATGATGATGAGTATTCAAAGCAAAGATGGAGGTTTAGATGATAGTAAATAAACCAACTAATAAAAAGAAAAAGAAGATTTCTAGATATACAGTTTTATCTATAATCATGATAGCTATATTTTCAGTGATTATTTTAAAATTGTTATATATTCAAGTATTTAATTATGATGAATATAAGGATAAAGCAGATGTAACATCAACAAGATTTATATCAGAAAAAGCCCCAAGGGGTAAAATATATGATGATAAAGGAAATGTTTTAGCAACTAATATTGAAACATACACTATTACATATACGGAAACAAAAGATGCTGATAAACAGTTTTATATAACCATGAAAGAACTTTTTAAAATATTGAATGAGAATGGAGAAAGTATTCAGGATTCGTTACCTTTAAAAATTGATAGTAATAATAATGTATATTTTGAGTATAAAACTAATGATAAACAATCTCAAAATATAGAGGAATTGAGATTTAAAAAGGATAGGGGATTGAATGATACTCTAAAAAACAAAATGTTCAAAGATGTTGAAGAATTATCGGATGAACAAAATGCAAAACTAGATGAAGAACTTCTAAAAATAACTCCTGATGATGCATTTTATGCATTAGTTAAATCATATAATTTAATTGGTCTTGTAGACCCAGATTATGACTCAAAAGAAAAGAAGAATATTTATTCTAAAATGGAAGGTAAGGATTTAACAGATATGATTTTAAAAGAAGGATATTCTTTAAATGATATTAGAAAATTCATGCTTGTAAAAGATGCTATAAAAATGCAGAGTTTTAAAGGATATAAATCAGTAACTATTGCAGATAATATTAAGAAAGATACTTCATTAGTAGTAATGCAAAAGAAATATGATTTGCCAGGAATAAATGTGAGTTCAGCACCTATAAGGTCATATCCATATAATAATTTAGCATCTTCAGTTTTAGGGTATGTATCTTCAATTAATGATACACAAAAATCAACATATGAACTTAAAGGATATGATGTTTCATCAGACTCTGTAGGAAAGTCTGGAATAGAATCAGCTTTCGAAGAACAATTAAAAGGAGTTAAGGGTGGAACAACTGTTAAAGTTAATTCTAAAGGAAGCGTTTCACAAGAATTATTTAAACTTGAACCTTATCCAGGAAATGATGTACATCTTACAATAGATAGAGATATTCAATATGCAGCAGATCAAGCATTAGCAGATAAAATTGAATATATAAGAGCTAATGGAATAGATGATAAGGGAAATAGATTGTTGAATGCAACCAGAGGTGCATTAGTAGCAGTTGAAGTTAAAACTGGAAGAGTATTAGCTTTAACAAGTTATCCTAACTTTAATCCCAATTTATTCACAGTTCAAGGACAATTAACGCCTGAGCAGTATAAGGATTATTTCAATCCTGATTTGGAAAAATTTGGACAGGAGTTTATTAGAAAAATGGGGCTTAATAAAACTGTTGATGATTTGTTTCCGCCAAAAAATGGAACTAGAACAGATCCATATGATCTATATCCGAAAGCAATGTTTAATTATGCAACCCAGTCAAAAATTCCACCTGGATCTACATTTAAGCCGCTTACAGCTGTTGCTGGTTTGGAGTCGGGCGTAATAAGTCCTGGAGAAATGATAAATGATACAGGAGCATTTAATATTCATCCGGAGATTTTTGGTAAAGCTTTTGCACCAAAAGGACTAGAAGCTGCGCAAGGCAATATAAGTTTAACAGCAGCTATAGCAAAATCTATTAACTTTTATTTCTATGAGACTGCTACTAGAATGTATATTCAGGCAGGAGGCAAGGCTAATAATGTTGAAGCTCTAAATTCCCTTGCTAAATATGCTTGGCAGTTTGGATTAGGAATTGATCCTAATAGTAGTGCTAAGGAATCGACAGGAATAGAAATAAATGAAAGTTTTGGTCAAACTTATAATTTTACATCATGGAGAAATACTGTGCTACAGATGTCTACAGATAATGTAATTAATTTTCTAGAGAGTGGAAACTATAATAATACAATATACTTTTCTCCAATTGATATAAGAGATAAAGATGATGATAATGATGAAGTTAAGAAGTCTAAGAAAGCTATAAAAGATAAAGTTAAAGATACAATAAATAAAGATGTTGATGATCCAACAGCGGTTAGTCATGATACATTTGCTAAAGATATTAAGAAAGATGTATTAAATTTGATGAATAATTCAGACGAATATAAAGCAAGTATTGCAGGAAGAAATATAAATTTAGATTCTCAAGCTACATTAATATCACAAGCATTAGCTCAATTTGCAGCTAATGATCAGCCAGGGCAAGTAAGATCACCAGGTTCCCTTGTTTCAGCATCAATAGGTCAGGGGATGAATACTTTCACTCCGTTGCAATTAGTATCATACATCTCAACTCTTGCAAATGGAGGAACAAGATATAAGATTCATTTAGTAGATAAGATCACAGATGGGGATGGAAATGTAGTCCAAGAGTTTAAACCAGAAGTTTTAAATACGGTTAAAATGTCAAAGGAAACTCAGGATGCGGTTAAACAAGGAATGACAGCAGTTAACCAAGAAGCAGATGGTACCGGTAGTTCTACATTTTTAGGATATCCAATACCAACTGCTGGTAAGACTGGTACAGCCGATTTTGCTGAGGATCAATTACAAAAAGGAAGAGAACCTTTTGCAACATATGTCAGTTTTGCGCCAGCAAATGATCCACAGATAGCTGTAGCAGCAGTAGTATTTGATGGAGGTCATGGAAGTAATATTGCATCAGTAGTGAAGTCAGTTTATGATGCTTATTTCAAAGATCAATTAAAGAATGATACACAGTATACTTCATCATCAGATACATGGAAAAAATATGTTTTAGGTAATCCGTATAACAAAGAGGCAAATGCTTCACAGGTAAATACAAACCAAACTCATTAGTAAAAATTTATAATAGAAACTTTGTATTTAAATATAAATTAATAAAAATCAATTAATTTGTAAGGTATCTATATTGGGTATACAATTATAAAAATTGTATAAAGTAAACCTAATTATAGATACCTTTTTATAAAAAAATAGATTTAGTGAGGGAAAAATGAAATATAATAATATTCTAAAAGGAAAATTTATCTCAAGACCAAATAGATTTATAGCTTATGTTGAAATTGATGGCAATGAAGAAGTCTGCCATGTAAAAAATACTGGAAGATGTAAGGAACTTTTAACGCCAAATGCGACAGTATTTATTCAAAAAAATGATAATCCAAAAAGGAAGACTAAGTTTTCTCTCATAGGCGTTATAAAAGGAGACAGAATGATCAATATGGATTCTCAAGTAACTAATAAGGTTGTTCATGAATGGATATTAAAAGGAAACCTTTTAAAGGATGTTACTTTAATAAAGCCGGAAACTAAATATAAGAATTCAAGGTTTGACTTTTATGTTGAGACAAAGAAACAGAAAATTTTTATAGAGGTAAAAGGGGTAACTTTAGAGAATGACGGAATTGTAAAGTTTCCTGATGCACCTACAGAAAGAGGTGTTAAACATCTTAGAGAACTTGTTGATTGCGTTAAAGAAGGGTACGATGCCTACGTCATATTCGTAATACAAATGAAAGATGTTGTTCATTTCGAACCCAATGTAGAGACACATAAGGAATTTGGAGATACACTAAAATATGCAAAAGAGAATGGCGTAAATATAGTTGCAGTAGATTGTTTAGTAGATGAAGACAGTATTAATATAAGGGATTATGTCAATGTGATATTATAATCTGATAAGTGTTCAATACTTTGGTAAGTATACCGCATATTATCAAATTTTGATGTTTTATATGCTTTTATAAAATTTAATCAAAAATTAGTGAAACATATATACAAAAATAGTCAGTATAATGATATAATTTTAGAGAGGTTGCCATTTTCAAAACAATTTAACTATTTTAACCTGCAAAATTCATTGGAGGGAATGAATGTATAATAATGATGGTATTTTAATAAAGGGAAATAAAGATGGAATAAATACAACTATCAATATGAATAAATTTGCTTGTTTTGATGATATGCTTGTATTACTAATAAAGAAACTTTCTAAAGGAAAGCATTTTTATAAAGGGACAACTCTAATATTAAGAATAGATTTAAAATTAGTTAATAAAAAGGAAGTAGGCATTCTTAAAGAAAAATTATTAACTCAAATTGAATTAAAAGATATTGTTCTAGAGGATATAGAAAAGGAAATTGAGCAGGTGAATGAAAAAGAGGTTAAGGTATTCTCTGGTGTATACGAAGGGAAAACTAAGTTTATAAGAAAGACAGTTAGAGGCGGAGAATGTATTAATTACCAAGGAAACATAGTTATAGTTGGAGATATAAATAGTGGTGCAGAAGTATATGCAGCAGGTAATGTAATTGTTTTAGGACGTATAAGGGGTAAAGTGAGCGCTGGGACAAATGGAAATACAAAGGCAGTAATAGCGGCATTCCTACTACAACCTGAACTTTTAAAAATTGCAAATGTTATAGCTATGTCTCCAGACGACATTGAAAAACCAAGCTATCCAGAATTAGCAAGAATTAAGGATGGGTTAATAATAGTGGAACCATATTTACCAAATAAATATATATACTAAAACGTCGGAGGGATTTTTTAATGGGAGTATCTATTGTAATAACTTCAGGTAAAGGTGGAGTTGGAAAAACAACAACTACAGCTAATATAGGAACTGCTTTAGCATCACTTGGTAAGAGAGTAGTTGTTATAGATGGAGATACAGGGCTTAGAAACTTAGATGTATTGCTAGGATTAGAAAACAGAATAGTATATACAATAATTGATGTTATAGAAGGAAGATGCAGATTAAAACAAGGGCTTATAAAAGATAAAAGATTTGCAAACTTATTTCTTTTACCAACAGCACAAACTAAGGATAAAGATGATATAAGTCCACAAGAAATGTTAAAGATAGTAAATGAATTAAAAGAAGAATTTGATTATGTCTTAATAGATTCTCCAGCAGGAATAGAACAAGGTTTTGAAAATGCTGTAATAGGCGCAGAAAAAGCAATTATTGTTGTAAATCCAGAAATAACATCTGTTAGAGATGCTGATAGAGTCATTGGTAAGCTTGATTCTAAGGGATTAGAGGATCATTCAGTTATTGTAAATAGATTGAATTATGAGATGACTAAGAATGGAGATATGCTTGATGTAGCTGATATTATTGAAACATTATCAGTAGAATTACTTGGCGTTGTTCCTGATGATAAGAATATAACTATTTCAACTAATAGAGGTGAACCTATTGTGCTAGAAGAGGGTGCAATTGCTGGACAAGCATTCAGAAACATAGCTAGAAGAATTACAGGTGAAGAAGTTCCTATTATTGATTTACATACAGAAGAGCATCAGGGATTTTTTAGCTCCTTAAAGAAGCTATTTAAGCGAAATTAAGGGAGGTTGAGAGAATGGGTTTTTTTAAGAGTTTAAATAGTAAACCAACACCTAAAGAAGTTGCAAAAGACAGACTAAAGCTAATTCTTATACATGATAGAGGAGAAATTGCCCCAGATATTATTGAGAAAATAAGAGAAGAGATTTTAGAAGTGATTTCTAAGTACATTGATATACAGGTTGAGGATGTTGAAATATCGGTAAATAAGAATGGCGATGAAGAAGGTGAAAATACTTCTGCATTAATAGCTAATATTCCAATTAAAAGTGTAAAAGGAAGATAAATAAATTGCTTTGTTTAAATTAGAAGAGATGCTTATTTTAAAGAATTATATGGTTAATTCTTTAAAATAATTCATCTTATTTTTTTATTAAGTAGGAATGAAATTTATTTTATGTGGATGCCATTGGAAGTTTAACAAGATATTATCTTTAAATTATTACAAAATTATTATGTTTTTTATGCCTAATATAATTATTATGGAGAATGCGGTAATAATAATGTATAATTAAGATTGATTGAGTTATATAAGATTAATATAACTAGGAGGTGAGATATTGTTTAGACTATTAAAATTAGATATGAAATTAATTAAAGAAATTGATAAGACTATATTAATTTCTTTAATTCTTTTAATTTTATACGGAACATTTAATATATATTTATGCACAAAAGGACAATTTGGATTGAGTTTTGTAAAGCAACAGCTGGGTTGGTTTGCAATATCACTTGTAGCGTTATATATTTTTGTGGCAGTAGATTATAAGATAATATTTAACTATGTACCTGTATTATATTGGGGAGTTGTAGTTCTTCTTATATTAACCATGGTTCCAGGGATTGGAATAGTAGTTAATGGTGCTAGAGGATGGATCCGTTTAGGAGTAGGTAACCTTCAGCCGTCAGAATTTGCAAAGTTTGTAATTATACTTATGCTGGGTAAGAAGTTAGATGAGATGGACGGAAAAATAAATGATGTTAAGAATTTTTTTACATTAGCATTTTATTGCATAGTACCAGTAATGTTTATTGTAATCCAACCTGATATGGGAATGAGTATGGTATGTTTCTTTATAGTTTTAGGAATCTTCTATACAATGGGATTTGATACGAGAATTATTGCTGGAGGATTAGCCTGTTTAGTACTTGGAATAGTGATTGTGTGGAATTCAGGACTCATAGAAACATATCAAAAAGCAAGATTTACAGCATTTTTGAATCCAAGCATCGATGATGCAAGTACGTATCATTTAAATCAGTCGTTGATTGCAATTGGTTCAGGTGGATTGCTTGGAAGTAGCCCGTCATTGGCTCAAGATGGGATTACAACATATGCTGCACAAAATGTACCAGAAGTTCAGACGGACTTTATTTTTGCTGCAATAGCAGATCAATGGGGCTTTGTAGGTGCAATTGTTTTGTTAATGCTTTACGGATTTCTGATATATAAGATGATTTCAGTAGCACGAACATCTAAAGATATATTTGGCTCAGTTATATGTGTTGGAATAGTGTCATATTTCCTATTTGCTATATTGCAGAATATAGGTATGACAATAGGATTACTACCAATTACAGGAATAACGCTGCCACTTGTTAGCTATGGAGGAAGTTCGTTGCTTACAACAGTAATTTCAATAGCACTAGTAATAAATGTAGGAATGAGAAGAAAAAAGATACACTTTTAGAATATGCATGTTGCTATAATAAGTTTATACTTATAATTTCAATAAGTTAAGGGCTCAATTAGGAGTAAAATGTAAAAAGTAACTATAGCGAATATACCAAAAATATTTATAAAATAATAGGATTAATAATTTTATCCAGTACAGTAGAAATTACAAATAAGAATTTTGAGTACAGTATAAGATTATTGATCTTATTTTAATTTTTGAGGATTATTTATTCCAAAATATAATAATTTTTGAATGGGAGGTATTAGTGACATAAAATTCTAAGTAGTGTATTTTTTCAATTAAGCAACCTAAAGAATACATACATATCGCAGAATGTAGCAACTACAAAGATCCTGCAACAATTTTGTTCTCATAATTTTATGAAGTGTTAAATATACTTTAATGTGAATGAATTTGAAGGGAGTGTATCATGGGCAGCTATAGATCAGCTTATGAAGATTACTATAAGAACATTAATAATACAACGAAAGGAAGAAAGGATAAAAGGAGCCATTTGACTTTAGGTAAAAAGAATAATAATGCTAATATTGGTTCAAGGTACGGTAACAATATGAAAAGTAACGATAAAATGATAAATATTTTGATTACGAGAATAACTAAAGAACTAACTGGAGCTACACTGTTATTGCTATTTTTTGTTGGATTAAAATATACCCCTTACGCACAAGCTCAGGAAATGCATATTAAATGTAAACAGGTATTAAATCAAAATTTTAATTATAACGGATATATAGATACTTTTAGTACGATGCAGATAGGAAATATAAAAGGTAAAGATTTAAGGATAGGAAATTTTACTGCAGATGATTTAAGAATTGAAAATTTAAAGTCAAGAACTTCTAATTTTATAGAATATATAGGAAGTAACAGTAATATAAACAATTAAATTAATAGGAAATAACATATTAATAGGAATATAAAATATATTTTAATATTTGATTAAGTTCCATTTTTTACTTGTGCATTGCAAATTATTCTGATATAGCAATATTATAGGGGTTAGAAATGAAGAAATGGTATATGGTATTGATTTTAGAACTGTCGATATTGATGTGGCTGGGAGATTATGAAGGTTACATTGTTATTAGTTTTCTATGGGTAATATTGCATGAATTTGCACATATGATAGTTGCAAGTAAATTTGGGTGCAAATTTAATAATGTTAATATTAGCATATTTGGTGCTAAAGTCGAATTAAGTGACATTGATGAGTTAACTGAAAGAAAAAAATTGATTTTATATTTAGCTGGACCATTTTTTAATATTTTTATGGCTGTGGTTATGTGCTATTTATATGGATATTTCAAATATCAAATTATTGAAGATAGTATAAATGTTAATTTCTTTTTAGGAATATTCAATTTATTGCCTGCTTATCCCCTTGATGGTTCAAGGGTATGCGAAATACTATTATCAAAAAAGCTATTATATAAAAGATCAAAAAAAATTACAGAAATCTTTAGCTTTATTATTTCAGGAACATTATTTTTAATATTTATTATAATAATGATATTACATAAAGTTAATATAAGTCTATTTCTTGCATTCATATTAATCACATATGCAACATTTATAGAAAAAGAAAAAACTATGTATATAATAATGGGAGATATGATCAAGAAAATAAGAAAGTTAAAAAAGCATAACTATATAGAGAATAAATCAATTTCTGTGTATTATAAAAAAGGTTTGGTTAATGTTTTATCTTTAGTTGATAAAAACAAATTTAACAGTTTTTATATTCTTAATGATGACATGGAACTCATTAGTATAATACATGAAGATGAGCTAATAAAAGCATTAAAGGATTATGGAAATATAACATTGGAAGAGTATGTACAATTAAAAAAGAAAAATAATTGAATTCATTAAAAGATAATAGAAAATATTAATAGATGCATAGTATAATACTAGTTAGTAATGAGGAGTTAATAATTAAAATTAATTATTAACTCCATTTTTTGTAAATTACTAAAAATTTAAATATGAATTTATTGCCTTAACATAGGTCTTTAAAAGTAACTGTATAAGAATTTGTGAAAAAATTATAATTTAATGCAAAATTTTCATATGAAGAATCGTATTATATGTAGATAGTATAAAAAATAACTCATTATTAAAGATTGGAGGATATTTATGAAAAAGAAAGGGATTATAAGCGGGATATTAACATTATGTTTAATATTGTCTACTATTTCTATTCCGACATTTGCCGCGGATGAAGATAGCAAAAACTTAGAGCAAGCTATAATATCAGCAAAGAAAATTATAACAGTTCCAGATGATTATACAGAGTTCACACATAACTCAAGCGAACGTGAAGTAAGGGGGACAAAAGTTAGAATTTGGGATTTAAATTGGGCAGAAAAAGAAGATAAGAAAGGATCGATATCTGCATCAATAGGTGAAGATGGATTCTTATATCAATATAGTAATTATGATGGGGATAGCAAGGATAGCAAAGACGGTTTAGCAAATATTACGAAAGATCAGGCCCAAGTTTCAGCAGAAGATTTTTTGAGAAATGTAATTCCGGAATATATTGGGGAAATAAAGTTAGTAAAAAATGATTCAGCTTCTTTTCAAGGGGATGAGTATAACTTTACTTATCAAAAGTTTGTAAATGAAATTCCGGTTAACTATATTTATATAAATGTTGGTGTAAATAAATATAGTGGAAAAGTGACATCATTTAGCAATGACAATTTAGAAGTAAAGGGAGCTGAATATCCTAATTTAAGTGGGATAATTGATTCTGTTACTGCAGAAAAAGCATATATAGATAAAATAGGTATAGATTTAAAATATTATTCTTATTATGATTATGAGAAGAAGAAAATGAATATATTTGCAGGATATGCTCCAAGTAATATAAGTGAATTTATTGATGCCAAAACTGGACAAGTAGTATCATATTCAAGCGATAATAAATTAGATGATGGAAATAAGGATCATTCATTGGCAAATGCTTCTGCAAATAATTTGGATAAAGCAAATCAAGAGCTGACACAAGAAGAGATGGATGCGATTCAGAATGTTGCACATCTTATAAGTAAAGAAAAGGCAGAAAGTATACTTAGAGAAACATCTGATTTAATAACGGCTGATATGAAAGTTAGTGATGCATCATTAAATAAAAACTATCTTGATGATGAATATTCATGGAATATTTCTTTTGATGGTGTATATGGAAGAGTGGATGCAAAATCTGGAGAAGTAATATCGTTACATTCTTATAATTATAATAAACTTGGAACAAGTGGTAATACTTCTAAGGCAGATGCGCAAAACACAGTAGAAAACTTTTTGAAAAAAGTAGCACCTAATAAGTTTACACAAACAAAGTTTAAGGATATAAAGAGTCCAATTTTAAAGATTACTGATAGACCAATAGAAGAAAATACTTTTATGTTTAATTATGTACGTCAAGTGAATGGAATAGAGTTTTCTGGAAATTACTTAAATGTTGAAGTAGATAAGAATACAGGTAAAATCATTGGTTATGATAATAACTGGTATGATAATGCCTCTTTTCCTGACATTAGCAATATTATAAGCAAGGAAGCTGCATTTAATAAAATTAAAGATTTAGCAGGATTTTCATTACAATATACAATGTTGGATGCAAATAAAGTTGGAATAGTGTATGACTTTATAAACAAGAACGATAGCTATATTATTGATCCTATAAATGGCATAAGGATAGATTATAGTGGAAAAGCATATAGAGAAAATAAATTGCCAGAATATAAAGATATAAATGGGCATTGGTGTGAAAAGACAGTAAAAGAACTTTTAGATAATGGGTATTATATAGATGGGGAAAAATTTAATCCCAATATGAATATTACTCAAATAAATTTCTTTAAATATATATACTCACCAGTAAAAAATAACTATAGCGATGATGACTTTTATGATATGTTAATTCAAAATGGAGTAATTAAAAATGAAGAAAAAGCTCCAAATTCAGTAGTATCATATAATGATGCAGCAAAGTTTATTATAAGATACTTAGGCTATGAGAAATTAGCTGGACATTCTGAAATATTTAATAGTCCTTTTAAAGATAATATAGAAGACTCATATAAAGGATGTGCATCAATGTGTTATGCTCTTAATATTATTAAAGGGGATACAAATGGAAATTTTAATGGGTCGCATAATATAAGCAATGCAGAAGCAGCTGTAATTGTATATAACTTAATAAAGAATAACAGAAAATAGATTTAATGAAAGTGCTAATCTTTTTATGAGGATTAGCACTTTTTGTTGTTGTAGTATGAAATGTGGAAATAAAGTTAATAAATTAGTATAATATGATGTAAACAACATATTTTATATGTGAAAAAGTTATTGTTTAGAATTGATATTACATAAGGAGAGAATAGCTGATGTTAACATTTATTTTTTTACTAGCATTTCAGGGATTTTCGGGTGGAGTAGCTGGATATATAACAAATAAATATGCGGTCGATATGCTTTTTAAAGAATATACACCTTTAAAGCTAGGAGGAGTAATCAAAAAGAAGAAGGAAAAATTTATTGAAGAGATCAGCGAATTAGTGGAAAGAGATATAATAAATGCAGATACATTAAAAGCTGAAATGTCTAATAAAAATATAAATACATATATTGAACAAATGGCCCAAATCTTTTTTGAGAAAGAATTGGGTAATAGCTTAGGGAATACTAAAATATCTGAAATAGATGGTTTTTCTGATAGTATGCTTAAGAGTGAAGAATTTATAAGAAACAACCTAAACATGCTTCTGCCAGAGCTAATAGATAGTTTGATGTGTAATGTTGATTTGAAGGATATATTAAGCGAAAAACAGATATCAAAAATTGTGAGTTCAGGGTATAAGTTATTAATTTGTGAACTTGAAAATACTGATGCAGTAAATGAATTTATTTCTAATTTGTATAAAGAAAATTCGAATATGACTTTAGCAGATATTTTCCCTAAAGAAGTCCAGAAAAAACTAATTGATAATATCATTGAGTGCATTGAAAAAATATTTAATGATGATATCTTATTCGATGAAAAGTCATGCAAGATGTTTTTTGATAATATGCTGTCAAATATAAATATCGATGCAACTCTTGTAAAATTACAAGAATTTATTGGCGATCAAGATATCAGTCACTTTGTTACGGAAGCTGAACAAGAAGAAGTTATTTCGAAGCTATTTATTAAAATTACTGAATTTATTAATTCTTCCGAAGGAAGAAATCTAATATTAAAGATTATAAGTGAGATTAGTTCAATTGGGAGAAATATTGATTTTACAATTTATGAAATACTTCCAAAAGGAATGGAAGAATCACTTACGAACTTTATAAAAACAGTTATTCCTAAGATCATGCCTTATATCTTGGAGTGGATCTCGAGTAACAAGTCATCATTGGATGAAATGATTGAATCCGCAATTGATGAAGCAATACAAGATATAGATGAGAGCATAAAGAAACTTATAATCTCAAAGGTTAGGAATGCACTTATGGGAGATGTTTCATCTAAAAATAATATTGTTAATAAAATTATAGACTATATTAATAATAATTTTGATGATGAATCAAGTGATAAGATAGTAACTTCTATTATAGATTACTTGAAGAACGCAAAGGTTAAAAATATAGTAGAAGCATTGGAAAAATACGATTTAGTTACATCTGACGAAGTAGCTGAAATTATTACTGATGGACTTGCAATACATGGGGAAAATCTATTGCGTGTAATAATAAAATCTCAATTTTCAAAGAAAGTAAATGAGATTGCTAAGCTAGATTTATTAAAATTATTCCATAAAAAGCTTAAGCGAATGTTATATGAAAGTATTTTTAAAAACAGAAAGAGATTATGTGAAAATATAAATGGTATAGTTGGAAGATTCATAAACTCAAAGAGTGATGAAATATTTCATAAAAATTTATCGGAATTATTTAAAGATAATAGTGTCCTTAATATATCTAATAAGTTTTCAATATGGACCAATAATTTGCTCAGAAAGAACAAAGATACATATAGCGAGAAATTAGAAAATATTATAGTATCAAATGTTAAAAATCTTAAAGTAGGAGACATATTATCAAATTATAATGTTAACATATTGGAATATATTGTGGATAATTCAGTATTACTTTGCAAGGAAACTGTGGATAAATATAAGAATTATGAAGTTAAGGAATTAATTAATAGAGGGTTCAATAAGAATCAATTAGCAAATATTCTTATAAACAAAGGCTATCCATCATTAATATCTAAGCTTCCAAGTCTACTAAATGGGAATATCAAAAAAATCGCAAAAAATAGCTTAAGTAAATATGACGAGGATGAGATATGTGACATAGTTCAAGATTTTATGGGAAGCCAGCTTAAACCACTTTCTGTTTTTGGTGCTGTTTTAGGCACTATAGTTGGGATAATATATCAATTAATATTTCCAGATTCTATTGGACGCTACGGATTTCCAAGCAATATATCTAATGGATTGTTGTCGCTCGCAGTTATGGCATTTATAGGATATATAACGAATGTTGTGGCTTTATGGATGATTTTCCATCCATACAAGGAAAATAAAATTATATCTAAAATACCATTTTTTAAGAAGTTTGCATTAGGATATATCCCAGCACATAAAAATGAATTCGCAATTGGAATGGCGAAATTAATTGATGAAGAATTATTAGATAAAGAGGAAATTAATAAAAGTTTTAATTCTAATAAAGATAATATGTCTTCGGTGCTAACTACTTTGGTTAAAAATAATAATTATCAAATTTTAGTTAACTTTGTTAAAGGTAAAAAGAAAGATTTTGTAAAGTATGTCTATAAAATAATTTTAAAGTGTTGTAATAGGAGTTCAGATTTATCTGAAGGAATTACTAACAAATTAAAAGAAAGCAAGTTTGATGATTTTATCAAGGAAAGTTACATTCAGAATGGAATTCCTAAAATAGTAAGTAGTATTAGAAATAGCAAAAGTTCTTTAGCGAAGTTTATAGAAAATAAAATATCTTCAAATTATAAAATTGGTGATGTTATTTCAGAAGATATGCTTATTGAAATCAAAAATTACATTCAAGAGGAAAGCAATAGACTTATACAAGATAATCTTAGTACCATTAAAAAAGTAGATTTTATAGAGTTGATTACAAAAGAATACAAAAATCATTATTCCGTAGCTATAAAACAATCGTGCAAAGAGGTTATAGGTAAAGACTCTATAGAAAAAGCAAAAATTAATCTAGGGAAAAATGTATATGAATATTTTTCTAATGATTTTAAAATACATTTAGAGAATATAGCAAGTAAATATTTACGTAATGGTCTAGATGAAAATAATGATATAGGATCAATGTTTAATGGTAGAGTCAAGAATATAATTGATGATAATCTATATACTATAACATCTTATTTTTCCAATAAATTAATAGCTTACTTAAAAAATAATCAGAATATTATAACTGAAAATGTACAAGAAACTATTAAGCTTGAACTTAATTTCTTTGAAAAGATAGCTTATGCAACTTTTGGCGGAGATGATATAGCGTATAGGGTTGTTGATATTATACTAAATAAAAAATTTCCATTAATGCTAAAGGAAGAGACAGATAGACTTATTAATACTACAAAAATTACATTAAATGAAAGTATTTATCCTATTAGAGTAAGTGAACTAAAAATAAAGGCTGAAGAATTTAATATTCGAATATTAATAGATAATTTATTTGAACAATTTGATAAGAATGTTGACTTTGAAAGATATATTTATAATGCAAGTGATCTAATTTTAGATTCATTAGCTGTGGTTCCACTTTCAGAATATCTTGAATTATTTGGATTAAGTACTTTTGATTCGATTTATAAAAGGTTTTTTGATGAAGTCAATATTATAAAAGAAGATATATATAGCAGCATAAATATTAATAAAAATAAATTGTCTATAACAATAGAAAATTTCTTAAGCGAAAATCTGGTAAAGAATTTATTCGATGAATATAGTTCTGTAATATTCAAAGGAATTAATAGTATAGAAATTGAAAATTGTATAAATAATGTTTTCAACATAATTATTTGCAGTAAAGAAACGAAAAATTCTATATCTATGTTTATAGAAAACTTCTATTCTGATATACTTTCGGGACTAAAGGTAAAACAAATTGTTGATGCAAGCACTCTAAGCAATGATCTTGATAGGATTATTAAATATACTTTTGCTAATGCAGAATTTAATCAAAAAGTTATGGTTGCAGTTGAGAGATTGGTTCAAAGTGCAATTGATAGTAATTTTTACTTTATAGCAGACAGCTCAAAAGATTATTTTATAGATAAAACAATTCAAACAGGTTTAAATTCAGTTAGTGATTGCATTGTACCAATAATAAGAGAAATAAATTTAAAAAATATTAGTAATAAGCAAATTGAGTTGCTTAACCCAAAAGAGATTGATATAATGTTCAATTCTTTTGCAGGAGACTTTTTCAATAAACTTCGCTTTTATGGAGTATTTGGATTTGTATTTGGTATAAATGCTGGACTATCATTTATACTATGGATAATTGATTGGAAATATAGTAAGAACTATATTCCTAAGAATTCAAAGGATTTGAAAGAATTATAGTATAAAACAAACGGTATATAGTGTTGGAAACAATAAGAATATTCCCAATAAGAATTAATTATGTTAGAATAGGGGTAGCAATTAAGAAGTATAGCAATTAAAGTTTATACTTCTTTTATTTATGCATAAGCAAAAAGTGCATTTAGTTAGGATTAAAACTAAGTATCTAGGTAAAATTGTACATATGAGAGTGTGTTTTAAGGAGGAAATTTATTAATGAATAAAATTTCAGATGATATCTTATTTAAAGTTGAAAAACCAAGTAGATATACTGGTGGAGAACTAAATGAGATTGTTAAGAATCCAAAAGAAGTTGACATAAGATTTGCATTTTGTTTTCCAGATGTTTATGAAGTTGGAATGTCACATTTAGGAAGCAGAATACTTTACCATACTATAAATCAAAGAAGCGATACATATTGTGAAAGATCATTTGCACCATGGGCAGATATGGAAGAACAACTTAGAAAAAATGGTATCCCATTATTTACTTTGGAGACAAAGGATTCTCTAAAAGAGTTTGATATTTTAGGTTTCACGCTTCAATATGAAATGAGCTACACAAACATTTTAAATATGCTAGATATGGCGGGGATAACTATAAGAGCATCAGAAAGAGGCGAAGATGAGCCCATAGTTATGGCTGGAGGCCCTTGTGCATATAATCCAGAACCATTATACGATATTGTTGATTTCTTCGAGATCGGCGAAGGCGAAGAAATGATGAACGATGTTTTAGATGTTTATAAAAAGTATAAAGGTAAAGGAAAGAAGAAAGAGTTTTTAAGAGAAATCTCTAAAATTCAAGGAATATATGTCCCTTCATTATATGATGTTATCTACAATGAAGATAATACAATTAAAGAGTTTAGGCCTAAATATGATGATGTTCCAAAAACTATTACAAAAAGAATTATAAATAACTATACTAAGGTAGATTTCCCTACAGATATAATAGTGCCTTATTCAGAAATTGTTCATGACAGAATAGTTCTAGAATTATTTAGGGGATGTACAAATGGATGCAGATTCTGTCAGGCAGGTATGCTTTATAGACCAGTTAGAGAAAAGACAAGAGAGGATTTAAAAGATTTAGCTAGAAAATTAGTTAAAAGTACGGGATATGAAGAAATTTCTCTTTCATCATTAAGTACCTGTGATTATTCTGATATAAAGGGACTGATTACAGATTTAGTTAATGAGCATGAAGAAAACAGAGTTGGTATAGCACTTCCTTCTATAAGAGTTGATGCTTTTTCAGTAGATTTGCTTAAGGATATTCAAAAGGTAAGAAAGACGGGATTAACTTTTGCACCAGAAGCAGGTTCTCAGAGAATGAGGGACATAATCAACAAAGGACTTACTGAAGAGAAAATTTTAGATGCAGCTACAAGTGCTTTTGAAGCTGGGTGGAAAACGCTTAAGCTTTACTTTATGATTGGTCTTCCTTATGAGGAATTAGAAGATTGTATGGGAATTGGAGAATTAGCAGAAAAAATAGTATGCAGATATAAACAAGTTCCCAATAAAATAAATAATAATAAAGGGTTAAGGCTTACAGTAAGCACATCAATACTTATACCTAAACCATTTACTCCATTCCAATGGGCACCTATGGCAAAGTTTGAAGATGTTACTGAAAAGATCAAAGCTGTTAAATCTTCAATTAAATCAAAATGTATAGTCTACAATTATCATGAACAAAAAACGTCTGTAATGGAGTCTGTTTTTGCTAGAGGTGATAGAAGATTATGTGAGGTTTTAATAAAAGCATTTGAAAAAGGTGCTAGGTTCGATGGTTGGGATCAACACTTTAAATTTGATGTATGGATGGAAGCAATGGAAGAGTGTAATTTAACTGTAGATTTCTACGCATATAGAGAAAGAAGTTATGATGAAGTATTACCATGGGATTTCATTGATATCGGAGTAAATAGAAAATATTTAGAAATAGAAAATGAAAAAGCTAAAAGAGCAGAATTAACACAAAACTGTAGAGAAGGATGTACAGGATGTGGAATTAATGTGAACTTTAAAGATGGGGAGTGTTTTGAAGGTGCGATACTTAACTAAATTTACTAAAGAGGAAAATATTAAGTTTATATCTCATTTGGATGTTCTTAAAACAATTCAAAAAAATATTAGAAGAGCAGGACTTCCTATAGAATATTCTCAAGGGTTTAATCCACATATGAATACATCAATAGCGCAGCCTTTATCAGTAGGCGTATATTCAAGTGGTGAGTATATGGATATGGTGTTAACAACTGAGATGGATGAAAATGAAATTGTGGATAAATTAAATGAGACCGCGCCAAGTGGAATAAAATATATAAGTGCACTTGCAATTCCTTATAAAGAAGGAGAAAAGAAAGTTCCTCAAGCTATGGCTTTAATTGATGCAGCAAGATATACTATAAAGATTAAGTATTCTGATGTCTCAAATTTAGAAGAGGAAGTTAATAAACTTTTAGAAATTAATGAGTGGAATACAGTAAAGAAGAGTAAAAAAGGTGAACGAGAAATAAATATAAGAACTTTAGTTAAGGAATTTAGTTTCTGGGTTAGAGATGAATTCCTAATTCTTAATGTAGTTATAAGTACAGGGAGCAGGGAACATTTAAGTGCTGATTTGCTCGTTAGCTATATCCAAGAAAAAACTTCAAATGCATTTTTAGATTCGTTTGTTAATATAAAAAGAGAAGAAATGTATTTTTATAAAAATGATAAACTTGTACCATTGTATAAATGTGTATAAAAGAAAAATAATATATAAGCTAGATACAATTCACAGAGCTTTATGCACGATTATAGATGATTAATCTTTGATCGTGCATTTTCCCCCATGGGATAACTAAAAGGTGTGAGATGTATGTGGTACACTGATTAGGATGTGTTATAAAATGAAAGAGATTCTTATTGAGAGAAGAGAAAAAATTTTAAGGATAGCTATTAAATCTAATAATGAATTGATAGAAAGTATTGTTGAAGAAAGTAAGAATGAACCAATAATAGGGGAAATTTATAAAGGAAAAATTAAAAATATTATTCCTGCTATAAATTCAGTATTTGTTGATTTAGGTTTAGATAAAGAAGGGTACTTGTACTATAGTGATGAATTAAAGGAAAATGGAATAAAAAAGGGAGATGACATACTAGTAGAGGTTTTAAAAGAACCCCTTAATGATAAAGGTGCCAAATTAACTGCAAAGGTGTCAATTCCCGGGAAATATATTGTCTTAAATTGTTATGAACAAGGAATAGAGTTTTCTAAGAGAATAGAAGATGAAGAAAAGAAAGTAGAAATATTAAATAACATTGAGCCGTTAAAAGATGTTTGCATAACAGTAAGAACAGAAGGTGCAAATGCGAATATAAATATTCTTAAGAATGAGATTTCTAAACTTTATGATGAATTTCAAAATATAGATAAAAAAATGAAGCATTCATTAGGGGTGAAAAAACTTTATGGTGAGGATTTAACTTTAACTAAGCTTTTAATGAATTTTTCTGGAGAAGAAATCGTAAAAATTTATGTTGATAATAATATGGATTATGATAAGGTATCAAGCTTCGTTAAAGGACAAGAAAATTTAAAAATAGAAAAGTATGAAGGATATAGAAAGCTTTTCGATTTTTATGGAATTGAAAAAGAACTATTAAGGTTAAGGCATAATAAAGTTAACTTACAATGCGGAGGATATATAGTAATTGATAGAACTGAAGCAATGTATGTTATTGATGTTAATAGTGGAAAAAACATAAAAGAAAAGAGTTTTAATAAAACAATTTTGGAAACTAATTTAGAAGCAGCTAAAGAAATAGGAAAACAGATTAGGCTTAGAAACTTAAGTGGAATTATAGTAATAGATTTTATTGATATGAGAGATAAAAGTCAACGAGACATTGTAATGGATGCACTTAAGGAAAGCCTGAAGTTGGATAAGGGTAATGTAAAGATATTCCCATTTACTCAGCTAGATTTGGTTCAAATAGCTAGAAAGAGGCAAGGGAAAAGCATATATGAGTATATGGAAGAGGAATGCAGCTTATGTAAAGGAAAAGGAATAATCTTAAAGCTATCTTATATTGAAGGGCTCATAAAGAATGACATAGTAAGAATGCAGGAAGAAAGCTCTATAAATTGTTTTCATATACAAATAGATAGTGTTTATAAAGATAGAATAAGAGAAAATATTTTTGAGTTTATGAGAGAAATAGATGGATTAGATGGATTAGATAAGGAGATATATCTAAATTATTTAGATAATATAGAAGGGTATAAAATTGAGCCACTTATATTTCAAGGACAAAAGGATAACTTAAAAGATTATAAAGTTACAGTTATAGAAAAGTGTTAAATTAATTTTTATTCTCTCAACAGATGAAATCAGTATGATCATTAATTTTAAAATAAGATGAACTCAATTAATAATGATGCTAAATTATGTTTATATGGATAAATTATAGATTATGCTTTACAAAGCACTAGAAATATGATAAACTGGCTTTTGTAGACCGCGCACGTAAGGTTTTATGTAAAACAAAGTTGAATCTTTGTACCAAAAGTGGCGAGACCGTTATGAGGAGGTGTTTTAATGTACGCAGTATTAGCAACAGGAGGAAAACAATACAGAGTTCAAGAAGGAGACGTAATATACGTTGAAAAACTTAACGCTGATGTTGACTCAACAGTTGAATTAAACGAAGTTTTAGCTGTAGGAACTGAGGAAGGTATCAAAGTTGGTGCACCAGTAGTTGAAGGAGCTAAAGTTGTAGCTAAGGTTGCAGCACAAGGTAAGGCGAAGAAGGTTATAGTTTTCAAGTATAAGTCTAAAAAGGACTATAGAAGAAAGAATGGACACAGACAACCTTACACTAAGCTAGTAATCGAAAAGATCGAAGCATAATAAGATTATGATTAGAGTAAAAATCAAACAACATAATGATAATATTGTTGGGTTCGTAATGAATGGTCACGCTATGGGTAATGACAGAGATTTTTCAAGTGATTCTGCTTTAATAGGAGAGGCATTTGATATTATATGTAATTCAGTTTCGGTTTTATCTCAAAGTGTAATTATTGGATTGGATGAAGTTTTAAAGCTTAATTCGACTTACGAAATAAAAGATGGATACTTGAAATTAGATCTTCAAGATTTTAATCTAGAAGAGCTAAATCAAGCTCAAGTTTTGTTAAAAACTTTTGAAAAAAGCTTGGAAAGTGTAATTTTAGGATTTGATCAATTGGTAGGGCAAAAGAAACGTAGAGAATATATAACTTTAATAAAAGAGGAGGTGTAGTCACATGCTAATCATGAACCTTCAATTATTCGCTCATAAAAAGGGAGTAGGTAGTTCTAAGAATGGTAGAGACTCTCAATCAAAGAGATTAGGAGCTAAATCTGCTGATGGAGAATTTGTTCTTGCAGGAAACATTCTTTATAGACAAAGAGGAACTAAGATCCACCCAGGTGAAAATGTTGGAAAAGGTAAAGACGATACTTTATTTGCTAAGATTGATGGAATTGTTAAATTCGAAAGACTTGGTAGAGATAAGAAAAAAGCAAGTGTTTACCCAGTAGACGTTGAAGCAATAGCTGAATAATTATTTTAGAAATAAAGCACTCTTAGTTTAAGAGTGCTTTTTTAAGGCATATGAAAGAAAATAATAAGTCAAGAAGGTGCCGATGTCTACAGTGACAGATATCATAGAAATAGACTAGGATTTTAGGCGTTATTTTCTTTGATATGCCTTAATATTTTTATGATAATATATATTGAGATTAGATATTAAATCCAATATTATATAATAAAGCAATATTTTTTAGGGAAGAATAGATAATAATAGAACTGAAAAATTTTATATTAAGATAATAAATTAGAACAAACAAGGAAAGGTGATTTTTATGTTTATAGATACGGCGAAGGTTTTCGTTAAATCTGGTAATGGCGGTAATGGTGCTATTTCGTTTAGAAGAGAAAAGTATGTACCTCTAGGTGGACCAGATGGCGGAGATGGAGGAAAAGGTGGCAGCATCATTTTTCAAGTTGAAACTGGAATAACAACGTTACTAGACTTCAAATATAAGAAGAAGTTTATTGCGGAACCGGGTGAAAATGGCGGCGGTTCAAAATGCTATGGTAAAGATGGAGAAAATTTATATATAAAGGTACCTATGGGAACTATTATAAGAGAAGCAGAAACTAATAAGATAATTGCAGACCTTTCTCATAAGGGGCAAGAATTAGTATTATTAAGAGGTGGAAAAGGCGGAAAGGGTAATGTTAAATTTGCTACTGCCACTAAGCAAGCACCACATTATGCGGAGCCAGGAATGCCAGGAGACGAGTTAAATATAGTTTTAGAATTGAAGTTGCTTGCTGATGTTGGATTATTAGGATTTCCGAATGTAGGTAAATCAACATTGTTATCAATGACAACAAAAGCAAAACCAAAGATTGCAAATTATCATTTTACTACTTTAAAGCCTAATTTAGGTGTTGTTGCTGTTGATGGAATTGAACCTTTTGTAATGGCTGATATTCCAGGAATAATTGAAGGAGCAGCAGAAGGTGTTGGTCTTGGAATACAATTTCTAAGACATATTGAGAGAACTAGACTTTTAATTCATATAGTTGATATATCTGGTGTTGAAGGAAGAGATCCTTTTGAAGATTTCGTTAAAATCAATGAGGAATTAAAGAAGTATTCTGTAAAACTTTGGGATAGACCTCAAATTGTCGTGGCAAATAAAACTGATATGCTTTATGATGAAAGTATATTTGAAGATTTCAAAAAGAGAGTTCAAGAAATGGGATTTGACAAAGTATTTAAGATGTCAGCAGCTACAAATGAGGGCGTTGATGCTGTAATGAAAGAAGCGGCAAGAATACTTAAGGATATTCCAGTTAAAGAATTAGAAATTTCAGAAGATGAAATGTACATACCAGAAGAGAAGAGATTTACGTATGATATTACTGTTGAACATAATGAAGAAGAAGGATATGATGTTTATGTAGTTGAAGGTACATTTGTAGATAGATTACTAAGCGCAGTTAATGTACGTGATGCAGATTCATTAAGATATTTCCATAAGGTTCTTAGAAATAAAGGCATTTTTGATGAACTTAGAGAAATGGGAATAAAAGACGGTGATATGGTAAGATTAAATGATTTCGAATTTGAATATATACTTTAATTAATTTAAGCTTAATAGAATGTAGGATTAGATTAAAAAGATCTTTCTATAATTGAGAGCTATGAAATTTAAGTTATAAATCAAAAAATAACCCCCAGGGATAATTAATGCAACATATAAGTTGAAAAATTTTAGGAGGAATAAATAATATGTTAACAGGAAAACAAAGAGCTTATTTAAGAGGCTTAGCTAATGATATGTCACCAATATTTCAAATAGGTAAAAATGGCGTTGAGGAAAACTTTTTAATACAAGTTTCACAAGCATTAGAAGCTCGAGAATTAATTAAAATAAAAGTTTTAGAAAATAGTGGTTTAGAAACAAGAGAAACTTCTGATATGATATGTAAAGCTGTAAAATGTGAAGGAATCCAAGCAATAGGTAACAAGATAGTTTTATATAAGCAATCTAAAAATTTGAAGAAAAGAAAAATTGAATTACCAAATAAATAATTATATATAGGAAATAATTATTAGAGAGAAGCTGCTTTTATAGAAGCTTCTTTTTTTATAAAAATTAAGATATTAAAAATAATATTTAAGTTTACTTCATGATATAATAAAAAAAGGAATTTTTAATATGATTATAACAACTATTTTACTTTTGGAGGAAGTCTTATGAAACGCTTTGGTATAATAGGTGGTACTTTTGACCCTATTCATAATGCACATTTATATATAGCCTATGAAGCTAAAGAAAAACTGAATTTAGATGAAGTGATTTTTATGCCGGCAGGAGTACAGCCACTTAAGGTCAATAATATAATTACAGATCCTGGACTAAGATATGATATGGTTAAGGCAGCAATAGAGCACTTTAGCGAGTTTTCTGTATCAGATTATGAAATAGAGAAGGGTGGACTAAGTTTTACTCATGAAACATTAGAATATTTCAAGAATAAGATTAGTACTAGGGATATAGATAATGAATTATTTTTTATAACTGGAGCAGATTGTTTGTTTAGCATGGAGAAGTGGAAAGAAGTTAAAAAAATCTTTTCATTAGCAACACTTGTAGTGTTTTCAAGAGGAGGAATAAACAAAAGTGATATGTTAAATAGAAAACAGATGATAGAAGAAAAATATAATGGAAAAATAATTGTTTTAGATTTGAAAGAACTTGAAATATCGTCAACTGATATAAGAAATAGAGTACATCAAAATAAAAGAATAGATTTTTTCGTACCAACAAGAGTTTCAGATATTATCTATAAAAATAGGCTATATAGATAGAAATTAATACAGTTAAGGTTCTAGTAATATATAGCGATATAAGTTGGTTTGTTTAGAAATATATTTAATTTTAGGAGGAAATAATTTTGTTATCCATAGAAGAAATGAATTTATATCTTAAATCAAATTTATTAGAAAAGCGTTATATGCATACTTTAGGAGTTGCGGACACAGCGAAGAGGTTAGCAAAACTAAATGGGGTTTCAGAAAAAAAAGCTGAAATTGCAGGACTTGCACATGATGTTGCTAAAAATTTATCTATAGACAGAATGAGGGAAATAATGAAAGAAAATAATGTTATTATTTCTGACATAGAAGAAAAGAATATGAATTTATGGCATAGTATCGTTGCGCCGATAGAGGCTAAAGGCAAACTTGGAATTGATGATGATGAAATACTGGATGCCATAAGATGGCATACTACAGGTAAAGAGGACATGTCCATTTTAACAAAAATTATTTATATAGCAGATATGATAGAACCTGGCAGAAATTTTGACGGAGTTGATGAGATAAGAAGAGCTACATTTGAAAGTTTGGATAAAGGAGTTTATTTTGGTTTAACCAGTAGCATAAAAATACTATTAGTTAAAAACTTATTAATTGATGAAAACACTATAAAGGCACGAAATTATTTTCTATTTGACCATGGATTTAAATTATAAGTATTATTAAGAAGAGTGATTTTAATTAGATTATATAGTTACTTAAGGTATATTAAGTAAACAAAATTTATAAGAGGTGGGTACATGAGAAGGAAAGCTAATAAAAAGAGAGATACAGCATTCTCAAAAATCTTTAAAAGAAGCAATGATTCTACAACAGTATTTGAGAAGTTAGTTTTAGGTATTATATCTCTTATAATAACTTTTGTTATAGTATCAATGGTGTCCGGAATTTACGCTTTAATGAAGGTTGAGAGTAAGTCAATGCCAAGCAGTGCAAGTGTATCATTCAGCCAGCCAGTAAATATCTTATTACTTGGTATGGATGTAGGAGATCCAAAGCAGGTAGAGAATCAATCAATAAAAAGAACAGATACAATAATTGTAGCTAATTACAATCCTCAAACCAAAAGTATTCGTATTGTATCTGTTCCAAGAGATACATTGATAAGTGTAAATGATAGAAATGTTAAAATAAATTCAGCTTATGCAATAGGTGGATATCCAAAGATAAAGTCAGAAGTTGAAAATTTACTGAATATAAATATAAATTATATAGTTAAAGTTGATTATAATGCTTTTCGTGAAATCATTGATGCTATCGGAGGAATTGAAATGAAGATCGATAGAAATATGATTTATGATGATGAAGGTCAGAATCTTCATATAAATTTTAAAGCTGGTGAAACTGTAACTCTAGATGGTAAGAAAGCAGAAGAATTTTTTAGGTGGAGAAAAAATAATGACGGAAGTGGACTTGCTAATGGAGATTTAGATAGAATAGAAAATCAACAAAAATTTATTTCGAAGGTTATTGAAAAATGTACAAGTCCTTTTATAATATTTAAAGCACCTAAGATAATGACAGCATTAGGAGATAATGTAGAAACCAATCTGTCGCCAACTGATATTTTAGGATATGGACTGAAATTTATTGGTATAAAAAAGGAAAATGTAACAATGGCAACTGTAAGTGGAACACCGAAAACCATAAATGGAGAGTCATTTTTAATAGTTGATAAAAATGAAAATAAAGACATATTATCATCACTTACTTCATCTTCTACATCTAATAAATCAACAGAAGGAGCAGCAAAAGATGATATAAGAATTAAGGTGTTAAATGCTACAAAGATTAATGGATTAGCGTCAAAAGTAGCAAAGGAATTAAATAGTGCTGGGTATACAAAGATTGATACTGGCAATACTGAACTTAGTGATAAAAGTGAAATACTTACTAATGATGCTGATAAATTAAAGACTATTAAACAGGATTTAAATATAAAAGAAAATGATGAAAAAGAGAACAAGAAAGAATATAAAGATTACGATGTGATTATAATCTTAGGTAAGGATTTTGAAACCTTTGGTAAGTAAAGTGAATTTAGAGTTTTGTGGTGGCTCAACGAAATAAGTAACATACTATGTTCCGGTTTCTCTGAAATTTAGATGGATGATTCTGAGGCTAGAAGTTGTGCCCGAAATGCTAGCCCCAAAGGTAATCTTTGAACTAGCATTTTGGAACAACTTCTAGTCAAGAATCATTACCATCTAAATTTCAATGAAACACTCCACATAATATGTTGCTTATTTCTAGTATAGTGATGAACATAAACTTAATAGATATGTATGGTTAGTAAAAATACAAAGATATTAGAAGGAGTATTATCGTTATTGTGCATCATCAATTTGACATATTCCTAGATTAGACTATATGAGGAGAAGATAAATTATATGAGTATTTTAGAAAAACAGGTTGTTAACATAGAGAAGGGCACTAAAATAAGAGAATATTTGAAAGTGGAACTTGGCTTATCAACAAGATTAATTAGAAGTGCATCTCTTGGTAAAAGAATATTTGTTAATGATGAAGTTGTAAAAATGAATAGGGTTCTGAATGAGGGAGAAATTATAAAGATTGATTTGGCTAAAGATGAAAGTCAGGATATAGCTCCAGAAAAAATTGATATAGATATAGTTTATGAAGATGAAGATATTTTAGTAGTCAACAAGAAACCTTTTATGGTGGTGCATCCAACTAAAAGTTATCAAAGTGGGACTCTTGCAAATGGAGTAATCAATTACTTCATGGAGAGCGGTCAAAATTGTATAGTTAGATTAGTTTCTAGATTAGATATGAATACATCAGGTCTTATTATAATTGCTAAAAATCAGTTTTCTCATGGAATGCTATCTAAAGAAATGAGCGAAAATAATGTAGAAAAAAAATATTTGGCATTAGTTCATGGAATCATGAAAGAAAAACAAGGAACAATTGATCTACCAATATATAAACCTGAAGGAATTGAAAATGGTATTAGGAGAGTTATTGATGAGAGAGGCCAAAGGAGCATAACTCACTATAAAGTTGTTGAAGAATACAATGAATCAAGTTTAGTAGAATGCAAACTTGAGACTGGAAGAACCCATCAAATCAGGGTACATTTGAGTCATTTAGGTCATCCGATTTACGGCGATACTTTATATGGAGATGAAGATGAGGGAGATTTAATAAAGAGGCAGGCGCTTCATGCATACGGATTAGATTTTAAATCTCCAAGAAGTGGTGAAATACTTTCGTTAAGAGCGGAACTTCCGGATGATATGAAAGAATTAATTAGTAAATTGAAATAAAATTAATATAATAATTAACAATGTAAAAGCTCAAACATCTAATTTAATAAGTTGTTTGAGCTTTTGTTATTATTCTATTGTAAATATCCATCCATAAAACTTCTTGATAAAATCAGAAATTCTTTTAGAGCAGGAGAAATCCATTTATTTTTATGATAAAGTACTTGAGATATTATTCCAAAGTGTGGGCCAACCCAATTTAAGGGAATGAGTTTTTTATTATTTATCTCATCCTCCACAGCAACTTTGGGAAGTAAAGTTATTCCAAGACCACTCATTGTAAATTGTTTAATGGCTTGAACACTTCCTGTTTCTATAGCTACATTTGGCTTTACATTACAACTGTTTAATATGTTTTCCAACGTAGCTCTGTAGCTACATCCCATTTCCGTTAATATAAGTGGTTCTGACTCTATGTCTTTTGGAAATACTTCTTTTTTATTTATAAGGGGATGGCTAGGATAGGCTAAAAGCAACATTGGCTCTGGAATTTCGATTTCTGATATAAATTCTTCTGAATTAATTTTTACACCTAATGAAAATGCTACATCAATAATATTATCATTTAAGAAATATTTAAATTCAGCACAATTTCCAAATTTTAAAGAGATGTCCACTTCAGGATATAGCTTTTTGTATTCTTTAAGGATTTCAGGAAGTCTTAATACACATAAAGATTCAGCAGCACCAATTGTTAATGTACCACTTGGAACATCAGTATTAAGTACAGCATTTTTTACATCACTTGATAGCTTTAATATTTGTTTTGCATATGGCAAAAGTTTCTTTCCTTCATGTGTTAAAGTTATGTTTTTACCTATTCTTTCAAAAAGCTTTACACCAAGTTCACTTTCCAGAAGTTTAATTTGTGTTGTTATAGTAGATTGAGCATAACCTAGATTATCAGCTGCTTTAGTAAAGCTTTGAAGTCTGCTTATCATTAAAAAAGCATTAAGTTGTTTAAAGTCCATATAATCATCTCCATCAAAATAATTGATTATGTTAATAGAAATTATCAATTTTACTAATATATGCATAAATGATATCATATTTATAATAGATAAGCAAAATTAAATTTTGAGGTGATTTTAATGGGAGATAAGTTAAAGGTTGGAATAATAGGTGCCACAGGAATGGTTGGACAAAGGTTCTTATGTTTATTGGAGAATCATCCTTGGTTTGAAGTTACAGTGCTAGCGGCAAGCAAAAATTCAGCAGGGGTAACTTATAAAGAGGCAATAGCTAATAGATGGAAGATGACAACACCATTACCTGAAAAATATAAGGATATGGTAGTTAAGGATGCATTTAAAGTTGAAGAAATCTCTGGTATGGTGGATTTTGTATTTTGTGCAATTTCTCTAAATAAGGAACAAACTAAGTTACTTGAAGAAGATTATGCGAAACATGAAACACCAGTTATTTCAAATAATTCAGCGAATAGAAATGTGGATGATGTACCGATGTTAATTCCAGAGATAAATGGAATACATGCACAGATTATTGAAAGCCAAAAGAAACGTTTAGGAACTAAAAGAGGATTTATAGCAGTAAAGCCTAATTGCTCAATTCAAAGTTATGTTCCCCCAATAAATGCCCTTATGGAATACAGGCCTCAAAATATTCTGGCATGTACTTATCAAGCCATTTCCGGAGCAGGTAAAACTTTTAATGAATGTCCTGAAATTATTGATAACGTGATACCATTTATTGATGGTGAAGAAGAGAAAAGTGAGAATGAACCACTAAAAATATGGGGACAAATAGAATCAGGTAAAATTATAAATGCTAATAGTCCGATTATTACAACTCAATGTATAAGAGTACCTGTAGCAAATGGACATTTGGCAGCAGTTTATGTTAGTTTTAAGAACAAACCTTCGAAGGAAGAGATAATTAGTAGATGGGAAAACTTCAAAGTTCCAGAAATGGTTCTAGGGCTTCCAAGTGCTCCAAAGAAATTTTTGAAATACTTCACAGAAAATAATAGACCTCAAACTAATTTAGATAGAGATTATGAAAATGGAATGGGAATATCCATGGGGAGATTACGAGAAGATAAGATATTTGATTACAAATTTGTGTGCCTTTCTCATAATACATTAAGAGGTGCAGCAGGTGGTGGAGTTCTTTCAGCTGAATATTTGAAAGCTTGTGGATATTTAAATGCAAAGTAAATTTTTATAATTAATATATATTTAAATAAAAATAAAGGAAGTAACAGATGACTTCCTTTATTTTTATTTCTTTAATTTTATATTTATAAGCTTTCTTAATCCAAATACTCCTGCTAAAACAATAGCGACAGATCCTATATAAAGTTCTGAGTTTGCATTGTTTGATAATGAATTAATAGAAAGAGGAAATTCATACTTTCTAGATGTTCCAGCAGCTAAATCCATAGTTGTATATTCTTTGTCATTAACATAAACAGTACCTTTTAGTATATTATCACCTTCATTAAATGATTGTTTGCTTAAATCCTGATCCTGTATTTTTATTTCAGAAGATACTGAATCTTCCTGACCCTTAGGAACATCATAATCAATATCTTTTGAGGCCATAACAGGTATTGTAAGATTGTTAGTTATTTTGTACTGTGAAACTTCATCGCCTTTTTTGTAAAGGTGAACTAAAGAATAATTATCAAATCCGTAATTTAAGACTGCTTGCATATCATGAAAGTTTTGATCTTTGTCAAGCGCATTTAAAAATGAAGCTACAAGAACATGTCCGTTCTTTTCTGCAGCAGCTACGTAAGTATGATTTGATTTTGTTGTATAACCATTTTTACCGCAAAGAGCAAAAGGGTAATAATATCTAGAATTCTTATTTATCATATAATTTTTATTGTTAAGTACAATAGTTTTTGAAGGGTTATTCTTAAGCGTTATTGTGTAATTTGGTGTAGTAGATAGTTGAACGTAATCTTTATTATTTATAGCTTCTCTTAAAAATAACGCTAAATCGTGTGCAGTAGTTGTATGTTCTGGATCTGGCAATCCACTTGGATTTTTAAAGTTTGTGTGTAAAGCTCCCAGTTCTTTTGCTTTTTCATTCATAAGTTTAGAAAATGCTTCTGTGCTTCCTGATATGTGATCAGCTAAAGCATTTGCACAATCGTTTCCTGATTCCAAAAGAAGCCCTAAAAGCAAATCGCGAACAGTTACTACATCACCTTTTAATAAACCAACAGCAGTTCCATCTATTTTGGTGAAATCTTCTTGAACTGTCACTTCATCATCTAGTTTACACTTTTCTAAAGTTATAATTGCAGTCATAACCTTAGTAGTTGAAGCAGGTTCTAAAACTTTCTCTTCATTTTTCCCATATAATACTTGTCCAGTAGATGCATCAATTAAAGCGCAACCCTCAGCGTTAATCTGTGGAGGTTGTGTTTCTGCTTGAACACTAGTATAGGTAAAGCAAAATAGAAACAAGAATAATATATTAAATGTTTTAAAAATTCTTTTCATAAAATTCTCCATACTTATATCAAATATTTTTAATCGTACTCAAAATACATTTTATCAAAAAAAAAGAATTTACGCTATACAAAGTTCAAATAGATTCCAATAAGAGTCTAAATAATAAAAAAGTGGAAACAATATCTAAGGAGAAATTGTAAAGGAGAAAAAGAAGTGGTACAAGAGTTCTTAAAAGATAAGAAAAAAATCGGCATATTAAGTATGCTATTTATTGTAGTAGTTGTACTTATAGGATTATATGTGAAATCTGGGTTTAAAGAGCTGAAGAAAAATGATACTGAAAGTATCTTTGTAGATGATAGTATTGAGGCTGATACACCAAATGATGAATCAGTTAATGTTAAAAATAATAATAAATCAAATAATAAGGATAGCAAGAAACAAGTAGTTGCAGCTAAAAATAAGAACATAGTTGTAGAAATAAAAGGAGAAGTAAAAAATCCAGATGTTTATACAATGAGTGAAAATTCAATAGTAAAGGATCTCATAGACATATCAGGTGGGCTTACTGAAAATGCAGATTTAAGTAATATAAATAGAGCAAAAAAGTTGCAAGATCATGAATTGATCTATATTTCAAATAAAAATGATGAAAACAAGGAAATCCAAACTGTAAATTCAAATTCTAGTAATAAAGATATTTCAGATAAAAAAATTAATTTAAATAGTGCAACATTAGATCAATTAAAGACATTAAATGGCATAGGTGATTCAAAAGCAAAAGGCATAATTGAATATAGAGAAAAAAACGGTGGATTTAAATCAATTGAGGAAATAAAAAATGTATCTGGAATAGGAGATAACATGTTTGAGCGAATAAAGGAACAAATTGAAATTTGAACAACTTACAAATATATTACATTAATACTTGTTAACGTTATAATAATTGCATGAAGGAGTAAAAAAATATATAATAAACAGTGTTATATCAAAACTAATTATATTAAATGAATGTAAAAGCAATCTAGAAAAGAAAACATAATATTATTTAGGTAAGAAAAAAGGTATAATATTGACACATAGTTGTAATACACTGATGGTAAAATTGTATTATTCATTTGCCGTATATTAGTTAGACATAAAAATAACATCTAATTTAAATAAGGGGGAAAATTTAGTGTCTAAAAAGGTTATAAGTATACTTATGAGCATAATAGTTGCAGCATCGTTAGCTGGGTGTAAAAATGCTACAGATAGTTCAACAAAGAAAACGGACACAACAACGGAAAGTAGCACAAACTCTAATGATGACAGTTTAGAGGGAAAATGGGCAAAAAATTATACATTAGATCAAACACAAAAGTTATTTAAAGATAAATTATCAAAGATGGAGAATATAACCAAGGATTTAGGGGTAAAATATACAAAAGATGAGAAAACAAGAAAAGAAAAAGATGAATCTGTAAATGATAACTCCATATATTTTGACAATCAAAAGCCAGAAGTAAATAAAATTGAAAGTATGTATTTTGGAATGAAGACATATGGTGATAACTTAGAGACTGGTGATATAAGTCTAAAGTTGAGTTTAAATTTTGATGGTGAGAGTGCAATAAAGAATAATAATTTTGACTTGGGAAAGACATCTTTTAAAAAGTACATAGAAGCATTTACAGACCAAGAAGGTAGAGATTATTCAGACATAAATAAACAAATAATTGATAAACTAAAAAGTGGTGAAAACCAAGTTCAGATTAATAACACAATTGATGGCTTAAAGGAAGAGATCTTAGCTACCAAAACGTGTATAATATATAAATTATCTACAAAGAAATACAAATTTGCTGATGGTGAAATGAGTATGAAGTAGATTACAAGGGGGAAAATTTTTTGGAAAAAGATAACTTAAATGAAAATGAAATAAACGATGAAGTGGAAGAAAACGAAATTAAAAAGATTTCGGATACTGAAGAAGAAACAGATAACAATGTTAATAAAGAGGTTGAAAGTTTAATAACTAGCGATGAAGAATCAGATAAACAAGCTTCTTCTAAAATTATATTAGCTAACGCACTTGATCAGTTATTAATGATTGCTGGTTCAGCTTTATTAGTACTATTGTGTGATATAATTTTAAAATTATGTGGATACATGTTCGTAAGGGATAATGGATCTATAATTTTAGCAGGAGGAATAATATATTTTATTATAAACTGTATTTATGCCCCAATAATGGAAAAGAGTAAACTAGAAAATACCTTTGGGAAAAAGATATTAAATATGAATTAATTTATAAACTGAATTTACTATTATAATTTAAAGAATATAAAAATTACTTTTTATATTCTTAATTTTTATTAGAGATAAAATTTTAAAATATAAGTACTTAGGAGTAGATGATGAAAAAAGGAAGCGATTTAAGCGTTAAAATAGAAAAGTTACAATTTCCATCGACAGGAATAGGTTATGCAGAAGATAAGACTATATATGTTAAGAATGCTTTTCCAGGTCAAACAGTTACAGGTAGGGTAAAAAGGAAGAAAGAAGATTATGCGGAGTTAAAATTAATAAGTGTAGATGAACGAGCTGATTATGAGATTGAAACTCCATGTTCTCATTTTGGAGTTTGTGGAGGATGTTCATCACAAAGTATACCATATGAAAAACAATTAGAATTTTTAAGTGAAGAAGTTAAAGAGTTATTTAGAGAAGCAAATGTTGACACAGGAGAGTATCTGGGAATTCAAGGAAGCCCTAACCAATGGGAATATAGAAATAAGATGGAATTTACATTTGGTGATGAAGCCAAGGGAGAGCCACTTTCATTAGGAATGCATATGAGAGGAAAATCTTTTGGAATATTAACTGTAGATGAATGTAAACTTGTTGATGAGGATTATAGAAAAATTATTAGATTGACTGCTGATTACTTTAGAGAGAAAGATTTGCCTTATTATAGAATAATGAAAGCTGAAGGCTATTTAAGACATTTAGTGATAAGAAAAGCTCAAAATACTGGAGAGATTTTAGTTAATTTAGTTACTACTACTCAGATAGACTTTGATTTAAGCGAATATGTTAAATTGCTAAGAGAACAAAGTTATAAAGGAAATTTAGTATCTATAATCCATACTGAAAATAATTCGAAATCAGATGCAGTAATACCAGAAAAGGTAAATGTGTTATTTGGAAAAGATTATATTAGAGAAACATTACTAGGATTACAATTTAATATTTCTCCATTTTCATTCTTTCAAACAAATACAAAAGGTGCAGAAAGCCTATATTCTATTGTTAAAGAGTTTATGGGAGATAGTGAAGAAAAAATTGTATTTGATCTCTATTGTGGTACAGGAACAATAGGGCAAATAGTAGCTCCAAATGCAAAGAAAGTAATAGGAATAGAACTTATTGAAGAAGCAGTTGAAGCTGCAAGAGAAAATGCTAAATTAAATGGATTAAATAATTGTGAATTTATAGCTGGTGACGTAGCAGAAATAATAAAAACAGTAAAGGTTAAGCCAGATATAATAATATTGGATCCACCAAGAACTGGAGTCCATCCTAAGGCTTTGGATTATGTAATTAAATTTAATGCACCAGAGATAATATACGTTTCCTGCAATCCAAAGACATTGGTTAATGATCTTAGAGTGCTTACGGAAAAGGGATACAAAGTTATAAAAACTAAAGTTAAGGATATGTTCCCTAATACTCCTCACGCTGAAACTGTGGTTAGGCTAATTAAAAAATAAAGTAATTTCAATGTTTCATAATATTATATAAAAGCTATTTGCCACCCGTTGTTTTAGATGGGTGGTAATTTAATATCAAAATAATAAACGAAAAAACAGATCGATTTATATTGTATTTACATTGATATTCTACAATCAAAAGAGGAAGGTGATAGATTTGAATAAAATTTTAGTTATAGATGATGATGATTATATCCGAGAGCTTATTTGTACAGTATTAGAAAATGAAGGATTTTCTGTAGCCGAAGCTGTAAATGGAAGAGATGCATTAGAAAAACTAGGGGAGGAAAAAATTGATCTTTGTGTACTTGATATTATGATGCCTCAAATGGATGGTTATGAATTTTGTAAGCAAGCACGCAGATATTATGAGGATATGCCAATTTTAATGTTGACCGCCAAAAGCGAGCTTTCCCAAAAAGTAAAGGGCTTTGAACTTGGTGCAGATGATTATTTAACAAAACCATTCGAGATTGATGAGTTACTTGTTAGAATAAAAGCCCTTTTGAGACGCTATAAAGTAGCTGCTTCACGGAGTATTAATATTGGTAATTTAGTGATGGATAAAAGTAGTTATACAGTCATTAGTAATAATGAACAATTCGATATACCTATGAAGGAATTTGAACTCTTATTCATGCTTGGAAGTTATCCAGGTAAAACCCTTTCCCGTGACAGGCTCATAGAAGAGGTTTGGGGTCTTGATTTTGAAGGAAACGAACGAACACTTGACGTTCATATAAATCGTCTTAGAGACAGGTTTCAGTCTGATATTTACAAGTTCAAAATTGCTACTATTAGGGGTCTTGGTTACAGAGTGGAGGAAGTGAAGTGAGGGAAGGAAACAGGTATTTTTTTTCACTAATACTGATTTTTATTATAACATTACTTGGTCTTACTAGTGGATATTATATTTGTATATTTATTTTCGGTAAGTCAGAAAGCATTCCTCTACATATAATATTTATTGTTCAAAGCTTAACTTCTGCTGTGATATATTTTCTAGGTTGGAAAGCATTTATATATATGCACTGGCGCTTCGCTAATAAACATAAAAAATTTGATCTTTCACATTTTCCAATATTAAGCGGAGCTGTTGAAGCCATGAACAAGATAGCTTCTGGTGATTTCAATGTACTTGTTAAAACAAATGAACTCGATCCTTTTAATGAGGTAGCAGACAATGTCAACAGAATGGCAAAAGAGCTAGGGTCTTTAGAGAAACTACGCCAAGATTTTATATCAGATGTGTCACATGAAATACAGTCACCATTAACTTCTATATCAGGGTTTGCTTCCCTGTTAAAAAAAGGAAGTTTAAATAAGGATCAGATATCACATTATGCCAGCATAATAGAAACTGAAAGTAAGCGATTATCAAAATTAAGCGAAAATCTATTAAGATTGTCTAATTTAGAATCAGAAGACAATAATTTAAACTTAAAGAACTATCAAATAAACAAGCAAATTGAAAGTGTTTTACTTATGTTAGAGCCACAGTGGTCGGCAAAAAATATAACACTCGATATTTCTCTTGAAGAAACTATGATATGCGGAGATGAAGATTTATTAAGTCAGGTATTTATAAATTTGCTTAATAATGCTATTAAATTTACGACAGAAAACGGAAACATAGGTATTAACTTATATAACAATGAAGACGGGGTCGAATGTAAAGTCTCAGATACAGGTATAGGTATTTCAGCGGAAGATCAACCGCGAATTTTCGAGAGGTTTTATAAAGCAGATAAAGCTCGTAATCGTTCTTTGGGTGGAAACGGACTTGGACTTTCAATAGTAAAAAAGATCATTGACTTACATGGAGGGAAAATATCTGTTACAAGTGAAATTGGAAAAGGTACAGAATTTATTATTTGGCTGCCTAAGGTACATGAAAGAAAATAACAAGTCTTAATATTCAGGCAGATTGATTTGTTATTTTTTTGATAATGCCCAAATAGAAGCTAAATATGCTCATTATCACAGTCTGAATTAACAGACTGTGATTTTTTGTTTATATTGAGTTTAAGTTCCATTTAAGTTTAGTTTAAATAGCAGCTATATAGTATTTTTGTAGAAACTAAACAGCGTTTGGAAATAATATTATTTGGAGGTATAACATGATTGAAACAAAAGGAAAACATATGATGATTGATCCAAGCCAACCTGGCACCGTGCTAAAGATGCATGCAAAGCCTGGAAAAGGTGATGCTTTATTTGAACTTACCAATAATCTTCATTACAACGGTGATCCAGATGGGCCTGTAGATTGGATACTATGTAGAGCGGATGACGATCCAGATACCTTGTGGGCTTTTGAGTTCTACAAGGACGAGGAATCCTTCAAGCGTCACTTCTCAAACCCGAATCTTGAAAAGGGTCATGATCAGGTCATCGACCTTCTAAGTGAGATGCCCATGAGAGTCAAAGTTCATCCAGCCTTCTCCAGTTATCAACTCAAGGCGGATTAAAATGTTTATAACTACAGTCTGAATTTAACAGATTGTGGTTTTTCTTTTTGTTTACATTAAGTTTAAATTCCATTTAAGTTTAGTTTAAATAGAAACTATATACTATGTTTGTAGAAACAAAACAGGAATTAGAGTTAATAATATTGAAAGAAGATTATGCCTTATTGTTGAGTACTAATTTTATTACTTATAAAACATGGAAGGGGTTTTTTATATGGAAAACATGGAAAATATGGATCAAAAATCGCTATACTATCTTGAAAAAGCACCTGTGTCTAAAGCAATAATACACATGGCTATTCCTATGATACTAAGTAGTATCGCGTCAGTTGTCTATAATATCATCGATGCTTTTTTTATCGGTAAACTTAATAATACTGCAATGATGGCGGCAGTGATACTGGCATTGCCATTTTCATTAGTATTAATGGCAATTGGGCAAATGTTTGGAGTAGGTTCTGGAACATATATATCGAGACTTTTAGGTGAAGGCAATACAGACAGTACCAAAAAAGTTAGTTCCATTAACTTTTGGTCATCAATGCTTATGGGGATTATTCTAATGATGATATGTCTGCCCTTATTATCTTATATGTTACCGCTTTTAGGAGCAAGTGGCGAAACGTTACAATATACAAGAAATTTTGTTATGGTACTTGTTATTGGAGCTCCAATTATCATTGTTAATATGGCGCTTGACTCAGCTGTACGTGCAGAGGGTGCATCAACTGTTTCTATGACTGGTACCATATCAGGTATTATAATTAATATAGTGCTTAATCCATTTTTTATTTTCGTTCTAAATATGAATGTTATGGGATCAGCACTAGCCTCTGTTTGCGGTAATATAGTTTCCGTTTTGTATTTTGTATATTATTTGCAAAAGAAGAGTACTGTTCAGAGTTTATCAATCAAGGACTTTAAACCAAGTAAAGAAATTTATGGTGAAATTTTTAAGGTTGGAGTTTCAGCTTTATTAATGAGTGGATTTTTTGTAATCATAAGTCTTCTTTTCAATAACTATTCTATGATTTATGGAGATAGTGTTGTAGCAGGATTTGGAATTGCACAAAGAGTTGTTCAAATTGTAGATTGTATTGGTATGGGCTTTGCAATGGGAGTTGTACCACTAATTGCATTTGCTTACTCTGCAAATAATCAAAAGCGTCTCATGGAAATTGTTAAGAAAACTATATTGTATATGCTTGGTTTAACATTAACTTTAGGAGCAGTTCTATTTGCACTCAGGTTACAGATTATTGGCATCTTCAGTATGGATCCTAATGTTATTACCATTGGTCAAATAACTCTCATAGCTCAACTTTCCTCAACTGTTTTTGCTGCCCTATGTGAATTTTTTACTGGAATTTTTCAAGCTCAAGGTGATGGTATGAAATCAAATATTATGGCCGCTGTAAGGGGTGTTTTATTTGTCCCTATTTTGATTGTAGGAAACTTAATATTTGCTGTTAATGGCGTTATTTGGGCTATGACGGCTACAGAAGGACTCTCATGTCTGATAGGAATTGCTCTATGGCTTGGAATTAGACGAAAAAGCTTACTAGCAATATAAGTTAACCATAACTTTTTAGTCTAAGCGAAGATAAGCGGAATGGTGAATTTGGATGGTGGTTGTAAAAGTATGCTTTATTAAGTACTAAGGGATTTTTCTGAATATAATTAATTAAAAATCTTCTGACTGTAGATTCATATAGTTAGAGGATTTATTTTTTTACATATTTTTAATATAAATAAGCATTACTTTATCTTAAAATAAAACTAGCCCCTAAAGTGAAGGGGCTAGTGAATAGGTTAAGATAAAAAACGACTGTGAATGGAGAGTAACTAAATGAGAAACAAATAACATTCAAGAGGTTTCTTTTAATTATATGAAGGCTAACATCAAATAATTCTAAATAGTAATAGATAATTCTTCGCATTAAAAAACTTTAATCAAGGAGTAAAAAATACGGTTAATTGCGGAATATATTAGGGCGAATAATTATTATGAAAAATTTGAAACTTAGCGAAGTGTAATAATGATAATTACATAAAAGGTAAATAAGCATTAATAAAGATAATAATCTATGGAAGTTTAACAATATTACATTAACAATAAATGCTAGATAAGCAAAATAAAGTTTTTATTTAAAAGTACGATATATTTAATGTTAAATTTAATATTGAATTGGCAAAGCAGTTGAAAGACTGTGACGCAAAGCTAGAGGGCCTTTTCCTATTGAAAGGATGGCAGCCAGTTGCAAGTCTTTGCCTATTTGAAATGAATAGGAGGAAAATGAAATGAATGACAAAATCTTAATTTGTGATGATGCTAGATTTATGAGAGTTACTTTAAAGGATTCCTTAGAAAAAGAGGGATATCAAGTAGTTGATGAGGCAGAAAATGGAGAAGTGTTGATTGAAAAATATAAGCAATTAAATCCTGATTTAATACTAATGGATATTACAATGCCTGTAATGGATGGAATTAGTGCACTATCATCAATTATGGAGATTAACCCTAATGCTAAGGTGATTATATGCTCTGCAATGGGACAAGGCGATATTGTTATTAAAGCCATAAAAACTGGAGCTAAAGATTTCATTGTTAAACCATTTAGAAATGAAAGATTAATACAATCGGTCAGAAGAGTTTTGGAAGACTGATTTTTAAGTACATATATTTAGGATAAATATCAGGCTACGCATCATATTATTAATTTACTCGTTATTTTCTTTTAACAATATATTAAGAAATGATTAATATATTTGACAAAGAACTGACAAGAAAAAATAATAGTATATTCATAAGGAAGGGAGTTTGATATTTATGTTAAGAGAAATTGAAGAATTAAAAGTTAAAGATAGAATTACAATAGAAGATAAACAAATGCTTAGGAAAGCACTAGATGGAATAAAGGGATGGAAGTTTAATCCTGTCGCAGTAATTACAAATGGAATTGAAGATTATTATTTTATATGTAGAGTAAAACAGTAATAAAAGATTTACAAATGAAGATGGCAAAAGTATATATCAAAATACAAGAGGGGAGTAATCCTAGAATTTTGGCAATAGAAGAGATATAGTAATGCAAATACATGAATAAGTAAAAATGACATTAAATCATATCTATAATATATATAAGTAATTTCTAAGTAAAAAGTGGAGATGAGATTAGCAAATAAAGATGTAAAACAGATATTACAATATCAGAAGTTTTTCGAGATAGGCTATGTGATAAAACTAGTCCTATCTTATTTTTATGTGTATTTTGAGCAGATCGATAATTTATAAATATATATTTCAGCTTAATAAAGTTTTCTATTCTTAATTCAATTAATATAAAAGTAGAGAATGCATGGACTATAAAAGCTTTGTCATTAAAAGTTAAAGTAGTTTTTATTAGAAAAATTTATTAATGACAATGCTTTTTATATGAAAGATTAAAATATGTTGATTAGGAAGCTAATGATTTTTCTAAGTTCTTTATAAAATTATTAAATTCATCAGGTTGACGTTTACCTAAAAGTAAAGAAGTTAATGCAGAATTGATTTTTCCAAAGATGTTTCTATCACTCTCTATTTCAGTAAAAATGAGTTTAGTTTCATTTTCAGAAATAGGAATAAGTTGATATCTAGTTATAAAGGATTCTCTTCTATTTCTAGCAGTTATTTCGTAGATTTTATCTCTTTCAAATGCAGTTATTTCAACTCTAAATCTTTTATTCTTCTTTTGTTCAGAATAGGTTCCAACAGCTCTTTTTTCTTTAAAGTCAGGAAAGTTTGCCTTTGCAGATTTTACAAAAGTATTAAATATTTTCTTACAAGAATGATTAATTATAGATTCGGTAGTAAATGTTTTCAAATTGAATACCCCCTATGCAACTAAATTATAATACCAATTATATACTATAAAATTGAATTTTCAAGTTAACATTAGATCAAAATTATATAGTCAAGTGATATTATTGTAAAATTATAAGAACTTCTATATGATTAATTCTAAATATACATTTTGTTAATTACTTACTATACAAAATGTATATTTGATTAAAATGTAAAGGGTTTAATAAATGCTAGCAAATACAATGCTTAGGATAAAATTACAAAAAAGAATTAAGTATGGCATGGAAGTTGCTATATTTAATTTGCGAGAGGAGATATTATTATGGATTTAGAAAACAAACTTATAAACATCATTAATACTGAAAATAAAAAAAATCCACTAACTGATGTTCAAATAGCTAAATTCTTGGGGGTAGCTAGAGAATCAATAACCAATTTAAGAAAAGAATTAAACATAGCAAACTCTAGGCAAAGGCGATATCCATATTTAAAGGTGGCAACATCAACTATATTGAAAAAAAATAAAGACATTGCAGTATCTGAGCTTACTAGAGAACTATTGGCTGAAGGATTTGATGTTTCAAGAAGAATTGTTGAAGAAATATTAGAAAAAGATAATTTTGAAGTTAATAAAGTTAAAGTTGAAAAAGAGGAAGTAACAGATCCTTTTGATTGCCTAATTGGAAGTAATGGAAGTTTGAAAAATTCTATCGAACAAGCTAAATCAGCAATTTTATATCCGCCTAGAGGACTTACAACATTAATAGTAGGAGAAAGTGGAGTTGGTAAAAGTAAATTTTCTGAATGCATGTATGAATTTGCAAAGAAAAAGAAGGTTATAAAAGAAAACGCTTCGTTTGTTGTATTCAATTGTGCTGATTATGGTGATAATCCACAATTATTATTATCACTCTTATTTGGACATAAAAAAGGTGCATTTACAGGCGCAGATTCGGATGCATCTGGATTAGTAGAAGAAGCAAATGGAGGAGTACTTTTTTTAGACGAGATTCATAGGTTACCTCCAAAAGGCCAGGAAATACTCTTCTCTATTATGGATAGAGGAAAATTTAGAAGATTGGGTGAAGCCAATTCAGAAAGAAAAGTTAATTTAATGTTGATTGGAGCAACTACTGAAAATGTAGAAGCTAATTTACTATTAACATTTAGAAGAAGGATACCAATGGTAATAAAAATTCCTTCTCTGCATGAAAGATCAATAAGAGAAAAGATTGATATCATCTATAATGAATTTCAAGCAGAGTGTAATAGAATAGATGCTAAAATTTTTGTTGATAAAAAAGTAGTAGAAATACTCGCTCTAAAAAAGTTTAGTGCTAATATTGGTCAATTGCAGAATATGATTCAGGTTCTATGTGCAAGAGCTTTTATGACTTTCATAAATAAGGAAGATATAAATAAAGAATCATTGATAATAGATATGAATCAAATATTAAAGATAAATGATTCGTTTCAAGATATAAAGTTTCAGGATATTAATCGAGCAGAGATACGAAAATATGTAAAAGATTCTATATTTATTCCATTTATGTTGGAGAAGCAATTAAGAGAAGAAGCAACAGAGGCTAGTGAAAGTGCATTTCCAGAAGATATATATAGGCAGATTGAAAGAAAATATTACGAACTCAAGAAGATAGATATACAAGAAACAGATATTGAAAGTATTCTCTGGGCATTTATACAAAATAGTTTTACAAATATAGAAACTACTTTTAATTATGAAAAATCATTTTCTATGAATGATTTAAGAAGCTTTGTAAGTGAAGATTTATTGGATTTTATAGAAAAGTTTATGGAAGAATTAATCAGAGAGAATCCATCATTAGAAATAAATAAAAATGTATTTAAATACTTAGCTATCCATGTAGAGGAAAGCATTAAAAGGATAAGGTTAAAACAGAAAATAATAAATGTGGATAAAATTATGAGTGACACAACTTATGAATATGAAGTAGCTAAAAGATTTGCTATGGGAGTTGAAAAAATAAAAGATATAGAAATACCTAATGATGAAATTATATTTATAGGATTGTATATAAAAGCAGCACTAAGATCTGAAAATAAAAGAGATAAAGTTGGGTTAATGATAATTTCTCATGGAAAAATAGCTACTGCTATAACCAATGTAGTTAAAGAACTTCTAGGGATAAGATTTCCTGTAGCAATAGATATGCCTTTAGATGAGAATCCGATCAATATATATAACAAGGTAGTTGAACTGTCAAAAATAATAGATCAGGGAAAAGGCGTGCTCTTCTTAGTAGATATGGGTTCATTAAATAATATAGGGGATATAGTTAATAAAAGAACTGGAATAAAATCAAGAACAATGGATAGAGTAGACCTTATAATCGCATTAGAAGCAGCTAGAAAGATTTCAATAGGAGAAGGAAATCTTGATGAAATATACTTTTCTTTAATGAAGGATAGACTTGGTCATAGATATTTTATGGAAAATATATCAGATAAACCAAAAGCAATAATTTCATTATGTTTAACTGGTGAAGGAATGGCCAAATATATAAGTAAGAGTTTAATTGATAAATACAGTGATGTAAATTTCTATGAAATGAGTGCACTGGATGAAGAATTATCAAACAAGATAGTTAAATTAAAAGAAGATAATAATATATTAGCGGTCATAGGAACTATAGATCCAGAAATACAGGGAATAAATTTCATACCGTATGATAAAGAAATCTTAAATAATTTAAATATAGATTCATTAGTAAATAAAAGTGAAGAACTAAAAAAATATGAGAGGACTATAGATGAAGATTTATTGATATTTGAACCAGATATATATTTCAAAAAAGATTTATTGGAGTATGTTTGTTCAATACTTATAAATAATGGAAGTGTAGATAAAGAATATTTATCATCTGTTGTGAATAGGGAGAGCTTAGCTCCAACATATCTAAAGGGAGAAATAGCGGTTCCACATGGAGAATCTTCATATGTAAACAAGACAAGCTTTGTATTTATTAAGTTAAAAAGTCCGATTGATTGGGGGGTTGGAAATGTAAATATAATATTTATGCCAGTTTTTAAAGCAAATGATAAGGTAATTGTAAAAAACACACTAAAAATTTTAGAGGATAAGATTTTCATAGAAAATATGAAGAATAGTTTAACTGAGTTGGAATTCAAAAATATAGTTTTGAACAAGTTTAAAGAAATATAACAAATAGGGGGAATAACAATGAATTCAGATTTAATTGCATTAAATTTAGAAGTAAAAAACAAAGAAGAGGTCATACAGGAGTTAGGAAAGAGAATGTTTGAAAAGGGATATGTTAAGTCTACTTACATAGATGCTGTTCTAGAAAGAGAAAAGACATTGCCTACAGGACTTGATATTGGAGAAATGTGTGTAGCAATCCCGCATACAGATTCTAAGCATGTGAATGAATCTAATGTAGCACTAGCTGTTTTAAAGAATCCAGTAGAGTTTAGAAATATGATAGATCCTAGCAAAAAAGTTGAAGTAATGGTTGTATTTTTATTGGCTATAAATGATCCTGATTCTCAGGTAACTTTGCTAAGCAAGCTAATGTCAGTTTTTCAGAATGTAGAGTTATTAAAGCAGATAAAGAATTCATCATCTACAGAGGAAGTAACAAAATTATTAAAATGTATAGAAATATAGTACTTAAAATTATAAAAGATTTTAAGTTTATATAATAAATTTTTGGGAGGAATATATTATGAAAAATGTCAACGTATTATCAGTTTGTGGCTCAGGTACAGTAACATCATCTATGGTCGCAGGAAAAGTTAAGGAGACCTTAAAGGAAAAAGGAATAAACTCATCTACAACAGAAGCAAGACCAACAGAAGCATTAAATTTAGCACAGTCAGGAAGGTTTGACTTTATTGTTTATACAAGTCCACTACCACCTGGGGATTACAAGATACCAACTATCAATGCATTTGCATGCCTTACAGGAATAGGAGAAGATAAGTTTTTTGAAGACGTATTCAAAACAGTAGACGAACTAAACAAATAGTAGAATATTTGAATAATGGGGGAATTAAATATGTTAGCATTTCTTAAATCAATAATTGACACATTTGGATCAGCAATAATAGTTCCGTTTATTATATTTGTAATAGCAAAAGTTTTCAGAATATCAACTAATAAATCATTTCTTTCAGCTATATATGCTGGTGTTGCCTTACAGGGCTTTTCACTAATACTGAATTCATTTACTCCGATAGTAACACCAGTTATTAATAGAATGGTTGAAAGTACAGGAGTAAACCGTCCTGTGTTTGACGTAGGCTGGCAGGCTACATCGCTAGTTGCTTTCTCTTCAAGCGCAGGTATGATATATCTTGGACTAGGAATTCTATTGCAGACTGTATTATTTTTAATAAAATGGACAGATGTTTTTCAACCATCAGATTTATGGAATAATTACTCATACATGGTTTGGGGAGCTATGGTTATAGGGGTAACAGGAAGCTTTCCTTTAGGAATAGCATGTATGGTTTTATTGAATCTATACAGCTTACTAATATCAGAATTAGTAGCAAGAAGATGGTCAAATTATTACAGATATCCGAATTGTACAATAATAGCTATGCATAATGTAGAAGCATCAATATTTGCAGTTGCTATAGATCCAATATATAACGCATTAGGATTTAATAAGATTAAACTGAATCCACAACAATTAGAAAAGAAATTAGGATTCTTTGGAGAACCTATGACGCTAGGATTATTTTTAGGAATGTTTATAGGTATATTAGGTAATGTTGCAAGAATAGGAACTATGGAGGCATGGGGAGAAATATTAAAATTAGGTATTGCGACTAGTGCGGTTATGGCTATTTTCCCTAAAGTTGCTAGTATGTTTGCACAAGCATTTTCACCTATAACAGATGGAGCAAGGAAATTCATGCAAAACCAAGGAAATCGTGATTGGTTTATAGCAGTAAACGATGCAGTAGGATATGGTGAACCAGCAACATTGATATCAGGGTTAATATTAATACCATTTATGCTTGTATTAGCAATGATACTTCCAGGAAATCAAGTATTACCTGTAGTTGATTTACTTGCACTTCCATATATGGTTCAAGGTTTAGTTGCCGTATATAACGGAAATATATTTAAAGTTTTACTTTCAGGTATAATATGGTTTGGATTAGGGTTATATGTATGTACATTTACAGCGCCATTATTCACATCGATGGCAGTTGGTGTAGGTGTAGCTATACCAGCAGGTGCTATGATGATTACAAGCTTTAATATACTAGGAAAACCTTTAATGGGATTAGTATTCTTTGCATTCTTAACAGGAAATCCTGTGTTTATCGCGATTGCGGTGGCAGTATATATTGCTCTATGGGCATTGTTTAAGAAAAATAAAAATGCAATTGTTGATTATTTAGAAAGACAAGCTGTGAAGAATATAGGGGAAGATGGGGCAACTCCGAGCATGGCAAGTTAATATAGAAAAATAAATTAAGTGAAAGGTATTCTGTTTAGTAGATAGTAATAGTTAATCTACTGATCAGGATACCTTTTTTATTCTTTAGGAATTTATATTTCAGTAAAATCTATGGAAGATGTACTCCTTGAGGTATAACTTAAAGAAGTTTGATTGAATAGTTTTTATATTTAAAAAAGAATAGAAAAGAAATCTTATTCGCTTTAATAAAGATAGGTCACAATAAAACCATATGATTTTACAATTTATCATAATGTAATGAGTTTTATAAAATGTAATATAAATGAATTTAACACTTTAAATATAAGGCATATAAAGAAATTAAAATTACTTTTTTGTATGGCACGGAAATTGCTTTATATATTTTCAGAAAGATAGAAAGGGGATGTTTATAGTGACAAATAAAATGAAGGCTTCATTATTGTATGGAATAGGAGATGTTAGATATGAAATTGTAGATATACCAAAAATTTCATCTAATGAAGTGCTAGTAAAAGTTAAAAATGTAGGTATATGTGGTTCAGATCTACCAAGAAGTATGGTAAGTGGACTTAGTGGAGGAGCAAAATATCCGATTATATTAGGTCATGAATTTTCAGGTGAAATAAGTGGGGTAGGATCGGATGTAAAAAATATTCAAATAGGAGATAGAGTTGCAGTCGCACCTTTAGTTCCTTGCGGAAAATGCATTTACTGTAAATCTGGAGACTATGGATTATGTACTGATTATCACATTATTGGAACAAGAGTAAATGGAGCTTTAGCTGAATATGTCAAAGTGCCAGCGGATCATATATTAAAATTACCAGATAGTTTAGATTTTGAAACTGCTGCCGGAATCGAACCAGCAACTATAGCATACCATGGACTAGCAAAAGCAGGTATTAAGGTTGGTGACAGTGTAGTAGTTTTAGGATGTGGGCCAATAGGTCAATTTGCTATACAATGGGCTAAAGTTTTCGGAGCATCTAAAATTATAGCAGTAGATATTTTTAATGAAAAATTGGAGCTTGCTAAAAAGTTAGGAGCTAATTATTCAGTCAATTCAAAGGAATCTGATGTCGTGGCTGAAATTAAAAAGATTACAAGTGGTGGAGCTGATGCGGTAATAGAGACAGCAGGAAGCAAATTTACTCAAGAACAAGCCTTACTTATTTCTAAAAAGAAAGGAAATGTGGTATTTGTAGGAATATCTCATACACCACTACCATTAAGTGAATCAGCAACAGAAAGTATATTAAGAGGAGAATTAAAAATTCAGGGATCTTGGAATTCTTACACACAGCCATATCCAGGGAATGCTTGGCATGCAACCGTTGACTTTATGGGAAAAGGAGAGATTGTATTTAAACCTATGATTTCTCATAAGATAAAACTTGAAGAGGTTGGAGAATATTTAAAGAAGATGGCAAATAGAGAAATTAATTTCAATAAAGTAGTAGTAGAAATATAGGTGGTGAATAGTTATGAAAGAAAATTTAAAGAAAATATCTAATAGCATTAGAATGAACATAATTAAAAGTGTATCAGCAGCAAAATCAGGTCATCCAGGTGGATCATTATCAATTGCAGATATTTTAACTGTTTTATATTTTGAAAAGATGAATATTGATCCTAAAAATCCCAAAGACCCAAATAGAGATAGATTTGTATTATCAAAGGGGCATTCAGCACCAGCATTGTATTGCACATTAGCAGAAAGAGGGTACTTCCCTAAAGAAGAGCTTTTGGGATTAAGAAAATATGAATCAAATTTGCAAGGGCATCCTGATATGAAAAAGGTAATAGGAGTAGATATGTCCACAGGCTCACTAGGACAAGGACTATCAGCAGCAAATGGAATGGCTTTAGCAGGAAAGCTAGATGAAAGTTCTTACAGAGTCTATGCAATACTTGGAGATGGAGAAGCACAAGAAGGGCAAATATGGGAAGCTGCAATGAGCGCTGCACACTATAAACTTGATAACTTAACTGCTTTTCTTGATTTAAACGGATTGCAAATAGATGGATCTAATGAAGAAATAATGAGTATAAGTCCAATTGATGAAAAGTTTAAATCATTTGGCTGGAATGTTGTAACTATAGATGGACATTGTTTTGAAGATATAAGTAAAGCCATAGATGATGCTAATGCTACAAAAGGTAAACCAACAATTATAATTTGTAAAACAATTAAAGGCAAAGGTGTTTCATTTATGGAAAATAACGTTAATTGGCATGGATCGGCACCAAATAAAGAAGAAACTGAAAAGGCACTAGCTGAATTAGAAGGAGGGGAAAAATAATGGGAGTAGCAACAAGAGAAGCGTATGGACAAGCATTAAAGGAGCTAGCATTAGATAATAATGTTGTTGTATTAGAAGCAGATTTAGGAAAAGCAACTAAAAGCATTGAGTTTAAGAAAATTGCACCAGAAAGATATTTTGATATGGGAATATCTGAAGGAGATATGATTGGAACTGCGGCAGGTCTTGCTACATGTGGAAAAATACCATTTGCAAGTACGTTTGCTATGTTTGCAGCAGGAAGAGCATTTGAGCAGATAAGAAATTCAGTAGCATATCCTAAACTAAATGTTAAGATAGTGGCAACCCATGCAGGTATAACTGTTGGTGAAGATGGTGGAAGTCATCAAGCAATAGAGGACATATCTTTAATGAGAAGTATCCCTAATATGGTTGTATTAAGTCCAGCAGATGTTATTGAAGCAAAAAAAGCAATATTTGCAGCCAAAGAATACAATGGACCAGTATATATAAGATTAGGAAGAGCAGCAACTCCAGAAATACACACTGAAGATTATGAATTTAATATTGGAAAAGGTGAAGTATTAAGAAATGGTGATGATGTGGCTATAATTGCAACTGGAATAATGGTAGCAAAAGCTTTGGATGCGGCTCAAATATTAAGTGAACAAGGCATTAATGCAACGGTTGTTAATATTTCAACTATAAAGCCATTTGATAGTAGCTTAATTGTTGAGGTTGCAAAAAGAGTTGGTAAAATCGTAACAGTAGAAGAACATAGCATAATTGGAGGCTTAGGTTCAACTGTTGCAGAGGCTTTAATTGAAGAGTACCCAGTAAAAATAAAGAGAATTGGTATAAATGATGAGTTTGGAAGATCAGGTAACGCCGAAGTTTTATTAGAAAAATATAATTTAACAGCAGAACATATAGTTGAAACAGTAAAATCAATTTAAAGGCAGGGATATAGTATGGAAGTTAAATTATCACCTTCAATATTAGGAGCAAATTTTTTAAAACTCGAAGAAACTATAGTAAAACTTAAAAAGCAGGGGATCAAAGAATTACACATAGATATAATGGATGGACATTTTGTACCTAATATTGCTTTTGGAATAGATCAAATTAAGATGATTAAACAAATTGCTTGTGATATAGAATTAGATGTACACCTAATGGTAACAAATCCAGAGATATTCATTGATGCGATGGTTGAAGCTGGTGCGAATACAATAACAATACATCAGGAATCTTCACCACACAAATAAAACATAATGTATATAATTAAGAGATTTGGGAGAAAAGTTGGGGTCGCATTAAAT
>CAURJV010000011.1:0-104243 GCA_963524945.1 uncultured Clostridium sp.
GGGCTTGACCAATATAGTCAAGTTGTAATACATTAAAGAAACTGTGTGCAATTTTCAAGGAATATAATCTTTGAAATTGAATAGATCTCGTGATGATGGCATAGAGGTAACACTCCTTCCCATTCCGAACAGGAAAGTTAAGGTCTATAGCGCCGATGGTACTGCATGGGAGACTGTGTGGCAGAGTAGGACGTTGCGAGGTAATAAAAAATATGCTCAGATGATAACTTATCATCTGAGCATATTTTTTATTATAAAGTTTTTTGATTTAAAATAATAATTAAAGAATCATTTGATATAAAAATTCAGATTTAAGGATTTGTAATAACTACTATACAATGAGTAACTAATTTTTTGGACACGACTATACTGGTATTAATAGAGATAAGCATATATATTGAAATTTATTTCTATGCACAATTTTTTATAGTTAGATTTCATTAACTGAGACTGTTTAAGAATTTGCTAATTATCATTAAATTGTGATTGTGATAAATTACTTTAGAGGGTGAGATTATGGTTAAATTAGTACTAGTAAGGCATGGAGAAAGTCTTTGGAACTTAGAAAATAGATTTACGGGATGGACTGATATAGATTTATCAGAAAATGGATTAAAGGAAGCAAGTAGAGCAGGAAAAATACTTAAGAAAAATGGTTTTGTATTTGATGTAGCTTATACATCAGTTCTAAAGAGAGCTATAAGAACATTATGGATAATATTGTATGAGATGGATTTGGCATGGATTCCTGTTTTTAAATCATGGAGATTAAACGAGAGGCATTATGGAGCTTTACAAGGATTAAATAAAGCAGAAACTGCTAAAAAATATGGAGAAGATCAAGTTCATAAATGGAGAAGATTTGTAAATGTAAAACCTCCAGAATTGACTAAAGATGATACCAGATATCCTGGGCATGAATATAAGTACAAAGATTTAAATGAAGGACAAATACCTTTAACAGAAAATCTTGCGGATACTGAAAGACGTGTGCTAGAGGAATGGAGAGGAAATATAGCTCAAGACTTGAAAGATGGTAAAAGAGTGATAATATCTGCTCATGGAAATACATTAAGAGCTTTAGTTAAATATTTAGATGATATTCCAGCTGATAATGTAGCTGATTTGAATATTCCAACGGGAATACCGTTAGTATATGAATTGGATGAAAAGTTAAAGCCAATTACTCACTATTATCTATCAGATAAGGACGAAGTGACAGGATAAAGTGGTGAAAAATTTGGATTCAAGAAAAAATTACAATAATTATAATAAAGAAATATAATTTATCGCATAAACAGTAAATCTTCTAAATTTTTAAATTATGATTGTTGATGAATGAAATATTTAATCACATGTTTAAATTATATATAGATTTACTGTTTTTGTGATTTTATTCAAATTAAAGATAGAATTTTGTACTTTTTGTTTATATATTTATATTAATATAAAGCGTATAATTACATAGTTGTGTAGTTTATAATTCGAATAAGGTATTTTTTAGAGTTATCGTATTAAATATTTGACTAACACAGATTAAGTTTTATTAATATAGTAATATCTTTAAGTGGGAGACATTAAATGATAATAACTAGAAATTTAACAAAAGGAAATCCAGCAAAATTGATATTGCTGTTTACTATTCCTTTATTAATAGGAAATATATTTCAACAATTTTACAATATAGCAGATACATTTATTGTTGGTCGTACAATAGGCGTAAATGCTTTGGCAGCGGTAGGATGTACAGGAAGTATAATGTTTTTAATTTTAGGGTTTGCTCAAGGTTTAACATCGGGACTTTCAATCATTACTGCACAAAAATTTGGTGCAGATGATAAGGAAGGGGTTAAGAAAAGTTACTTTACAGGCATAGTTATTAGCATGATAATAACTATAATTCTTACAACTATAAGTACGTTTCTAGCTAGACCTATATTAGAACTAATGAATACACCTGTAGAAATCATTGATGATGCATATAATTTTGTAGTAGTAATATTTATTGGAATAATAGCATCAATGTTTTTTAATTTTTTTTCAAATATTATTAGGGCTTTGGGAGATAGCAAAACTCCATTAATATACTTAGTGGTAGCGTGTATTTTAAATATAATTTTAGAATTTGCATTTATATTAATATTCAAGATGGGAGTAACTGGGGCAGCTTGTGCAACTGTTATAGCCCAGGGAGTATCAGCATTATTGTGTATGTGGTACATAAAGAGAAATTTGCCCACACTTAAGTTAAAGAAGAGTGACTTAAAGTTATCCAAAGAAACTTTTTTAGAACACATTAAAATTTCTCTACCGATGGGATTTCAGGCATCTATAATAGCAATTGGTGCTATTATATTGCAATTTGCATTAAATAGCCTTGGGGCCACTTCTGTAGCTGCATATACTGCTGCTCAGAAAATAGATACTCTTGCAACTCAACCTATGATGTCATTTGGTATAACAATGGCTACATACACAGCTCAAAATTTTGGCGCGGAAAAAATTGATAGAATTAAAGAAGGCGTAAAGAAATGTGTTTTTATATCAGTAGCATTTAGTATTATAGTGGCCTTATAAATACTTTCGCAGGTTATTTTCTTACAGGAATTTTTGTTGGATATGATCAAAAAGAAGTTATTAGGTTGTCACAAATATATTTAACTTCAAACGGATTGAATTATTTTTTACTTTCACTACTGTTTATATATAGATATACGCTTCAAGGATTAGGTCAAAGTTTTATTCCAACGGTAGCAGGAATTATGGAATTATTGATGAGGACGTTCGCTGCAATTAGATTATCACGACCGTTAGGTTTTTTAGGTGTATGTATGGCTAATCCATTAGCATGGCTTGGAGCATGTATTCCACTTATAAGTGCATACTATATTAGCATCAGAAGAATAGATATAGAATATTCAAAAAAGAAAAGATGTTTGTATGAATCAGATATAGATGCATGCAATTATATAAGTAAAAGTTAGTTTATATAGTAACTTTGTATTGTCGTAAGATTTATGTAATAAGGAATGAAATGGGATTATTTAACACCAATAATCTTAGTTCATTCCTTATTACATTTTTTGATTATTTTAATTATGTTTAAATCGATACCTCGAATAGAGTGATTTGAAATTGAATATTCAATTTATATTTATTAGCTTCTAAGATAAATCATATATTTCGAACGAATAACTTAGCTTAGAGGTATATAAAATATTTTAATATTTAATAAAGTTGTGACGCGTTTGCTTAGAAAATCAGTGAAGATGAGCAGAAGTTTGATGTATATAATAACAGAAGAATTTTTAGTTTTAATAAAGCTAAGTTTAAGATAGAAGATTAAAATGAAAGTGAGACTGGATAAATTAATATTGGTAAAAAAAATTCACAGATATTTGAATGTAAAATACTGAATATATAAAATTTATAATATATATACTGAGAATATAAAATAAGTTTTATATAAATGCTATAATTAGAAGATCGGGAGTGAGATTATGCACGGAAAATCAGTGATAAAGTGGCATAAAGATATAAATGGAAAAAGAGTAGTAGATGCTTTGATAAAAAATGATTTTAATGCAATATATTTAGCAACTAAGGATGAGGTAATAGAATTCATTATGAAATATGTTAAAGTAGGTACTAAGGTGGGTTTTGGTGGTTCAATGACAATAACTGACATGAAGATTCAAGATAAAGTGGATGCTGTCGGAGGTATTGTTTTTGATCATGGAAGAGCATCAAGCCAAGAAGAGGCTGTATCTATTGCAAGAGAAGAAATATTTAGTGATCTATATTTATGCAGTAGTAATTCTATAACTTTAGATGGAACTCTTATTAATGTAGATGGAATGGGGAATAGAGTAGCGGCTATGACTTTTGGGCCTAGAAAAGTCATAGTTGTAGTAAGCGTTGATAAGATATGTAAGGATGAAGCAGCAGCTTTTGAGCGATTGGAGAATATAGCATCACCTATGAATAATAAGAGACTTGAGAAGCCGAATCCTTGTTCAAAAACTGGCATATGCATGAATTGTAAATCACAAACTAGGATATGCAGAGTATATTCAATCATGAGAAGAAAGCCTATGACCACAGATATAACAGTAATAATTATGGGAGAAAGTGGAGGATTTTAGTTACAATGAATTAAAAATACTTAATATATTTTGATAATTATGTTAAGATAAACATACATTTTTATAAAGTGTATATAAATTAAAAATTTAATAAAGTATTTATTGTAATAAAATGAAAAATAATATATAAATATATATGAAAATAAAAATGCTAGAATTAATAATTAACATTTTTAGCATTTGTTATTAAAATAAAGATAAAAAGTGAGGAACAAAATGGAAGATAATCAAAATATACAAGACAAAATAAAGAGTTTTTTAGAAGAGAATAGGATAAATGTTAAAGGCGGAACTATAACAAGTGAAAAGCAATTATCGCTAGTTTTGAACGATCTTGCAATGGGTGATCTAAAAAAAGGAAAATTAGATAAGGCTTTATATTTCACGGAAAAGGCAGCTGAATTTAATAAAGAAAATTATTATTCATATTTTATAAAAGGCCTAGTATATAGGAAGTTGGGAAAAAATGAAGATGCAATTGAGGCATTTGATATATATTGTAAAGATTCTGATGATTCATTAACTCATATATATATAGGACTTTCATATGCGGAGTTAGGAAACATAGAAAATGCATTAGATCACCTTAGAAAAGGCGAAAAGAACATCTCAAAAAATGAAAAGGAAGATCATAAATTATTAATCTGTGCAACTTATGAGTGTATAGGAAATATATATTTAAGTAAAGAAAATATAGTGGAATTTAATGAGAGAGATAAATATAGTATGAACTATAAAAGTGCGGTAAGATATTATAAAATGGCACTAAAAATAAACAGGAAAAATCCTGATTTAATCAATAGATTAGCTGCATGTTATTATCATCTTGAAGATTTAAATAAAGCACTATATTGCTATGAGCAAGCTGCTAAGATTGTAGAAGATAAAAGTATGTATGTTGAAGCAATCAAAGAAATGCATGAAGCTGGTGCTAAATCAGAGCCAGCAGGATTTTAGTCTATAAGAAAATTGTATAGATAAAAAAGCTTAATGTTATATTTTAGTAACATTAAGCTTTTTGTGTTTTAATAAGGTTTAATAAGCCAAAGGTAAAAAACGTTAAAATATTGTATGTAAATTAATTTAATATATTTTGAAAGATAAAGTAAAAATGTCTTTCTAGAATTAATTAAAAGAGATAGAGACTAAGAAATGCATAACTAATATATAACAATTTGTAAATTAACTTGTAAAAACTATTATAATGTTTCTACATAACGAACTTTTTTTAATAATATCGTTCTAATATTTATATTCGTAGAAAATACAAATGTCTTTCGTGGGTTGACAGATGAGCAGATATAGGATAATATATAATTTGTTAATAATAGTCGGATTAAATTAATAAATTAATAATTTTATACTTTAGGTATTAATTTATATAAACAATTTCAATAGAAATATTAAAAAGAATAGTGACATTTAAACAATAGCTGGTTAATTATTTTCTATGTTTTTTGGAAATTTTATTGTCAATTTATTATTTTTTTGCAGCGTACACTTTAAGAAAATAAAACTAATACTAGGGGGCTTATTATATGAAGAAAAAAATTTCTTTGCTTTTGGCGCTGGCTATGACAACTACATTTACGCTGGCGGGATGTTCAAAATCAAATACTAAAGCAAATATAGATAGCGATGTTATAAAAATTGGTGTATTTGAGCCAATGACGGGTGCTAATGCAGCTGGGGGACAGCTAGAAGTAGAAGGTGTAAAACTTGCGAACAAGCTCTATCCAACAGTTAATGGAAAAAAAGTTGAACTAGTTTTTGCAGATAATAAATCAGATAAAGTTGAGGCAGCTAGTGCAGCATCTAATCTTGTAGAACAGGAACAAGTTAATGCAATTATAGGAAGCTGGGGAAGTGGAAACTCCATGGCAGCAGGAGATGTTGTACAAGATGCCAAGGTTCCAGCAGTTGCAGCTTCAGCTACAAATCCTCTTGTAACAGCTGGTAATGATTATTACTTTAGAGTTTGTTTTATAGATCCTTTTCAAGGAACTGTTATGGCAAAATATGCAGCAAATAAATTGCAAGCTAAAAAAGTAGCTTTACTTCAAGAGGTTTCAAGTGATTACTCAGTTGGAATTTGTAAGTTCTTTACAGATGAATTTATAAAGATTACAGGAGATAAAGATGCAATTATAGCTAAAGCTAACTATAATACAGGTGATCAGGATTTTACAGCTCAACTTACAAATATAAAGAGTAGTAATCCAGATGTGATTTTTGCTCCAGGTAATTTTACAGAAGGAGCTATGATAATAAAACAAGCAAGACAGCTTGGAATAACTACTCCAATAATTGGAGGAGATACTTGGGAAACGCCAGAGTTTTTAGATATAGGTAAAGAAGATGTTGATGGAACAGTATTTTCTACTTTTTTTGCAAGTGAGACTCCTATAACTAACGAATCAAAAGTCTTTCTTGATGAATATAGAAAAGAATATAATAAAGAACCTGCAGCGGTTTCAGCTTTATCATATGATGCATATTTAGTAATTTTAGATGCAATTAAGAGAGCTAATTCTGCAGATCCAGTAAAAATTAGAGATGAAATTGCAAAAACCAAGAATTTTCCTGGTGCAGCAGGAGTAATAACTATAGATCAAAATAACAATGCAGTAAAAGACGCAGTTTTAAAGATAGTTAAAGATGGTAAATTTACTTATCTTGATACAATAAAACCTGAAGAAAATTAATTAGGGGTGAAAATATGACTTTAATGAATTTAAGCACATTTATGCAAAATTTGGCAAATGGTATCTCACTAGGAAGTTTATACGCACTTATAGCTATAGGATATACTATGGTCTATGGAATATTAAAACTTATAAATTTTGCGCATGGAGATATATTTATGATGGCTGCATATTTCGGATTTTTCGGAGTTGCAACATTTGGACTACCTTGGTACTTTGCTTTTATAATTGCAGTGGTTATAACAGCATTTCTTGGAATGGGAATTGAATTCACTGCTTATAGACCGTTAAGAAATGCACCTAAGATTTCAGCTTTAATTTCAGCTATTGGTGTATCCTTCTTACTTGAAAATTTAGCGGTTGTTTTATTTGGAGGAAGACCTAAAGCATTTCCAGATGTAAAGCTATTTACAGATGTAATAGTTATAGGTGGAATTTCAATTCAAAGACTAACTTTTATAATTCCAGTTGTTACAATAGTAATACTATTTGTTTTATTGCACTTAGTTAATAATACGAATATTGGTATGGCAATGAGAGCAGCTTCAAAAGATGTTGAAACTGCAAGACTCATGGGAATAAATGTAAATAGGACAATATCATTTACTTTCGCTATTGGATCGGGATTAGCTGCAGTAGGTTCTATGATGTGGTGTGTAAAATATCCACAAATAGTTGCACTTATGGGAATGATGCCAGGTCTTAAATGTTTTATAGCCGCTGTAATCGGTGGTATAGGAGATATTAAGGGAGCAGTTATTGGTGGTTTTATACTTGGACTAGCTGAAATTATGTTAATTGGATTTTTCCCTGGACTTACAGGGTATAGAGATGCTTTAGCTTTTATACTATTAATCGTAATATTGCTATTTAAGCCTACAGGAATAATGGGCAAAAATTTAACAGAGAAGGTGTAAAAATGAACAATAAAAATAAATTTTTAAATATAGCTCTTATTGCAATTGTATTTTTACTCTTATTTGTTGCAAATAATAGCTTAGACTCTTATAAAATTAGAATTTTAAATTTATGTGCAATATATACAGTTCTTGGATTAAGTTTAAATCTAATAAATGGATTTACAGGATTGTTTTCATTAGGACATGCAGGCTTTGTAGCAGTAGGTGCTTATACAACTGCATTGCTTACAATGAGTGAAAAAGTTAAAAATCAAAATTTCTTTATGGAACCATTAATAGCGCCTTTTAATCATATATCGGTACCGTTTATTGTAGCTTTGTTGATAGCTGGTCTTTTATCCGCATTTATAGCAGTTTTAATAGGTGCTCCGGCTTTAAGGCTTAAGGGTGACTATTTGGCTATTGTTACTTTAGGATTTGCAGAAATTATAAGAATAGTCATTACTAATATACAAGGTTTAACAAATGGAGCTTTGGGCCTTCGAGGTATTCCGCATATGACAAATCTATACTGGAGTTTTGGTATAGCAATTGTGACAATAATAATATTGATGTCATTTATAAATAGTTCTTATGGAAGAGCTCTAAAATCCATTAGGGAAGATGAAATTGCAGCTGAAAGCATGGGAATAAGTTTGTTCAAACATAAGGTAATAGGATTTGCTATTGGTGCTTTCTTTGCTGGAGTTGGAGGCGGATTACTTGGAAACTTAATGGGAACAATTGACCCTAATATGTTTAAGTTCAACCTTACATTTAATATACTTCTTATAATAGTTATTGGGGGAATGGGTAGCATCACAGGAACAGTTATATCAGCTTTCATAGTAACAATACTTGGAGAAGCTTTAAGATTCTTAGATATGGAAAAACAATTTGATTTAGGAATATTTAGCTTTTCGGGAATACCAGGACTTAGAATGGTTATTTTCTCAATTTTGCTTATGATAATAGTATTATTCTTTAGACATGGAATAATGGGCACAAAAGAATTTTCGTGGAAATCAATATTTAAGTATTCTAATAACAAACCTCTAGAAGAAGGAGGGGATAAGTAATGGCATTATTAAACGTACAAAATGCGACTATGCAGTTTGGAGGACTTACGGCTGTAAAAGACTTTAACCTTCAAATCAATCAAGGAGAAATAATTTCTTTAATTGGGCCTAATGGGGCTGGTAAAACTACAGCCTTTAATATGATCACTAATGTGTATACTCCTACAAGGGGAAAAATAATCTTTAATGATACTAATATTACTGGAATGAGACAAGATAAAATAACTCAAACTGGTATAGCAAGAACATTTCAAAACATAAGACTTTTTAAAGATTTGAGTGTACTTGACAATGTTTTAATAGGAAATCATGTTCATATTAAGTCAAACTGTATTGAAGCGATGTTAAAGCTTCCTAGATATAAAAGAGAAGAAAAAGAAATGGTTGAGAAATCTTTAGAGCTTTTAAAAGAAGTAGGTCTTGAAAAGCTAAAAAATGAGAAAGCAAGTTCTCTTCCATACGGTATGCAAAGAAAACTTGAAATAGCAAGAGCGCTTGCTACTAATCCGAAGCTTCTTCTTCTTGATGAACCAGCAGCAGGAATGAATCCTACAGAAACTGATGAACTTACAGAGTTTGTTAGAGAAATTAAGGATAAATTTGATTTAACTATATTTATGATAGAGCATCATATGAATATGGTTATGGGGTTATCCGATAGAATACAGGTTTTTGAATATGGAATTACTATAGCTGAAGGTACACCTTCTGAAATACAAAACGATAAAAAGGTTATAGATGCATATTTGGGGGTATCTGAAGATGATTAAAATTGATAATTTAGTAGTCGCCTATGGTGGAATCGAAGCGTTAAAAGGAATAAGCTTAGAGGTACCAGAGGGAAAAATCGTAACTTTAGTTGGTGCTAACGGAGCAGGAAAAAGTACTACATTAAAATCTATAGTAGGTCTTGTTAAACCAAAGAGTGGAACTATAAATTTGGATGATGGAACTGATTTAACTAAGCTTAACACAGAACTTATGGTGAAAAAAGGCATAGCATTAGTTCCAGAAGGAAGAAAAGTCTTTTCGGATCTTACAGTACTGGAAAACTTGAAAATAGGTGCTTATACGAGAAAGGATAAATCAGGTATTCAAGAAGACTTGGAAAAGGTATATTCACTTTTTCCTAGACTTAAAGAGAGAACTTGGCAATTATCAGGAACTCTTTCAGGAGGAGAGCAGCAAATGCTCGCCATAGGGAGAGCACTTATGTCAAGACCAAAGTTAATAATGATGGATGAACCTTCTTTAGGACTTGCGCCAATAATCGTAAAAGAATTATTTGGAATTATAAAGAAAATTAATGAAGAAGGCATGACAGTTCTACTAATTGAGCAAAATGCAAATGCAGCTTTAAAAATAGCTGATATTGGCTATATTATGGAAACTGGAAGAATAACACTAAGTGGCTCAGGGCAAGAATTACTTTCTAATGATGAAATTAAAAAAGCTTATCTTGGTGAAGCTTTGTAATATGAAAATTTTCGTATTTAGAGGAGAAATAGCAAGTCAGAAAATAAAAAAATACTGACTTGTTATTTTTTTATTTAAGGAATTTATTTTGCTTTTATTGTTACAATATATTAGATTAAAATATAAGTTTTTAGAAAAAGATAATTTTGATTGAACTAAGAGATGTATATTATAAGAAATAAATGCTAAGATATTAGAATTTTTTGAGTTACTATTTTGTTGATTTTAGTTTTATATTTTATACATCGATAGGATTAAATTAATATTTAGATATTAGGGGGATATATATATGAAAAGAAAAATTTCATTGCTTTTGGTTGTAGCTATGATAACTTCTTTTACTTTAGGAGGTTGCAATTCTAAATCAAGTACAAAAGCAAATGAGGACAATGATGTAATAAAAATAGGTGTATTTGAACCAATGACAGGTGCAAATGCAGCAGGTGGACAATTAGAAACAGAAGGTGCAAAACTTGCAAATAAAATTTATCCAACTGTTCTTGGTAAAAAAGTTGAACTAGTTTTTGCAGATAATAAATCTGATAAAGTTGAAGCAGCTAATGCAGCTGCAAACCTTATTGAGCAGGAGCATGTTAATGCTATCATAGGAAGCTATGGAAGTGGTTTTTCTATGGCAGCAGGTGATATAGTACAGGAAGCTAAGGTTCCAGCGGTAGGAGTAACTTGTACAAACCCTTTAGTAACTGCAGGAAATGATTATTACTTTAGAGTTTGCTTCATTGATCCTTTTCAAGGAACTGTTATGGCAAAATATGCAGCTAACAAGCTCAAAGCTAAAAAGGTAGCGATTCTGCAAGAGGTTTCAAGTGATTACTCAGTTGGGATTTGCAAATTTTTTACGGATGAATTTAAAAAGCTAACTGAAGATAATAATGCTGTTGTAGCAAAAGCAAATTATAATACAGGAGATCAAGATTTCTCAGCACAGCTTACAAATATTAAAGGAAGCAATCCTGACGTAATATTTGCTCCAGGTAATTTTACTGAGGGAGCAATGATAATAAAACAAGCAAGGCAACTTGGAATTACAGCGCCAATAATTGGAGCTGATACTTGGGAGACACCGGAATTTTTAGATATAGGTAAAGAAGATGTTGAAGGAACCGTATTTTCAACGTTTTTTGCAACTGAGACACCTATAACTGAAGAATCAAAAATTTTCCTTGATGAGTATAGAAAGGAATATAATAAGGAGCCAGCAGCAGCTACAGCATTAGGTTATGATGCATATTTAGTAATTTTAGATGCAATTAAGAGAGCTAATTCTGCAGATTCAGTTAAAATTAGAGATGAAATCGCAAAGACAAAAGATTTTCCTGGCGCAGCAGGAGTAATAACAATTGATGAAAACAATAATGCAGTAAAAGAAGCTGTTTTAAAGATAGTTAAAGACGGAAAGTTTACCTATCTAGATACAATAAAGCCTGAATAGAATTAAAAAATAAATACTTTGATAAAATAGATAATATATATTACAATTAAGTCTCTACATTGTAGTCTTAATTGAGTAACATGGCTTACAAGGATTCTAAATGTATATTTATTATCCAAACATATATATAATAATATTTATAGATAGAGGTAAATGGTTGTATGTTTTTTATAGGTATATTTGGTATTGAAAATAAAAGTAAAGAAATAAAAATTTTAGACAATTTAAACTGTAAAAAATGTAATAAAGTTTTTCGAGGAAGACTAATAAAAAATTTTGATTATTTTCACTTTTTCTTCATTCCAATTTTAAAGTGGAATATAAAATACTATATAATATGTGATGAATGTATAACTAAATTTAGTATTTCAATAGATAAAGGAAAAGCTATTGAGAATGATGACCCTGTAGATATAACTTACTGGGATCTTCATGAACTAGAAAACAGTAATTATAATATTGGGATATGTAGGAACTGTGGTAAGGAAGTTGATCCAAGTTTTGAATTTTGTCCTTATTGTGGTAATAGAATTAAATTTTAAAAAAATCAAGCAGCCGTTGATAGCTGCTTGATTTTTTTATTCTCTAGGAACTGCCCATGAAGGTAAAGCCTTCAGAAAGTATAATGAAAATAGTATTATTTTCCCAGGAAATTATATAGTGGACAATCTGTGGACATTGTGCACTTGTGAGTATAAATTATTAGAAAGGCTGATTCAAAAGGTTGCCTTTTAGAAAGATAATAAAAAAGAAAATACATTCGCTACAGAAATATATTTTAATAGCTGTTGAAGTGGAATAACATGGGTATTATAATATATAATGATAGAATAGGTTTCTAATCCCAAAGATTAAAGTTAACTTTACAACAACAATTTATTAAATAATTAGTGATTATGAAAGAGGATATTAAATGTTTAATTATATAATATTTCTTGCAATGTTTTTAACAGCATTTATTTCAGCACAATTATGCGTATTTTTATTTTACAAAAAAGGAAGAATACATTTAAATGGGCTTTTAGGAGTTATTTTAAGTGTTTTTATATATAGTTTATTTTATTCTTTTGAGCTAATATCCCCAAATTTAACCTTTATGAAATTGTTTACTGGGATAGAGTATATAGGAATAGTATCCATTCCAGCTTTTTGGGTTATCATGGCTCTAGAATATACTAATAAAAGTAGGTTTATTACTAAAAAGCTCTACATATTATTATTTTCTTTGCCAGTCTTATTAGTGATTTTAAATATTACTAATGATTATCATCAGCTTTTTTATAAGAGTTATACAGTTGATGTTATAAATAATTTATATATAGCAAATCTTAAACCTGGCATTGCATATGTTATCTGCGTAATTTTTGTGAACGTGTGCTTTATGATAGGGAATAGTCTGTATTTAATTTTTTATAGAAAAGAAAATAATGTATATAAAAAGAGAAGTTTTAAAATTATGCTTACATCATTTATTCCTTGGATTGGATATTGGTTATACATGTCAAAGGTTACGTCTATAAGAATAGATATAGTTCCAATTTTTATGGGAGTATTTTGTTTGATATATACATACGCTTTGTTTAAATCTAATATCTTTGAAACAGCTACTATTGCTAGACATGTTGTCTTTGATAATATATCTGAAGCAATATTGGTGTTAGATCATGAAAATAAAATAATAGATATGAATAATACAGCAGAGAAAATTTTTAATATAAAATCAAAGTTAGCAATGGGACAAGACGTAGGAGCAGAATTTAGGGAGTATCAGGAAATTATCAAATATATATATGAAGAAAAAGAAACGAGTTTCAACTGCGAAATTAAAATAAAAAACAAACTCTATTATTTTAAAGGCAAGCTTACATTAATTAATAATAACAGAGGTAAGGGAAAAGTTATTGTCTTGAGTGATAATACTGAACAAATTTTAATGATTAAGAAGCTTGAATACTACGGAGTTACTGATGTTTTGACAGGAGTATATAATAGAAAATACTTCTACAAAATTGCAAAAGAAAAAATCGAAGCTTGTTCAGATAAGAAACATATGTCTCTATTAATGATGGATATAGATAAATTTAAAAATATTAATGATACTTATGGACACCCTACAGGTGATGTTGTTTTAAAAAAAGTAATGAATATTTGTAAAGAATTATTGGGGAAAAAATATTATATAGGAAGATATGGGGGAGAGGAATTTTTAATTCTACTAGATAATGCTAATTCAGAAAAGGCTTTAGAGATTGGTGAAACAATAAGGAGAAGGATTGAAAATTTAGAAATACTTCATGACAATAAATGCATAAAAATAACATCTTCTTTTGGAATATTTACATCAGTTAGAGAACGAGATTTGGAAAATATGATTAAATTTGCAGATAAAGCTTTGTATGAAGCGAAGAGTTTAGGAAGAAATAGGGTTTCTATAAAAATGGGGAATAGCTAGAAACTAAAGGAGTGAATATTAATTAACAATTAAGTTGGAGCCATAATTTAATATAAAAGAATATTGTATGTATAATTTAAGTATTTTACAAATACAGAAAGAGTGATGACAATGAAAGATGCTATAAACAGAATTAGAAAATTCAGAAGAGATAGGGAATGGGGTCGATTTCATTCACAATCAAATTTAGGAAGAAATAAATGAATTTATTATAAATGGTACAGAGTATTGATTTTTTACAAAGTAAAAAACTTTAGATAGTTATTATTATAATACTATTTAAAGTTTTTTGTTTAAAATATTAAATTGAAAAATTCATGGTAGAATTTAAATAACAAAATATATTTTTAGTTGTTGGTTGCTTCAAATTTATCAACATGTAATATAGAAGGAAATAAATTCATCCATAGCATTACCACTGCTATAGTTCCAATGCCGCCAATAAGAGCAGCAGGAACAGTTCCGAATAGAGATGCTGTAATGCCCGATTCAAATTCACCAAGCTGATTGGAAGTTCCTATGAATATCATATTTACAGAGCTAACTCTTCCTCTCATATAATCTGGAGTATTAAGTTGAACAAGCGTAGATCGTATAACAACGCTAATTACATCGGAAGCACCTAAAATCAAAAGGGCAAGGAAAGATATTATAACAGATCTGGATATTGCAAAAGCTATAGTGGACAAACCGAAGAATATAACAGCTATGAACATTGTCCTCCCTACACTGTGCTTTAATGGTTTTCTTGCCAGATAAGCAGACATTAATAATGCTCCAACGGCAGGAGCAGATCTTAAGATTCCTAAACCAAAAGAACCTATCATTAGAATGCTACTTGCGTAAATTGGAAGTAAGGCTGTTGCGCCCCCAAATAATACTGCAAATAAATCTAGTGATATTGCCCCAAGTATTATAGGTCTGCTTTTTATAAAAGATATCCCTGCGAATAAAGATTTTATGGTAGCTGGCTCAGATTTAAACTTCTCTTTCTTGATTGAAATTTGAGATATAAGAAGACCTGAGAGTAAATATAAGATACCAGTTAATAAAAAAACTAGGGTTGAGCCAAAAGTATATAAAATTCCACCGACAGCTGGTCCTATAATAACTGCAAATTCTGAGACTGAAGACATCAAAGCAGACGCCCTTGGAAAAATTTCCTTACTAACAATATTAGGCAATAAAGCCTGCATTGGCGGCCCCTCGAATGAATGAGCCACAGCTATAAAGAATATGAGAATTAGAAATCTTTCCTTAGTAATCAATTCACTGTAATTTCCAAAGGCCATAATAAAAATGAATATACTTTGAGCTGCCTGGCTTAAGGTTACTATTTTTCTTCGATCATATCTATCTGAGATATGGCCAACAAAAAGAGATAGAAAAAGCATTGGTAAAAACTGAACTAGTCCAACGAGACCTAAATAAAATGCTGAATGAGTTAAAGAATACATTTGCCATCCAATAGCAACTGTAATCATTTGATATGCAAAATTGGTGGATACACGTGCTGTCATTAATAATTTTAATGAGTTGTTTTTGAGTAAAGTAGAATTATCTTTAGTTGAAATCATCATATTTCAGAACCTTTCTATTCTATAGTGTTATAGCTAAATAAATATTAGTAAATAATAGGTTTATAATATATTAAATAGCATTATTAATAGTATATACCTGGGAGGAACACGTATCAAGTTGATAGTTGGTTTTATTCGGCAAATAAATCTCATCAACTCCTGAATTTGTTAAGTAATCTATTAAATTTATTAACATAAAATTTTCTTGGTTAAAAATTAGCTTTGGGTTAAAATATAATAATGTAAAAAATTCGAAATTAATGGAGAGTGAAAATGGAAAATTGAAGAAGAATTTATCAATTATAAATAATTATTTATGTGAAAAATATGATAAAATAAACATTAATCTAGTATTAAATATTATTAATACACATAAGAGGAGGATATAATATGAGTTTTGGAAATCTTCAGAAGATAAGTAATGGAAAGAGAACTTTTGGAATAACTCCGCATATTCCAGGCGGTTTTATTACTATAGAAACTATGCAAAAAATTGTGGATGTAGCAAAAAAATATAATGGTATATTAAAAATAACTTCAGGACAAAGAATATTAATAACTAATCTTAAGCAAGAAGACTTAGAAAATATTTGGAATGAACTTGGAATGGAACCAGCAGTTAAAACACAAAATTCAGTTAAGAATGTTGAAATATGTCCAGCTGGATACTGTAAAAGATCTAAATATAACACAATTGGGATTGGAATGAAACTTTCAAGAAAATATCAATGGATGGAAATGCCATGTAGAACTAAAATAGGAGTAGCAGGCTGTAGAAATGCTTGTGGCAGCGTTTATAGCAAAGATGTTGGAGTGATAGCAGATAAAACTGGGTTCATTGTTTCAGCGGGGGGATCAGGAGGCTATAATCCAAGAATGGCAGATATTATTGCTAAAGATATAACAGAAAGCCAAGCATTAAGTTTAGTTGATAATATTTTTGAATATTATATAGAAAATGCAGAAGCAGGGGAAAAGTTGGGATTTTTTATTGATAGAATCGGAATTGAGAAATTTAATCAAGATGTTCTAAAAGGTATAGACATATAAATTCCTTATAAATAATTTAGATTTATATAGATAATACTTAAAAAGTTTTTTAAACGAGGTAGAATTTTGATTAAATAAAAAATTAATTCACGGGGGAATAATGAAAAAAATAAAAGCGGTGTTATTTGACATGGATGGAGTTATATTCGATACAGAGAGAGTATATTTAGAGACTTGGAGAAAGATTTTTAAGAAGTATGGATATAATATGAGTGATGATGTTTATATTTCTGTAATGGGAAGAGGACGGAAAAACGTAATAAAGAAATTTTTAGAGTTATATGGGGAAAACTTGCCTATAAAACAAATGTATGAAGAAAAAGATAATGAATTAAAGAATGCAGTAGAAAGTGGTCAAGTTGCTATTAAAGAAGGGGCGAAGGAAATTTTAGAGTTTCTAAAAGAGAGAGGATACAGAATAGCTCTTGCGACATCTGCTAAAAGAGAACGAGCTAATATTCAGTTTATAAATACTGATATCAAAGAAGATTTTGATGTTATGGTTTATGGTGATGATGTAGTAAAAGCCAAACCAGATCCAGAAATATTTCTAAAGGCCGCTAAAAAGCTTTGTGTAAATCCTGAAGATTGTATTGTTATAGAGGATTCAGCTGCAGGTATTGAAGGTGCCTATAAAGCTAAAATGATAGGAATACATGTAGAAGATCTTAAGAAAGCCGACAATGATATACTAAAGTATTGTCATAAAAGCTTTGAGAATTTACTAGATATTAAGGAGTATTTAAGTAAGAATATTGATAGGTAATAATTAATATATTCAGAATTTACGCTAAATTGTATTTTTATAAATATTTATTATCTTACTATTTTGATAAAATGCGGTACATAGCTTGGAGATTATTCTAAAATAATACTTATTTTAGACAACAAATTTATTAATAATAAATTTGTTGTCTTTTTTTATAAAATAATCATATAATATTTAATAATTTTCTATAAATATATGTTATAATAGACTGGCGATGCATAAAATAGAGAGCTTCGTATTTATCTCGTTATTAACTTAAGGGGGAGGATAATAAGTTTATTATTAAACGTGTTAAGAAAGTTTTATTAACTTGAAGAATTCGCGAAATATGGTGTATCATATATATGGATTTTCTTTATTAAAATAGTGCGTTAATAGATACAATAGATTATTATGCGACGGTTTTGTTAAAAATAATAAACAATTATACTAAATAATATATATTTTATATGATTAGATATGAAAATAAAAAGAAGACAAAATGTTAAGGAGTGAATATTATGGGAGATAATAAAAAATCTTTTATACAAAGTGCATTAGGTTCAGTTTTTTCTGTTTTTAGCGAAGATGAATTAAAAGAACTGTCAAACGGCAGAAAAATTGCTATATGTGGAAAAGTTAACAATCCAGGGATAATAGAAGTTCCAGAAGGGGCTACCCTTAATGAAATAATACAATTATGTGGTGGACTTATAAACAAAAGTAACTTTAAAGCAGCTCAAATAGGACTTCCTTTCGGTGGTTTTTTGACAGAAGATAGCTTAGATAAAGAATTTGATTTTGGATTGTTTTATGAAAATATTGCAAGAACAATTATTGTTTTATCACAAGAAGACTGTATTATTCAGTTTGAAAAATTTTATATAGAATACTTACTAGCAAAAATCAAAGATGGATCTTATAAGAACTATGAAGTTGTTAAAGAGGACATAACTGAAATGTTTAATATATTAAACAGAATAAGTAAAGGTGTGTCTAATATGCGTGAGATTTATCTTTTGAGAAATCTTGCAGTGACAGTGAAGAGTAAGATGAACCAAAAGCATAATATCATGGAAGAAATAATAGACAAATTCTATGAAGAAATTGAAGAACATATAGAAGAAAAGAAGTGTTATACATCACAATGTAACCATTTAGTAAAACTAACAATTACTAAAAAATGTATTGGATGCGGAGCTTGCAAAAGAGCATGTCCTGTTGATTGTATAGATGGAGAATTAAAAAAGAAACATGAAATAGATTATAATAGATGTACACATTGTGGAGCATGTGTGTCTGCATGTCCTGTTGATGCAATAAGTGCAGGAGATAATACTATGTTATTTCTTAGAGATTTAGCGACACCTAATAAGGTTGTAATTACTCAGATGGCACCAGCAGTTAGAGTTGCGATAGGTGAAGCTTTTGGCTTTGAACCAGGAGAGAATGTTGAAAAGAAAATAGCAGCAGGTCTTAGAAAACTAGGAGTAGATTATGTGTTTGATACAAGCTGGGGAGCTGATTTAACAATAATGGAAGAAGCTGCAGAACTTCAAGAAAGACTTGAAAGACATCTAGCTGGAGATGAGAGTGTAAAGCTTCCAATTCTTACTTCATGTTGTCCTTCATGGATTAAATTTATAGAGCAAAATTATGGAGATATGTTAGATGTTCCTTCTTCAGCGAAATCTCCAATGGAGATGTTTGCTATAGTGGCTAAGGAAATATGGGCAAAAGAGAAAGGGCTTTCAAGAGATGAAGTTACTTCAGTTGCTATTATGCCATGTATTGCAAAGAAGTATGAAGCTTCAAGAGCAGAATTTTCAGTAGATATGAACTATGATGTTGATTATGTAATCACAACAAGAGAACTTATTAAAATATTTGAAAATTCAGGAATAAACTTAAAAGAAATTGAAGATGAAGAAATAGATACAGTTATGGGAGAATACACTGGAGCTGGAATTATCTTTGGTAGAACAGGTGGAGTTATAGAAGCAGCTACAAGAACAGCTCTTGAAAAGATGACTGGAGAAAGATTTGATAATATAGAATTTGAAGGCCTTAGAGGCTGGGATGGATTCAGAGTTTGTGAACTTGAAGCTGGAGATATAAAATTAAGAATAGGGGTTGCCCATGGCCTTAGGGAAGCAGCTAAGATGTTGGATAAAATAAGATCAGGAGAAGAGTTCTTCCATGCAATAGAAATAATGGCTTGTGTAGGAGGATGCATCGGTGGCGGCGGTCAACCTAAAACAAAGGGAAATAAACAAGCAGCATTGCAAAAAAGAGCAGAAGGGTTGAATAATATAGATAGGTCAAAGACACTTAGAAGATCAAATGAAAACCCAGAAGTACTTGCTATATATGAAAAATATTTAGATCATCCATTAAGTAATAAGGCTCATGAATTACTTCATACAGTCTATTTCCCAAGAGTAAAAAAGGATTAGACTATAAATTTTAAGTATAATTTAAAATTATGGAAAAACCTCGATGCTAAATGTCGAGGTTTTTTCTTAAGAATATATTAAACCATAGAATAATATATTCTTTTGTAGTGTATTATTTGGAAAGATTATTTTTATGTTTTTGTTTACATATGTAATTGAAATTTATAATATCAATATATACACGTTTTTTCAGATGATTATGGGTATATTTAAAATATTCTCTATGTAATGTTAAATTTTATTATATACATGTAATAAGCATCCTTTATTCATATATTTTGAGAAAAAAACAGATATTATTTTATATATGTAATACATCCAGACTTTATTGTCTTGAGGTTATGAATTTTATAGTATACAGAATAGTATTTAGTTTTATTATTTTTTATTATTTTAATTTACTCATTAGACAATATAGTAGCTCCAAGTATTATTTATACTTTATCATTTAATAAAACAAATCAATTAATAACATTCTGAAATCTTACTTAAATTCAAAAAATGCTTATATAGTTATTATCAATTGATAATAAAGGCAATGTTGGATACTAACTTTTTAGTAGTAATATAACATAATTTGAATTAATTCAAGAGATACTACAATTGTTAAAATAAGGTGAGTAATATTAAAATTAGGTTAAGTTTTTTAAAAAGAGTTTAAAAATGTTACAAAATAGAATATACTTGTTACTGGATTATGTATTTAACAATATGTCGAATATTTATATTTTATAGGGAGATGTGATAATATGTTTAATTTAAATCCGAAGGAAGATAAATTCTATAAAATGTTTATAGAAGCTTCACAAAATGTAGAGGAAGGTGCAAAAGTATTAAGAAAAAGCCTAGACTCATTATCAAATATTGAACTTAATGTTAGTAAGATCGAAGAATTAGAACATAACGGTGATAGATTAGTAAATGTTATGGTTAAAGAATTAAATGATTCATTTATAACTCCTTTTGATAGAGAAGACATGTACTTATTGATTAAAAGATTAGATGACATTTTAGATTTAATCAACTCAACAATACATAGATTTGTAATGTTTAACGTTACTGAAAGTACAGAACCAGCAAAGTATTTAGCTGATATGATAATAAAATCTACAAGACTCATATCTGAATTAATGGATGAACTTCATTTAATAGCTGGTAAAAATAATATAAATGAAAAAATAGTAACAATAAATCAAATAGAAAGCGAAGTAGATCGTTTATTTAGAAATACAGTAGGTGAATTATTTAGAAATGAAAAAGATCCTATAGAAATTATAAAATGGAAAGAAATATATCAAATATTAGAAAACACTATTGATAAGTGTGAGAAAATTGCAAATATTGTAGAGGGAGTTGTCATTAAGAATGTTTAGTACTATGACTATAACAGTATTAATAGTAATTACAGTATTAATATTTGACTTTATCAATGGATTTCATGATACAGCAACAGCGGTAGCTACTTCTATAACAACAAGAGCACTTAAACCGCAAACAGCTATAGTAATATGTGCAATTTTCAATTTCATTGGTGCATTCGCAGGAACAGCAGTTGCAAAAACTGTAGGAGAAAACATAGTAAGTCATAATTCTATGCCTCAATGGGTTATATTAGGAGTTTTAATTTCAGCAATAATATGGAACATAATAACATGGTATTTTGGTATTCCAAGTAGTTCATCTCATGCGTTAATAGGTGCACTAGTTGGTGGCGGAATAGCTTATAATTTGAGATTTGATGTAGTAAATTGGTATAATCTTTTTCATGACGTGGTGATATGGATATTTATTGCACCAATTATTGGTTTTACAGTGGGATACATATTAATGATATTATTAAATTGGATATTAAAACCATTTAAGCCTGGAATAATAAATAAAGTCTTTTTGAAATTACAAGTTGTTGCTGGTTCACTTATGGCATTAAATCATGGAAGTAATGATGCTCAAAAGTCTATGGGATTAATAACTATGGCATTATTAAGTGGTGGACTTATTAGTACATTTGAAGTTCCAACATGGGTTATAGCATGTTGTGCTATAGCTATGGCTCTTGGGACAGCGTCTGGAGGAAAAAAAATTATCAAAACAATGGGAAGTGGAATGGCAAAATTGACACCAGTAAATGGATTTGCGGCTCAAACAGGAGGCGCAGCTGTAATATTTTTAGCAACACTATTTCACGCGCCAGTAAGTACAACTCACATTATTTCAACAACTGTAATGGGAGTGGGAGCTTCTAAAAGAATTAAATCTGTAAAGTGGGGAGTCGCTCAAAATATAGTTTGGGCCTGGATTTTAACTATTCCAATAACAGCAGCTCTTTCAGCATTCATTATATTTATAGCGAAACTATTTATGTAGTATCTGAGTAATAAGTTCAAGGAGCTTACACTAAAGTCCTATGGATATTATTTTGAAGTAATAAACCTATAGATTTCATATAACTGAGATCTATAGGTTTATTTTTATATTACATGAATAACTTATTAATATAAATATAATTAATTTAAGATTGTGTGGAGGTAGAATGAGCAGTTTAACTTACGAAGAGTTAATACTTTTAGATAACCTGATATACTTAAAATGGGATATAAAAGAAGATGAAAAGCTTACAAGTCTTGTAGATAATTTATTAAAAAGCGAGAATTTCGATCATCTTATGGAGGCAGTTGGAAATTGCATAATAAGAATGAATACAAGAGAATGGATAACGATATTGAATCAAATAAAAAGTAAGCCTAATTTAAATAATATAAGAATTAAAAATGTAAATAGTTATAATAACGGAATGGAGTATGCATGTTTCGTAGACCAAGACGGAAATGCAACAGTAATTTTTAGAGGAACAGCCACAACAAAAGAATGGGACGATAATGGCAAAGGTGCTTATGAATATGATACACAAGAACAAATAGAGGCCTTAAAGTATATAAATAGTCTTGAATATACTGATATTACGGTGACTGGCCATTCTAAGGGAGGAAACAAGGCTCAATATGTAGCAATATTTTCTCCTAAGGTAGGTAGATGCGTTTCTATTGATGGACAAGGATTTTCAAAAGAGTTTATTAGTAAATATGAAGACAAGATTGAGGAAAATAAGAAAAAAATTATATCTATAAATGCAAAGTATGATTATGTAAATTGTTTATTCAATTCGATATCAGAGAAAAATAACTATATAAAAACTGAAATTCAGATCAATCCATTTGATTATCATAAGGCTAGTATACTTTTGGATGAAAATGGTAATTTAAGAGATGAGACAAGCGAAGCTGAATTCGCAAAAACAATTAATTACTTTTCTTCTAGTATAATATCAAATTTACCTGATGATTTAAGATTTTTAGTAATAGATGGCGTCGTAAATGTTATAGAGCTCATATTATGTAGGATGGATGATAGGGATAATCTATTTAAATCATTAGGTGAATATTTAATAATGCTGTGCCATGATAATTGTTCTAATTATAAAGAGTTTTTTAGTATAGGATATGTGCTATCAGAAATATTGATATTACCATTATTATTTTGGAAGGATCTTGTTATTATAGAGGAAGATAATTCAAAGGAATTGCTTAATAATGTACTAACAAGAATAAAGTTATTAGAAAGTATGGCAGTTAGAAAATTACAGATAATAGATAAGAACCAAATAAATTTAATACAGAGTATATCAGGTGCAGTCGATGAACTAATATATAGGCTTGAAAATGAAACTTAAGAGGATAAAGAATATCAAAAAACATAAAATATTATGATCAATTTTGTAGTATAGAGTTAATTTTTTAGTAAGCTTGTAGTATTATAAAAAATATAGAAATTAAGGGATTAAAATAATCCAAGAAGTTAAATATTTCATGATAAATAGAAATTTAGTGAAAATTCTTGAGTTTAATTACACTTAAAATAGAATTATTCTTTAATATTGAAAGAAGTGGAGTAAATAAATGATTAAAAAATTAATGGCATTATCAGGTTTTGCTTTAATCTCTACATTAATATATTTAGATAATAAAATGATAAAAGTGTCTAAATATGAAATAAGAAGTGAGAAGATTCCGAAGGAATTTAATAAATTTAAGATAATTCATTTATCAGATTTTCATGACTATAATTTCATTGGAGGAGATAACTCACAAGTAATTAAAAAAATTAATATTGAATGTCCCGATATTATTGTTATGACTGGTGACATGGTTAATAAGTATGATAAGGATTTTAGTGTTTTTTTTAAATTAGCAGAAACTTTAAGTAGAACCTATAAAATATATTATATTATAGGTAACCATGAGCAGAGACTTAAAAAAAATGATTTGGATTTGATTATAAAAAAGTTGAATGAACTTAATATAACTGTATTAAATGATGAAAAAATAGCTGTTAAGGCAGAAGGCAGTTATCTTAATATTTATGGCATAAATGTTCCGCTTTCGTTTTATAAAACAAGAAATAAACCGACAAATATTGAAGCAGTAATTGGAAAAGTATTAAAGAGATGTAGTGCTGAAGAATATAATATTTTGTTAGCGCATAATCCTCTATATTTTAAAACATACTCAAAATTCAATATAGATTTAGTTTTATCGGGTCATGTTCATGGAGGAATGATACGATTGCCGTTTATAGGAGGAGTACTTTCTCCTGAAAGAAAATTTTTCCCAAAGTATAGTAGTGGAATTTATAAATTAGGGGAGAAAAAGCTTGTTGTAAGTAGAGGAATGGGGCATAGTAAACCAGGCATAAGATTGTTTAATATGCCAGAGATATTAAGCATAACTTTAAAAAATGAATCATAGAAATTCAAAATTTTTTAAATAAAATTAAGTATCTTATTTTGTTATTATATTTTAAGGGCAACTATACAAATCCATTAAATGATCTGATATTGCATAAAATCACAGCATATACAAAGACTAAATATATGAAAATTTAAATTAAAAAACTGGAGGGAAATATATGGGAAATAGAATGGTGGAATTTTTAGCAGAAATTACTGAAAAATCATTGCAAATTACTCCAGATATATTAGTTTTGCAATTTACTATTGTTAATTCGTGTATTATAAGTAATAGTGATAATAAAATTAGTAAATGGGTGATTGTAGATACAGGGCTTGAGAATTCAGCTGAGTATATTATTAAATGTGCAGAAAATAAATTTGGGAAAGGAAGTTCTCCAGAAGCCATAATTCTTACTCATGGACATTTTGATCATGTTGGTTCGGTGATTACATTGGCAGAATATTATAATGTTCCAGTCTATATTCATGAACTTGAAATTCCGTATATAACTGGGAAAAAGGATTATCCACTAGCCGATCCTACTGTAGATGAAGGATTAGTGGCAAAAATATCAAGAACTTTTCCTCATACAAGCATTGATTTAGGGAAACATGCAGTTCCACTTCCTAAGGACTATACTGTACCTGGATTGGATGGATGGACATATATTAATACACCAGGGCATTCAGAAGGGCATATTTCATTATTAAATGAGAAGAATAAAGTGCTTATTGTTGGCGACGCTTTTGCAACAGTGAAACAAGAATCTATAATGTCTGTTTTAACACAAAAAGAACATATAGATGGTCCTCCTAAATATCTAACGACAGATTGGAAGAAAGCAGAAGAATCTGTAAAATTGCTTTGGGAGTTAAAACCTAATTTAGCGATTCCAAGCCATGGAAAACCGATGCAAGGGAGCGAATTAAGGGAACATCTAAAATATCTAATAGATAATTTTTACGAAATTGCAAAGCCTGAGCAAGGAAAATTTGTTTAATTTCATTATTTATACAGTATTGGAAGCATCCTTTATGTACTAATTAATATTACATGTAAAAAATATAATATATTTTTATAAGGTGGGAACAATATAATTACACCCAAATAAAATTAGTTTTTTAATTTAAGGAGGTAATTATTTATGGTACATGATAAAGAACATTCAACAAAAGAGGGTTCTAATAACAGGAGTATAGGTGGATGGATTGTAAGATTGATTCTAACTGCTATAGTTTTAGGTATAACATCTTTCTTCACACCTGGCTTTAGTATTACAGGAATATGGTCATATTTAATAGCAGCGGTGGTAATAAGTGTAATAGATTACCTAGTAGAAGCATTTATGGGTGTTGATGCATCACCTTTTGGAAGAGGTCTAAAAGGATTTTTTATAGCAGCAATAATATTGTACGTGGCTCAGTTCTTTGTTCCAACTATGGCAGTATCTATCTTTGGAGCAATTATAGCAGCTTTAGTTATTGGTATATTAGATGCAGTACTACCTGGTAAGGTAATGTAAATATTTAATAAATAATAATATTCTCAGAATATTAGGGATGATTATTTTATAATCATCCCTATAATTTTTTATCTTGTTTTTTATAAAACATAACTATATAATTTTATATTATTTAGTGTTGAAAAAGGAGAAGTTTATGGATATAAATTATATACACCACATTGCAATAATTGCTTCTAATTATGAAGTATCAAAAAATTTTTATGCAAATATACTAGGGTTTGAAATAATACGAGAAAATTATAGGCAAGATAGAGATTCATATAAATTGGATTTAAAGATAGGAAATAGTGAAATTGAACTTTTCTCTATGCCGAATGCTCCCAAAAGACCATCATATCCAGAAGCATGTGGGCTGAGACATTTAGCCTTTTGTGTAAAAAATATCGAAGAAGTAGTAAAAGAGTTAAATAACAAAGGAATTGAAACAGAGCCAATTAGGATAGATGAATATACAAATAAGAAGTTTACTTTTTTTAGCGATCCAGATGGTTTGCCATTAGAGTTACATGAATAAGCACACATAATAATGAGAATTATTAAGGAGGGTATTGTTAATGAAGTATGACTTTGAAACATTAGTATCTCGAAATAATGTAGGTGCAAGTAAGTGGAATTTGATGAGGAAAATTAATAATGATGTTAGTGAATCTATAGTACCTTTTTCTGTTGCAGATATGGAATTTAAAAATCCACCAGAAATAATTGAAGGACTTAAAGAATATATGGATTCTAGTATTATGGGATACACAGAAGCTACAGATAAGTATTATAAAGCAGTATGTAATTGGATGGAAAGAAGACATAGATGGCATATAGATAAAGAGTGGATTACTGAGTTTTCAGGTGTTGTGCCAGCACTATATACAATTGTTAGAGCCCTTACTAAAGAGGAAGATAATGTTCTAGTGATGACGCCAGTATATTATCCTTTTTATAAAGCAATTACAGATAATAATAGAAAGATAATAAAAAGCGAATTAATACTTAATGAAGATCATTATGAAATAAATTTTGAAGATTTCGAAGAGAAGGCCAAATTAAAGGATACCAAATTATTAATTTTATGTAATCCACATAATCCAGTCGGACGTGTTTGGAGTGAAGAAGAGTTAAAAAATATTGGTAGAATATGCAGTGATAATAACGTTATTGTAGTATCTGATGAAATTCATTTTGATCTTATAATGCCTGGATTTAAACATACAGTTTTTGCAAATATATCTGAAGAGTTTGCGAATAATTCAGTTATTTGTACAGCACCAAGCAAAACTTTTAACTTAGCTGGTCTTCAAGCTTCTAACATTGTTATTCAGAATAAAAAAATAAGAGATAAAGTCAGAAGTGAACGTAGAAAGTCTATAGGAAATTTAGGCCTTAATATTTTTGGATATAAAGCATGTGAAATTGCTTATAATGAGTGCGAGCAATGGCTTGAAGAACTTATACAAATTATAAATAAAAATAAAAAAGTCGTGGAAGATTTTTTTAGGAGTAGTATTCCTGAAGTTAATATAATAAATTTAGAAGGAACTTATTTGCAATGGTTAGATTTTAGAGCATTGGAGAAGGATCATAAAGCATTAGAAAAATTTATGACAACACAAGCGATGTTTTTCTTAGACGAAGGTTATGTCTTCGGTGATGAGGGGAAAGGATTTGAGAGGATAAACTTAGCATGTCCAACAAGGGTACTTAAAGAAGCATTAGATAGGCTGTTAGAAGCCGTAGAAAGGTGCTACAGATAGAGACAGAATTTAGACAACCTACTAAATATTTATAGTAATAATGCTGATTAAAGAGGATAAGGCTTTTATTGTTTTTTAAAAATTCTTATACTGCAGATTAGCATAGGAAAAGTGATAGAAAACTATTATTGACAAAAATTATACTATAAGATATCATAAGTGAGAGTTCAAATTTCATGTTTAACTGTTTAAAGTTACTCACTGATTTTATGTGAGCTTAAGTAATAATATAATATATAAAAGCAATGAAAAAGAGGAGTAAAAATTTTTAGGCATTTAAAGGAAACTCATAAAAAATTGAGGAGTACAGTTCTTTTTGCTAAATTCATAGGATAAGAAAGCTCACTCAGACGAGCTGAGGAGTACAATTCTTTGAACTAAATTATAGATTTAGAAAGAATTAGCAAGAACTAGGAAGAGAGAGGGAGTTGCTGAAAACCCTTATGCAGAAAATTTTGAAGGTAGCTTTTGAGCTTCTTTAGTGAAATAATAGTAGCTAAAGACGGTTTGTCTGAATCGTTATTTAAATTAAGAGTCCATTAATGCAGTAATTCTGTATATGTGGAAATAAAGGTGGTACCGCGAGCTTTCGTCCTTTTGTGATGAGGGCTCTTTTTGCGTTGAGAATCCAAAAGTGAGAATGGAAATTTTATATTTGGTTATTCGAAAGCCCCAGTGAGTGACTGTGAGTCGGGGTTAATTTATTAAGACATAGCAATTACAGTACATATTCTAAAGAATATATATTCTTAGGGATAAATATTCTTTACAATATTTATTGTTTAGAATATAAAAATTTAACAAGTTAATTGTTAGTTTAACTAAGTTTGGAGGAATGAAAATGTCAGAAGAAATAAAAAACATATCAACTACATATGACCCAAAAGAATTTGAAGATAGGATTTATAAAAACTGGGAAGAAAAAGGTTATTTTACACCAGTAATTGATAAAAATAAGAAGCCATATACTATTATAATGCCGCCGCCAAATATAACTGGGCAGCTACACTTAGGGCATGCATTTGATGATACGCTTCAAGATATGCTTATTAGATTTAAGAGAATGCAAGGTTACTCTACATTATGGTTACCTGGAGAAGACCATGCTTCTATTGCAACAGAAGTTAAAGTTGCAAATCAATTAGCAGAACAAGGTTATGATAAGAAAGAAATGGGAAGAGAAGCATTCCTTGAAAAAGTTTGGGAATGGAGTGACAAATATAGAGCTACAATAAGAAATCAAGTTAAAAAGCTTGGAGTATCTGCAGACTTTACAAGAGAAGCATTTACAATGGATGAAAATCTTAGCGCTGCTGTAAAACATGTATTTGTTAAGCTTTATAATGAAGGATTAATATATCAAGGAAATAGAATAACTAATTGGTGTACACACTGCCAAACAGCATTATCAGATGCAGAAATTGAATATGAAGAACAAGCAGGGCATTTCTGGCATATCAATTACCCATTAGCTGATGGAAGCGGGTTTATTGAAATAGCAACAACTAGACCTGAAACATTACTTGGAGATAGTGGTGTAGCTGTAAATCCTAATGATGAAAGATATAAACACCTTATAGGCAAAACTGTAATACTTCCTCTAGTTAACAGGGAAATTCCTATAGTTGGAGATGAATATGTAGATTTAGAATTTGGAACTGGTGCAGTTAAGATGACTCCAGCTCATGATCCTAACGACTTTGAAGTTGGTAAAAGACATAACTTAGAAATCATAAGAGTAATGGATGATAAGGGAATTATTAATGAAAAAGGTGGCAAATATAAAGGTCTAGATAGATATGAAGCAAGAAAAGCCATAGTTAAGGATTTAGAAGAAGCAGGTCTTTTAGTTAAGATAAAAGATCACGCTCATAACGTTGGAACTCATGATAGATGTGGAACTACAGTAGAACCTATAATCTCAAAACAATGGTATGTTAAGATGGAAAGTCTTGCAAAGCCAGCGGTAGAAGTAGTTAGGAATGGCAAAACTAAATTTGTTCCTGAAAGATTTGATAAGATATACTTCAACTGGATGGAAAATATCCAAGACTGGTGTATTTCAAGACAATTATGGTGGGGACATAGAATTCCAGTATACTATTGTCAAGATTGTGGAGAAATGATGGTACTTGAAGATGCTCCAAAGGCATGTACTAAATGTGGAAGCTCTAATATAGAACAAGATAATGATGTACTTGATACATGGTTCTCTTCAGCATTATGGCCATTCTCAACACTTGGCTGGCCAAACAAAACAGAAGACTTAGAATACTTCTATCCAACAAGTACATTAGTTACAGGACATGATATTATCTTCTTCTGGGTTGCAAGAATGATATTCTCAGGACTTCACTGCATGGGAGAAACTCCATTTAATACAGTTCTTATTCATGGTTTAATTAGAGATTCTCAAGGTAGAAAGATGAGTAAATCTTTAGGAAATGGTGTTGATCCACTAGAAGTAATTGAAACTTATGGTGCTGATGCCTTAAGATTTATGATAGCTACTGGTAATGCTCCAGGAAATGATATGAGATATTATCCTGAAAGAGTTGAATCATCAAGAAACTTTGCAAATAAGATTTGGAATGCTTCAAGATTTGTAATGATGAACCTTGATAAAGAAGTAATGAACAAATATAAAGAATGCAAAGAATATTCTTTAGCTGATAAGTGGATATTATCAGAAATGAATACTTTAATAAAAGAAGTAACAGAAAACATGGAAAAATATGAACTTGGAATTGCTATGCAAAAAGTTTATGACTTTATGTGGACTGAATTCTGTGATTGGTATATAGAACTTGTTAAACCTGTATTCTATGGAGAAGATGAGAAAGCTAAGGGAATAGTTTACAACGTATTAAATACAGTTTTAATTACAGGATTAAAATTATTACACCCAGCTATGCCATTTATAACAGAAGAAATATTCACTCACTTAAGTGATGAGGAAACTATAACAACTTCAGCTTGGCCTGAATTTGACGAAGCTTTAGTAAATAAAGAAGCAGAAGATGATATGGCATTTGTAATTGAAGCTATAAAAGGTTTAAGAAATGTTAGAGCTGAAATGAACGTACCACCTTCAAGAAAGGCAAAAGTAATCTGCTATATAGCTGAGGATGCTAAAAAAGCATTTAACTCAGGTGTAGCATACATTGAAAAGTTAGCGTCTGCATCAGAGGTAGAATTTATAAGTGATAAGGCTAATGTTCCTGCAAATGCTGTATCTTTAGTTGTTAAAGGTGGAGAATTATTCATGCCACTACTTGATCTTGTAGATAAAGATAAGGAATTAGATAGATTAAATAAAGAAGCAAAGAAACTAGAAGGGGAAATTGATAGAATAGATAAAAAGCTAGGAAATCAAGGTTTTGTTGCTAAAGCACCAGCAACAGTTGTTGACGCTGAAAAAGAAAAGAGAGTTAAGTATGTTGAAATGTTAGAAGCTGTTAAAGTTAGAATTGAAGCTTTAAAATAATTTTAATGAAATTCAGTAAAAGATATTACTAAGTTCCTTGGAGCTTGGTAATATCTTTTTATTTTTTAAAGGTTTTACTCTGAAAGATAAGCGTGCTATTAGAGCATATAAACAAACATGCAATAAATTATTAGCATCATAATAATTTCAATTATTGTATAGTTAGTAAGATAAAAAAGTTAAAAATTTTTGCAAGGTAAGGATATAATAGAAGGATTATTAATATATATAATTCTAGAATAATATATATGGAGGCGTTTGAATTTTGAAAACGAGAAGGCATTTACTTAACTTAATTTTTTGGATATCCTTATCAATCTTATTTAATATTATTATATATTACACAAGAGGTGAAACATCAGCAATAGAATATTTTGGGGGTTACATAGTAGAAATGTCGTTAAGTCTAGATAATTTGTTTTTATTTCTAATGATATTTTCGAGCTTTAGAATACAAGAAGAATATCAGGAAAGGATACTTTTATATGGCGTTATAGGAGCTATGGTGCTAAGGCTGATTTTCATTTTACTTGGCGTAGCTATGGTAAATAAATTTAGTTTTATATTATCTATATTTGGAGTATTATTGCTACTTAGTGGTATAAAAATATTTCTTAGGGAAGATGATAATATTCAATTTCATGATAACTTTGCAGTCAAAATTTTAAGAAGGATAATGCCTATAACAAATGTTTTGCATGGGAATAAATTTTTTGTTAGGAAGAATAAGGTTATTTATGCTACACCACTTTTTATAGTGCTTTTAATAATAGAATTCTCAGATATTATTTTTGCAATAGATTCAATACCGGCTATTTTTTCAATAACAACGGATACTTTCATAGTTTATACCTCTAATATTTTTGCAATTTTAGGACTTAGAAGTATGTATTATATATTAGAAAAAATGAATAATATGTTTAAGTTTATGAAATATGGAGTGGGATGTATATTAATTTTTACGGGAATAAAGCTAGTAATATTATTTTGGAAAATTGAAATTTCAGTTACCAATTCTGTATTAATTATATTGTCTATTTTATTGGCTAGTATACTAATATCGCTATTATGGAGTGAATTTGATAAGTTTAGAAATTGGTGCAAAAAACGATCATAATTATTTTTAATTCTACTAATTTTAAAAGGAGTACAATTGTTTTTCTGAATAATTATGAAACAAAATTATTGCAAGGATTTTTTTGTTTAGCTTTTAATTAGTCATTTCACTACAATTAAGATATAATGTAAAGTAAATACATATTATTTAGAATTTGCATTTATAGAAAAACATAAAAGACAAAGAGGTAAGAAAAATGAGCATGACTTATAAAGACGCAATGGATTATATTACAAGTGTGGGGAAGTTTGGATCTAATTATGGACTTGAAAGAACTTTTAGAATTTTAGAGTTACTCGGAAATCCCCATGAAAAACTCAAGCTTATTCATATTGCAGGAACTAACGGCAAGGGATCAACTACAGCTATGATATCAAAAATGTTAATTGGAATGGGATATAAAGTAGGAATGTATACATCCCCATATTTAGAAGAATTTGAAGAAAGAATTCAAATAAATGGGATTAATATTAGCAAAAAATCCTTAGTAGATTTAGTGGAAGAAATTAAACTAGTAGTTAATAAAGTAATTGAAGAAGGATATGAGCATCCTACTGAGTTTGAAATTATAACTGCTTTAATGTTCTTATATTTCTATAGAGAGAAAATAGATTATGGAGTAATTGAGGTGGGCCTTGGTGGAAGACTAGATTCAACCAATGTATTAACACCTAAGGTTAGTGTAATAACTTCAGTAAGTTTAGATCATATAAATATATTAGGGGATAATTTAAAAGACATAGCAAAAGAAAAAGCCGGAATCATCAAAGAAAATATACCAGTTGTACTCTATCCTCAAAAAAAAGAGGCAGAAGAAGTAATATTAAAGATAGCGGAAGAAAAAAATTCAAAAGTATATTTTGTGAATAAGGAAAATGGAAAGTTAGTTGATATTAACTATGATGATTTTTATCAAAATGTAGTTGTTAAAAGTATCAGAAATATATATAAAGTTAAATTTCCTCTGCTTGGAGAACATCAAATATTAAATTTGGGAGTTGCTTTAAGTGCAATAGAGGTATTATGCGAGAATGAAAAAATAGAATTAGATACAAGCTTAATTGAGAAAGCATTACAAGAAGTTGTATGGATGGGAAGACTCGAGGTCTTAAAAAAGAAACCTACCATAGTAATTGATGGGGCTCATAATATAGATGGAATTAAAGCCCTTAGAAAGAATATAGAGAAATATTTTAAATATAATAAATTGTACTTATTACTTGGCATTTTAGCAGATAAGCAAGTAAAAGAAATGGTACAAGAAATAACTCCATTAGCTGAAAAAGTTTATGCACTTACACCACATAGTGAAAGAGCTGAACTTAGTGAAAATTTAAAAGAAGAAATCTTAAACTACAATTCAAATACTATTGCATTAGAAAGTTATGAGGATGCTTTTTCTTTAGCATTAAAAGAAGCTAAGGAAGAAGATTTAATTGTAGTTAGCGGATCATTATACATGATTGGGGATATGAGAAAAATTATAAGAAAGAAATTTCCTCATAAGTAGAGTTGATACACATAAATATTTTCCAAAGTAGTCTAAAAAATATAAATCAAAAAAATTCCGAGGCAAGCTTCGGAATTTTGCTTAAAAGGAGTAATGAAAGTTATATGGTTAAGAGAGAAATAGAAAACGACAGTAATAATAAGAACTCAATCTATTACGATTTAAAAGAATTTCATGATAGAAATCCAGATACACTGTATAGCTATCAAGACTTTGAAGTAGCTGGAAGAAGAGAATTTAAGATTATTACAAATAAGGTTCGTAAACTTCAGGATTATGAAAAGAATAGATTAGCTAGTGAACTAGTAGAACATCTGTATAATTACGCTTTGGATGAAGAAAAATTGTCAAGTGTTCATGATTATATTACATTAAATCCAATTATCGGTTATTATGAAAACTTGATTAAAATTTTCAAAGACTCAATGGAAAATAATAAAGAAATGTTTCAAGTAATGAGTAAGAGAGTAAGTAATTTACTTAAAGAGAGTTCGTATTCAGAAGATGTAAAATTGGGAATACTACTTTCGCCTATATGCAGTATTAAAAACTTGAAAGATATATTAAATGTGTTTTCTATTCATAATGAATATATTTTTTATACAATCAATGTCTACGAATATATTGGAAATTGCAATAATACAATTTTTGAAATTTCAAAGAAATCTAAAGGATATGGAAAGATATTTTGTATAATGAACCTTACTCCTACAACTTATGAAATAAAAAAATGGATGATAGAAGAAGGCAGTGATAATAGTGTTGGTATTACGGAATTATTATCTTATACTATGCTTTCATTAGATCTTTTGAGTTATTTGGAAAATACAAAGTTTTCTAAAGATGAGATTGAAATTTTTGCAAAGTCTTTTAGTACATTGCTTTCGGACTATAGTTTGGATGATATTAAGAATTCAACAAAAGTTTGTAATAAGTTATTGGAAATTATTGATGATATAGGTGGTGGAATATATTCTTTATATGCCGTAGTTTCAATTTTATATTCAATAGAAGCTATTATTATTGATGAATATAAGAATAAAGGCGGTTCAAGTTCGTATAAGCTAAATAATGATTATAAAGAAATAGTAGATAATTGTAAAAAAGTTTGCAAGAAAGACTTGTGGCACAATGTGATTGCTAATGAGGTGTCAAATATAGAAGTTGAGAGCAGTGTATTGATAAGTTGTGCAGATAAAACAAAGTATAAGTTTAGGAAAAGTGAGTTTGAATTAATTATAAAAAGAGATTATACAAATGCGCTTTTATATAAATATGCATTTTCAATTGGAAATAAGTCCATAAAAAAGTGTGCTTTTAAGTTAGGATTAAAGAAACTACCAATGACTGAAATATTAAGTGGGCAGGATGAATTAAAAATAGAAAATTTACTTTATGAGGATATAGCACAAATTTGTTTCTTTATAATTATAAAATATTCACAATATGAAGATTTTAAAGATGAATATAAGGAAATTAATCTTCGAGCGTTAAAATCACCTTTAATTGAGACTAGAATTCAAGCGGTCGCAAATCTTCAAAGATTTAAGGCAGAATTTGATTCTTTAGATAAAGAAGCTATTAATGACGCTATTAGCACAGAGATTGTTAGTGATGTACGAAGAGCGTTAAATTCGCTTTTAATTAAATCAAGTAGTAAAAAGAATAAAAAATATGTTGAAGTTGATGAGAATATGCATATTGATGCGCATGTTAAAGATGTATATTTAACGAGTGTAAATATTGCTGGAACAAATTACTTTGATATGAGTGAAATATACAATAAATTATTAGAAGATGATATGGTCTATTTAAAAAGAGATTTTGATAATGAATATGATAAAAATGCAATTGAAATCATAACAATTGAAGGATTTGTAATGGGATATGTTCCAAAAGATAATAATTTAATATTAAAGAATCTAATAGATAAAGGTAAATATCTCTATGGAAAAATAGAAGAGATAAGCGAAGATTATAGTGTTATAAAAATTGAAATATATTTAAGTTATAAAGATGTAATTGAGGAAATAACAAGTACTTTATCATTACTATCTGGAGAGAAAGACGATTATTTGCAATAAAATAGCGTAGATAGAGGTTTAATAAAACATAAAAACCGTGCATAAAAAAGAAAATATTTCGTTATTTATGCACGGCTTTTATGTTTGCAAAATTAAATTAATTATTGCTAAAACATTATAATGTATTTTTTATTTAACAGAATTTTCTGTTTTCCAAGCTAATAGTGCTTTTGATAATTGATCAGGACAAGATGTTCCTTTATTTCTGCAATCTATTCCGCTTAGTCTTTTTATTATATCATCCACAGGCATACCTTTAACTAATTGACCAATGCCTAATAAGTTTCCAGCACATCCCCCAACAAATTCTACATTCTTAAGAATATTATTCTCAATCTCAAGATTTATCGTAGATGAACAAACACCAGTTGTTTTATATGAAAACATTCCACACACTCCTTAAAATAAAATATAACTCTATACATGAAAAGTAAGTAGTTATAAAAATTCGTATAATTTACTTACTTTGAGAATGTAATTAGTTAAGCTTCCTTCATTATACAAGAAATTTGTCAATAAATAAAGATAATGAAGTTAATAAGTTGTACCAATAATATATATTCAGAATATATTATAGATAGTAGGATGATTATCTTAAAAAGGGGGGGAATGGAGTGAGTTATATTGTTTTATGTAATACTGGTTCAGATAGTTTAAATAAAATAAACACTGAGAATCTAAATACTCAAAATATAGTTTTGTCTATTGGTGACGGTCCATTTGGCCCTCATGGATTATCATTGTATAAAGATAAGATTTTAGTTGCGAATAACTATAATAACAGTATATCATTGATAGATTTTAATAGTTTCAAAGAAGAAGGTAATATATATGTAGGAGCGCACCCAAATGATATAGTGGCTTATAATGATATTGCTTATGTTTCGTGTGGGGAATCCAACTCTTTAATAATATATGATCTGATAAATGAGAGAATTAATTTTGAAATACCAACAGGAAAATTCCCTCATAATATCACATTACTGGAAGATAGAAATGCAGTTTTTATAAGTAATATGGGAGATGACAGCATATCTATAATTGATTATGTAAATAATAAGGAGATAAAACGAATTAAAGTGGAAAGTACTCCTGTAAAAATAAGTGTATCAAAAAATAAAAAATATTTATACGTATGTATGAGTTATCTTGGGCATGACAAAAATGGGAGTATAGGAATCATAGATTTAAAGACTCTTGAATTAATAAATAAAATCCAAGTTGGATATTCACCAGTAGATCTATTTGAAGAAGACAACGTACTATATGTTTCTAATTTATGTGATGGTTCAATAAGTATTGTAAATTTAAATGAACTTAAAGAAGAAGCTAAGATTAATATTGGCGGAATGCCTAGGGGAATAGTAAAATCTAAAGAGAACATATTTGTTGGAGATCTTTTGAATGGAGTACTAAAGATAGTAAATATAAAAGATAGGAGAATAAAAACCATACCAATAGGAAATGAACCCAATGGTATGACTTTAACCTAAATCGATAAAAGTAACTTTAATTAATTAATAAACTTATTATATTAGTATAAATTTCAGAAGGATTGTCTTTCCATTTAGCACAAATTGAAGTAGCCTGATTTTTAGATGGAACTGATAGCTTTAATTCCATTAGTAATGAGTCATCTTCTACAGCTTTAAGGTTAACGATAAAACTGTCGTTTGCACCTAATGTATAATCAGAATGTATTGTTAATTCCTTTTTTATAGACTCTATTTTTTCTTTTATATAGTCATTAATAGTAGACATTTTTGAAGGGGATATTCTATCTTGAAATAAAGAGAGAACATTATCTCCTTTTTCTGTTAATATCAATAATTTTTTATCATTTACATCATGATATTCAACGAATTTAGATTCCTCAAGCTCTGATAAATATTGTTGGAATGTAAAATAATTAATAAAGTTATTTTCAAGAATTATTTCAGTAAGCTGAGTATTTGATATAGGATTTTTTATTGATTTTAAAACATATAACATTAATAACTTATTTTCTGCTAATTCTGATGAACTTTCGTACATAATTACCTCCATAATTGATGAAAATCTCCTTTTATTATAACACAAATTTTTTTTTAGTGAATAGGAGTATATCATAATTTATAAGTTTAAGTTTACTTAATAGCATAAAAAAATATGTAATGCATATAGTTTAAATATAAAATATAAAGTTAAAAGGAGCAGGGAAAGTGACGTGGAAGAAAAAGAGAATCGGTATTGACATATTTTTGATTATCTTTTTAGTATTTATATCTATAGGGATTAGCAAAGCTATACAGGCAATGGGTAATATCCAGGAGGAAGATCCTATATATTGCGTTGATACTAATGAAAAAGTTATTAGTTTAACATTTGATATAAATTGGGCAGAAAAAGATAATTTGAATGTAATATTAGACATATTGGACAAATATAATGTAAAAGGAACATTCTTCATAATGGGAGGATGGGTAAATTATAGTGAGGACAATGTGAACAAGCTTAAGGCAATAAAAGAGAGGGGGCATGAAATAGGGAATCATAGCTACAAACATCCTATGTTCACGAAAATAGGAGCAGATAGAATTAAAGAGGAAATAGAAAAAACTAATGATACAATTGAAAAATATACAGGTGAGAGACCTAAGTTATTTAGATTCCCAAGTGGAGATTATAATAAAGAGGCTTTTTCAAAAGTAAGGAACTTAGGATATGTACCAATTCAATGGAATGTTGATTCGGTAGATTGGAAAGAAGTGTCCCAAGAAACGGAATATAACAGAGTTATGAAAAATGCTAAACCAGGATCCATACTTCTTTTTCATAATAATGCCAAGTATACTCCGAATAATTTAGATAGGATCATTAAAGAACTAAAAGAAAAAGGATATGAATTTAAACCAGTAGGTGAAATGATATATTCAGATAACTATAGCGTAGACAATCAAGGAATTCAACATAAAGTGAATCTTAACTGAACTTATAACCTCAAGGGTAACAATGTCCAGGGACTTAGTGCCAATTATCACTATCTTTAAACTTGTGATTTATTAGTGGCAGTTAGTCATCATATAAAAATAATTAATATTTATTGAAAATAAACTAGTTTTTGTATTATAATGGTAATATATGCTAGTGGGAGCATATATTACACAAAATAAAATAATTTCCGATGGAGAGAGGGATTACAATGGATAATTTGATGTTAAATAACAAAATTTACCTTGAAGGCAAGGTAACATCTGGATTAGAGTTTAGTCATGAAATGTATGGGGAGGGTTTCTACACTTTTGATTTAGATGTAATGAGATTAAGTGATTCAGTAGATAAATTAAATATTACTGTTTCAGAAAGATTACTAAGTGACATAAAGCTTGATGAGGGTGTAGAAATAATTGTAGAAGGCCAACTTAGATCTTATAACAAGTTTATTGATGGGTCTAACAAGCTAATACTTACTGTCTTTGCAAGAAACATTGAACCATGTCTAGAAAGAAGTAAAAATCCCAATGAAATATTTTTAGATGGATACATTTGTAAGGAACCTATTTATAGAACTACACCATTTGGACGTGAGATTGCAGATGTATTACTTGCCGTAAATAGAGCATACAATAAATCGGATTATATTCCAACTATTGCCTGGGGAAGGAACTCAAGATTCTGTCAAACTTTAAGTGTTGGAGATAATATTAAGGTTTGGGGAAGACTTCAAAGCAGAGAATATCAAAAGAAGGTATCGGACAGTGAAGTTGTGAAAAAGATTGCATATGAGGTATCAATTTCAAAAATGGAGAGAGCTAATAAAGAAGAGAGTACTGGAGAAGAGGGCGCAGTATAGAACTGTTTATTTAATTAAAATAAATATTCTAAATTCGAAAAAGCTATAAGCATTATGTAATATAAATATAGTATTTTTTCTGGTAAATAAAAAGGTTTCAATTAACATAGATTTATTGAAACCTTTTATTTAATTATGAAAAATAGCTAGTGTATTAATTTTATGCATTTGCTAGCTACTTCCCATAATATATTTATGTAATTTTTGAATTTCTAATAGAAAATAATTACTTTCTTAAATCATCTAATATTTGAGTTTTATCTTTTGTCTTATCATCTACTGCCTTGATTATCTTAGCAGGTGAACCAGCTACAACAACGTTGTCTGGAACATCTTCTGTAACAACAGAACCAGCAGCTACAACGCTACCTGTACCTATCTTAACACCCTCAAGGATTACAGAATTAGCACCAATTAAGGCGTTATCACCAATCATGCAAGGTTCCTTGCTTGGTGGTTCTAATACTCCTGCTACAACAGCTCCAGCACCTAAATGAACATTCTTACCTAATTGTCCACGAGCTCCAACTACGGCATTCATATCAACCATAGTTCCATCTCCGATTTCAGCTCCAATGTTTATTACTGCACCCATCATTATTACTGCATTTTTACCAATAGTAACCTTATCTCTAATGACAGCACCTGGTTCAATTCTAGCATCTACTTCAAGTAAATCTAGCATTGGAATAGCAGAATTTCTTCTATCATTTTCTATTCTAAAGTGTTTAATAAGGTGTTTGTTATCTAATACTATTTTAGTTATAGAATCAGATTCTCCCATTAGTATATAAAATCCGTTAGAACCATACCATTCTACATCATTCATTTCAGCATTGCTTAAATCTCCATTAACATAAACTTTTACTGGAGTCGATTTTTTTGATTCCTTAATAAATCTAGCAATTTCATAAGGATCTGTTAAATTATATGACATTATATCACCCTTTCCATTATTTTCGCAATCATCCTTATTATAATAAAGATTGAACGCAATTAAAAGGGGAATAAGTAAAAAAACATAAATAGTTTGAATCAATTTTAGTAATGAGGTAAAATAAGTTTATATTGCAAAACGGGGGCGCATAAATTATGAATAAACAAGTTGAGAAAATACAAATTTCAGGAATAAGAAGGTTTTCTGAGAAAGTTAAAAATGTAGAGGGCGCAATTTCATTAACTCTAGGCCAACCAGATTTTCCTGTGCCAATACATATATCAGAAGCAATGATTAAAGCCATTAAAGATAATAAGACAGTTTATACATCAAATGCAGGGATTGATGAGCTTAGAGAAGAAATCTGTAATTACCTAAAAACATTTGATATTGAATATATTAAAGATGAAATATGTATAACAGTTGGTGGAAGTGAAGGATTATATTCAGTATTATTTTCCGTAATGAATTCAGGCGATAAAATATTAATACCTGGACCTGCTTACCCAGCCTATGAAAATATTTCTACAATGATAGGGGCAGATATAATAACTTATCCTTTAAATGAAGATTTCACATTAGATATAGATAAAATTAAAGAAAAATTAGAGAAGGAAAACATCAAAGTATTAATGTTGTCATTTCCATCAAATCCTACAGGTGCAATTTTATCTAAAGAGCAAAGAAATGAACTTGTTGAATTAATAAAAAATAAAGATATTATAGTAATAACGGATGAAATGTACTCATCTATAATTTTTGATGATTATTATTCAATAGCACAGGCAAAAGAAATAAAAGATAAAGTCATATATGTAAGTGGGTTTTCTAAAATATTCTCTATGACAGGGCTTAGAATAGGTTATGTTGCATGTTGTGAACAGTACATGAAAGAAATAATAAAAGTACATCAATATGGTGTTTCGTGTGCACCTTCTATTGCACAATATGGAGTTCTTGAAGGGCTTAAAAAATCTTTGAATGATGTAGAAAATATGAGAAAGACTTTCGAAAGAAGAAAAGACTACTGCTTGAATAGATTAAAGAATCTTAATTTGGAAGTTGCAGAACCTAAGGGAGCCTTTTATATATTTCCTTCAATCAAAAAGTTTAATATGTCTTCAGAAGAATTTTGTGAAAAGTTATTAAATGAAGGAAAGCTTGCGTGTGTTCCAGGTACAGCTTTTGGTGATTTAGGAGAAGGATACATGAGAATTTCATATTGCTATAGTGATGAAATTTTAAAAGAGGCACTTGATAGGCTTGAAAGATTTTTAAAATCAAATTTTCCAAACTGCTAATTAAAGAATTTTAAAAATAATAAAGAGGTAAGTTATTGTTACTTATTATTTTTAAAAAATCTTTATATAAATAATAATATATAGGGGGCATAACGATGAGCGAATTTAAGAATGTTACAGCAGTAAAAAAAGCAAATGTATACTTTGATGGAAAAGTAACTAGCAGAACCATCATATTTGAAGATGGTGAAAGAAAAACTTTGGGGATAATGTTACCAGGGGATTATGAGTTTGGAACTGGAGATAAAGAGGTAATGGAGATCTTAGGTGGATCAATGGATGTAAAATTACCGGGCTCAGATAAATTTGTTACATACAAAGAAGGCGATGCTTTTACAGTACCAGCCAACTCTAAATTTAATCTAATAGTAAAAGAAGTAGCAGATTACTGTTGCTCTTATATTAAAGAATAATTTAGGTTAAAAAATACTTATAAAGATATAGATATGAAAGCATCTGTTTTTGCGGGTGCTTTTTTCTTCATGGTGTGCCGAACATGGGTACTGCTCTTCACTGTGTTACGTTGACACAATGTTTATTTTTTTGTTAGTATTATATCATCAAAACAGAAGATTAAATATTAAAATATCGCAATATTTTCAAGTAAGGATTATTATAACAAGTGAATGTATGAAAAAGATTATGAATGAACAATTAATTTATGAAGTACTTTCCGTTGTAGAAGAAATCCCTGAAGGGAAGGTAGCTACATATGGACAAATTGCCAGCCTTATTGGCAGAGACAAAAATGCACGGCTTGTTGGGAAGGTTCTTAGCCAGGCAGAATTTTATGGTAGATATCCATGCCATCGTGTGGTAAATCATGCTGGAAGATTAGCTCCGGGGTGGCAAGAACAACGATTTCTGCTATTAGAAGAAGGTGTATCCTTTAAAGATAGGAATCATGTTGATATGAAGGCAAATCGGTGGGAATGTTAGGATGGAGATGCAAGATGAATGAACAGAATTATTTAAATTCGATTGATTGCTTTTAATAGAATATTTAGCAATATAAGTAGATGTTATATACTGAAAATAATTAATATATTATGTAGTATGTTTCATTGGAATTTAGATGGTTATTATTCTTAGAATAATCCATCTAAATTCCTAGAAACCATAATACAGCTATTTATTTTGGTTAGTAACTAATTTATTGAATTCCTATAACATCACTCATGTCATATAATCCTGGATTAGTCACAGAAGCCATATATTCACATGCTTTTAGAGCACCAACTGCGAAAACTTCTCTTGAAATTGCTTTATGAGTTAATTCTATTACTTCACCAGTTCCGGCGAAAATAACATCGTGGTCTCCAATTATACCACCACCTCTAACTGCATGGATACCAATTTCATTTTCTTCTCTTTTGGAATTTCCTTCTCTTCCATAGATGTACTTTGTTGTATCTTCTATAGAGTTTTTTATGGAATCTGCAAGCATAATTGCAGTTCCACTTGGAGCATCTACTTTTTGATTATGATGCTTTTCAACTATTTCAATATCATAGTTTCCATAGAGTAGAGGAGTTACTTTCTTTAAAAGAGAATTAATTAAATTAATACCAAAAGACATGTTGCCTGATCTAAATAGTTTAAGAGTAGAACTCTTTTCATCTATTAAAGCTAAATCTTCTGGTGTAAAGCCAGTTGAACATATTACTAATGGTTTGTTAGTTTTTTCTGTTATTTCTAATAGACTATGAAGAGCATCAGCTCTTGAAAAATCTAATAAAACATCATATTGGATGTTTAAATCCTGAGCGCTTTCAAAGATAGGATATGGAGCATTACTTGGAAATTTATCGATTCCAGCAACAATCTCTAAGTTTTTGAATTTATCAGCGCATTCTGTAATCATCTTACCCATCTTACCTGAGCAACCATTTAATACTATTTTTATCATATTATCACCTTATATCAATTTATAATCTAGCAAAGCAGCTTTTAGTATTTCCTCATTGTTATTATCCATTTCACAAAGCGGAAGCCTTAAAGGACCAACATTGAGGCCCATAAGATTCATGGCTGTTTTAACTGGGATTGGATTCGTTTCTAAAAATAAAGTATTCGCTAAAGATAAAGTGTCTAACTGAATATCTAAAGCTTCTTTAAATTTATTAGCTAAACATTTTTCAGCTATTTCATGAACTTTACTTGGAATTATATTAGCTAAAACTGAAATTACGCCTATACCTCCAATGGACATTATAGATACAATTTGATCATCATTACCAGAATAAATATCTATAGAATCTCTGCAAAGTGCCTTCATTTGAAGTATCTGGCTGATATTTCCGCTAGCTTCTTTTATAGCAACAACATTGCTTAATTCAGCAAGCTTAACTAAAGTTTTAGGTGCAATATTAACACCTGTTCTACTCGGTACATTATAAAGTACAATAGGAGTATTAACTTCATCATTTATAGCTTTAAAATGTTTTATCAAACCATTTTGAGTAGTTTTATTGTAATATGGTGTAATAACAAGAAGTCCATCTACTCCAACGCTTTCTGCATATTTACTCATTGAAATAGCAGCAGCAGTATTATTTGAGCCGGTTCCTGCAATTACAGGAATTCTTTTGTTTATTACATCAACTGTAAATTTAATCGTATCTTTTTTCTCTTTTTCTGTCATTGTAGTAGCTTCACCTGTAGTACCACAAATTACAATAGCATCAGTACCTTCTTTAACATGCCATTCTAATAAATTTCTAAGTGATTCAAAGTTAATTCCATTTTCATTAAATGGCGTAACTATAGCTACAGCTGAGCCTTGAAATATTGACATTCAGATTCCTCCAACTTAATTACTAAGAACTATTTATTATCTTTTATCATTATTTCAGCAATTTGAATAGCATTAAGTGCTGCACCTTTTCTTATGTTATCACCAACGACCCATAGATTTAAACCATTATCCACGCTGAAATCTCTTCTTATTCTTCCGACATAAACGTCGTCTTTTCCTGAAACTTCAAGAGCAGTTGGATATTTTAATTCGTCTACTTTATCATATACAGTTACACCTTGAGTGTTTCCAAATAATTCGAAAATATCTTTTATATCAAATTCAGAATTAAGTTCAACATTGATGCTTTCACTATGTCCATTAAGTACTGGAACTCTAGCTGTAGTAGCAGTTACTCTTAAATCTGGTTCATGAAGAATTTTTCTAGTTTCTTTAATCATCTTTTCTTCTTCTTTAGTGTAACCATCTTCTAAAAATACATCTATATGAGGTAAAACATTACCAGCAATAGGGTAAGGGAACTTCTTAGGTGCAACGCCCTTAACACCATCTTCTAAATCTCTTATACCTTGGATACCAGCTCCAGATACTGCTTGGTATGTTGAATAAACTATTCTCTTAATTCCATATTTATCATGTAAAGCTTTCATTATCGGCATTGCTTGGATTGTTGAACAATTTGGATTTGCAATTATTCCTTTATGAAGTTTGATATCTTCTGGATTAACTTCTGGTACTACAAGTGGTACCTCAGGATCCATTCTCCATGCGCTGCTATTATCAATTACTACTGCGCCATATTGCGCAAAAATAGGTGCAAATTCTTTACTAGCATCTCCACCAGCTGAAAATAGTGCATAATCTATTTTTTTATCTTTTATATTCTTTTCACAAGTTTCTTCAACTACATAATCCTTCCCTTTAAATGGTAAAGTACTACCTTCAGATCTCTTTGATGCAAAAAGATATAAATTATTTACTGGAAAGTTTCTTTCTTCTAAGATTTCTAAAAATTTTCTACCTACATTTCCAGTAGCCCCAACTATTGCAATATTATACACAATAATCCCTCCTAAATTTATTTATTAATATTTTTATATATACAATTACTATAGTTAAATATTGAATAAATATCAAGTCAATGAGCAAAATAAGTTGAAAAAAACTATTCATAAAGGATTATTTGTTCCATTAATTAGGGGAGATATAAAAGAATGTGTATATTTATGCATATATATACCACAAATTGAAAGAATTATTAAGTAATCATTGTTTCATATAAATTCTTAGAAATATGATAGTTAAAATATTAATTTCTATAAAAATATATTTTTATAGAATAGTAATGGGATAGAAGGAAATAATATTGGGTGAAAAGATAAACTTTAGAATTTATTTTTATAGCTTAGTTTAATTAGCTTAGAATTTATTTTAATATTTCTTTTTATACAATAAAGAAATATTAATAAAAAACTAACTATTAAGATTGGTAGGGATAAAAAATGGGTAATAAATCTGTAAAAAAGACAATAAAAGCAAAACTTAAAGCAAATAAGGAGCTTACAGAAGCTGAAAAAATGAGAGAAAAAATTAAGTATGAAATTGCAGAAGAACTTGGCTTGATCGATAAAGTTAATAAAGAAGGATGGGGTGGACTATCTTCTGGAGAAACCGGAAGAATAGGCGGAATAATGGCTAAAAGAAAAAAAGTGCCAAAGTAAATGACAAGCTGCTATACTTTTACTAATTTGACTAAGTAAATAATTACGATATAATATACTAGATGAATTAGTAAATTTACGTTAAGGGCGTGATAAAGCAGATGGCTTATAAAGAGTTTGCCAATATATATGATGAATTAATATATGAAGATATTAATTATGATAAAGTTGCAGATAAGATTATAAATATATGTAGAGAAAATAATTTAAAGTTTGAAGATTATTTGGATTTAGCATGTGGAACTGGAAATGTTTCAATTAATGTAGCAAAATATTTTAAAACTGTTTATGCAGTAGATTTGTCAGATGATATGTTAAATGTAGCCTTTGATAAATTTAAAAAGAATAAGATTAAGGCAAAAGTAATCTGTCAAGATATGTGTGAGTTAAGTTTAAATAAAAGATTTGATCTTATAACTTCTGTGCTTGATTCGACGAATTATATAACAGAGGATGAAGATTTGCTTAATTATTTCTCAAGTGTATATGAACACCTAAAAGAAAACGGCATATTCATTTTTGATATAAATTCGTATTATAAACTTTCTACTGTTCTTGGAAATAATATATATACTTATAGTTCTGAAGAAATTTTTTATACATGGGAAAATTCATTTGAAGATGATGTATTAAATATGTTTTTAACATTCTTCGTAAAAACTGAAAATGAACTATATAAAAGATTCGAAGAAGAGCATTTTGAAAGAGCTTATAAAGAAAGCTATATAGAGAATATATTAAAAAAATGTAACTTTAGAATAATAAATAAATTTTCAGGATATTCTGATGAGGAAGTAAATGAAAATAGTGAAAGAATACTTTACATAGTAAGTAAATAAGATGTGAAATAGGAGATGAGATACAAATGCAAGATAAAATAGTTAGAGCAACCGCTAAGGATGGAATGGTTAGAATAATAGCAGGAATTACTACTAATTTAGTAAATGAAGGCTGTAAAATACATGAATGTACGCCTGTAGCTTCAGCAGCTTTAGGAAGAATGTTAACTGCAGGTACACTTATAGGAACTACACTAAAAAGTGAAAAAGAAGTTGTAACTTTAAAAATAAATGGTAATGGGGAAATAAATGGAATAACAGTAACTGCACATAGTGATGCATCTGTTAAAGGGTTTATTGGAAATCCATATGTTGATAGGCCTCTTAATGAAAAAGGAAAATTAGATGTTGGAGGAGCTATTGGAACAGATGGTATTTTATATGTAATAAAGGATTTAGGGCTTAGAGATCCATATGTTGGACAAGTGCCTATACAAACTGGAGAAATAGCAGAAGATTTTGCATATTATTTCACAGCATCTGAGCAAACACCATCAGCGGTATCACTTGGTGTATTGGTTGATAGAGATTTATCTATAAAGGCGGCAGGTGGATTTATAGTGCAAATGATGCCTGGTGCAGATGAACTTCTTGCAGATGTTATAACATATAGATTAGAAGAAATTCCACCAATAACTACATTAATAAGTGAAGGAAAAACAATAGAAGAAATTTTAGAGTATATTTTTGATGGAATGGATTTAAAAATATTAGATTCTTTAACTCCAGAATATAAATGTGATTGTTCTAGAGATAGAGTTGAAAAAGCATTAATATCTATTGGAAAGGAAACTCTTCAAGAGATATATGATGACAAAAAGAATGAGGAAATAGTGTGCAACTTTTGCAATACTAAATATGAATTTACTAATGATGAAATAGGGGAATTATTAAATAATAGTAGATAAACATATTGAAATTATTTCAAGTAAAATTACAGAATAAGAATAATAAAAAGCTACAGAGAATAATTTGGAAGACTATGAAAAGTCAGATTATTCTCTTTTTTCGTGCATAAATATTATAATACAATAAAAAAGAAAATATATTCGCCTGCCAGATTTTCTCACATGCGTTTGAAAAGGCAGATGCGTAAAAAAACCTACACTTATGAAAAGAGTGCGAAGTACAATATGGAATTTAACCAAAATCGCTTGCGATTTTGTTATTTTAATGAAAGGGTGTGTGTTATGAAAAAATTTTTGGATATTATTCTTGGTATGATTATTATAGTATATATTGCAGTAATAAATATTATAAGCAGCTCTAAAATCTCATTTAGTATTCCTATTTTTATTTTAGGAGCTACTTTAATAATATATCATTTTATTAAGAGGAGAATAGAAAGTAATAAGCTTATATATAGGTATTTTAAAGTTTTAAAAGTACTAATTTGCATAGGAGTTATATTTTTTTTAGGAATAGAAATTTTTATAATTAATTATCCTAAATATAATAAGGGGAATGCAGATTATATTATTGTTTTGGGAGCAGGACTTGATACTAAATCTAACCCAAGTTTAATCCTTCAAGGAAGATTGGATGCAGCTTTAGAATACATACAAGAAGGTGATTATAGATTCATTGTTTTATCAGGAGGACAAGGATCGGACGAGAAGCTGCCAGAATCACATGCAATGAAAAAATATTTATTAAATAGAGGAGTTGATGAGGAAAAAGTAATAATTGAAGATAATTCAAGGAATACAGATGAGAATCTTAAATTTTCAAAAGCAAAAATAGAAGAAAATAGTGGGAAATCTCTAGATAAACTTAATATTAAAATAGTAACAAGCGATTTTCATGCTCTTAGAAGCAGTATCTTAGCAAAGAGAAATGGATATGTAAATTATAGCAATTATTCTAGTCGCACTGTATGGTATTTAATTCCTATAACATATACAAGAGAAGCTTTTGCTATTGTTAAAAGTATGATATTTGATTAATATTAATATACAATTGAATTTTATTAGCTTGAAAGGATAGCGTAAACAATGAGGATAAATAAATTATTTAGTAACTATGGAATTTGTTCTCGAAAGGAAACAAATAGATTAATTGAAGAAAAGAGAATTATTATAAATGGAAGATATTGTGTTGAGGGACAATGGGTAAATGATTCAGATGAAGTAATATTTGACGGTAAACCAATTTCTACGGTGGAAAAAGTATATATTGTCTTGAATAAACCAGTTGGAATTACTTGTACTGCAGAGAATAAAGTTAGTGATAATATAATTTCCTATATGAAATATCCACACTATATATTTCCAGTTGGCAGATTAGATAAAGACTCGCAAGGGCTTATTTTAATGACTAATGATGGTGAAGTTGCTAATAGGATTTTAGAAAGTGATAATATGCATGAAAAAGAATATTTAGTTCAAGTAAATAAAAACTTTGATGATGAATTTTTAAAGAGGATGTCTGATGGAGTTGAGATTACAGGGAATAAAAGTTCTGGTGTTAGAAGGATAAGTGATAAATTAGGTCTATATAAGAAAATAGAAGATAAAGAAATTCTACTAGGGGAAGAAGATCCAGGTGACTCGTCCATAGTACAGTTAAAAGAATTGAAAAACATAGAACGCGAACAAAATAAATTTGTTAAAACAAGACCATGTCAAGTAGAAAGGGTAGATGACAATACATTTAAAATTATACTAACTCAGGGAATGAACAAACAAATCCGTAAGATGAGCGGAGCTTTAGGTTATAAGGTTATTAAACTTGAAAGAATTAGAATAATGAATATAAAGCTTAATGATCTGAAGATAGGAAAATGGAGGTACTTGGAAGAAAATGAAATAAGAATTCTTAAAAATGAGTTGTTTAGGTAAAATATATCTTAGTCAACATCAATTTTGGGTTAAGATTGATAAGTATATAAGTAAACTTTATTGAAAAGGATATATGCCTATGAGATAATTAAATTAAATATAGTAGAGTTATAGTTAAAATTATAAGTAAATTCTATAATATAGGAATATTTAACCTTTTTATTATATAAACCACTATAGTTTTGAAGAAATATTTTAATTCACATGGAGAGATAGTATGAAAAAAGAATTGATAAAAGCAATTGAAGCAGCAGAAAGATATAATTTATTTTTAAAGGTAGTGACATCAGTTAGAAGCTACGATTCATATAACAGCTTTTTTAATATTTACGATGAGCATGAAGAGGCATGCAGAAGAATAGTTGTACTTACTAAAACAAAGGAATTGGAAGAAGTTTATGATGAAGATCCAACAGAAGAAATAAAAGAATGCAAAATAGTTCAAGGTAATTTATGGATAAATGATTATTCCCTGTTGACGAATCCAGATAAAATAAATTTATCAAGTTTATATGTTATTAAGAATTTGGTTGAGGAACTATTATGAAAATAAAGAAACGTCTAACCATTTCAAATATATTCATGTTAATTATACCTGTAATTATCATATTTATTATTGCGGTTATAATGAATATTCCATTTTCAAAGGCCTATGAAAATAGATTTGAAGGTTATAGGGAGCATGATCAGTATGCTTATTTCATTCAACAAAGTTTAAAACCAGATATGAGAAATATAGAAAATAAAAATGATTTAGACAAATTTCCAGAGGAATTACAGAAATTTCTTGATCCTAAGGGATATCACCTAATAATAACATATGATGGGGAAATTGTATCATCAAATATTGAAGATAAGGATAAAGAAGCTATTTCAATGATAGGGGATGATGTACTTTTTAAATCTAATTCATTAGTTTTAGAAATGAACTCCATATCCTTAGTTAAAAATAGCTTTGTTAAGGATAATAAAGTAGTAAATATTATTGCAATAAATCCATCATATAAACCTGTAAGGATTGACATAAAAAATGAAATGTCAACTTTGGTAATAAGCTATATAATAATGGTTATTATAATTTCACTAATTGTTGTTACGATAACTAATGTTATACTATCAAGTAAGATTTATAAGAAATTAATTCGTCCTTTAGAACTTTTAAGCTATGGAGCTGAACAGATAAAAAACGGAAATCTGGACTTTGAAATGAATTATGAAAGTGATGATGAATTTGGACAAGTTTGTGGTGATTTTGATGAAATGAGATTAAGATTAAAACATTCGGTCGATATGCAGCTAAAATATGAAGAAGATAGAAAACAACTAGTGGTAGGAATATCTCATGATCTAAGAACACCATTGACCGCAATTAAAGGTTACGTGGAAGGATTACGTGATGGAGTAGCAAATACTCCTGAAAAACAAAAAAAGTATCTAGACACAATTTATACTAAAGCTTGTGATATGGATGTATTAGTTGATAGTTTGTTCCTTTTTTCTAAATTAGATACAGGCCGATTTCCATTTAAATTTGATGTAGTAAACATTAGGGAATATATAGAGAGATTTTACAGATGTGCTAAGAAAGAATTCTATGGAAAAAAAGTTGAAATTTCATTTGAAAGTAAATGTGAAAATTCAACATTAGTGAAACTCGATTATAATGAAATGAATAGAGTTCTTCTGAATATATTGGATAATAGTGTTAAATATAAGCAGAATAGTGAAGTTAAAATAAAAATTAAATTGTATGAAGATGAAGAACTTGTAGTATTAGAAATTAGTGATAATGGTTCGGGGGTTCCAGATGAAGATCTTTCTAAGTTATTTATAAGTTTTTATAGAGGAGATGTTTCGCGCACAAAGCCTAATGAAGGAAGTGGACTTGGATTAGCTATAGCAAAACATATAATAGAAGCGCATGATGGAGAGGTTAAAGCCTATAATAAGGATGGACTTACAATAAGAATAACATTACCTAAAAGATAATTATAAAATGGGGATTTATTATAGAGTGGGGAGGATAGTCAATGAAAAAGATATTAATAATAGAAGATGATGAAAGTATAGCTGAATTAGAAAGAGATTATCTGGAGATAACTGGATTCAGAACAGAAATTGCTGAAAACGGATATAAAGGACTGGATCTTGCGCTAAATGAAGAATTTGATTTGATTCTCTTAGATGTGATGCTGCCAGGAAAGGACGGCTTTAAAGTTTGTCAGGAGATAAGAGCTGTTAAAGAAATACCTATTTTGATGGTAACTGCTAAAAAAGAAGATATCTATAAGATACAAGGACTTGGCATAGGTGCTGATGACTATATTGTAAAGCCATTTAGTCCAAGCGAGCTTGTAGCAAGAGTAAATGCTCACATTTCTAGATATGAACGTCTCACAACTATTGAAAAAAATAGCGATAATGAAAAAAGTTCAATAATTATTGGACGCATTAAAATTTTACTTAAAGCAAGAAGAGTTTATATAGGAGAAAATGAAGTTAAATTTGCTAACAAGGAATTTGAACTTTTAATGTTTTTAGCTTCAAACCCTAATATTGTATTTTCAAAAGATACATTGCTAGACAGGATATGGGGAGAAGAATCTTTAGGAGATAGTTCTACTATAACTGTACATATTAATAGAATAAGGGAGAAAATTGAGTTAGATAGCAGTAATCCTGAATATATTGAAACTGTGTGGGGAGCTGGATATAGATTTAACTTATAAATTAGTGCTTATTTTATGTTGAATGAAAAGATGTTTATCTCAATAATTATTTGAGTTTATATAATAAACTTTAATGATAAGATAAAGAGATTAACAGAGAATTATGAAATGCTAGCTAGAGGTGTAATTATTTTTGTAAAGAAATACAAAAGTTAATTGCACCTCTAGCTTTTGTTTATAATGTTAAATTTAACATAAATTTAACATTTGTTTATATTCTGTTTATATATGTGTAATAGAGATGTTACAATCCTTTATTATAATTAGAAAATAAATTTAAAGTAGAATAATATTACTAAATGACAAATCGAGGAGGAGACAAGATTGAGAAAAACATTTATAAGTTTTTTAATTGGAACTTTAGTGGTTTCTAGTATTATATCAATGATTAATATACCAAGTGTATATGCTGATACTACTGATAATAGTACAATTAACGAAGTGTCTGATAGTGGTACGATTAAAGTATCATTAGAAAACATACGAGATATTATGACTGAAAATAATTTAAATATTAAGATTCTGGATAATAAGCTTAAGATTGCCCAAGAAACATATGACGATGATAAGTCGGCTTATACTTCAAAAACTGAGCCTAAGCAAGAAAACTATAAAGATGATAATGGAAATTATGATGATGCAGCTTATAAGAAAGCTTTGGATGCCTACAAATCAGCTAGAGACGACTATGAAAAATCCAAAGATGATTTAAAAACAGCTAGAGATAATTATGATAAAGGTGTTGAAGATCAGGTTTATACAGCTCAACAAGCATATATAGCTTATTTGTATGATTTATCGAAAAGTAAAATATCAGATGATACGAAGGAGCAAAATGAAAAAAAGGAACAAATATATAAAATTCAATATGATAGTGGATTTATATCAAAAAATAAATATACTGAGTTATTACAAGCCAATACATCAGATAATGATTCAAAGTCGACAAATGATACAGTAGAACTTGATAGAATTAAGCTATGCAATACTTTAGGGATTAGTCCTGAGGAAAAAGTAATATTCAATACAGATATAACTAAAGACTTTCAGGTTATATCTAAGATAAATTATGAAGATGATTTAAAACAGATGCTTGACAATAGCTTAGAAATAAAATTGCAAAATGATACTATTGATGACTTAAAAGATCAAGAAGATGATTACGATGATAAAGATCAAGATGATATTTATGATTATAAACTTGAGAATGAAAACACTCAATTAACACAACTTATTAATAATTCAGAAACAGATTTCAAGAAACAATATAATGATTTAATGACTTCTTACAATTCAATAAAAAGCAGCTATGATGTGATAAACCAGAAACAAAAAGAATATGAAATTGAGCAAAAGAAATATGATTATGGATTTGTTTCAAAAAATGATGTCGATGCTGCGAAATTGACTTTAGATAATGATAACGCGGATTTTATAAATAAAAGAAATCAATGCTATTTATCTTATTTAAAGTACATTGAAATGAAAGAGGGTTACTAAAATTGAAGCTTTTATTTAATAAAAAAACTTTAGCTAATAAAGAAATTATAGAAACAACTGAAGCAAGCAAGAAAAAATTTTTCACTAAAAGGAAAGTTATAAGTTTAGTAGCTGTATTAGTTGTTATAGCAATAGGAGGCGGTATTTATAAGGTGAAATTTGCTAAAACAAAAACAACGCAAAGCAGTGTCAAGTATACCACCCTTAAGAAAACAAATATTGCTACAACAATTAGTTCATCAGGTGCTATAAAGAGTGGGGATTCCACAAATATATATTCAAATTTAGAATATAATGTTGCATCGATTAACGTTTCAGTTGGAGAGGTAGTAAAAAAAGGAGACGTGCTTGCAACAATAGATACATCAACTCTACAAGAACAACTTGCAGAAGCAGAACAAACTCTAACGGCAAATGAGGAAAAAAATCAGTTATCATTAACAAGTGCAAAACAAAAATACGATAACTTACAGTATTTACATGATAATAATTTACAGACTGATATAATAAATGCAGAAAAATCTGTTGACAGTGCAAAACTTGATATGGAAGATAAGAATAAAGTTTATGAATATGATAAGGTCATGTTTCAAAATGGCGAAATCTCTCAACAAGATTTAAACACAGCAAAAACAAATTATGAAAATTCTAAAGGAGTTTACGATAAATCAACGGTTGCATTAGAAGCGGCAAAAGTTAATTCTGATCAATCACTATCTGAAGCAAAAACAGCTTATGAATCGGCTCAAGCAGCGGCTAATGATAAGAGTAGTAGGCTTGCATATGAAGACAAGAAGAAGAAATTGCAAGATGCACAAGTTGTAGCGACTGTGGATGGGACAGTAACTAATGTAAATGCTGTAGTAGGTATACAAGCATCTGGAGCATTATTTGTAATTCAAGATTTAGGAAATTTAATTGTTAATGCAAGTGTTGATGAAACAGATGTCGCAAAAGTAAAAGTGGGACAAAAAGCTCAAATAACAACGGATGCATCAGGCTCTGATATTATTGATGCACAAGTTGTAAGTGTTGAACCAGTTTCTAGTACTGCAAGTGCAAGTACAAGTACAACTAGCACTAGCAATGGTAAAACTAGCACTAGTACTAGCTCTACCGGTAACACTACAAGCAGTGATGTATCTTTCACAGTTAAGGTACAGTTAACAGGTAAAAATGATAAGGTGAAAGTAGGTATGAATTCAGTAGTAAATATTATTACAGATGAAAAAAATGATATCTATTCAGTACCATATGGAGCAGTAATTAATAATAATGGACAAAACGAGGTTTATGCAGCAGTTGAACAGGGTGGAAAATATATTGTTAAGGAAATTCCTGTAACTAAAGGTATAGAATCAAATGCAAATGTTGAAATTGATGGTCCTGATCTTTCAGACGGAATGATTATACTTAACGAACCAACAAATTATAAAGTTGGTGATACAGTACAAATAAGTTCTCGAAAAACAAAGTAGGGGGTGAGTGTCTTTGAGTAAAAATATAATAGAAATGAAAGACATTACAAAAAGCTTCTATATTGGAACTCCAAATCAATTAAATATTTTAAAAGGAATTGATATTAGTGTAAAAGAAGGAGAATTTGTAGCAATAGTCGGTTCATCTGGTTCTGGAAAAAGTACATTAATGAATATTATAGGAGCACTTGATAGAGCAACTTCTGGGAACTATATTTTAGATGGTACAAATATTAATGAGATATCTGATAATGGTTTATCTGAAGTAAGAAATAAACAAATAGGTTTTGTATTTCAAACATATAATCTAATTCCAAGAAGTTCAGCCTTGAAAAATGTGGAATTACCAATGCTATATTATGGAATGAGTAAAAAAGATAGAAGAATACGTGCAGAAGAACTTTTAGATCTTGTCGGAATGAAAGATAGAATGTCTCATCAACCAAATGAACTGTCAGGAGGACAAAAGCAGAGAGTGGCTATTGCGAGAGCATTAGCTAATGATCCGAGTATAATACTTGCGGACGAGCCAACGGGTGCTCTTGATTCAACAACCGGAAGGTTAGTTATGGATTTATTTCATAAAGTCCATGAGCAAGAAGGTAAAACTATTGTATTTATAACCCATAACAGCGAACTTGCAGAGGAAACAGAAAGAATTATAACTTTGAAGGATGGAAATATAATATCTGAAAAAAAGAATGATATGTACTACAGAAGATTTCCAAAAGAGGACAAAGTATGTTTATAAAAGAAAATATAATGCTTGCAGTTGCAGGGCTCAAATCCAATAAAATGAGAGCGTTACTTACAATGCTTGGAATAATAATAGGGATAGCGTCAGTAATTGGTGTTGTTTCAGTAGGAAATGCAATGACCTCTTCTTTAACAAGTTCAATGTCCTCAATGGGTGCAACTAATATTACAGTTAACGTGCAAGAAAAAAGTACTACAAGTACATTAAATTCGTTGAATTCCGATAATTCGAATTTAAAAGACAAAAATAATTCGAATTCAAAAAATTCAGGTTCGAAAAATTCTAACAGTTCAAACTCGAAAAGCTCAAATGGTACTTCACAAAATAATAGTGGAGGCGCAAAGTCAGGCGGTGGCGCACCACAAGGTGGGGGTGGAGTGCCAGGTGCAGGTGCCATGAAAGCAGCAAGCGGAGGAGGAATGCCTCCAGGAGGTTCAGGAAGACAAGGAAAATCAAGTAGCACTGCAAAAGATATTGACCTTATGACAATGGAACAGATAAATGATTTACAGGAAAACTTTAGTGACGAAATAAGTTCTATAAGTGTATCTGAAAGTGGTAGCTCAGGTAAAGTTAAAAATGATTCAACGTATTCTAATGTAAGCACAGTAGGGACAAATGTTGGATATAAAGATGTTAAAAATTTGGAAATGGCCGAAGGTAGATATCTTTCACAAAATGATATTGATGGAGCAAAAGATGTTGCAGTAGTTTCAGATAAATTAGTATCCAAGATATTTGGAACAAATGTAGATCCCATAAATCAGGATATAAAAGTTTATACATCAAATGCAATTTACACATACACAATAGTTGGAGTATATAAATATAAAGCTTCGGGAGGAAATAGAACAACATCTGATGAAAATTTAACTACTGACCTATATATTCCTGTTACTGTAACAAAGAAGACAGCAACTAATAAAAATTACCAGACATTTCAAATAAAAGCAAAAGATGAAGTAAATGTTCAATCATTTACTAATGAATTATCAGACTACTTATCTAAGCTTTATGCAAAAAATGCAAAGTTTGAAGCTCAAGCAAGCAATATGGAAAGTATGCTTGAATCAATGACATCAATGATGACTACAGTTGCAGTGGCTATATCTGCTATTGCAGGAATTTCACTCGTGGTTGGCGGAATTGGAGTTATGAATATAATGCTAGTATCTGTTACAGAAAGAACAAGAGAGATAGGAACTAGAAAGGCACTTGGAGCTAAAAGCAGTCATATAAAGATGCAATTTATAGTTGAATCAATTATAATATGCTCCATTGGTGGTATTTTAGGAATATTACTTGGTTTAGGTGCAGGAGCAATTGGTTCAAAAGCTATGGGGTATGCAACTACAGTATCGCCATTAGTTATTTTAATAAGTTTTTCATTTTCAATGTTTATTGGAGTATTCTTTGGATATTATCCAGCAAAGAAAGCAGCGGAATTAGATCCGATAGAAGCGCTTAGATATGAGTAGAAGAGATTTTAAAATAAGTTAATATTTAAAAAAAGTTTTTTAATGCCATGGAGTTATTATGTATTATTGCTCCATGGCATTACTATATTACTATTACACAAATATTTCATAAATTCCAAAAGCGATTAATATACTTCCAGATATGAAATTTGAATATTTAATAAAAAGTTTTGAAAGATTAATATTGCGATTAAAATAACTTATATATAGAAACACAATAGAAATAATAAAACTAAAAAATACACTTATACTAAGATTAACGCCTGTTATACTGGCAGCAAAATTTATACAAATATTGTTTAGAGATAGTGCAATGGAAAGAACTAAACATTCTTTAAGATTTATATTATGAGATTTATCTAAATTTAGGATATAAGGATTCTCCAAAATACTTTTATACTTTAAAGAACTTTCATAATAAAAAGAAGTATCGTAACCAAGACGTTTTTTTTCTAATCGAATATATTCAACTATAAAAGAAATTCCAATATAACTTAAAAGAATAGCACCAAACATATTACTGATCCTAGGATCTATTAAGGGCAGAATCAATTTACCAATATACATGGAAACAAATGTACTAACAGAAGTTACTATCGAAAGCAAAATGGCATTTGATTTAGATAAATGTATTTTTTCAATTCCATAAGATAAAAAAACTGATAAAGTTGCTATATTTGTTGAAATAGCTAATAAAAGAGGCGATACAAAAATCATATGGAACTCCTAAAAATTATTTTAATATAATATATTCATTTAATTCGAAAAAAGATTGCGATATGATAAATTTATAAAATATTTGTTTGATTTTTAAACATTTGATCGAAAAAAGTATGAAATATTTACATATTGAAAGTCGTGTGATAAAATACACTTAATATTTTATAAATTTGAAAAGTTGATACTAGGTGGTGTAGTAATAAAATATATAAGAAAAATATATTTGTTATGAAAATTCGACTACGTTTGAGGGGCTATATAGGATCATAAATGAATTTCATAATAAATTATTCTGGGGGGCATGTGAATGTTAAATTATACGAAATATAAAAGATTTGAAACAATAAAATTGAATGATAGGATATGGCCTGATAAAGAAATAAACAAAGCGCCTATATGGTGTAGTGTCGATTTAAGAGATGGAAATCAAGCTCTTATTAATCCAATGACAGTAGATGAGAAGATTGAATTTTTTAAATTACTTATTAAACTTGGTTTTAAGGAAATAGAAGTTGGATTTCCATCAGCATCACAAATTGAGTATGACTTTTTAAGAAGGTTAGTTGATGAAAATCATATTCCAGATGATGTAACAGTGCAAGTATTAACACAAGCTAGGCCACATTTAATAAAGAAGACATTTGAAGCATTAAAAGATATAAAAAAGGCAATTGTTCATATATATAATTCGACTTCGGTACTTCAGAGAGATGTTGTTTTTAATATGAGTAAAGAAGAGATTAAAGAAATTGCAGTTGAAGGAACTAAATTAGTGAAAGAATACGCAGGAAGTTTTGAAGGAGAAATATTACTTGAGTATTCACCTGAGAGTTTTACGGGGACAGAGCTTGAATATGCAATAGAAATTTGTGATGCAGTTTTGGATACCTGGGAAGCTAATAAGGAAAATAAAGTTATAATAAATCTTCCTTCAACGGTACAAATGGATACTCCCAATGTTTATGCAGACCAAGTTGAATGGATGTGCAGAAATTTCAAAGATAGAGAAAGGGTAATTGTAAGTGTTCATCCTCATAATGACAGAGGAACTGGCGTTAGTGATGCAGAACTTGCAATGCTTGCAGGAGCAGATAGAGTTGAAGGAACTTTATTTGGAAATGGGGAAAGAACAGGAAATGTAGATATACTAACAATAGCATACAATATGTTCTCACATGGGATAAATCCAGAATTAAATATTGAGAATGTAAATGAAATAATTGAAGTTTATGAAAGATGCGTTAAAATACCAGTGCATGTAAGACACCCATATGCGGGAAATTTAGTATTTACAGCATTTTCAGGATCGCATCAAGATGCTATAAATAAAGGCATTAAAAAATATAAGGAACGTCATAATAGCATATGGCAAGTACCATACTTACCAATAGATCCAAGTGATTTAGGAAGGGAATATGAAGCTTTAGTCAGAATAAATAGTCAATCAGGTAAAGGTGGAATTACATTTGTTATGGATCATTGTTATGGATTTAAGATTCCAAAGACTATGCAGAAGGAGTTTGCAGATGTTATTCAAAAAATTTCAGAAGGAAAAGGTGAGGTTTCGCCAACAGAGGTTAAAGAGGCTTTTGATAAAGAATATTTGAATCTAGAAATACCATTCAAATTAGTTAAATGTACAGTATTAGATATTTCAGATAATGGCTGCGAAGAAGATACTAAGGTTAATGTATCTATAATATATAATGGACAGGAAAGAGAACTTGAGGGTATAGGAAATGGGCCTATAGATGCATTTAAGTCAGCATTATCTAGAAGTAGTTTAATTAATGTTAAAATCATAGATTACACAGAACATGCTTTGAGTACAGGTTCTGAGGCACAAGCAGCAGCTTACGTGTACATGGAGAGAAATGATATAATGAAGAAAACATTTGGGGTTGGTGTTGATAGTAATATTACAAGGGCTTCAATCAAGTCAATGATGAGTGCATTAAATCGTCTCTACCATCAATAAAATTTAATTATATATTGCGATTAATCTTCTACATCTTAGTTTTAATTAAGCACATGGATTACTAGAGTTTTAAATGTAAATTTATTATTGCAAAAAGTATATTATTAAAAATAGCTAACTATTATGTAAAGTAATAATATAATAGTTAGCTATTTTTATTTTAATTAGTCTGGTTACTCCATTTTTTAAAATTAAAATAATTAACTAGTATAACAATAAAAAGCATAATAGCAAATACGTATAACGAATACTTTATACTAATTCCTAAAAATGTATAAAGAAGAATTATTGGTGTATCTGCAAAAAATATTGTTAAAGTATATTTAATAAAGCTAATTTCAGCTAATACAGAAAAGAAACAAATAATATCTGTGGGAATAACAGGAGAAGATACCCCTAAAGCTAAAATTTGCACATTATTTTTTTTGATCATATTGTAAACTTTAGGATATTTATTTATTATTTTATTTTGATAACTCATTCCAAATGTAAGTCTTGCAAAGAAAAATAATAGAATTTCACTTAATAAATTCGCTGTTGCAGTTAAAATGAATGCTTCGTATGGATTAAATAGTATTCCACCAACAATTATAAAAATTGTACAGGGAATGAGCGTAAAAATTCTTAACGATGCAATTATGAAAAATAAAATTGTACTAAATTTTCCGTATGTATTTAAAAAAAATATTATTTTATTAACTCCGTTATTATACAATTGGTATTTAAAAAAAACAAATAAAATTGATATCCAAAATACAATAGCAATCCCCTTGAATAGTCTATTCATTAAATTTATCACTCCTTTTATACTAAATTTAAAGACGCCGAAAAAAAGTTTATAATAGCATATTTCCACCCTGCTATAAACTATTTTACCAATAAATTATAAGAATATGTTAAAATTTTGGAAATCTTTCGTTTATTTTAAGAATTATTAATAATTAATTTTTGGTATTGATAAAATAATGGAAATAAAATATATTTCTAAAAATAGGATTTATGTTAATGAATTATACAAAACTTCTAAATTATATAATAGTATTAGTATAGTTTAAATTAAAATGTTAATTAATGTACTATAATAAGATTGAAGGTCGTATTAAATCACTGACAATAAAGTAATAGAAGATATCCTAAAATTAAGGTATAATCATAGTAAAAACATAACTTTTACTAGGGGGCAGTTGTATGAGTAAATATTGGAATGATAAAGTTAGAGAAATAGAGCCTTATGTGCCTGGGGAGCAGCCTAAGGATAGAAAGTACATAAAATTAAATACAAACGAGAATCCTTATCCACCATCAGATAAAGTTTTAGAAGCTATGAAGAATGAACTTAATGGTGATTTGAAGCTTTATCCAGATCCAACATGTAGTGAGTTAATAAGTGAAATAGCTAATTACTATAAGCTTGATGATGATGAGATATTTATAGGAAATGGTTCGGATGAAATTTTGGCATTTTCGTTTATGACTTTTTTTTCAAAAGACAAAAAAATATTATTTCCGGATATAAGCTATACTTTCTATAAAGTTTATGCTGAACTTTTTGATTTAAATTATGAATTAATAAAATTAGATGATAATTTTGATATACCATTAGAAGAATTAAAAAAAACAAATGGTGGAGTAATAATACCAAATCCTAATGCACCAACAGGAAAATATATAAATACAGAAAGCTTAAAAAATTTAATTGAAGCTAATAGAGATAGTGTAGTAATTATTGATGAAGCTTATATAGATTTTGGCGGCAAGTCAATGGTTGAATTTATAGATGAATATGATAATCTGTTAGTAATTCAAACATTATCAAAATCACGTTCACTAGCTGGGCTAAGAGTCGGATTTGCATTGGGGCATAAAGATTTAATAGAGGGATTAAACAGAATTAAAAATAGCATAAATTCTTATACAATAGATAGAGTCGCTTTAGCTGGGGCTAAAGCAGCTATTCAAGATACTAAATATTTTGAGAAGATAACTAAGAAAATAATAAAAACAAGAGAAAAAGTAGTTAAGGAATTAGAAAATTTAAATTTTAGAGTTTTGAAATCAGAATCAAATTTTCTTTTTGTTAGCCATAATAGGGCTTATGGGAAGTTACTTTATGAAAATTTGAAAGATCAAGGAATACTAGTAAGACATTTTGATAAAGAAAGAATAGATAATTTTCTAAGAATAACAATAGGGACTGATGAAGAAATGAATGTTTTAATTGAAAAATTAAGATTAATTTTGAATAATAATTAGAGAAAATTACAATAAAAGTATAGTTAATTTAGATACAATTTATTAAGTGGGATTATTTTTTAAAATCCAATTCAGTAAAATGTATCTAATTTATTTATTGAATAATATTATTAAGTATATAGAATAGAAATTTAGGATGTTAATATAATGGAATTTTTACTCTGAATTTATGATTTATCATTTTCCGAATTAGAAGAGAAATTTTAATTTTTGAAGGAAGGCTTGATTTTATGAAATTATGTATTAATAAAGAATACGTTTTAGATGTTGCAAAGGAAATATTAGAATTTGATAGTCCAACTGGTTTTTGTTTTGAGATAATTGATAAAATAAGAGATATAGTTAGAGAATTAGGATATAGTTTTGAAACTACCAATAAAGGTTGTGGAATAATAACTATACAAGGTAAGTCGGATGAAAGAATATTAGGATTATCTGCTCATGTAGATACATTAGGTGCTATGGTTAGATCAATAACTTCAGATGGAAAAATAAAATTCACCCTACTTGGAGGACCAATTGTTCCGACTTTAGATAGTGAATATTGTACAATACGAACAAGGGAAGGAAAGAAGTATACAGGAACATTCTTAAGCACAAGCCCTGCGGCTCATGTTTTTGAGGATAGCTCGAGTAAAACAAGAGATCCGAAAAATATGGAAATAAGAATTGATGAAGAGGTTCATTCAAAAAGTGATGTTCAAAAGTTGGGTATTTGTGTAGGAGACTTTATATTTATTGATCCTAAAACAACAATTACTGAGAGTGGATTTATAAAATCAAGATTTATTGATGATAAAGGTAGTGTTTCTTGCTTAATGGGTCTATTAGAATTATTTAGTAGAGAAAAAATAGTTCCTAAATATACTACCAAAATATTAATTTCAACTTATGAAGAAGTTGGGCATGGAGCATCATATATACCAAGCGATATAGTTGAGCTGATAGCAGTAGATATGGGATGTATTGGGGAGGATTTAACTTGCAGTGAATATGATGTATCAATATGCGCCAAAGATTCAGGAGGACCCTATGATTATAATATAGTAACGAAACTAATTAATCTTGCAAAAGATAATAAGCTAAAATATGCTGTAGATATTTATCCAATGTATGGTTCGGATGTAGGGGCTGCTTTAAGAGGTGGAAATGATATACGTGGAGCCTTGATAGGTCCTGGTGTCCATGCATCTCACGGAATGGAAAGGACTCATTACAGTGCTTTCGAGAATACTATTAAATTATTATATTTTTATTTAACTAATTAAAAATATAATCATAATCTATTATTAGGATTGCAAAAATAAATGTATGCTATATATAAAGCAGTTTTTGGGATGAAAAGTAAGTAATGTAGATACATTTTAGGAGCGATTTTAGTAACTTTTGTATAATTGTATTATGCAGAAGGAGGGGATGGGTTATGGATATAGAAAACTTAAAAAAGGAATATGTAAAAGATAAAATTGATAAAGAATATATTGAAAATGTAAAAAGAGCAACAATAGTCTTACTAAAACAGTTAATAAACCTTGATAAAGAGGTATGGGAAGAATGTGGTAATATATGCCTTATATATATGGCATATATTAAAGAAGAATTTTGTAATTATTTCATTAAAAATGGTTTTGAAATTAGACAAGAAACTGAAATAATTGCAAAATATGAAGGTTTAAAAATAAAATTATTAAAATTAGCAGAGGATTGTAAATATGAAGCTAAATATATTCTTAGAGTCGGTGAGCATAAGGAATTTTATATTAAATTAAGGCCTTCAAATAAATATAGAAGGATGATTTCCTGGAATTTCCCATTATCTAATAACGATATGCTTAATATAAACAAAGAAAATGGAAAAGATGCTATAGCTACTTGTAACGATTTAAAAAAAATAAAAAATACAGGTGAATTTTTAAAAAAGAAAATAGAAGACCTTAATGATGTATTAAGTGAAATTAGTTCATTTAAATATGTTTATACAAAATATGAAAAAGATAAAATTAATGATGATGGCAAAATTGAATTTGATACATTTGAGGAATTATTTAAATCATTATAAATAATACTGAATTAAAGTATAAAGGATAAATGGCTAAAAATGTATGATATATAATTACCTAATATACGCTGTATGAAGTATATGATCTAAGAGATGGAAACAATATTAATGGAGAATTGATAGGTTGATATTCTAATGTATCTAAAATGTATAAAAAGAACAATTATAATAATTTTAAAAATAATACAAGGTTTATATATTTAATTAATTTGGAGGTATATATGAAAGCAGTTATATTTGACATGGATGGAGTAATTATTGATAGTGAACCAATTCATTTTGAGGTAGATATTCAAACTATAAGAGAATTAGGTTGTGATATTTCAGAAAAAGAATTGGAAAAGTATGTAGGGTCAACAAATGAATATATGTATACGGATATAAAGAAAAATTATAATATAAGAAAATCATTGCAAGAAATAATAGATTATAAAGTAGAATTGACTAAAATGAAGATTATTGAATCTGATTTAGAGCCAATAGATGGAATTAAAGAATTGTTAATAGAATTAAAGAATAGAAATATTCCTGCTGCAATAGCATCATCATCACCTAAGGATCTGATTGATATTGTTGTATCTAAGTTTAAATTACAAGAATACTTTAAATATATTATAAGTGGAGAAGAAGTTGAAAGAGGTAAACCATCACCTGATATTTATATTGAAACATCAAAAAAATTGGAAATATCACCAAAAGAGTGTGTCGTTATTGAAGATTCTAGGAATGGAGTATTTGCTGCAAAAGATGCTGAAATGAAATGTATAGGATTTAAAAATATTAACTCAGGAAATCAAGATTTATCTAAGGCGGATGTAATTGTTAACTCAATTCGAGATATAGATTTAAATAATATTCTATTCTAGACAGTTATATGATTTGAAATTATATAGAATAAATGAAAAAAAAGGATATGCTATTAAATTTCCTAAAATTGATTTTTTTAAAATTATTTGAGATTATACGTCTAAAATGGTATAATTTATATGAAAAAAATCAAGGGAGACGATTAGATGCGACGAGATAAAGTAAAAAAGCTAGCAGTAATAGCAATATTTTTATGCATTAGCAGCATACCAGTAGTAACTTATGCAAAAGATTCAAGGATAAATGGAGAAATTATCGAACAACGCAATGTCGTAATTAGTAATAATTGGCTTACAGAAGAGGTTGCTAAGCAACTAGGCAAAAAAGTTGGAGATCTTACAGAACAGGACTTCTTGAATATTAAGAAAATTGATTTGAGATATGAAAATATTGATAGTAATATACCTGAAGAAATTAAGTTATTAAAAAATTTAGAGTCTTTAAATCTAAACTATTGTAAAATAAGTGGACAAGTTCCGGAGTATTTAGGAGAGTTGTCTAAGTTAACTTATTTAGATTTAGGAGATAATAAAATTGAAGAATTGCCAGACAATGTTATGCAAAAAATTATTAATGGAAAGTATAGTTATTGTGATATTGAAGGTAATAAGTTAAGTTTAAATGAAGGATGGTATTTCTTAAAAGGAAAATGGTGCTACTTAGATGGTCATGGAAAGAGAGTTAGTGGTACTCAGACGATAGATGGGAAGAAGTATGAATTTAATGATGATGGAAGTGTAAAAGAAGGTTGGGAAAGTGATAAGGATAAGAATTGGTACTATTATGATAGAGTAAATGGTGCAATAAAGAATGATTGGAAACAGATATCAGGAATTTGGTATTACTTTGATAAAGATGGAAAAATGGAAAAAGGATTGCAAACAATAAAAGGCGCTAAATATTTTTTCAATGATAATGGTTCGATGGCGACCGGATGGACAAAGATAGATAATAACTATTACTATTTCTCAGGTTCAGGAGCAATGCAGTATGGGTGGTTGACTTTAAATGATAAGATTTACTATTTGGATACTACTTCGGGCATAATGGCATCAGGAGATAAGGTTATAAATGGTAAGAAATATGGATTTTCTAGCGATGGTGCATTAATTAAAAATGTGTGGCTAGACAATTATACATATGTCAATCCTAATGGTGAGACAGTGAATACTTACTCTAATTATTCGCATTCAAGTACAAACTATCAACTATTTAAATATATGACTAATGTGAATAATCAATTAAGCGTAGATAGTACTGCTGTTGCATTACATGACGGCATTACTAGTAATAACTGCGTATATTTTACATCTGAAGCATTAAGAAGAATAGGTGTTAATATACCAACGTCAACAGCAAATACATATCAGTTAGAGAATGTACTAAAGAATATGGGATTTGTCTATAGTTATGATTTTTCTCAAATTAAACCAGGAGATATTGTATTTACAAATAATTATACTCATGTCTATATTTTTATGGGTTGGGATAAAGATGGATATGCTTATATTGTAGATAATCAAAGGACAAGCTTTGGAAATTTAGTACTTCATAAAAGGCTTATTCTTCAAGATACTGCTACAACAGATAGGGCAACACATTTCTTCTACTATCCATATTGATGCGATATTTAACATGAATAGAAAATGTAGGTAAGTTATTTGTTACATTTTTATAAATGTAAAATACATTTATATCTATAAGTAAAATATATATTTAAATAGAATGACAATGTATTATGCTTAATTATTCCACTTAGCTTCGGTTCTGACTAGGATCCTTATAATTAATAATTCTTTATTAATTATAAGGATCCTTTTGTTATGAAAAATTGTAAATAAATTTTATTCATATATATTGAGGGAATATAGTATAAATAAAAATATGAATATAATGTATGGTTGCAATGGAGGGAGAGAAGTTTAATGAAAGTTCAAGTTGATATATTTTCAGGTTTTTTGGGTGCTGGAAAGACAATGTTAATCAAAAAATTATTATCAGAAAAAATTTATGATAATAATACAGTTATTATTGAAAATGAGTTTGGAGAAGTCGGAATAGATGGAGACATATTAAAAGAAAGTAATATTGAAATTAAAGAAATAAATTCTGGATGCATTTGCTGCCAGGTATCTGGAAACTTTGGAGAAGCTATTTTAGAGGTTATAAATAAATATAATCCTAGCAATATAATAATCGAACCTTCAGGCGTAGCAAAATTAAGTGAGATATTAAACATTCTTCAAGAAAAAAAATTTCAACATAAGCTTGAAATTAGAAATATTTTCACTTTAATTGATATTAGAAATTATGATATGTATTTGAAAAATTTCAAGGAATTTTATGAGAATCAAATAAAAAGAGCAAAAACTATAGTTTTAAGCAGAAGTCAACTAGTAGATAATAAAAAGATTGATGCAACTATAGATTCTATAAGAAAGTTAAATTTGAAAGCTAAAATAATATATAAACCATGGGATTTATTAAAAGGAAATGATTTTCTTAGTACAAATATAATAAATGAAAAAAGAAAAATTTTTGCTGCAAATTCTAGCATTAGCGCTAGCGCAAGTAAGCAGATGAGAAGAGAAGTAAGCCATAGTGCAAATGAAATTTTTGAAAGTTATCCTATAGATCTTGAAGAAAATATAAGTATGCTTGAAATCCAAAAAAAATTCGAATTTATTTCAACTAATAATAAGTTCGGAAGAATAATAAGAGCTAAAGGTGTTTTTAAGGCAAACGATGGAGAGTATTATCAATTTGATTATGTGCCTAATGAATTTAAAAGTAGAAAAATCAGGTGGTCAAATAAGAAAGTGGTTTCAATAATTGGTAGTGAGTTAAATAAAAAGGAATTAGAAAGGTTATTTATTAGGAAAATATAAAAAATATTGATCATTAAAACTTTGTAGAGAGGTGGTGGAATTATGAAAATACATATTGAGATTGTGACAGGTTTTTTAGGAGCTGGAAAAACGTCATTTATAAATTCACTTTTAAAAGAAAGTTTAGTTGATGGAGAAAAAGTATTGGTCTTTCAATTAGAACAAGGAGAAAAAAATATTGTATATTCTAATAACATAAGTAATTTTGTAAGAATCCAGGATGTTTTAGATATTAAAGATCTTAAAGAAAAAATGATATATTCGATAAAGAAATATAAACCTAACAGAATAATAATTGAATATAATGGAACTTCTGATTTAAAAGAACTATTTGATATATTGAATGAAAGAATTTACAGAGAATGTAGTAAGGTTACTACTGTATTCTTTGTTGCAGATGGCAAGACATTAAAGCAATATATTGACAATATGGGAGGCTTTATAATACCTTTTATACAAAACGCCAATATGATTGTCATTAATAATATAGATTATTGCAAAAAAGAAATTTTAAATGAAGGTTTTAAAAAAGTTAAGAACATAAATCCTAAAGCGTTTATTTTACGAGTTAGTAATAAGTATATTTTAAATTCTACACTTAGGGAAGCAAGGGTATTGGACAATGGATATTTAAAAAAGATAAAAATTAAAATGATAAACTATAAAAAAAGTTATTAACATAAAATATTGGGGAAATGAGGAAAGTGCATGAATCGTTATAAGAAGAAATTTAAAGCTTTCTTTATTATAAGTGTAGTAATACTATCAATATATATATACAATAAATATCCAACTCTTATATATATTGAAGTTATAGGAGATTTTGCGAGTATATTTACAAGTATAATTCTTGAGGCAATGCCATTTATCATAATAGGATCCCTCATATCTGCTATAATTCAAACATGTATATCAGAAAGGATTATTGCGAAGATAATACCTAAAGCAAATATTTTAGGATATTTAGGAGCAGCTTTAATAGGACTTATTTTTCCGGTTTGTGAGTGCGCAATAGTTCCTATAACAAGAAGGCTTATAAAGAAAGGTGTACCTGTTGGGTTTGGAGTAACATTTATGCTTGCTGTACCTATAATTAATCCTGTTGTAATAATGTCTACTTACTATGCATTTTACGATAAAAAAATTATGGTGCTTCTTAGAATAGTTGGAGGATTTATAGCTGCAATTTTAATTGGGATGATAGTAAATTCACTTGAAAAAGATAAGAAAGGTTTAGTAATAGATTTTATAGATAATGATAGCTATTGTAACTGCGGATGTAATTCATATGTGGAAAATCAAAACAAATTAAGAGCAATAATTGAACATACAAATAGAGAGTTCTTGGATATAATGGGATACCTAATACTTGGGACATTTATATCTAGTGTATTTCAAGTGGCAGTATCTCATGGAGAAATAAACTTTATTTCTAATAATAAGATTTTGGGAATAGTTGTAATGATGTTGCTTGGATTCTTTTTATCTCTTTGTTCGGAAGTAGATGCATTCGTAGGAAAAAGTTTTTTAACTAACTACTCACTTAGTGGGGTTACAGCATTTTTAATTTTAGGTCCAATGCTTGATTTGAAAAATCTTATTATGATTATTGGGGCTTTTAAAAAGAGTTTTGTACTTAAATTAAGTATAAGTACAATAGTTGTTGTATTTGTAATCTCCTTTTTATTCATGATGTGCGGAATATAAAGATGCACTTTAAATGATAGCAATTTAAATATAAAAAGGAGCTGAAAAATAAGTGAAAAGATTTAATTTTGATGAGTTTTTATGGTTTATTGTTCTTATATTTCTAGACTTGTCCATAATATATTTAATATCTACTGGAAGTATAGGTTTTTATATAGGTAGCAATATGATTAAATATTTTTATATTTCTATAATAATGATAAGTATAATTACTGTTTTTCAAATAAAAAATATATTTACACCTAAAGGCAGCATGAATATTAAAATAAAATTGTTTCCAATAATACTAGCCTTAATAATAGGTTTCATATCGATTAATAAGCAACAAACATTTAAACATTCGGAGCTGAATTTAGAAATTTTAGAAAACAAAACGAGTGTTATTGATAGAAAGTCATTATATGAACATGAATTTGAGTATAACTTTAATAAGAGCAACATAAGAAACAATGAAGAAACTATAAGAATTGACGAACATAATCCTACAATGCTTGATGATATACGGATTAATCCAGAAAAATATATAGGGAAAAAGTTAGAAATACATGGATTTGTATGCAAAGAAAATTACTTAAACAAAAATCAAATAATTATAGGGAGAATTATAATGACATGCTGTGCTGCTGATTCAAAAATTGTTGGAATAGTAGGAGATTATGATAAGTCTTACCAACTAAAGGAGAATGATAAGATTAAGGTTATAGGGGAAGTAGGTAGCTCGGTGATTAAGGATGAAAGCAATGTAGAGCATAAAATACCATCTATAAAAATAGAAAAATTAGAGATAGAAAATTAAAGTTAAACGTATATTCATGGAAATCACTAATAAAAGTAATTTATTAGATAAAAAAGCATGAATATACGTTTAATATGCTTTGATTTAAATTTTAATAGTGTAGTATTTTATATACAAAATCCACAAACTCTTATAATTATTTAGAAGGATCTGATAAAATAATTGTTACATAAGAAATTTTACCATTTGGTTCATTATTAGAAACTACATTGATCTTAAATGTATCAAATTTATTATTCCATTCAAGTCCAGCAGGGGAAATTGTAGCATCAGAATCATCTGCGTTTATGCCTACTAATTTTAAGATATTAATTCCATCAGCTGGAAATTTCATTTCTGACTTAGGAATTATCTTAATTTCATTACATTTTGAGTTGTTATATTTTATTTCAAAACTATAATCATCTTTTTCATAGGTAGCTTTACCATCTTCTTCACTAATAGCTTTTCCTAAAAGTTTCTCAACTTCACTCTTATCTTTATCCTTAAAATCAGTTAAAGAAGCAATTTGCTTAACTTCTACAGTAGGTTTGTTATTTTCACCAACTATTTTAGAATTACTTTGAGAAGATTGTTCAGTTGTAGATGCTGTGGAAGACTGCTCCGTTGTACTTTCATTATTCAAATTTGCAGAAGCTTTAGTTTTTCCACAAGATATTAATGCAGTTGAACTAATTGCTGCAACTAACAATAGACTAATGATTTTCTTTTTCATAAAAATTTTCCTCCAACATATGTGTATATTTTAGTGAGTTTTTTTGCATATAAATTCTAAGTAACATAGTTCACCCTATATAAATTATACTTGATAAGTTAAGATAAACTTTGATGGATTGAACTTTTTAGAACATATGCAAATTTACATCACTGCCAATTATAACACTGATCAATTTAGGTAATTGTTTACTTAAGAAAGCTTTAATAAAATAATAATTTATTCTTAATTATTATAATTAGGAAAATCAATGAAAGAGAATTATAGATTGAAGTGAAGGCTAATTTATAATTCTCTGCTTTTTATATAAAAAATTATTAGATTTGAGATGAAAGAATCTATAGAGATTTAAGTAATATGTTATCAATAATGAAAGGATACTTATTTCAGTTATTAATGTGAAATAGGTATCCATGTATTAATTTATTGAAGTTTTATTTAAAATTTGATTAGGTGTTAACAATGAAATTTGTACTTATTAAATTTATTATTACACATGTTGAAATTAAATTTCTACATTCTTTATCTGATTAAGCACTTAGCTTACTAAAATTTTAAATGTAATTTTAGTATTGCAACATATATTGAGAAATTATTTTTTTTGAGAGTATTGCTTAGAATTATAATTAGTATCTTCCAAAACTCCGCCAAAAACCTTCTTTTCTTCAAATTTTATACTAAATTCTCTCTCATATTTTTTTATTATATTAAGCTGTTGAACAGTTAAAATACATATAGAAGTACCATGAGCGTTTCCTCTAGCAGTTCTTCCAGATCTATGGAGATATTCATTTAATTTTAATGGTAAATCTAAATGGAATACATGAGTTATATCCGCAACATCAAGACCACGAGCTGTAACATCTGATGAGACTAGTATTTTTATTTTACCTGCTCTAAAGCTTTCAATTGCGAGTTTTCTATCTTCCTTAGAAATCTTTCCGGTCATAGCAAAACAATCTTTGCTATGATAATTAAGTTTGGCTGTTGTTAATTCAATATCCTCATTGTTATTGACAAAGATGATTGCTTTTTCTGGTTTCGCAGCCACAAGAACTTTTCTTAAGGTTTCAAACTTATCACGTCTTTCACATAAGATAAACATATGCTCAATATTAGGATTTATTAAAGGCTTATCTTCACTTTTTATTATTATTGGTTCCTTCATTAGAGACTTCGCAGTTTCTAATGTTTCAGGTTTTATAGATGCTGAAAATAGCATAAGCTGTCTATCCCTCATTGTTGATTTAACAATGTCTTTAGTAACATTAGATCTCTTCGGATCTAATAAATTATCTCCTTCATCAATTATTATTGTTTTTATAGTATGGGCAGTTATTTTTTTCTTTCGAATTAAATCTAGAATTCTACCTGTTGAACCAACAATTATATGAGGTTTTATTTCTTTAAGTTTTTTTATTTGATTATTTATATTAACGTCACCAATAATAGATAGTGAAGTTATAGGAAATGATGAGTTCTCAGCAAGAAGCTTAATTTGATCTTCTATTTGTTTAGCAAGTTCATGTGTTGGAGCCAATATTAATCCTTGCATTTCTCTCTTTGATGTATCTACTTTATGAAAAAGAGGCAATAGATAAGCTAATGTTTTACCGCTTCCTGTAAAGGCTTCACCAATTATATCTTTGCCCTCAAGAGCAGGTAAAATAGAAGAGGATTGAATTGAAGTTGGTATATTAATTCCTTGTTTTTGTAGCCCTTCTATTATACTTGAATTTAAATTTAAATCACTAAATGAGTTAATCATTAATTTCTCCTTTTATAGTTGAATAATTTTTTTGATATATTGCTAATTAATTATATCCTTATTATGTGCATTTTTCTAGTTAAAGTTACATAATCCCACAGATATATTATCTGATATAGAATGATTATATATTTATGTAAAAAAACTACTCTCTAAATTAAAATTTAGATTTAAAGTATAAATTGCATTAAAACAATGAGAAAATAAACAAACAAATAGTGTTTGAAAAATAGATAAGAATGGTATAATAAGAAAGATTTATATAATTTCTGATTAATATAATTTAATAAAATAATTGAGGTGAAAATTTAATATATGAATAATGAATTCACTAAATTTAAAATAAGTGATGAAATACTAAAATCAATCGAGGGACTTGGTTATAAAAATCCATCAAAAGTTCAAGAAAAAGTTATCCCAGAGATACTTTTGAATAAAGATATCATAGTTAAATCACAAACGGGAAGTGGAAAGACGGCAGCTTTTGGGATTCCTTTATGTGAGAAAGTGGATTGGAATGAAAATATCCCACAAATTTTAGTATTAACACCTACGAGAGAACTCGCTGTTCAAGTAAGTGAAGATATAACTAATATAGGAAGGTTTAAAAGAATAAAATCTGTTTCGATTTTTGGTAAAGAACCTATCTCAGAACAGGAGAGAAAATTGAAACAGAAGACACACGTAGTGGTTGGAACTCCAGGGAGAATTCTAGATCATATAGATAGAGGAAGCCTTGATGTAACTCAAATTAAATATTTTGTTATAGATGAGGCTGATGAAATGCTTAATATGGGATTTATAGGGCAAGTTGAAGGAATTATTAGAAGACTTCCAAAGAAAAAAGTTACTATGTTATTTTCAGCAACAATACCAGAGGAAATAAAGGTATTGTGTGATAAATATCTGAATAAGCCTGTAGATATAAGCATTGATAATCAAAGACTTATTAACGAAAATATAGATCATAATTTATATTATACTAATTATGAAGATAAGATAGAAAAACTAAATGATATTTTAATAACTGAGAAACCTGAAACAGTAGTTATATTTGCAAAAACTAAAGAGAATGTAGATAAAGTGTTTCAATGGTTAAAATCTAAGGGGTACTCGGTAAATAGAATACATGGAGGAATGCTTCAAAAAGAAAGATTAAGCATTATGGATGGCTTTAGATCGGGTGATTTTAGAATACTTGTGTCCACAGATCTAGCTTCAAGAGGAATCGATGTTAAAGGAATTACTCATGTAATAAATTATGATCTTCCAGTAGAGAAGGAAGCATATGTACATAGAATAGGGCGAACAGGAAGAGCAGGGGAAAAAGGGAAGGCAATAAGCTTCTGTGTTAATGAAAAAGATAAGCTTTTAAGTGAAATTGAAGAGTTTATTGGATTCAAAATTCCCGTTTATAATTTGCCTGAGAAAAAAACAGTTGAAATGGAAAAAGACGAAGGAGTTAAAACACTTAGAAGTAAACCTAAAAGAAAAGAAGAAAAATCAAAATCTATAAATAACAATATAACAAAAATTTATTTAAATGGAGGTAAAAAAAAGAAGATCCGTGCCGGAGATATAGTTGGTGCTATTTGTAAAATAGATGGTATTAAATCTGAAGATATTGGAATCATAGATGTTCAAGATTCAGTATCATATGTTGATATATTAAATGGAAAAGGAAAACGAGTTATAGATGAATTAAAAAATATAACTATAAAAGGTAAAATTATTAAAGCTGAAAAAGCAAAAAAGTAAGTATGTTAATATAAAATTTTAAAGGATGTTAACATAAATAATATTAAGTGGTATTATAGATATTGAATAGATGATCTTATTAAATATAGGAAGTAGCCACTATATTAATGCAAATCTTTTTACTTTATAAAATGGTATGTAACAGATTATTTTAAGGAAGTTAAGTTTAAAACATCAAAATTTTGACAAAGAATAGAATATAGATGAGCATTTAAATTAGTTTAGGTGTATTATATATATAGCTGAATATCTGATGACAAAAAACTAAAATATTAGTAAGAGATAATATATTATAAAGAGGTGTTATAAAAATAATGATTTTAGATAGAAATGAAAAATGTTGGTGTGGTAGTGGTTTGAAATACAAAAAATGTCATTTAGAATTTGATGAGAAAATTGAAAGTTTTAAAAGAAAAGGTCATATAGTCCCACCAAGAAATATTATAAAAAGCTCAAAGGATATCGAAGGAATCAAAAGAAGTGCTAAAATTAATGATGGAGTTTTAGACTTAGTTGCAAGTAAAATTAGAGCAGGAATGAGCACAGCGGATATAGATAAATTAGTATATGATTATACTATAGAACATGGAGCAATCCCAGCACCATTGAACTTTGAAGGCTTTCCAAAGAGTGTTTGTACATCAATAAATAATGAAGTATGCCATGGAATCCCGGACGAAAATATTATAGTCAAAGATGGAGATATTATAAATGTAGATGTTTCTACGATTTTGGATGGATATTATTCGGATGCGTCTAGAATGTTTATGATTGGCAATGTTAGCGAAGAAGCTAAAAGATTAGTAGAAGTAGCCAGAGAATGTATGGTAAAAGGAATTGAAGCTATAAAACCTTGGGGATTCTTAGGAGATATAGGAGCAGCATGTCAGGAACATGCTCATAAAAACGGATATACAATAGTAAGAGCATTAGGTGGACATGGAATAGGTAATGAATTTCATGAAGATCCATTTGTTCCTCATATAGGGGAGAAAGGAACTGGAATGTTGCTTGTTCCTGGAATGATTCTTACAGTGGAACCAATGGTTAATCAAGGAACTTATGATGTTTTTGTCGATGAAGAAAATGAATGGACTATTTATACAGCCGATGATAAATTATCAGCTCAGTGGGAGCATACAGTGTTAATAACTGAGACTGGAATAGAAATTTTAGCTAAGTAATATATAAGGTAGTTAAAAGTGGTTTTTAAATCAATTTTGGCTACCTTGTTTAATGGAAGTATTAATCTAAGGAGTATTATTAAATGGATAATGTAGCTTTAAATTATTTGGAGAAATATTATGGATATAAGTCATTTAGAAAAGGGCAAGAAGACATAATAAGCAAAATAATAAATGGAGAAGATGTACTTGCTATAATGCCAACTGGAGGAGGAAAGTCAATTTGCTATCAGATACCAGCACTGATGCTAGAAGGAATAACAATAGTAATTTCTCCTCTAATATCCCTAATGAAAGATCAAGTAGATACGTTAAAAGATATGGGGATTGAAGGTGCTTTAATAAATAGTACACTGAGTGCCATAGAAGAAAAAGAAGTAATAAACAATCTGGAAAATAGTCAAATAAAGATTCTTTATATAGCGCCTGAAAGATTAGAATCTTTTGAGTTTTTGAGTGTTATTTCTAAATGTAATATTTCTCAAATAGCTGTAGATGAAGCTCATTGTATTTCTCAATGGGGACATGATTTTAGGGGAAGTTATAGAAAAATAGCACATTTCATAAGTTTACTTCAAGAGAGGCCTATAATAACAGCATTTACTGCAACTGCATCACAGGAAGTAAGAGAAGATATAGTAGATCTTCTTAAACTGAATAATCCAAGAGTCTTTATAACAGGTTTTGATAGAGAAAATTTATTTATAAGCGTGATTAAAAGTGGTAACAAAAAAGAATATTTATATAAATACATAGAAAATAATAAAGAAGTTTCAGGTATTATATATGCTGCAACTAGGAAAGAAGTCAATAATTTATATGAATCTTTGCAAGCGAAAGGGTATAATGTGACTTGCTATCATGCGGGATTATCTGAAAATACTAGAAAAGAAAATCAAGAAAATTTTATATATGATAGAGCTGATATTATGATAGCTACCAATGCTTTTGGAATGGGGATAGACAAACCTAATATAAGATATGTTGTACACTATAATATGCCAAGAAATATTGAAAGTTACTATCAAGAGATTGGAAGAGCAGGAAGAGATGGAGAAAAGAGCGAATGCGTATTATTATTTTCGCCTCAAGATGTTCAGGTCCAAAAGTATTTAATAGAAAATTCAATAGAAGATGTAGAAAGAAAGAACAATCAATATAGAAAGCTTCAACAAATGATGGATTTTGTATATAGCAATTATTGTTATAGAAAATACGTCTTGGAGTATTTTGGAGAAACATACAATGGGCAATGTGATAATTGCAGTAATTGTTTGAGCGAAGGAGAATTTGTTGATAAGACGATAGAAGCACAAAAAGTTCTTTCATGTATATATAGAATGAAAGTTAAATTCGGAATTGGAATGCTTGTAGATGTACTTAGAGGGTCTAAAAATAAAAAAGTTATTCAATTCAATTTTAATGAGCTGTCCACTTATGGATTAATGAAAGAATATTCAGCAGAAGATCTCAAAAACTTTATTAATACATTAATTTCTCATGGATATATTAATGTGGTTGAAGGTACATATCCAGTGTTGAGTTTAAATGATAGATCAAGAAGAGTACTAACATCTCAAGAAAAAGTTCAATTAAAAGAGTTTAGAGTAGAAAAGAAAGCTAGTGAGGATAATGAACTTTTTGAAATACTTAGAAATTTAAGGCAAGAACTAGCAAAGAAAAACAATGTTCCGCCATATATAATATTCGGCGACGTTACATTAAAAGAAATGGCTGTAAATTATCCAATATCAAAATATGAAATGCTTAAAATTTCTGGAGTTGGAGAAGTTAAATATAATAAATACGGAAAAGTATTTGAAGATGTAATACGGAATTTTGTAGAAGAACATGAAATTGAGATACCTGATCATGATGAAGTTTTATTAGGGGAACAAAAGAGTATAAATAAAGATGAAGAGTCTAGATTAGAAGTTAAAACAGACTTAGAATTATACGAGAGATTAGACAATGCAAGAAAAGAATTCGCTAAAAAAGAAAGAACTTTACCACAAGCAATACTGACAATGAATACTATAAAGGAAATAAGCGGAAGATGCCCAAGTACTTTAGATGAATTAAAAGATATAACAGGCATGGGACCTAAAAAAATAAGCTCGTATGGAGAAAAGATAATAAATATAGTAAACGAATATTTGTCAGAAAATGATAGAAAAGTAGAGTGGATCGAAAGAAAAAGAAGAAAGGTTATAATTGATGGAGAGACTAGAGAGAATGATCAAATTTCAATAGATATGCTTAAGCAGAATACAGATGTACATGAAGTATCTCAAAAATTAGAAGTCTCAATTTCAACAATCCTAGGATATTTAACAGAGTATATAAAAGAGTTTGGAGAAAATATATTCCATGTAAATTTAGAAGAGTTTTATAATGAAGAAGATGAAAAGCTAATAATAGATGTATGTCAAAAGTATGGATATGATAAGATAAATGTATTAAAAAAAGAATTGCCTTCGCATATAAAATATGAAAGCATAAGAGCTGTAATTTTAAAGCGGTACTACTTGTAGTGAACTAATAAAATCTATTAGGTTATTTTGGACCAAATTAAGTACATCTAAGAATATTACTAATTTCTATTAAATATATTTAATAGTGGAATAGAAGATAGAGTAAAGAGGTGTAATTAAATTGGATCCATACGAGGTTTTAGGTGTTGAAAAAACAGCTTCTGAAGAAGAAATAAAAAATAAATTTAAAAATATTTTGGAAGAATATACACAAAATCAAAATGAAACTACAAAACAAAAAGTTTTAGCTCTTAGTGCGGCATATGAGCTTATTATTAATGGCAATCTATATAAAGAAATTCGTGATTTAGTCGATAATAAAAACTTTTCTGAGGCTGAAGCAAAATTGAACTTAATAAATAATGCGAATTCAGCAGAATGGAATTATCTTCAAGGTTTTATATCTGTTCAAAAGGGGTGGTTTGACAGTGGGCTTAATTACTTGAAAAAAGCTGTAGAATTAGATCCTAATAACCATGAATATTTGGACAGCTTAAACAAATTGCAATCAAGAGTTATTGACTATATGAAAAAGTATGCAGATAAAAATGTGAAACCCAATTCTAATAATATGAATGCTTGTGGTGGAGATAATAATAGTGGTAGTAACGGGGGAATGTGTTAGTAAGTATATTCTAATTTGAATTTAACATATATAAGTCCTAAGAAAGATTATTCATCAAACTTTAATTTCTATCTAATAGTAATGGCGCTTGCAGTGATGCTAATATTTATGAATTTTATTAAATAGAACTTATATATAAATAAATTTTATTATTTGGGTTGAAGTTTTTAAATATTTATGTTATTCTAAATAAGCAGTTGGTACGTAAAGTGCTAATGTGGAGCTTAGAGTGTCCTTCGCCGGTCTCTAAGCTCCTTTTTTGTGTTTAAATAGAATATGAAATTAAATTTTTGAGGTAATAAAGTGAATATATATAGTACCGTTTACTGAACTAATAAAAAACTACTATGAAATATATTGTTAAGAGAAAAAAGTTCTATAAATATATTTTTCAATTAACAACGTTAAAAATAAATTTAATACATGATATAATAGTAAGTATCAGTTTAGATTTTACACAAGTATTTTTATGGAATGTTAAATTAAGCCTAGAAATTAAAGTTTTACATTTGTTTAATAAAAAGTACCAAAACTTATAAATTTTTTTGTATATAATAATGACCGGAGAAGGGAGCGTATGTCATGCTCGAATGTGTTTTAATAGATTTAAATGTTGATAAGAACACAAGTATAAATGAACTTATTGAAAATCATATGCCTTTTATAATAAAAAGTATTTCAGATGTGACAGGTCGCTATGTATCTTGCGAAAATGATGAAGAACTTAGTGTGGGATTACTTGGTTTTCATGAGGCAATTGAAAGATATGATAACGAGAAGGGACATTTTTTATCTTTTGCAAAATTGGTAATTGGAAGTAGAATAAAGAATTACTTAAAAGGTGAAAATAAGCATAATCATTCATCTTTGGACGAATTAGTGGACAAAGGTTTGGATTTTAGAGATGAATATTTTGAGCCTAAAGAAGATAATAGTGTGTTGCTAGAAGAGATAACTACTTTAAAGAATGAAATAAGTTCGTTTGGTTTTACTTTGGAAGATTTGGTGAATGAAGCTCCCAAACAACAGGCAACGAGAAAGAATGCAATTAATTTATCAGAAGAAATATCAAAGGATGAAGAATTTTTATCTTTTATGTATTTGAAGAAGAGATTGCCAATCAAAAAGATTGTTCTAAAGTTCTCAGTTACAGAAAAGGTAATAAAAAGAAGTAAAAAATTTATAATTTCTGTTGTAATAATAATTGACAAGAATCTCAGTGCTTTAAAAAATTGGATCAGGAAGTAGGTGAAAAGAATGAATAGGGGAATAATAATGGAAATTAAAAAAAGTTATGCTATAGCTTTAAATGATAATGGCATAATGGAAAAAATTGCACCTAAGAAAGACATGAAAATGGGGCAAAAAATATTTTATTTTGAAGATGATGTCATTAAGGCTAGTCATGGTGGGACTTATAGGTATAATAACTTTATTAAGTCAATTGGAGCAATTGCAGCGTTGTTTTTAATAGTATTCACCTTCTTTCATACTATGAAATCTGATACAGCGTATGCAGTTGTTAGTTTAGATATTAATCCTAGTATACAAATAGAAGCTGATAGTAAATTGAAGATTATTAGTGTTGAAGGTGTAAACAATGATGGAAAGAATATAGATTTTACTGATGTTAAAGGTATATCTCTTGATGAAGGAGTACAAAAAATAAAAGAAAAACTTATAGAAAAAAAATATTTAGATACTAATAGGGAAGTATTGGTTGGATTTGCATTTATAAAGAATGAAGATAACAGTTCTTATGAGAAAGATATAAAGGACGTTATTCAATCTACTTTTAATACAGAAAAAGTCACTTATGTTAAAGGTGATAAGGATGATGTTGATGAAGCCAAGACAAAAGGAATAAGTTTAGGAAGATATGAAGCATCTCTAGTGGTAGATGAGAATACAAAGAATAAAATAGACGTAGCACCAGTAAAAGAAATTACTGCAAGCATAAAAGATAAAGATAATGTAACTCAGTGGGATGCAAAAGACGAAAAAAATAATGATGTCGTTACTCCGGCTACTAATTCAAATTCAGATTCAAAACCTGAAAAAACAACTGTAGATAAGCCTGTAATAAATGGAGCAGCTGACAATTCATTACCTAATGTGGACTCGGGGAAAGCTACAGATAACCCTAAAAAAGAACAAAAGGATGATGGTGTGTTAAATTTACAACCAGAAGTTCCCGCACAAAATGATAATAAGGGAAATCTGCCTGTGACAAGTCCAGGAAAAGACGATAATACCATTAATATAGGACCGAGTAATGGCACTATCGTTAATAATCCTACATCAGGAAAAATTCCGGAAGATCCGAATAAAACCATAGAGGTACCAAAAACTGAAGAAAATACGGTTAATAAGGCTGTTAAAAATTAATGAGTTACTTAAAAGTAGATTTATCTAGATGCATAGCATGGAAGATAGATCTACTTTTTTAGTTTACTATATATTTTATACTTATATGATTAGTTACAAGAGTAAAATGCAATAGAAAAATCATATTAAAAAGAGGACTAGAATAAAAAATTATAGTATACTTACTAGTAAGTATTATTAATAAGGATTTGGGGAGATTAAAAATGATAAAAGAATTATTAAAAAATAATATACTGATATGCGATGGAGCAATGGGAACATATTATTCAGAAGTAACAGGCAATGATGTATCTTATTGCGAATTTGGTAACTTAAATGATAAGGAAACTATAAAAAGAATACATAAAGAGTATATTGAAGCGGGGGCTAAACTAATTAGAACAAATACTTTTTCGGCTAATACATATGATCTTGGAGTATCGTTAGAAACATTAAAGGATATAATTAAATCAGGAATAAACTTAGCTAAAGAAGTAACAAGAAATACGCCTGTTTTAATAGGTGCAAGTATTGGACCTATTAAAACAGATAATTTAGATGAATTTAGCAATGAGGTTTTAGAAGAATATAGATACATAGTAGATTGTTTTTTAGAAAATGGAGTAGATATTTTTATATTTGAAACTTTCAGCAATTACAATTATTTGAAAAAAATAAGTGAATATATTAAAGGCAAGAATATAAATAGTTTCATACTTACTCAGTTTGCCGTTAAGCCAGATGGGTTCACAAGGGATGGGTTAAGTTCAGCTAAATTGATTAAAGAAGTGCGAAATATTAAATATATAGATGCGTTTGGGTTTAACTGTGGGTCAGGTCCATCACATATACTAGAAATTATTAAAAAAGTTAATATAGAAAATGAAATTGTTTCAGCACTACCTAACGCAGGTTATCCAGAGATAATTCATGAAAGAACAGTTTATCCAAATAATCCGTTATATTTTGCAAAAAAAGTTAATGATATAAGGTCTTTTGGAGTTTCTATTGTAGGGGGATGTTGTGGAACAAACCCAAACTATATTAAACAACTAACAAAGATAGTTAATGAAAATTCTAAAATAGTTAATGCTAACATTAAAGCTGAAGAAAAGGTTAAAAGTTTTGAGAAAAAGGCTAATAATACTTTTAAAGATAAGCTTGAGAATGGTGAATTTGTTGTAGCTATAGAGTTATCAGCACCAATTGATACAGATATATCAAAAATTATAGATGGAGCCAAGATATGTAAAGAAAATAATATTGATTTAGTAACAGTTCCTGACTCGCCAATGTCTAAGGTTAGAGCTGATTCTGCCATTATATCATCTAAAATTAAGAGGGAAATAGGAATCGAAGCTATGCCTCATATTTGTTGTAGAGATAAGAATACTAATGCTATAAGATCAAGCTTAATAGGATCTCATATTGAAAATATAAGAAATATCCTTGCAATTACTGGTGATCCTATATCTGATGCTAGTAAAGTTGAAACAAAAAGCGTATTTAACTTAAATTCATTTAGGTTAATGGAATTGATAGAAAGCATGAATGAAGAAGTATTCAAAGAAGATAGCATTTATATAGGCGGCGCTTTGAATTTGAATGTTTTAAATAAAGAAATAGAATATAATAGAATGATGAAGAAGATAGAAAAAGGTGCAAAATTTTTTTTGACGCAACCTATCTATGATGATAATGCTATAGAGTTCTTGAAAATGATTAAAGAAAGAACCAATGTGAAAATTTTGGCAGGATTACTTCCAGTTGTAAGTTATAGGAACGCAATGTTCTTAAACAATGAACTTCCAGGGGTAACTATACCAGATAAGTATGTAAAATTGTTTTCGGAAAATATGAGCAAGGAAGAGGCTCAAGCAATTGGTGTAAGCATTACTGTGGAGATCGGAAAGAAACTTAAAAATATTGCTGATGGGTTATATTTTATAACTCCATTTAATAGAGTTAATATGTTAATTGAAATTATTAAGCAAATTAATGCCTAAATAATTATAATTCTTATATGAATAATAAAAGACAAGAGGGATTTTTATGAAGGTTGGTCTTATTAGACATTTTAAAGTTGATTACCGTAAAAGTTTTTTTATGACATCAAAAGAATTTAAAAATTGGGAAGAAAATTATAATATAAGCAGTGTGATTAGAAAAGATGTAGAGCTTATGGGGATAAATTGGGATAAGTGTTATTCTAGTACGCTTATAAGAGCGATAACTACAGCACAGCATGTATATAAGGATGATATAATTCAAAATGATCTAATTAGAGAGACTATTATTGATCCGATATTTAAAAGTAATTTAAAGCTTCCGTATTGGTTTTGGGCGATTAGTGGAAGAATAGCGTGGTATTTCAATCATAAATCTCAACAAGAAAATAAGATTATCACAAGAGAAAAAGCTGAGAAATTTGTTGATTTATTATTAAACGAAGCAAGAAAGGAAGGTGCAGAAAACATTTTAATTGTTACGCATGGTTTTTTTATGTATAGCCTTCAAAAAGAATTGAAGAAAAGAGGTTTTACGGGCAAGCTAGTATACAGTCCTAAAAACGGAATTTTATATTTGTATAAAAGATAATACAATAAGTATAAATTTTATATTTAAGCAAAACTTTATATAATGTAAAGAAATTTAAGTACAGGGTCAATGAAATATGCTATCTTTTATGATAAAAAGTATAGCATATTTTTTGATATATATTATTGAAATAAATGCTAAATTAAGTTAGTATACTTTATATACAAATGATGATAAGGAGGAATATAAATATGATAAATAATGATAATTTGATTGGTGAAGCTAATAGATGTTTGCTGTGTAAAAAACCAGCTTGTAGGTTTAATTGCCCAGTTGAAACACCTATACCTGATATTATAAGTATGTATAAGGAAGGAAAAATTGAAGAAGCAGGAGAAATATTATTTGAAAATAATCCGCTTTCGGCAGTATGTTCATTAGTATGCATTCATGAAGACCAATGTAAAGGAAATTGTATAAGAGGGATTAAAGGGGATCCAATACGATTTCATGATATAGAGCAGGAAATATCCCAAAAATATATAGAAAAAACTAGGTTTAAAACTGTTTCTAAAAAGAAAGACAGAGTTGCTATAATTGGTGGTGGACCAGCAGGAATTACTATTGCATTTATACTAGCTAAGAAAGGATATAATATCACTATTTTTGATGCGCATGAGAAGATAGGCGGGGTACTAAGGTATGGAATACCAGAATATAGACTTCCCAAAAAATTAATAGATTCTATTGAAGAAAGATTAATGGAGCTTGGTGTAAAAGTTAGGCCTAATACTCTTATTGGTCCAGTGATAACATTAGATAGACTATTTGAGGATGGATATAAAGCAGTATTTATTGGTACAGGAGTATGGAATCCAAAAACATTAAATATTAAAGGTGAAACTTTGGGAAATGTACATTTTGCTATTGATTATCTAAAATCACCAGAAAACTATAAGCTAGGTAATAAAGTGGCTGTTATTGGAGCTGGTAATGTAGCTATGGATGCTGCAAGAAGTGCAAAAAGAAATGGAGTTGAAGATGTTACAATAATATATAGAAAAGGCTTTGATCAAATGTCTGCAACTAAGCAAGAAATAAGGGAGGCTAAGGAGGATAAAATTAATTTTGAATTATTCAAATCACCATTAGAAATAACAGAAGAAGGTGTAAGATTAGTTAATACTGAGAATGTAATTGGGTCAGATGGAGAAGTTCAAAACAAAGTTATTAAAGAAAAAGAAGAATTTTTCAAATGTGATTCAATAATTATAGCTGTAAGTCAAACCCCTCGAACTAATATAGTTTCAAATACAACAAAATTAAATACCAATAAATGGGGATTGTTAATAACCGACGATAAAGGAAATACAACTAAAAAAGGTACATTTGCATCAGGTGATGTTGTTACCGGCGCTAAAACTGTAGTAGAAGCTGTAGTACAAGCAAAAATAGTTGCTCAAACCATTGAAGATTACTGTGAAAATAACTAAATAATAAAGATTAAATATAACATTGATAAATTCAGGAAAAACAGTTAGATCGTATAGGTTGCAAAAATGAATTTTAATTATTAAAATATTACTAGAAGTAAATTAAGCTTTTTTATATACTGTGATTATCGTATATGGTGAAAAAGGTTTACTTAATAAGGAGTGTAAAAAATATGAGTGTCACTATAAAGGATATTGCAAAATTGGCTAATGTTTCTCATACAACTGTGTCTAGAGCACTTAACAATAGTCCATACATTAATGAAGAAACCAAAGTTAAAATTATAGCTTTAGCAAAAGAATTAAATTATGTACCAAATTATAGTGCTAAGAGTCTTGTTTTGCTAAAATCATACGTTATAGGAGTGTTTTTTTCATCAATTAGCGAAGGTACATCAGATACATTCTTCCACGAAATCATAAGAGGAGTTAACAATGTCATAGATAAAGAATATAATTTGGTTGTAAGAGGTATAGATGATTATCAGTACTCTCATTTAATTGATAACAGAAATTTTGATGGAATAATTGTTGTAAGCCAAAGCAAAAATGACGATGAATTCATACAAACTATTCTAGAAAAAGATATACCAACTGTAGTTATAAATAGATATATTGAAAATGAAGGATTAGTAAATATAATGTCAGATGATACAAAAGGAGTTTATGATGCTGTTACTTATTTTATAGAGAACAATCATAGAAAAATAGCACTATTGCAAGGAAATAAGGAATTTGAATCGACAGTATATAGAAGAAGAGGCTATATAAGAGCATTAGAAGATAATAATATTCCTATCAATGAGGAATATATTTTAAGTGGCAGATATGATTTGAAAAGCGGATATGAGAATATGAAAAAGTTACTTGAATTAGAAAATAGACCAACAGCAATCTTTTGCGCTAATGATGATATAGGGGTTGGCGCTATGAAAGCAATATTTGAAACTGGATTAAAGGTTCCAGATGACATCTCAATTATAGGATTTGATGACAGTAATTTTTGTAACTACGTAACCCCTCCATTGACAAGTGTAAGAAAGGATTCTTTAGCTATGAGCGAATATGGTGGAAGAAACTTATTAGATATTATAAAAAACAAAGAAGTAGATAAAGAAAAAGTTTATATACAATCTCAACTTGTAGTAAGAAAATCAGTAAGAGAACTCTAATAATGAATTTTAATAATTAGTGGTCAAATTCACTAATTATTAAAAAAAGTTGTTAACGTTCACAAAAAAGTGTTGCGTTATTTGAAATATGATATTATAATAAAGTTATCAAGTAGATACAAGAAAATGTTCACGTGAACAGAAATTTGCACGTATTTCTGTTCACGTGAACAAAAAAGGAAAGAGGATTTGATATGAAAAAGTTTATGGATGAAAATTTTTTATTAAGCAACGAAGTGTCTGAAAAATTATATCATAATTATTCAGGAAAAATGCCAATTATTGATTATCATTGCCACATTAATCCAAAGGAAATATTAGATGATAAAAAGTTTGAGAATATAACTCAAGTATGGCTTTATGGTGATCATTATAAATGGAGACAAATGAGAACTTTGGGCATAGATGAAAAATATATTACAGGAGATGGAAGTGATTATGAAAAGTTCTTAGCTTGGGCGAAGACTATATCATTTGCTATCGGGAATCCACTTTATCATTGGACACACTTAGAGCTTAAAAGATTCTTTGGAATTGATGAAGTTTTGAATGAAAAAAGTGCACCTGCTATTTGGGAAAAAGTTAATAAGATGTTAAATAGCGATGATTTCACAGTAAGAAATCTTATTAAAAAATCAAATGTAAAAGTGATATGTACAACAGATGATCCTATAGATTCGTTAGAATATCATTTAGCAATAAAAGAAGATAAAAGCTTTGATGTTAAAGTGTTACCAGCATTTAGACCTGATAAAGCATTAGGCGTTAATAAAGAAACATTTAAAGAATGGTTTAGTAAACTAGAAGAAGTTGTAGGCTCAAAAATTACAAACTTTGATGAATATTTAGAAGCGTTAAAAAAGAGAGTTGAATTCTTTCATGAGGTTGGATGCAGAGTATCAGATAATGCATTAGATTTCGTTCCAGTAGGAAATGCTTCGCTAGAAGAAGTTAGAGAAATATTTGCTAATGTACTTAAGAGTGGACAAGTTTCATTTGAAGATGAAAATAAATTAAGAGTATATTTATTAAAGTTCTTTGGAAAATTATATCATGATTTAGGTTGGGTAATGCAGTTCCATATGAATTGTGTTAGAGATAATAATTCGAAAATGTTTAAAAAATTAGGTCCAGATACTGGATTTGATTCATTAAATGATACTGAAGTTGCAATTCCATTATCAAGATTATTAGATTCACTAAATAATGAAGATGCACTACCAAAGACAATTATATATAGCTTAAATCCAAATGATAACTCAACAATAGGTACTTTACTTGGATGCTTCCAAGGAGATGGAGTTAAAGGTAAAATACAATTTGGGTCAGCTTGGTGGTTCAATGATCACAAGATTGGTATGCAAGATCAAATTAGAACTTTAGCTAATTTAGGTATGTTAAGTACATTTGTTGGAATGTTAACAGATTCTAGAAGCTTCTTGTCTTACACAAGACATGAATATTTTAGAAGAATACTTTGCAACGTAATTGGTGAATGGGTAGAAAATGGTGAATTACCTAATGATATTGAACACCTAGGACAGATTGTATCTGATATTAGTTATAATAACGCAGATAAATACTTTAATATGTAATTTTATATGTATGAAAATAAGTAAACTGCTTATTTTCATACAGTGATACAACTGAAGTTGAAATTTAGGAGGAATAGCCGTGAAATTAAATAAGGAATTATATAAAGAATTTAAAACATATCCAGAAAGAGTATTGCAATTTGGAGAAGGCAACTTTTTAAGAGCTTTTGTTGATTGGCAAATAGATAAAATGAATGATGAAGCAGACTTTAATGGAAGTGTCGTAGTTGTTCAGCCTCTAGAAAATGGTCTTGTGGATATGCTTAATGATCAAGATTGTTTATACACTTTATATTTACAAGGTGTGCAAAATGGGCAAGCATCAAAGACACATAAAGTGATCAACAGCATAAGTAGGGGGATTAATCCTTACAGAGATTATAATGAATATTTAAAAGTCGCAGAAAATCCAGAATTGAGATTTATAGTATCAAATACAACAGAAGCAGGAATTGCATTTGATGAAAACGATACTTTAAATGGAGGATGTCAAAAAAGTTATCCAGGTAAGTTAACTGCATTTTTATATCATAGATTTAATACATTTATGGGCGATAATAGTAAAGGATTTATTATAATCCCATGTGAGCTTATTGATAGAAATGGTGAAAAACTTAAAGAAATAGTATTAAAGTATGCAGAAATATGGAATTTAGGACAAGAGTTTTCGGATTGGATAAATAATGCTAATACTTTTTGCTGTAGCTTAGTTGATAGAATAGTTCCAGGATACCCAAGAGACACGATTGATGAAGTTAGAGCAGAACTTGGATATGATGATAATCTTGTAGATGTAGGTGAAATATTTCATCTATGGGTAATAGAAGGTCCTCAATCTATAAAAGATGAATTACCAATAGAAAAAGCAGGACTTAATGTAAAAGTTGTAGATGATATGACACCATATAGAACAAGAAAAGTTAGAATTTTAAATGGACCTCATACAGCAATGGTTCCAGTAGCATATCTTTATGGATTAGAAACTGTAGGAGAATCTGTTGATCATGAGGTTATAGGAAAATATGTTCATGATGTAATATATGATGAAATCATAGAAACTTTAGATTTACCTCACGAAGAATTAGTGGAATTTGCAGATGCGATTATAGAAAGATTCCAAAATCCATATGTAAAACACTATTTGATGAGTATAGCATTAAATTCGCTATCTAAATACAAAACAAGAGATTTACCAAGTTTGACTGAATATCTAAAGAGAAAAGGTACGCTTCCTAAGAAATTAGTATTCTCACTTGCATCTTTAATAGAATTCTATAAAGGAAAAAGAGGAGAAGAAGATATTCAGTTATCAGATGATGAAGATATATTAGAATTATTTAAGGAATTATGGGGAAAACATGATGGAACAAAAGAAGGGCTAAACAAAATTGTAACTTCGGTTCTTGCATACGAAAAGAATTGGGGAAGCAATTTAAATGAAATTCCTAATTTAACTGATGAAGTTTCAAGATACCTAGAAGTAATTGAAAAAGTAGGAATGAAAGACGCTGTTAAAGAAGTCCTATAATGAAATTTATTATCATGCAATTAAACTTTCTTAATTGCATGATAAATAAATATATATAAAATATGATTAATAAGGAGGTAAATAAATGAGTTTTGATGAAAATTGTTTTTATTGTTCAAAGAATCAAGATTTAGATTCTTTGATGATTAAGATTTGTGATTTGGACGTATCAACAGTATATTTATTTAAGGAACAAACTTATAGTGGAAGATGTAACGTTGTTTATAAGGAACATAAAGGTGAAATAGGGGATTTGACTGAAGAGGAAGCAGCAGCTTTCATAAATGATGCTAGAAAGGTAGCTAAAGCAATCCATAAAGCGTTTAACCCTGATAAAGTAAATTATGGAGCATTTGCTGATACTATGAAACATCTTCATCTTCATATTGTACCTAAATATGAAGGAGGTCCATCTTGGGGGAAAACTTTTGAGATGAATCCACAAAAAGTATATTTAAGCGACGATGAATACCAAAATCTAATTTGTAAAATAAAAGATAATTTATAGTATTGAATTAATGAATAAAAATTAATTAAATTAAAGATACGGAGGAAAAAGAATGTTAAATTCTGTTGACAAAAACGCATCAACTAATGCTAATAATGGAAACGTTAAATTAAGTCTAAGAGAAAAAATTTCTTATGGTTTTGGAGATTTTGGTAATGGATTTATGTTTGACTTAGGTCAATCATATCTTACAAAGTTTTTTATAGATACATGTGGAATTAGTGCCGGAGCAGTTGGTGGTATATTCGCATTTACAAAGATATTCGATGCATTCATGGATCCATTAGCAGGATCGCTGATAGATAGTAGAAAAGCAGGCAAATCAGGAAAGTTTAGACCTGTAATGATGATTTCAAGTATAATTCTTGCGCTACTTACAATTATTACTTTTACTATGCCTGAGATGCCACTTTCATCTAAGATTATATATGGTTATGCAACATATATGATTTGGGGTCTTGTATACTCATTCACTAATGTTCCTTATGGATCATTGGCATCTGTTATGACAAGAGATGTAGAGGATAGAAGCCAGCTAGCTACATTTAGACAGGCAGGTTCATTAGGGGCACAATTAATAACGGGGGTAGCTTTTGTTCCTATTCTTATGATGTTTAGTGACAAAAAAGTTGGTTATCCAGTTGCGGCCGCAGTTATGGCTGTTATAGGAGTTGTTTCATTCTTTATCTGTTTTGCTAACACAAAAGAACACGTTGTAGTTAACAGAGAAGGTAAATCAGAAAAAGCATCTGCTAAAGATTATTTTAAAGTTGTATTTACAAACAGACCATTGTTATGCTTAATTCTTATGCAATTATTTACAATATCAGCTATGAATACTAACAACCAAATGATGATTTTCTTCTGCCAATATAACTTAGGGGATATTAAACTTCAACCTAAGGTTAATGGTATAATGATTGGATGTTCTGTAATAGGTATATTTGCTATTCCATTCTTAGTAAAACATTTTGGTAAAAAGAAAACTGCGATTGCAGGACTATTGATTGGAATTATCGCTAATGGATTAAACTTTATAATACCAACAAATGCTACAACTTTCACAGTTCTTGTTACAATAGGATATGTAGCTTTAGCTATTCCAAATGGAGTTACTTGGGCATTCGTAACGGATGCAATTGACTACGGTCATTGGCATACTGGAATAAGAAAAGAAGGTGTAACTTATGCTGCATTTAACTTTTCGAGAAAAATTGCACAATCTATGGCAGCCCTTGTTAGTGCAAGTGTATTAGGTATGACTGGATACGTTGCAAACGCACAACAAAGTGCAGAAACATTATTAGGAATTAAGGGCGCAATGACATTATATCCAGCAGTAGCTTTAGCTTTAGCTGCTCTTGTAGTAGGAATATTACACAACTTACCAGATGACAAATACAGAAAAGTTGCTCAAGACTTACAAGAAGGAAAATGGGAAAAAGGAATTTTAGAATAATAATGACATAAATAAATAATCTAATATTTACTTATGAATAATAAAACACTATCAACCCTAAAAATATAAGTTGATAGTGTTTTGTGTTTAACAGATTTTAGATGCTTGTAAAATATTGTTAACGTTCACAAAAAAGTATTGCATATTTTAAAAATTAATATTATAATAGGAATATAACTTAAATAATTTTTAACTAAAATTGTTCACGTTAACAATTGTTCGACCTCTAATTGTTAACGTGAACGAATATAGGTTATTGCATCAAAATACTTATAAATAGCAATTTGATGTAGAGATTAAAGGAAAAATGTTTTGATATATAGATAAGCTATAAGACTTATTTAATATATAACACAGTTCTTAAAATATAGAAAATCAATAAGTATAGACTTTAAAATAATATAGAATTCTTCAAACCCATAATTTTCATACTATAATTTATTAATAATATTTTAAGTTAACTATTTTAAGAACTGTGTATTTAATTGATAATAATAACGCAAAATAGGATTATTAAAAAAATAAATACTGAAAACGATACTATATAAGCATTCTAAAAAATTTAATTGGTTAAAGTTTAGTTTAAGATATTAAGAATTTAAACTAAATAATTTTATTATCTAGAACTTATATATATTCATCATAAAAATATTAATCAAAAAAGAATCTGAGGTGTAACAATGAGACGAGAAGAAATTTTGAAAAATATAAAAGAAGCAGGGATTGTCGCAGTTGTGAGGGGAGATTCAAGAGAAGAAGCCCTTAAAATTGTAGAGGCTGTTTCAAAAGGTGGAATAAAAGTGATGGAGCTTACTATGACAGTTCCAGATCCAGTTGAAGTAATTAAAGAAGTCGCTGAGAAATATAAGGGCACTGATGTAATTGTTGGAGCAGGAACTGTATTGGACAGTGAAACAGCGAGAGCTTGTATTTTAGCAGGAGCACAATTTATTGTAAGCCCAAGTTTAGATATTGATACCATAAAGCTTTGTAACAGATATAAGATTCTAGTTATGCCTGGAGTGATGACTGTTAAGGATGCTATTACAGCTTTTGAGTATGGCGTTGATGTAGTTAAAATATTCCCCGCTAATCTCTATGGTCCATCAGTAATTAAATCATTTAAGGGGCCGCTTCCTCAGGGGGATTTTATGCCGACAGGTGGTGTTAGCATAGCTAATTTACATGAGTGGATTGAAGCGGGAGCATTCGTAGTAGGGACTGGAGGCGATTTAACTAAAGGCGCAAAAACAGGTGATTATGATTTGGTTCAGAGAACTGCTACAGAATTTATGGATGCATATAGAAAAGCGAAGGAGAAGATCTAAAATGGATGTTTTAACTTTTGGGGAATCAATGGTTGTATTTAGTCCTAATATTAGTGGTCCATTGAGACATGTTAATACTTTTTCTAAGTCACTTGGCGGTGCTGAATCCAATGTTGCTACTGCCATTGCAAAATTAAATCATAGTGTCGGCTGGTTCTCAAAAGTTTCAGATGATGAATTCGGAAGATTTGTTATAAGTGCAATAAAAGCAGAGGGAGTAGATACATCAAGAGTAATAATTGATAAAGAGAGAACTACAGGACTGCTTTTTAAGGAGCGTTATCAGCGTAGTAATCCAAATGTATATTATTATAGAAAGAATTCTGCTGCAAGTAGCTTGTCACCAGAGGATATAGATGAAGAATATATTAAGCAGGCTAAAATTCTTCATATTACGGGTATAACACCAGCACTATCAGAGAGCTGTAGAAGAACAGTATATAGAGCAATAGAGATAGCTAAAGAAAACAATATATTAGTATCGTTTGATCCTAATATCAGGCTTAAATTATGGACGATTGATGAAGCCAAAAAGACTTTGGTGGATATTGCTAGTAAGGCGGATATTGTAATGCCCGGATTAGATGAAGCAGAACTTTTATTAGGATTAACTAATGAAGATGATGTAGCAGATTTTTTCTTGGAAAAGGAAGCAAAAATAGTCGCAGTAAAATTGGGTGCAGAAGGCTGCTATATAAAAGATAAAAAAGAAGGAGTCAAAGTTTCAGGATATAATGTGTCAGATTTGATTCAAGATACGGCAGGAGCAGGCGATGGCTTTGCAGCTGGATTTTTAGCTGGATATTTAGAAAAATTACCACTAAATGAAATTGGACAATATGCGAATGGTGTTGGAGCTATGGCAACATTGGTGCAAGGTGATATGGAGGGGTATCCATATTATGATCAGCTTATGGAGTTTATTGGAAAAAGACAAGGCGTTGAAAGATAGAATTTTATAAAATAAATATTACTATATTTATAACCATGGAAAATGTTTATGTTATTAAAAAAGATTTTCTTCATATAAAATGCTAATTAGATTTAAGGATAAGTAAAGAGGATTATTTTGATAATTAAATTTTAAGTGTATTCTATCTCTAAATTATAAACTTCAAATAATATTCAAAATAAACTTTTACTTATCTTTAATAATCTATAGATTTAAATTGTCATAATGATTGAGGGTGAACCAAATAGTAAACGAATAATGTTTGCATTGTAAATTGTTCATCGAAATTAGTTTAGGATATTTTTAATAAAGAAAAACTTAGGAGGAATAACTGATGAAATTAAATAAGGAACTATACAAAGATTTTAAGACTTATCCTGAGAAAGTATTACAATTTGGGGAAGGAAATTTCCTAAGAGCATTTGTTGATTGGCAAATTGACAAAATGAATGAAGAAGCAAATTTCAATGGAAGTGTTGTAGTAGTACAGCCTCAAGAAGGCGGACTAGTTAATATGCTAAATGAACAAGATGGGTTATTTACTCTTTATCTTCAAGGTGTTCAAGGTGGAAAAGCCATAAAAACACATAAAATAATTAATAGTATAAGTAGAGGGATTAATCCATATACGGAGTATGATGAATATTTAAAAGTTGCGGAAAATCCAGAATTGAGATTTATAGTGTCAAATACAACAGAAGCAGGAATTGCTTTTGATAAGAATGATAAATTAAATGAAGGATGCCAAAAAAGTTTTCCGGGTAAGTTAACTGCATTTTTATTTCGTAGATTTACTGCATTTAATGGTGACAATAGTAAAGGTTTTATTATAATTCCATGTGAGCTTATTGATAGAAATGGTGAAAAACTTAAAGAAATAGTATTAAAGTATGCAGAAATATGGAATTTAGGACAAGAGTTTTCGGATTGGATAAATAATGCTAATACTTTTTGCTGTAGCTTAGTTGATAGAATAGTTCCAGGATACCCAAGAGACACGATTGATGAAGTTAGAGCAGAACTTGGATATGATGATAATCTTGTAGATGTAGGTGAAATATTTCATCTATGGGTAATAGAAGGTCCTCAATCTATAAAAGATGAATTACCAATAGAAAAAGCAGGACTTAATGTAAAAGTTGTAGATGATATGACACCATATAGAACAAGAAAAGTTAGAATTTTAAATGGACCTCATACAGCAATGGTTCCAGTAGCATATCTTTATGGATTAGAAACTGTAGGAGAATCTGTTGATCATGAGGTTATAGGAAAATATGTTCATGATGTAATATATGATGAAATCATAGAAACTTTAGATTTACCTCACGAAGAATTAGTGGAATTTGCAGATGCGATTATAGAAAGATTCCAAAATCCATATGTAAAACACTATTTGATGAGTATAGCATTAAATTCGCTATCTAAATACAAAACAAGAGATTTACCAAGTTTGACTGAATATCTAAAGAGAAAAGGTACGCTTCCTAAGAAATTAGTATTCTCACTTGCATCTTTAATAGAATTCTATAAAGGAAAAAGAGGAGAAGAAGATATTCAGTTATCAGATGATGAAGATATATTAGAATTATTTAAGGAATTATGGGGAAAACATGATGGAACAAAAGAAGGGCTAAACAAAATTGTAACTTCGGTTCTTGCATACGAAAAGAATTGGGGAAGCAATTTAAATGAAATTCCTAATTTAACTGATGAAATTTCAAGATACCTAGAAATAATTGAAAAAGTAGGAATGAAGGAAGCTATAAAAGAAGTTCTTTAAAAAATAAAATTATAAATTAATACTAAAATATTTATGTAGCTATTAAATTTAAAGTTATACACAATAATTTAATGGAAGTAGGTAGAAAGTAATGAAGGAAATTATAAAAATAAATGAAAAAGATAATGTTGTTGTAGCACTTAGAGATTTATCTAAAAACGAAATTATAGAAGTTGAAAATAAAAAAATAGAAATAAAAGAAGATATAAAAAGAGGTCACAAAGTAGCTATATCAGATTTTAAAGTTAACGAAAATGTAATAAAATATGGATATCCGATAGGACATGCTATTGAAGATATATCAATAGGAGAATGGGTTCATACTCATAATATTAAAACAAATTTAGATGGAATTATGGAATATAATTTTAATCAACAGCTAAAACAAGTTTCAATAGAAAATAGAAATCTCACTTTTGATGGATATAAAAGAACAAATGGTAATGTTGGTATAAGAAATGAACTTTGGATAGTTCCGACGGTTGGATGCGTTAATGGAATTGGTGAGAGAATAATCGAAAAATTCAAAGAAGATGTGAAACCCGTTGGAATAGATAGTGTTGAAATTTTTAAACATAATTATGGATGTTCTCAATTGGGAGATGATCATGCAAATACAAGAACTATGCTTGGGAATTTAGTAAAGCATCCTAATGCTGGAGGAGTATTAGTACTTGGACTTGGCTGTGAAAATAATACAATGGCTGAATTTATTGAGTCATTAGGAGATTATGATAAAACTAGAATTAAATTTTTAGTATCACAGGAAGTTTCAAATGAAATAGAGGAAGGCGCTAAGATATTGAGTGAGCTTTATGAAAATATGAAAGATGATAAGAGAGAATCAGTGTCTCTATCAAATTTAAAAGTTGGATTAAAGTGCGGTGGTTCAGATGGATTCTCAGGAATAACTGCAAATCCTCTTGTAGGTAGTTTTTCAGATTTCTTAGTTGCACAAGGTGGAACAACGATACTTACAGAAGTTCCTGAAATGTTTGGTGCAGAAACAATTCTTATGAATAGAGCTAAAGACACTGAAACTTTTGATAAAACTGTACATTTAATAAATGATTTTAAAGAATACTTCATGGCGTATAATCAGCCTATATATGAAAATCCTTCTCCAGGAAATAAAGCTGGTGGAATTACAACATTAGAGGATAAATCTTTAGGCTGTACACAAAAATCAGGAGATTCAACGGTTGTAGGTGTATTAAAATATGGTGAAACTTTAAAAACTAATGGTTTAAATCTTTTAAGTGGACCGGGAAATGACTTAGTTGCAGCCTCAGCTTTAGCAGCAGCTGGCTGTCATATGGTTTTATTTACAACAGGTAGAGGAACACCATTTGGCACATTTGTTCCTACAATGAAAATATCAACAAATACTCCACTATATAATTTAAAACCACATTGGATGGATTTTAATGCAGGAACTTTAGTTGAAGATAAGACTTTAAATGAAGTAACAGAAGAGTTTATAAAATACGTAATCGAAGTAGCTAATGGAAAATATGTAAATAATGAGATTAATAGATTTAAAGAGTTAGCAATTTTAAAACAAGGTGTTACTTTATAAAATTTGGTATAAGTAAATTATAGAAAAATATATTTAAAGTAAAAGTATGTAACAAATTTAGCATATTAAAAATTAATTTTGACTTTATAGATTAAAATTAATTTAATATGCTATTTTTATTATGCCAGATAAAATTTCTATTTTATTTAACATAAAGAATTTAATTAAGTATTTAATATAAACAAGATTAAATGATTATGATTTAATTTTGTTTATATGGTTTTTAAATAAGAAGACCAAGAGAAAATCTAATTTTGAAGCTTTGAATAGGACTATCACGATTGCATGTGAAAGAAAATGAATTGTTATGATTGAAAATGAATACATTTTGTGATATCATAATTACAAATTAAAAGCAGAATATAGAGCTTTTTGATAAATGTTTTTGAATATTAATTTTTCGGTGTAAAATTAAAATAACAAGATTTTTTATTGATTAGGAATTGTAATAATTTTATTTATTTTAGTATGTATTCTAGAATGAGATATTATTAGAATGTGTTTAAATATATACCATAAATATAGAATTAATCTAAAAAATTTTATAGTATAAATTTCAAAAGGAGTTTTAAATCATGGAAATTAGCTTTGTAAGAATTGATGACAGATTAATACATGGACAGATTGCCACTATATGGTCAAAAGCAAGTGGATGCAACAGAATTATGGCGTGTAGTGATGAAGTTGCTAAAGATGATTTAAGAAAACAGTTGTTGCTTCAAGTAGCATTAAAAGGAATCAAAGCTTATGTAATACCAATAGAGACCGCTATCAAAGCTTATAAAGATCCCAAATATAATAATTTTAAGACCTTATTTTTATTTACAAGTCCGGCAGACGTGCTTCGAATGATTGAAGGTGGCGTTGATATTAAATCGGTAAATGTTGGCGGGATGTGCTATAAGGATGGAAAAAAACAAATTACAGGTGCTATATCCGTAAATAATGAAGATATAGAATGTTTCAAGAAGCTTTACGAGAAAGGGATTGAATTAGAGATAAGGCAGGTATCCAAAGATAACAAGGTTAATTTAATTGACAGGTTAAAAGAATTGAAATTTTTATAGAAAATAACAATGAAATGCTATATGACCTTTAATAGAGATAGGGATATAGCATTTTTTTATGAAAAGTTAAAATTATTAGATAGCTATAGTAAAAAAACAACAGCAAAAATTCAAATTTAATACAATTATATGGTAATTAATTTGCCTGATTCCGGTATTAATACTATAATTTTTTACAAAGAAGTTGTATTTCTATTGAATATGACAAAGAATTAAAAAATTAAATGCAAAAATATTTTAGAGAGGAGAAATCTATGATAAAGCCTATAAAAAGAACAGCTGTTTTACATGATCTATGCGGAATAGGAAAAGCGGCTTTAACTAATGTAATACCTATTTTATCAACTTTGGGGGTTGAGGTTTGTCCGATACCTACTATGATATTAACAAGTCATACTGGAGGTTTTAGTCCAAACATAGAAAGATTAGATGGCTATATAAGTAAGGCGGCTCAACACTATCTTGAATTGAATATAAATTTTGAAAGTATATTTGTTGGATATTTAGGAAGTACTAATAATATTGAAGAAACTTTACTTTTATTAGAATCTGTAAACAAGAATAAATCATTGGTAGTGCTCGATCCTATTTTCGCTGATAATGGTTCTTATTATAGTAATTTTAATAAGGAATATTCAGACAGCTTAAAAAGGATAATAAGATATTCCCATATCATTACACCTAATTTTACGGAAGCGTGTATTTTATGTGATGAAAAGATTGTGGAGGAAGTGAATGAAGAAAAGTTATTAGTGCTTTCTAGAAAATTATATAGTCTTGGGTGTGAAAATGTAATAATCACAAGTGTACCTGTTGCAAATAAAAAGAAGATTGGAATAACTGTATATAATGGAGAAAACGATTCTTTAAAATTAATAATTAGGGATAGGATAGAAAGATCTTATCCGGGAACTGGAGATGTTTTTACATCAGTTTTGATTGGATTAATTATGGATGATAATTCATTAGAAAAGAGTGTTGAGGAATCGTGTAAATTTGTTGAGAATTGTATTAAGGAAAGTAGTTCTTATGATTATCCAACAAGAGAAGGATTGATTTTAGAACCTATATTATATCAGTTAAATAACTTGAAACGATCAATAAAAGAGTAATATATTCAAATTCAAATATAAATAATCAATAAAAATCAATATTTATGAAAATAAATGATTTTTTTTGAAATAAAATGATTGATTTTTATTGAAATATAAGTTATGATTATATCAGAGGAGTGATGATAATGTTTACAGAAGAAAGGTTTAATATCATTCTTCAGGAGTTGAAGGTAAAAGGAATAGTATCTGTTACTGATTTAGTAAAATTACTGGATGCTTCGGAATCTACAGTTAGAAGAGATTTAAATACACTTGATAGTGAGGGGCTTTTAAAGAAAATTCATGGAGGTGCAATTGCAATAGGTGAGAGCACATCTAAGCACGATTATAAAGTTAATGTTAGACAATCTTTGAATGTAGATGAAAAATCTGAAATAGCAAAGCATGCTGCTGCATTAATTGAAGACGGAGATATGCTCTACTTAGATGCTGGAACAACAACTGAGATCTTAATAGATTTTATTGAGGCCAATGAAATAATAGTTGTAACTAATGGAATAGTTCATGCAAAAAAGCTTTTGGAAAGAGGTTTTAAGACATTTATTGTTGGAGGTGAAGTTAAAGCTATAACTGAAGCAATAGTAGGAAGCACTGTGGTAGAAGATTTAAAAAAATATAACTTTTCAAAAGGATTTTTTGGAGTAAATGGCGTAAGCAACGAGAGTGGTTATACAACTCCAGATATGAATGAAGCAATGGTTAAAGCTCAAGCAATGAAAATGTGTAGAGAATCATATGTATTAGCAGATCAATCTAAATTAGAAAAAGTTAGTTTTATAACTTTCGGAGCAATAGCAGATTCAACATTAATAACAACAAAAATTGATAATAATATTAGTTATGATACTAATGTAATAGAGGTGGTAAAAAATGATTAATACAATAACTCTTAATCCTTCTTTAGATTATATTGTTAAAGTTGATTCATTTAAAGTTGATTCATTAAATAGAACTGAAGAAGAAAATATTTATGCGGGTGGTAAAGGAATTAACGTATCGATAGTTCTTAAAAATCTAGGGGTAGCTAATACAGCTCTTGGATATGTTGCAGGATTTACTGGAGATGAAATTTTGCGACAAATACAAAGTCATGGTGTAAATTGTGATTTTATAAAATTAAACAGTGGATTTTCTAGAATAAACGTGAAACTTAAAAGTGATGGGGAAACAGAAATTAATGGATCTGGACCAGCAATAACTGATGAAGAGTTAAACCTCTTACATGAAAAACTTTCGCATCTAACAAAAGGTGATTATTTAATATTATCAGGAAGTATACCAAATAGTGTGCCAGATAATATATATGAAAGTATTATGAACAGCTTATTGGATAAGGGTGTAGAATTCATAGTTGATGCAACAAAAGACTTGCTATTAAAGGTATTAAAATATAAACCGTTTTTAATAAAACCAAATCATCATGAACTTGCAGAAATGTTTAATGTAGAACTAAAAGATGATAAAGACATAATTAAATATGGTAGAAAACTTCAAGAAATGGGAGCAAAAAATGTTCTTATATCAATGGCAGGGGATGGAGCGATTCTATTACCTGAAAATGGAGATCCGATAAAAAGAGCTGTGCCAAAAGGAATACTTAAAAATTCAGTTGGAGCTGGAGATTCAATGGTAGCTGGTTTCTTATGCGGATATTTGAAAAACAAAAATATAGAAGAAGCGTTCAAGATGGGAATTGCTACAGGAAGTGCAAGTGCTTTCTCAGAAGAATTGGCAACAAAAGAACAAGTATATGAATTATTAAAGGAAATTTAATAATAAATTTATTCTAGTATAAGTTGAATCTTATTATATTTTAAAGATTTAATATTGGAGATTTAATTAGTATTATGATTTTTACAGAAGTATAAAAAATATGTTTAAATTTTAGGAGGCCAAAAATGAGGATTGTAGATTTATTACACAAACAAGGTATAAACTTAAATTTTAATCCAAGTACAAAAGAACAATGTATTAATGAATTAGTTGATTTAATGGACAAGACTGGAAATTTAAATAATAAAGAAGAATATAAGAAAGCAATATTAGCTAGGGAAGAATTAAGTACGACTGGTATTGGAGATGGAATAGCGATTCCACATGGAAAAACAAGCGCAGTAAAGAACGCATCTCTTGCGGCTGCAATTTGTAAAAAAGGTGTTGATTATGATTCATTAGATGGTCAACCAGCACATCTTTTCTTTATGATTGCTGTACCAGATAATAATGATAATTTACACTTAGAGGTATTAGCAAGATTATCTACTATATTAATGGATGAAGCATTTAGAACAAGCTTAATCGACTGTTCTGATAAAGAGGAGTTTTTAAGGTTAATAGATAAGAAGGAAATGGAAAAGTTTCCTGAAGAGGTAAAGGGGGAATTAGAGATGAATAAAAGTGGTTATAGAGTATTAGCAGTAACTGCATGTCCGACAGGAATTGCACATACTTATATGGCAGCAGAAAGTCTTGAAAGCAAGGGTAAAGATATGGGAGTCTCAATAAAAGTTGAGACAAATGGTTCTGGTGGCGCTAAAAACGTTTTAACAAAAGAAGAAATAGCAAATGCAGAATGTATAATTATAGCAGCAGATAAAAATGTAGAAATGGCTAGATTTGATGGTAAGAGAGTAATTAAAACTAAGGTGGCAGATGGAATACACAAGTCGGCTCAATTAATTGAGGAAGCTATAAGTGGAAATGCTCCAATATATCATCATGCTGGAGGTGCTGATAGCAGCGAAGATGTTTCAAACGAATCAGTTGGACGTCAAATTTATAAGCATCTTATGAATGGTGTATCACATATGTTACCGTTTGTAATAGGTGGTGGTATATTAATAGCTTTAGCATTCTTATTTGATACATTTAATCCTGCAAATCCAAGTGGCTTTGGTTCAGGAACACCTATTGCAGCAGTATTAATGAAGATTGGTGGGACAGCATTTGGATTTATGTTACCAGTTCTTGCTGGATTTATTGCAATGAGTATTGGAGATAGACCAGCTCTTTCAGTAGGTTTTGTTGGTGGCGCTTTAGCTAGTGCAGGTATTACTTTTGCAAGTGCATTTGATCCAAAGGTTCCAGCAGTTTCAGGTGGTTTCTTAGGCGCATTACTTGCAGGTTTCATTGCTGGATATTTAGTTGTTGGTCTTAAGAAGTTATTTGCAGGCTTACCAAACAGTTTAGAAGGTATTAAACCAGTATTTTTATATCCTTTACTAGGAACATTTCTAATCGGTGTTATAATGTTATTCATAAACCCAATTATGGGATCAATAAATACAGGTATCACTGGTGCACTTAACTCAATGGGTGGTACAAGTAAGATTCTTTTAGGTATTGTTTTAGGTGGTATGATGTCAGTTGATATGGGTGGTCCAGTTAACAAAGCTGCTTATCTATTTGGTACAGCATCACTTGCTAGTGGAAACTTTGA
>CAURJV010000012.1:0-101842 GCA_963524945.1 uncultured Clostridium sp.
CTACGCCCTTAGATGAATCAAATCCATCCATTTCAGAAAGTAATTGATTTAAAGTTTGTTCTCTTTCATCGTTACTTTGCATTTGATTATCTCTGCTCTTACCAATTGCATCAATTTCATCTATAAAAATAATACATGGCGCTTTGGCTACTGCATCTTTGAATAACTCTCTTACTCTTGATGCTCCAACTCCAACGAACATTTCAACAAAACTTGAACCTGAAAGTGAGAAAAATGGAACTCTTGCTTCTCCGGCAACTGCTTTTGCAATAAGAGTTTTTCCTGTTCCCGGAGGTCCTACAAGCAAAACACCTTTAGGCAATTTAGCTCCAATCTCAGTATATTTAGCTGGGGCATTTAAGAAATCTATTACTTCTTTTAAAGATTCTTTAGCTTCTTCCTGACCTGCCACATCATCAAAAGTCACTTTTATTTCACTTTCCATATAAACCTTGGCGTTGTTTTTGCCGATGCCCATGACACCGCCTCCGCCTCCGCCCATCTTAGAGAACAAAAATCTCCACATGAAGAATATAAGCACCATAGGCAATATCCATGTAAGTAGAATATTCATCATTGGTGATTCTTTAGGATTTTTACCTGTAAAATCAACTCCAGCTGCATTAAGCTTAGTTATTAATGTTTGATCATTTACATTTGCTGTATATAATGTCTTTCCTTTGTATTCTTCATTATCTTCACTTGGTGTTATTAATAAGTTTTCACTTGTTATAACCACCTTTGAAATTTCCTTATTATCTAATAAAGTTAAAAACTCATTATAGTTAATTTCTTTAGTTGTAGCTGTATCTTTTGCATAATTAAACGCCATTAAAAACGCAAAAGCTATTAAAAAATAAGTAATTGCTACAGTAAAAGAATTCTTATTTTTATTATTCCTTTTGTTACCATTATTATTATTCTGCATCTAATCACCTTCCCATTATATTTATTAATCCTTATGTCTAATACTGCATACTTATACGCTCATCAATTTCTTTAGTGATTATAATATTAGTAACACAATCCCAGACAATATAACTCTCTAGTTACTTTTCACTCTTTTTTTACAAGTCAAACTAAAATCCAAACTTAAATTAAATTATATCTAAATTGAGTTTAACTTTATATTTTAGTAATATTCATCGATTAGATCATTCTTTCCACATATCCCTCATCTTATCTTCTATTTGTTTTTTTAGAATTGCTGTGAACTTTTTATCTACTTCAAAATATTTATCCTCTATATTAATTAAAATATCTCCTTCTTTAAAATCCCCTTTAACATTATTAATAGATACTTTATCTATATCTCCATTTTCTTTTTCAATTATAACATAATTCCCTTCCACTCTATCTATTATATACTTTTCACTCACTTAACATCCTCTTTTCATAGTATAAATTAATTCCAAGAATAGTGAATCGCTTACTTAGAGAGCGAACGCAAGTCAGTTTTCCTCTGATCTCCTAAATTATACATTATATCCATCAAAATATCATCAATAACTCTTAATTTAAGCTTCCAAAATCTTTAAATGGATAGAATTTCAATATAGCTCTTCCTTGTATATTTGATGCATCTATATATGGATTAATCCATCTTCTTGCATCATTTGATCGGCTCCTATTATCTCCCAAAAAGAAAAATTTATTTTCAGGCACATCGAAAACACCATCAAAATTTTCGTTATTTTTTACATAATCCTCTTTAATGTCTGATCCATTTATAGTAACAGTCCCACCGTGTATTTCAATGTGATCTCCTGGAAGTCCTATAACTCTTTTTATAAGAACCTGATCAAGCTCCTTTGAATAGAATACAGTTATATCTCCTCTATTAATTCTATTAGTATTATAAATTCTAGTTACTATTAATTTATCACCAATATTTAAAGTAGGAACCATTGATTCACTAGGTATATATACTGTGTAAATTAAAAATTTATTTATTAAAAAAGCTATCCCTATTGCTGCTAATATAGGAATTATCCACTCCCTAAAAAAAGCGCTTTCAAACGAAAAACTTCCTATAATACTTTTATTAGATAACGATTCTTTATTCTCTTTTTTATTTAATTTTTTCTTCAAAAGATCTCTATCTGATTTACTAGTGATGTTCTCAGAACAATTTAAATCTATGTCCTTTGATTCCATTATATAATCATTTTCATTCATTAAATGTTCTCCCTTTTTGCAAGATTCGTTTATCTGATGCCGCATATTAAGTATTATTCACACTTTATAAAAAATTTAACTAATATTATTTTAATATTTCAAAATCTTTTATAGGATAATACTTTACTTGAGCCTTCCCTTCTATATATGATTCATCAACGTAAGGATCTTTCCAATATCTTGAATCATCTGAGTTAGCTCTATTATCCCCTAAGAAGAAATACTTATTATCTGGTACTTTGAAAGCTCCATTATATCTCTCATTATTCTTCACATAATCTTCCTTAAGCTCTTGACCATTTCTATAAACAACACCATTTTTAATTTCTATTGTATCTCCTGGAAGCCCTATTAATCTTTTTATTAAAATTTCACCCTTAAATTCATCATTTTTAAATAATACAATATCTCCTTCTTTTAAATTTTTAGGATTATGTACTCTAGTTACCAGCAATCTGTCTTTAACTTCTAATGTTGGGATCATAGATCCACTCGTAATCCAAACACCATATCCCACAAAATTCCATACTAGAAGCGCTATACAAAGAACAACTGCAATGTCAATTATCCATTCATTTAATATGGACTTCTTTTTTTCTTTTTTGCCTGTTACAATTTCATCTTCGTTATTTTCTGCCACAATATTCCCTCCATGTCCCATATTACACATAATCTTTCATTAATACCCTATTTCTTCATAATCCTTAATCATATATTATTGGATATTTTAATATACTGTTTTAGTATAACATATTTTACTATCTAAAATATTTACAAGATGTTAATTTTATAACAAAAATATGCACCAATCTTAAAAATCAGTGCATAATCCTTTTAAGGAATATATATATAATTTAAACTCTTACTTAAACATAGTAAATATACTTATATCTATTCAACATCATTCTTTAACAAATCGTCATAAGACTCTCTTCTGCAAATAAGTCTTGTTTCATTATCTTTAACCATTACTACTGCTGGCTTTGGTATCCTATTGTAATTGCTTGACATAGAATAACCATATGCTCCTGTAGTCATTATTGCTAGAACATCTCCACTTTTAACTTCTGGAATTTTAATATTTTCCAATAATATATCTCCTGATTCACAGCACTTCCCTGATATTGTAACAATTTCTTCTTTTTCACTTTCAACTCTACTTGCAAGAATACATTCATATTCTGCATTATAAAGAGCTGGTCTTATATTATCAGTCATTCCACCGTCTACCGATACATATTTTCTAACACTTGGAATTTCCTTAACTGAGCCTACAGTATATAAAGTTGTTCCTGCATTAGCTACGATACTTCTTCCTGGCTCTATTGTAAGAATTGGTCTTTCCTGACCTGTTCTCGCACACACTTCATCAACTTTGTTAATTATTGTGCTGCAATATTCTTCAGTACTTCTTGGTTCGTCTTCTTTAGTATAGTATATACCAAAACCTCCACCAAAATCTACTTCTTTTATTAGGTAGCCTAGGTTCTCTTTTGTATCCCTTACAAGTTCTAACATTATTTCAACAGCATCTTCATATGGCTCTAAATCAAATATTTGCGAGCCTATGTGACAGTGTATTCCTGCAAGATTTATATTTTCTAAACTTATAGCTTTTTTAATAGCATCTTCTATTACAGTACCAACTGGCGCAAAACCAAATTTTGAATCTATTTGTCCAGTTTTTATATAATCATGAGTATGCGCTTCAATACCTGGTGTTATTCTTAAATAAATATTTTGTATCTTATTATATTCTTTAGCTATATCATTTAATGCATCTATTTCGTAGTAATTATCTACTACAAAATTACCTACACCTAATCTTACACCAAGTTCAATCTCAGATAGAGTCTTATTATTTCCATGGAACATCACGTTTTCAAGTGGAAACCCAGACTTATAAGCAGTATATAATTCTCCTCCTGATACAACATCAAGGCACATATTCTCTTCTTTCAGTAATTTACACATTTGAATTGTTAAAAATGCTTTTCCTGCAAAAGCTACTCTATTGTTATTTTCTTCACATTTGAAATATTTCCTATAATCACTACAGTATTCTCTTATTAAAGCTTCATCAAATACATATAATGGACTCCCATATTCCCTTACTAAATCTTTAGCACTAATGCCTCCAATTATTAATTGATTATCTTGTACTTTCATTGTTCCAAACAACTTCATTTGATTAACCCCCAAATTATATTTTATTAGCTATTGCTTCATTGATTTAAATAAATCACAACACCAATTTTAATAAAAAAATATCCGTTTTCTATATTATCTTCGGATTATTGCTGTTGTATTAACTAATAGTTATAATAAAAAACAAACGCCACAGAATATATCTGTGACGAGCGGTAGATCTTTACGCTAAATTTATGCACAATATTTTCATCAATTATCAATTCTTCACAAAAGATTAATAAATGAATTTGAATATCTATACTAACAAAATCATTATTATTCTTTTTAAACTGTTAATTTACAACTGAAAAAAGCACCTTGTAGCTCAACACTCTTCGTGACAGTTATTCACATATTCTATGAATACCCAGAAAAAAATTATCGCATAATAATCTTTTTTCTTCGGCTATAATACCTTTTAGCATAAATCAACGTTTGCCAACTTCTTATGCCTACTATTTATTACAGCACCTCTACCCCAGGTCATGTTATATATTATATTATTAGAATTCTTTAATATTTTAATATCACGACATTATAAATCATTATCTGTACAATATCATTTTATTAAACTGTTACAAATATGATACCATAAATTAAACTTAAAGCAATACTTTTTTAACTTTAAATTAATGGTACAAAACCCAAGTTTGTTACATTCCTATTCTTTCCTGTACTCATCCATAAGATCTCCCATAATACTTGCTGATGATGGCGGAGTAAAAGTTATAGCATTTGCTCCAGCTTGAATTGTCTCTTTAATAGACTCTTCAGTTGGACCACCAGTTGCTATTATAGGAAACTCTGGAAATCTCTTTCTGATATTTCTAACTATACTAGCAGTGTTTCTTCCACCTGAAACATTTAGTATTGTAGCTCCAGCTTCAATCCTTTTAGCAATATCTTCATCTTCAGAAATAACTGTTACTATGACTGGTATATCTATAGTTGACCTAATCTTATTAACAACCTCATTACTTGTGGGAGCATTTACAACTACTCCCATAGCGCCTTTAAATTCTGCATCCATAGCTAAATTCACAACTCTTTTTCCTTGTGTTATTCCTCCGCCTACGCCACAAAAAACCGGGACATCAGCTGCCATAACAAGCGCCTGTGTTATTACAGGTTGTGGTGTAAATGGGTATACCGCAATAATTGCATCTGCATTACTGTTTCTTATTAATGCTACGTCAGTACTAAATAGCAATGACTTTATTCTTTTTCCAAAAATTTTAATCCCACCACAATTTCTTATAACTGTTGGAACTTCAATTACATGATTTCTAAGCGTACCTTTTATTTGAGGAACATATTTAACATCTTTATTTGTCATGATTTTTATCCCCTCCCCATTAACTATTGGTTAGATTTTTATAATAAATTTCTCTATTTATAAATTTTTCTTTTATATTTATAATTATATTTTCCTATAAACTCACACTCTATTAAAAGTTCCTTAAATTAGAACTATCTTTCTCATAGTATACTCACAATTATAATATTTTCAAAACAAATTACTTAATCTTAGGTATAATATGTTAAATTCCATTAATTACTATTTATATTATACTACTTTCTCCTATTACTTAAAGTTAAATTTTATTTATCCACAATATCCACAATTTTTATCCACAAATGTGTGAATATTGTTTATAAATATATATCATGAAATTTCTCAACCAAAAATAGCTAAGAAAGACTTTCTACAAATTTCTATTATTATACTCAATTATCTCCATATTTATTGAAATCAAGTCTATCATTACCTCTAAAATATTCATAAACAACTAATTGAATATCATATTTGACAACTAAGTTATCCACAGATTTTATACTATTATCAACAATATAAACAAGCCTTATATCCACTAGTCTAAGCCTTCATTTTATTCTATAGTCCTTAAGTTTGTCCACAAGTTTATTCACAAAAGCTCTTGTTGAAGCGTATAATTACAAAATTCGAGTCTAGAATTAAACATATTTATGTGGATAATAATAACAACACCAATAAAATACTATAAAGTCCTTAAGAATTTCTTAATACTTTGTTAGTTTCTAAGTTGTAACATCTTAATAAAACATTAAAGTATAAAGTAATATCTTGTGGTCTTTTCATTCCTATCATATACTTTTAATCAGGAAATATATTCTGAAGTTACAGTAAAAGGAGATTTATTATAATGACCCAAAATGAATTTTTTAATATTTTAATGGATGGTTTAAAAGACTTTCCTGAAGTAAAGCTGCAAAATATTATTTCTTATTATGAGAACTACTTTAAAATTAGATTAACTGTTGGAAGAACAGAAGACGATATCGCAAAGGAGTTAGGTAATCCTAATTTAATAGTTAATAAACTTAGAAATGAAAATTCACATATTACCGTTACCTTAGCCAATTTAGCTAATAGTTCTAATACTAAAACTAGCGATGAGATTTCTAACATAGATACTACTGATATAAATATTAATAATAATCGTAGTAATGTATATCACAGTTCTAAAACTAACAGAAAGTTCGGTAATATCTATTCAGAAAACAAGAATAATTTAAAAACTGATTCCAACTTTAATGATTTTAAGTCTAATAATTCTTATGCTTCAAATGATTATTTTTATGACCTTCATAATGAAAATATATCACTTGATATTCAAAAAAGCAATTATAAATGTGCTGAATTAAAAGAATCAAAATATAATATCAATAATGAGGATAAATTTAGGCGCAGTGATGATATTTCCTTCGACTCAGAATTTAGTTTTAGTGTATGTCAAAAAAAGAATATTTTTAATAATCATAAATTTAAAAATAAGATTTCTAACTTAAATATAAATATTATCTTAAAAATTTATATTATAATCTTATCTTTAGTAATATTCTTTCCAGTTATAACTGGTGTTATTGGATGCTTTATAGGCCTTTTGGGCATAGCGATAAGTATTTTTATCGCTAGTATTGGAGTACTAGTTGGTGGAACTTTTACAAACCTTTTTACACTTCCTAATATCCCAGCATTTGTCTCTAACTTTCCGTATCCAGTAATAGTATTATTTTCTTTAGGTTCACTCTCATTATCACTGCTTTTAATAATTATATTTTTCTACCTTTGTAAATTTCTCATAGTAATTTTGGCCAAAATATATAATTTTTTAAAGTTTAAAGGTGGTGAATCATTATGAAAAAGAAGTTCATTTCTTCTAATATGAAGATATTTATGTTAATATTATTGCTTTTATCTATTACGTTCTATACTTCTGGATGCATTGCTCTAGTTCAAAGCGGCTATAAACTTTCCAATTACGCTGATGAACTTCATGTAAATCCTTATACATTAGAACATAATTTGAATTTTAATAATTTTACTCTCGACTTTAATACTTCATACTTATCTAAGGATTATGTCCTCAATAATAATGTAAGTGAGATAGATTTTAACTTAAACTCTCAGGATATTAAAGTTGTTGATTATGATGGTGATGATTTAAAAATTCAAATTAAAAGTAACAATAATATTTCTAATGATTTGTCTGAAATTCAAAGTGGAAATAAATTAACTTTTAACACTAGATATGATACTCCAAGTGATGCAAGTATCTCAGTAAGTATACCTTATAAATTTAAAGACAAGAGAATTCTAAAGATAATCACAAGTAGCGGTGATATAAATACTTCTGGCTTATCGCTAAATACCCTGAATCTTTCATCTGCTAGTGGATCCATAGTTCTTTCAAATTCATTTTTAAATTATTTAAGCTTGAGTAGTTCCAGCGGAAACATAAATTTTAATAATATAGAAACATCAAATGAAACAAAATTATCTTCTTCTTCTGGGGATATTATTGGAAGTGGTAATTTAGGAAGTATAACTGGAAATACCTCATCTGGAGATATTAGTTTGAGGATAATTAATTATTTAAATAATATATCTTTAAGCTCTCATTCTGGATCTATAAACTTATCTATACCAGAAGGCTCAGGATATAAAATAAACTATGAAACAAATTCCGGAAGCTTAAATTCGCCTAATAATAAAGTATCTTCTGGCGATGAAAGTTCCCTTATAAACATTACTACTGTAAGTGGAGATCTTAATATAAAGTAAAAACTTTAATGCACAATGAACAATCTTATATTAATTGTTCATTGTGCACTATATTATATAATCCTATAATTTAAACTGTGAAATAACACTGCTTAGTTCTTCAGCTTTAATAGCTTCCCTGCTTATTGTTTCAACTACTTGCTTCATAGCAATTGATGTATCATCTATTCCTTGTTGTATACTATGTGTACTACCAGAAACTTCTTCAGAATTTTTTGCAGTATTTGATATGGCTGCGCTAACCTGTTCAATTGATGCGTTTACATGCTCAGACATCTCAGCTATTTGTTTAGACATTGTACTTATAAAATCACCATCTTTAGTATATTGCAAAGCAATACTCCCATATCCCTCCAAATCTTCTTTTACATTAGTTTTAATAAAACCGATTATCTCCTTACTATTCTCTGAAAGATTACTGAATGCTTTCTCTACTCTTTCTATTGTATTTTGTATTGTAATTACTGATGATGCCGACTCCTCTGCAAGCTTTCTTACTTCTTCTGCAACAACCGCAAAACCCTTACCTGATTCCCCAGCTCTAGCAGCCTCAATTGCTGCATTCAATGCTAATAAATTAGTCTGCTCTGCTATACTTGCTATTGAATCTGCCATTACTTTTATTTCTTCTACTACCTTAGATTCCTCAATTGCTTTCTTTATATGTTCTTCTTTTTCACTATATACAGTTGCTGTATTTTTAATTGCTCTTTTGCTGTTTTTTTCCACAGCCTTAGCTCTTTGCTTTATACTATTTGAATTCTCATTACCTCTTTCCGCTTGTGCCTCTAATTCCTCCATATTAGCAGTTACTTGTTGAATTGATGCATATACTTCTTCAACATTGCTGCTATTATCTTGTGTTTTTGAATCAATTTTTTCAAACTCTAGATTTATATTTTCCAGACTTGTTGATATTTCTTGAACAACAGCAGAAGCTTCTTCACTTAAAGCAGATACATTTGCTGCATTGTCTGCACATAATTCTATCATATACCTTAAATTATCTTGAGCCTTATTTAATGCTTGTCCTATAAATCCAAATTCATCTTTTCTTGTAATTTTAATATTAGTTGAGATATCATACTCACTCATTCTTTCTGCTAACTGCTTTATTTTATGTAGTGGTGTAATTATTTTACCTAATGTTGTGACTACAAATATAACTCCCAATATAATGGCAATTCCTGAGGTCATAACTGTAAGCGTTGTGCTAGTTTTTATCCCTATTCCTATCCCAATTCCCATTAACGCCATTATGAAATATCCAGAGAAAATTTTCACTCCAACAGATTGTAATAAACTAATTTTTTTGTCTTCGTTCATATAAAACACCCCTTCTTTCTGCCTCATCATCCAATTAATACTTATAATACTTATATTTAATTTTATTAAAATCACTTATACTTTGATTTTTAGCAACTATGATTATCCAATATCTAAAAGATTCTCTGACATAGTCAGTATTATTAGATAATTAATATATTCTTATATTAATATATAACAACTATAATCCACTGTAATCGTTCTACCCTATTTTAATATTTAATGTAAAATTTCTACTTTTTTGTACACATATTAGCATATCATGCGATTTTTTTATTTTCAACCATATTGATTAAAGTTTCACGTTATTTTAAGTTTTACTAGACTTAGCTTAATACGATTCATATTTAATGCTATTTCTAAGCGTTCACTAATATATATACGTTGCAATTGAATTTCTACATTTTTGTCTTAACTAAGGGCTTACTTGACTGAAATTTTAAATGTAAATTTATTATCGCAACATATATATTATATTTTTAGCGATAAATTTACATACGTAAACCTTACAAGTTAAGTTATAAATTAAAACTTAAATTATGTAAATTTAATTGTAATATATTCCTAAATAAATCACTGTGTTATTAATTATTATTACAAAATGTGATAAACTATATATATCAAATTGAATGTACTTTCAATAATCAAAATAAAATTTAGATATAAATCGGGGGGCTAGAAATGATATCAAATAAAATGAAATCTCTTGTTGCAAATAATTCCATTATAAGAGCTATGTTTGAAGAAGGAAAAAGATTATCAGAAATATATGGGGAAGAAAATGTTTTTGATTATAGTATAGGGAATCCAAATGTTGAACCTCCAAGTAAAGTAAAGGAAGTTATCTTTGAAATTTTGAATGAAGAAACACCAAATTTAGTACATGGTTATATGAACAATTCTGGCTATGAGGATGTTAGGACTAATATAAGTGATTTTATAAACAAAAAACATAATTTAACACTTTCAAAAGATAATATTGTTATGACTTGTGGGGCTGCAGGCGGATTAAATATAATTTTAAAATCTATATTAAATCCCGATGACGAAGTTATTACCTTTTCTCCTTACTTTGGAGAATATGGAAACTATGTAAAAAACTTTGATGGTAAACTAGTAACTTGTCCTACTAATACTGAAACTTTTGAGCCTGACTTAAAGGCTTTAAGTGAGGTTATTACTCCTAGAACAAAAGCTTTAATAATAAACAACCCAAATAATCCTACCGGTGTTATTTACTCAAAAAAAATAATAGAAGACTTAGCAACGTTACTTAATAATAAGCAAAAAGAATTTAATACATCAATATATTTGATCTCTGATGAACCATACAGAGAAATTGTTTATGATGATATTGAAGTCCCTTGTATTTTAAAATATTACGATAATACTTTCATTGGGTACTCTTATAGTAAATCTTTATCTTTGCCTGGTGAACGTATTGGTTATGTAGTTGCCAACTCATCTATGGCTGATTTTACAGATATGATGGCTTCACTAAATATTGCAACTAGAATTTTAGGATTTGTAAATGCTCCATCTTTATTCCAGAGGGTAATTGCAAAATCCTTAGATGCTGAAGTGGATGTAAATATTTATAAGAAAAATCGTGATCTTTTATATAATCATTTGATATCTCTTGGTTTCACTTGCGTTAAGCCACAAGGTGCATTTTACTTATTTCCAAAATCACCAATCGATGATGATAAAAAATTCTGCGAAGATGCAAAACAATTTAATTTATTACTTGTGCCAGGATCTTCGTTTGGATGCCCTGGGCACGTAAGATTAGCTTACTGCACTTCATATGAGAAAATAAAAAAATCTTTGCCTGCTTTTGATAAGTTAGCTTCTCTATATAATTTAAAATAATACATTCTATAATTTAGATAGATATAAATATTACTCAGATAATATTTATATCTATTTTTTATAAAAATATGATTTCTATTATTTTTCCAAGAAAATTACTGTATCATTCTAAGCTTCTCATATGCTAATTTCTTTACAGTTATATATAAGTCTATTAATAATATGGCACCTCCTAAAACTACAAAGACATTAAGAAAGTTCATATTCTCCATATATAACTCATATAAACTAGGTTGCAAATAATAAAGACCAATAAGGCTAAGCACCATCCAATATATAGAGAATCTAAGAGTGACAAATCCATGAATATTATACCTAAATTCAGAATAATCCCAATATACCTTGTTAAAATAGTGTTTAAGTATATATCCACTTATATATTCTACTGTTGTTGGTATTAAGAAACATAATAATATTAATGGAATTCCAGAAATATCTAACAATTCATTGCATATTATAAGAAACGTAACTGCTGTTCCATACATAGGTTTAAATGGTCCTATTAAAAAACCATCTTCTTGAAATTTTTTTGTAGTTGAAAAGCTATAACCTTCCTCTAATATCCACCCTATAAATGAATAAAATATAAAATTAAATACCAGATAAAACACTACATTCATATTAATCACCTCTTCTAAATATGAAGGCGTAAAAGATATATATCTTTTGTACACCTAAAGTTATTAATATTATTTGTAAGGCTTAACTCTTTTATCCCGTAAAAAACTTCTATCAAAGGGTAATAATAATCTTTAAGGAAATTTTGTATCTATTTCTTAATTGTTAAAAATGCAATATTAATAAACTATCTGCTATAATGGTATTATTGAAATTTTCTTAGACTCAGGTTAAACAAACTATAAAAATTATTTATAGCTGAGCCTTAGATATTATTATATTTTAGGAGGCTAATTTACATATGGAAAAATTATATTATGATAATCGATACCTTAAAGAATTTACTGCTGAAATTATTGATATAAAAGAAATTGATAATAAATTTCATGTTGTATTGGATAAAACAGCATTTTTCCCAGGAGGTGGCGGACAAAGCTGTGATATTGGAACTCTAGAAGATCAAAAAGTTATTGATGTATACGAAAAAGAGGAAATTGTTTATCATGTGGTTGAAAAGAAACCACTCAAAATACATAAAGTTAAATGTTCAATTGATTGGAATAGAAGACAAGATGGCATGCATCAGCATTTAGGTCAACATGTCTTATCAGGATCTTTCTTCAACCTTTTTAACGCTAACACTTTTGCTATCCACCTAGGTTCTGATATAAGCACAGTAGATATTTATGGTGTTTTAACTGAAGAACAAGTTAGAGAAGCAGAAAGACTTGCTAACAAAGTTATAGGGGATGCCGTACCTGTAGAATCTTTTGTTCCAACTAAAGCTGAACTTAAAAAGTTATCTCTTAGACGTGCTCTTCCAAATACGGAAGAGGATATTAGAATCGTAAAAATAGGAGATTTTGATATTAATGCTTGCTGCGGCCTTCACCCTACATCTACTCTTGACTTAAGACTTATTAAAATAAAAAAATTTGAGAAACATAAAGAAGGAACACGAATAGAATTTCTAGCTGGCGAACGTGCTATTTCTGATTCTTTTAAGAAAGATGAATTTCAGACTTCTATATGCAGATATTTAAGTTGTAATGAAAATGAAGCTATAAATGGTATAAAGAACTTAAATCAAAGTCTTCGCGAAGCCAATGAAACAAATAAAAATCTTAACATTCTACTAGCTAAATATCAAGTTAAGGAAATTCTTGAAAATGCAGCTAAAATAAATAATGTTAAAGTAATTAAACAGATATTTGATGGTGAAAACCTAAAGTATGTGAATAACCTTACTTCTAAGCTTATCGAAAATGAGAACACAATAGCTCTAATGGCAGTAAAATCAGACGAAAAAGTAAATCTATTATTTGCTTGTTCTAAAGACATTAAAGATATCAAAATGAATGAACTTTTAAAAGATGCTATATCTCTTATTGATGGAAAAGGCGGCGGAAGTCCTTTCCAAGCTCAAGGAGCAGGAAAAAATAATTCAAATTTAGAAAGTACAATGGACTATGCATTTAATAAAGTGTCTCAATCCCTAGTATAAAATATATTTCATACTATTTGATTTACTTAAATAAATTTGATAGTTATTCCTAATATCTTTTTTTAACTATATACGTTGCAAAAATAATTCTTCATCACAATTCTAAAAATATTGCAAGAATTTCAGCCGTAATTGTGAATTGCAACATATATATGTAGATTTTAATTCAAAGAGAAGAGCGTTGAACTTACCTTTCAACGCTCTTCTCTTTAATAAATTTATACTATGATATTACGAATTTATATCTTTCGCCTATAACATACTGTTTTCCTATATGTACCGGTCTATTCTTATCATCATAAATAACAGTCTTTATATAAAACAAGGGTTCACCCTTTTGCACCATCAATAGCCCAGCCTCTTCATCCATAGCTTTTGCAATTTCTATTGTGGTATGATCCTTTCCTGAGTTAGGTGAATCAGATGGATTTATATCATATTTATTCCTTAATAATTCATATAGTGACCCATTTAAATTCTCTGTTAGCAAAAAATTAAACCTTTTAAAAGAAAAATAGTTATTTTCTAGCATTAATGGTTCCCCACCTGCAAATCTAACCCTTTGAATATATATTAACTTATCATCATCATCTAGTTCTAAGTCTCTAATATCTTCTATTTCTGGCTCCACTATCTCTCTTTTAATTATTTCATTGGTTACTTTCAAGCCACTTGCCTCACAAGCGGCAGTAAAACTAGATAAATACTCAATTTTCCTCTGAACTTTTGGCTTACTTACAAATGTTCCTTTTCCTTGCTTCTTTATAAGAAAACCTGACTCAACTAATTCATTTATAGCTGCACGTACTGTTATCCTACTAACATTATATTTTTCACTTAACTCAACTTCTGTTGGAATCTTATCTCCATATTTTAATTCTCCGCTCGTTATTGAATTACGTATAATATCCGCTAATTGTTGATATAAAGGAATAATATTATCTTGTATTAGCATATAAAGACTCCTTTTAAATATCTATAATATTAATTATATACTATCACAACATTTTTAAAACTTCAATTAATCTATTGTTCTGATAGCATCAATTTTTTGCTTTATTCCAGTGATCTTAAAATGGCTGTTGGATATTAATGATTAAATAATCAATATTCAACAGCCACTATACTTTTAATTAATATTTTTTACCATATCCAAATGAACCTTCTACTAAGCATGTTTTAGCTGAAAATATAGCACCTTCATTTAGACTTTCTTTAATTATTGTTTCCTTATCCAATTTATTTTCTTTGACTTTGCTTATATAATTTACTAGGAATGCTGTTAAAAATGAATCCCCTGCTCCCATTGTATCTACAGCTTCAACAAGCTCTGGCTCTTGTGAATAGAACTTAGTTCCATCATATAATAATGCACCTTTTTCTCCCATAGTAACTACTACTATTTTACTTCCAAGCTTATGAGCTTTCATTATTAGATTAAGCATTTCATCAGTCTTTAAATGACTACATGAGAAGAAGCTAAAATCTACTTTAGGAGCAATTCTTTCAACTTCCTCCATTGTGAAATCATCAGAGAAATCAAAAGATATTGGAATGTTTAACTCTTTTATTTTATCAAGTTCTGGCTCAGTATATCCGTATAAACCCGCATGTACTAAATCGAAGGTTTTAATGTATTCTAAATCATCTTGCGTAAGATTTAATCCATTTTCTCTTAAAACTCCACCTTCATTACTTCCAAGAAAAACTCTATCACCATCTTCTAAAGTTACTCTTGCGCATCCATTTTCTCCATTAAAATGTCTGCACTTTGAAATATCTAAGCCAAGTTCATGAATTGTATTTTGAACATGATCTGCTTCAGCATCTGATCCAAATGCTCCTAAAAATGCTGAGTTTATTCCTAATTTTTTTGCATAAGCTGAAAAATTTAATGCATTTCCACCTGGATACATTGTTGTAATATGCTCATATTTATCTACAACGTTATCTCCTAACCCAATAACTTTTACCATAATATCTTCTCCTACACTTAAATATTTTAATATTCAACTTTTCCCATATATCTTCTGGTATCTAAATCATGGTTCCTAAGTTTTGCTAATTCTCCTCTATACACACATAAGATGCTATAAAATACTATAGGATTAAAGAATTCAACTACTGAACCATCAATTACACTAATTCCAAGTTCTTTGCAATCAACGACTTCAACTTTTGCACCATATTTATTTAGGAATTTAAGTGCTCTTTCATCTAATTCTCTAGTTCTGCCTTCATTCATTAATAATAAATATAATGTTTCTTTATCAGTTACTTCGAATGGTCCATGGAAATATTCACCTGAATGTATTGCTGATGCGTTCATCCATTGCATTTCCATTAATGAACATATTGAAAATCCATAGGCATGCCCATATGATGCTCCACTTCCTAATACATATGTTATTGGCTCATATTTATATTTTTCTGCATATTTCTTTGCTCTTTCTGCGACTAAACCTTGCCCCCTTTTTACAACATCATTTACAATCTTTAAGCCTTCCATAAATTTATTATATCCTTCATAAACTTCTGTTTGGTTTAATATTTCAACAGCTATATTTAGAATTATTGCCATCGGATTATCTTCTACGCTTGTATCATTTCCCCATTCGTAAAGGATATTATAATCCGCATGCTTAATTAAATCTGCATCCTTATTATGTGTTAATGTTATAGTCGCTGCACCTTTCTCCCTAGCTACTTTAGCCGCTTCAACTGTTTCAGGAGTATTTCCACCATGTGAGCATGCTATTACTACCGAATTTTTTCCTAATGATTTTGGTGTCGCATGTACAAATTCATTACTTGTATATGATAAAACTCTTAATTCTCTTGCTTCACTTTGTAAAAAATATTGTGCTGAATACATATCTACTAAAGACCCACCACATGCTACTAAGAACACTTCCTTTATTCCGTCTTCCTTACTTGATTTGATTTTTCCTACGATTTCTCTAATATTCATTGTTATTCCTCCTAATATTTATAATCTTTTATATTTAAATCATTTTATGATTTTATGCTGTTTTATTTTTATATTGGCAAATACGCCGATATTGCACAGAATATTGCTGCCGTTACTTCTAATACAATCACTATCTTTGCTACAGATTTAATCCATTTAGAAAGACTTATTCTTCCAATTCCAAGTGCAGCCATTAAAACCCCACCTGTCGGTGATATCATATTAGTTAATCCATTTCCTGCTTGATAAGTAGTAACAATTGCTTCTTTATTAACATGTATTAATTCTCCAAGTGGAGCCATAAGAGGCATTGTTAAAGCTGCTTGCCCTGATGATGATGGAACGAATAATGCAATAATATTTTGTACAAAAAGCATTATTGTTGTAAATACAGCTACGGGCATTCCTTTTAAACTATTTGCTAGAGTATTTAAAATAGTATCTATTATCATGCCGTCTTCAGCTATTACAAGAATCGCACTTGCTATACCTATTATTACTGCAGGGTATGCAAAATCCTTACAGCCTTCTACAAAGGTTTCAGCCATGTCTTTTTCTGAAAATCTAGCAACAATTCCAGAAAATAAACCAAGCATTAAGAAAATTGCTGCAATCTCATTCATATAAAATCCTTTTTCAAGTAATCCCCAAATCATTATTCCCATGCTTACAGCAAATCCAATTAGTATAACCTTATGTCTGCCTGTAAATTCAACTTTATCTAATGATTCTCTATTTGCTAAAAAGAAATCTCTGTTTGCTAAATCTTCTTCATAAACTAGGGATTTTTTAGGATCGTTTTTAACTTTCTTTGCATATAGCAAAACAAAAGTTATCGTTATAATCATGTAAACAACAAATTGAATTGTTCTAAACCACAATTGTGGATTTCCTTGTATTCCCGCTACTCCCTGAGCTACAAGTACTGAAAATGGATTTAATGTTGCTCCAACATATCCAACTTGTGATGCTAAAAATATCATCATTATAGCTGTTAATGAATCATAGCCAAAACTCATCATTAATGGAATAAATACCATATAGAAAGGTATAGTTTCTTCACTAGTTCCTATTACTGATCCTCCAATTCCAATAAGTGTCATCATAAGTACTATAATAATCTTTTCTTTTCCTTGAAACTTTCTTGCTACAACTGAAACTCCAGAATCAATTGCTCCTGTTTTCATTAGTATTGAAAATGATCCTCCTAATACAAAAATAAATGCTATAACTTCAACTGATTTTTGTATTCCTTTACTTGGAGCCATCAATACATCAAAAGGTCCTTGTCTTAAGTCTTTTCCTTCTGCATCAATTTTAGGAACTTGTTCATATGTATCAGCTACTATTACACTTTTAGTCATTCCTGATACAATCTGATCTTCTTTTTGAAACTGTCCACTAGGTATAATCCACGTTAATAATGCTATCAAAATTATTAACCCAAAGAGTAACGTATAAGTATGTGGCATTTTTAACTTTTTACTAAACATATTAATCACTCCTATTAATAATCAATTTATTTCTTTTAACATTGCGTAATTATCTCGCAATAACATTACCTATATAATTACCAATAATCTTAAAATAAATGTTTGTTTTATCCACATCTTATAATACGTATTATAACGTATTATAAGATGCAATGCAACTTATTCTTATATTAAAGCTTTATATATGATTTCTTTATAAAAACATAAGTTGTTGGAAATACTATTCTCCTATTACTTGAACATAAATCTTTCAAACGATGTCATATTTCTTATATCATGCGATGCTGGATCTTTAAAGTAGCTAAACTCTGTAATTTCCTGACCCAAATACCCTTTATACCCATTATCCTTTAAAATCTTTAAAAAACCTTCCTGATCGTACTTACCATCACCCCAAATTAAGTGTCCATATGGATTTCCGTCAACAAAATGAGTGTGTATTATATTATTCTTAAATACATCAAACCATTGCTGGATTGTTTCTCCCGCTACTCCCATTGCTATAGTATCTATCATTACTTTTAAATTTGGATGATTTATTTGATCGAACATTCTTTTTGCATCATTAAGAGTAATTACAAGTTGTGATTCTTCTGGTCTTAAGGACTCCATTGCTAACTTTATCCCTTCTCTACTAGCAACATCTGCTAATCTTGAAAGCATATTTGATGAGCGCTTCCACGCTTCTTCTCTATCTTCATTTAGATAACCCCATCCAGAGTTTATAGCCATAATTTCGCAATCTAATTCCCCAGCCACTTTTATTGCATTACTAAAATACTTAAAACTCTTTTCACAAAGTTCAGGTTCCTTAGCTGCAAATTGGTATTGATAGGTGCAATTTTCTGGTGTTAATATCTTAACTTGTAATCCCCTTGATTCAATTTTCTTCTTTATAATTTTACAGTCACTATAAGTCATAGAATCAAGGAAAAAATGAGGCACTCCTGGCCACAGTTCAATGGTCTTAATACCCGCTTTTAATTGAGCATCTAAAAAATAATCTAATGAATAAAATAGATAATGGATGTTCATTCCTGCTACTTGTTCTCTAGTTATGAGTCCCATAAAGTACTCCCCCTCAAATCCTTAAAGTTTATTATGCACAATTTTACCATCAACAATAGTTAAGGAAATTTCTACATCTCTCATTTCTTCTATTTGAGTCTTAAAAATGTTTCTATTTAGTACAGCAATATCTGCTAATTTTCCTACTTCTAAAGTTCCTAATTTATCTTCAAATCCGCAATTATATTGGCCGCCTATTGTCCATGCTTTTAATAATTCTTCGATAGATATAGTATTTTTCTTATTATAAGGCTCTTTACCATCAGCAAAAAATCCACCACAAGCATGATATATAGATTCTGGTATATTAGTTATCATAAGTGGTAAATCTGTTCCACAAGATACAACTACGCCGCTATCTAACATTTTTCTACGGTTCCAAAAGTATTTTCCACGTTCAAGCCCTACATTTTTTTCAATCATTTCTTTTGTTTCAACTTCTAAATCTAGAGACATTATTTGTGGATAAATTTCTGCAATTACACCTAACTCACCCATTCTCTCTAAGTCATCTGGATGCGTAAATTCCATATCTGTAATTGCATGTCTGTTAATACACTTCCCTTGGTTCCGTTTACATTTTTCATAAATATTTAATACTTTATGAACTGCTCCGTCACCTTGAGCATGCAAAGAATACCTAAAATCATTTTCATCAGCTAATAAAACTTCCTTTTCAATTAAATCGTAATCAATATCCATAATGCAGTGTACATCTTCCAAACATTCATATGGTTTAAGCAAATCTGCTTTTAGGCTTGCGACAGTACCATCAGTCATTCTATTAAATCCTGAAAATCTCACAAAATCGCTATTAAATTTTTCCCTCATTTGTATTCCATAAGGAATATTTATTCCTTGTCCAACTGGTTGAGACATGAATGAAATTCTAAGCGATAACAGATTATTTCTTTCTAATTCTTCTAAGTAATCCGTAAATCCATAGTAATCATCAAATCCCATTTCTTTTACAGCTGTGACCCCTTTACTATTCATCATTTTCATATATTCTTTAAATTGCTTGTCTATAAAGTTTCTATCATTCAAATACTCTCTCATTATTCTCCAGTAAGCCTCTGGATAACATTCTTCTGGTGTAAACTTGTATGTTTTAATTGCATTTGTGTTCATAAGACAAGTATCTCTATTAACTGAAAAAACTATTACTTTTCTATCCTGAAATACCTGATCTAACTTTTGTAGTGCCATAACGTTTTCAAAGTTCTTAGGATTCCATCCATGTCCAAATATCGTAGCATTGCTATCAATTAAATTTTCATACTCTTTCAAAATACTTATACATTCATCAATTGATTTTGCTTTGCTGACATCTACTCCAATATGATAAATCACATATCCAGTGAAAAAAGTGTGAGTATCCACAAACCCCGGAGTAACAACGTTTTCACCAATATCAATAAAATTAGTTTCCCTTGATATTAAATCCTTATAATCATCCCCTTCTTCTATAGCAATAATTTTATTGCCAGAAATAGCAACATAACCATCTATAAGCTTATCTGAGATTCCTGTAAAAATGTTTTTCGATTTTAGAATAATATTAGTATTACATTTGCTCATCACTACACCTCCTTAATACATACTATATCATCATATAACGTTATATACAATAGCAAATTATAAATTTATCTAAAATAATATTAAGAATAAACTACTTTTCTTATTTAATTATTTTTGACAGAAAATCTTTTGTTCTAGGGCTTTGAGGACTATTAAATACTTCTTTCGGAGTCCCTGTTTCTATAATTTTCCCTTCATCCACAAATATTATCCTATCCCCAACTTCTTTAGCAAATCCCATTTCATGAGTTACAATCACCATAGTCATTCCCTCTTTTGCAAGTTCTTTCATAACACTTAAAACTTCTCCTACCATTTCTGGATCCAAAGCTGATGTTGGCTCATCAAATAGTATAACCTTTGGTTGCATAGCTAAAGTTCTTGCTATAGCTATTCTTTGTTTTTGTCCTCCTGAAAGCGATGATGGATAACAATCTATCTTTTCTCTCAATCCAACTTTGTTAAGTAATTCTAACGCTCTTTTCTTCGCCTCTAATTTTGATATATTTTTCACTTTAATTGGTGCCAAGCAAATATTTTCACACACTGTCTTATTAGGAAATAAATTAAACTGTTGAAAAACCATTCCCATACTTTCTCTTATCTTATTTATATCTATTGATTTTGTCATTATATTTTTACCTTCAAAAATAACCTCTCCAAACGTAGGCTTTTCCAATAAATTCAAGCATCTCAATAATGTGCTTTTTCCTGAGCCTGATGGACCTATTACTACCACAACTTCTCCCTTCGAAATATGTGCATTTATTCCATTTAAGACTTTATTTTGTCCAAAACTTTTGTGCAAATTATTAACGTATATCACTCTTCTTCATTTTCCTTTCTAAATAAACTAGACCTCTTGTCATGGTAAAGGTTAACATAAAGTAAATGGCAGCTGCAACTATTACTGGCTCTAATCCTAAAGCTGTATTTCCTCTCACTATTCCGGCATTATACATTAGTTCTGCAACTCCTATAACTGAAACCATAGATGAATCCTTTATAATTGAAATGAATTCGTTTCCAAGTGCTGGCAGTACATTCTTAAATGCCTGCGGAATTACAATTTGAAACATTGCGAGCCTTTTATTCATTCCTAAACTTCTAGCCGCTTCCATTTGTCCTCTATCTACAGCATCAATGCCTGCTCTTATTATTTCAGATACATAAGCTCCCGAATTTAATGACAGTGCAACTATTCCTATAACTATATCTGATAAGTTTAAATTAGTTAACTTAGGTAATCCTATATAAATCATATATATTTGTACTAAAATCGGTGTTCCCCTAATAAATTCAATGTATATTCCTGCTAAAAACCTTACAATAGGAATTTCTGATCTTCTTAAGAATGTCAGACTTAATCCAATGATTGTCCCAAATGTCACTGCTGAAATTGCTAACATTATTGTTATATACATGCCTGTTAAAAAGTACCCATAATATTTTTCTAAGAATATAAATCTCAAAATTATCCTCCTTAAAATTAGAATATAAAATTATTGATGTAAGACATTATTGATATCCTACATCAATAATTATGTAATTTATCAAATCTTATTTAACTTTAATCCATTAACTTATTTGCCTCTACAACAAATTCATCAATTTTTCCTTCATCTTTTAATCTTTTTATTGTTTTGTTGATTTCTGTTTGCAATTCAGTCGAACCTTTCCTCATTGCTATCGCTGCTCCATCTTCTTGCGCCTCAATAGTTACAGAAGTCAATTCTATATCACTATTTTTATCACAATTAAATTTAGCCACTGGTGAATCAAGTAATATTGCATCAACCTTTTTGTTCTTTAAATCAAGTACTAGGTCAGTAGCCTTTCCTAACCCTTTCACTTCCGCACTTGGTAAGTTATCTTTTACTAAGCCTTCTTGAACTGATCCCTTTTGAACCCCAATTTTCTTATTTTTCAAATCATCCATTGATTTTATTGAATCCGCTTCACCTTTTCTGACTATGAATGTATTTTTCTCTTTATTGTATATATCTGAAAAATCAGCATTTTCTCTTCTTTCATCAGTCGGATTCATTGCAGCAAATACTAAATCGGATTTTCCTGCCTGAAGCGATACAAGAAGTCCATCGAAATCCATATCCTTAATTTCAAGCTCTACACCTAAATCTTTAGCAACTTCTTTTGCAATACTTACATCAATACCTACAATTTGATCCTTACCATCTATTTCTTTATGAAATTCATATGGTGGGTAATCAGCACTCGTTCCAACTACAATTTTACCTTTTGATTTTATATCACTTAATGATGATGACTTAACATCTGAATTTTTGCTAGAACTATTAGTGTTACTACTACATCCTATAATTCCAACCGCTATACTGCTAATTGCCACAAATACTATTAACTTTTTTAATAAAAATTTTTTCATATATTGTCCCCCTTTAAATTTTATCTAAGTATTATTCTTTAGTATTTTGCTACTAATTGAATAATATTGCTATAAGATAAAAATGTCAATACATTATAATAATGTTTTAATACGTATTAATAAGTAATAGTGTTTTATATGCATATTATTTTTTTCTATAACCGTTAAACAGATAGCTCAAATTAATAAAAATAAATAGTTAACAACATGGATAATAAATCCTTGTTGTTAACTATCTATAAAAATTGTTTAATCTATTCTTTTAATTCCTTAAATTTAGAAATTTTGCGTTTAGCCAGATTTTTCGAAAGAATATTGTGTGCTTTTATTCTTCTATTTTAACTACATCATAGCCTTCTTCTTCAATAGCTTCTTTTATTTCTTCATTACTATTTTCAGTTTCAACTATTGCACAATTATCCTTAAGACTAACTTCAACTGAAGTTACCTTATCCAAATTTTCTAATGCTTCCTTTACGTGAGCAACACAATGTTCGCAACTCATTCCTTCAATTAATATTTTCTTTTTCATATCTATTACCTCCCGTTTATTAATGATTAAAATTTAGAAATCAAAATATAGCTATTTGAAATAAATTTCTTCAAGAATATAGATACAATTATCTGATACCTAAGAAATGTCCTAATATGCTATTTTTGCTTATCATCGTATCTTATTAATTAGGCTTTAAAATTTTTAAGCCTTAATGCATTTGTAAGTACTGAAACAGAACTTAAGCTCATTGCTGCGGCTGCTATCATAGGATTTAACAATGGACCTCCAAAAACATGAAGTATTCCCATAGCAACTGGTATTCCTAGTACATTATATCCAAATGCCCAGAATAAATTTTGTTTTATATTTTTAATGGTTGCTTTACTTAGTTTTATTGCTGTTATAACATCCATCAAATCACTTTTCATAAGAACTATATCTGCTGATTCTATTGCGACATCAGTACCTGATCCTATAGCAATTCCAACATCAGATTGTGCTAATGCTGGAGCGTCATTTATTCCATCTCCAACCATAGCCACTTTCATATTCTCCCCTTGAAGCTTCTTGACCTCATTAGCTTTATCTTCAGGTAATACTTCAGCTAGCACTATATCAATTCCAACTTGTTTTGCTATTGCATCTGCAGTTTTTTTATTATCTCCAGTAATCATAGCTACCTTTATTCCCATGTTATGAAGAGCTTCTATAGCTTTTTTACTACTTGGCTTAACAGTATCTGCAACAGCTACTATTCCACTCAAAGTATTATCAACTGCTACATACATAGGAGTCTTACCTTCAGCTGCTAATCTATCACTTTCATCTGTAAACATAGCAATATCAATATTTTTTTCTATCATTAACTTTTTATTTCCAAGTAAAATATTTTTTTCTTCTATCTTAACTTCTATTCCATGTCCTGGAATTGCATTGAATTGTTTAATTTCTTTAAGTTCCAAGTTTTTATCATTTGCTTCTTTAACTATTGCTTCTCCCAACGGATGCTCTGAACCTTTTTCGCTACTCGCAGCTAAAATTAATATCTCATCTTCCGATATTCCATTTGTTATTATATCTGTAACCACTGGTTTTCCTTCTGTTATAGTCCCAGTTTTATCAAATACTATAGTTTTTATACTATGAGTAGTTTCTAATGCTTCTCCACCTTTAATTAACACACCATTCTCTGCACCTTTACCTGTTCCAACCATTATTGCAGTTGGAGTTGCAAGACCCAATGCGCATGGGCAAGCTATAACCAGTACTGCAATAAATATTGTTAGAGAGAATATTGTTGTTTCTCCTGCAATTAACCATCCTATTGAAGCTATTATTGCTAGCATTATAACTATTGGCACAAAATATGCTGATATAACATCTGCAAGCTTAGCTATTGGAGCTTTAGATCCTTGTGCTTCTTCAACTAACCTAACTATTTGCGCAAGTGCAGTATCTTTTCCAACCTTAGTTGCTTTATACTTTATAAATCCAGTTTTATTGATGCTTGCTCCAATTACACTACTTCCTACTATCTTTTCCACAGGAATACTTTCCCCTGTAAGCATTGACTCATCAATCGATGTACTTCCATCAATAATTTCTCCATCTACAGGTACCTTTTCACCTGGTTTAACTAAGACTATATCACCAACAATTACTTCTTCTATAGGTATTGTAATTTCAGCATTATTTCTTATTATTGTCGCAGTTTTAGGTGCTAACCCCATTAGTGCTTTAATAGCTTGTGATGTTCTTCCTTTTGAAACTGCCTCCAGATATTTTCCAAGTGTTATTAAAGTTAAAATGACTGCTGCTGACTCAAAATATAAGTGCATAGCATATTCAGTTTCGCCTGTCTGTATTTTATAAATTCCAAATATTCCATATAAAACTGCTGCTAAAGTACTTATAGCTATCAACGAATCCATATTAGGACTTAGTTTAAATAAATTCTTTATTCCAATTAGATAGAACTTATATCCAGCTATCATTACAGGTATTGTCAATACTAATTGAATCACAGCAAAATTCAATGGATTCATCATAGAATCAATAATATCTGGAAGAGGCATACCTAACATATGTCCCATAGTTATTACTAAAAGCGGAATTGCAAATATTAGAGATATAATAAATCTCCTTAATAACAATTGACTTGCCTCTAGTTTTTTCTTTTCTTCAACTTGCTCTTCTTCCTTAATTAGCTTATACCCTGCTTTATCTACAGCAGCTTTAATTTCACTATATCCAATTTCATCTTCATCTATATTTATAGTCAACTTCTCTGTTGCTAAATTAACAACAGAATTTTGAACTCCCTTAAGCTTTTTAGTAACTCTCTCAACTCTACTTGCGCATGCTGAACATGTCATTCCTTCAACTTTAAAAGTATAAGTCTTCATATTCTTCTTAACACCATAACCAGCTTTAACTACAGTTGCTTCTATATTTTCATTATTAAGTTTGTTTTCATCAAACTCTACGTTCAGTGTTTCTGTTGCAAAGTTAACACTTGCACTATTTACGCCTTCTAACTTTTTAACAAATCTTTCAACTCTATTTGCACATGCTGAACATGTCATTCCTTCAATTTTAAATGCTTTTTTATTCATACTTCACCTCTTTACCTATTTAACATATACTTTTAAACTTACATTAAGTTCATTTTAATTTTATTAATCAATTTGCAACTTTTTCTCTATATTTAACTAATGAAATAATGCTTTTATATTTTATTCCATATTGTCAGCTCTTAGTAATCGGTTCTATTTTGAAAGTAACTTTTCTAAAACCTTATTAAATTCTTCTATTTTCTCATCTGGATTGTTGTTATAGCACGCTTCTTTTACACAATGGCGTAAATGACCTTGCAAAATCATTAAATCTGCTTTTTTTATTAAAGATTGAACTGCCATTAATTGATTTGCAACATCTATGCAATATCTATCGTCTTCAATCATTTTTATTATTCCTTCTATTTGTCCCTTTGCTGTTTTTAGAGATTGTAATGCTTTTTTTCTTTCTTCGCTCATTTCTTCCTCCCCTCCCCCTATGTAGGGGGGTCTTATTAATTTCATTATATATTAATAAATTATTTTGTCAATATTATTTCTAATATATTTTTATGGTTATCTCACTCTTCTTATACTCACCTTGAATACTCATTTTTATATTCTGCACACTTAACTCCACGTTCCCCTAATGCCGTGATAAGATAAAATACTGGCTTTAACGTAGAATTTGCTAAAAAAAATAAGCTCCATATAACAATGAAGCTCATTTCTGTAAATATCTATTTATATTCAATTATAGGGCTTTCTTTAACTTTCATAATTTCTCCGATATGAAAATTTAGAATTTCATGACCATTTAAATTCGGAATAATAAGCATTGTTATATCTTCTATTCCCTTTTCTTTTAGGAGTTCTTTATCGAATTCTAAAAGTAATTCGCCTTTTTTCACGTATTTTTCTTCTCCACAATGCAAATTAAAGCCTTCACCTTTCAAATTTACAGTGTCAAGTCCCACATGAATTAGAATTTCTACTCCATCCTCAGTTCTTATTCCTATTGCATGCTTGCTTTCCTTCATTATTGTAACAATAGTCCCATCACATGGTGAAAATATTTTATTAATACTTGGTTTAATAGCAATACCTTCCCCCATCATTTTCTGAGAAAACACTTCATCTTTAACTTCACTTATATCTACGCTAACTCCATCTGTAAAAGCATATAATAATTTGTTTTTGTTTCGCTTTAATATATTTTTAAACATTCTCTATCCTACTTCAATTCTGGCCAATATTCTTTATTAGCTTCAATCATATCATCTAAGATCTGTTTTGCTACAAATGCAGATGGAATTGTTTTGTTCATAGTAAATGCCATAAGTGCTTTTTCATATGAGCCTTCAATAGCAGCCTCAACTACAAGTTTTTCTGATGCTTCTTGTTGTTCAATTATTCCTTTATAGAAAGTTGGGATTTCTCCTACACGCACTGGTTCTGGTCCATCTTTAGTTATATATGCAGGTACTTCTACCATAGCATCGTCAGGTAAGTTTTTTATTGCCCCATTATTTTCTACCATAACTAAGTGCCTCTTTCTTAAATCAAAAGCTAAGCTCATAGCAACTTCAACAATAAATTCTCCATGCACTCCAGTAAAGAATTGTGTAAGATCAATTTGCCCTGTAGCATTATATTGATCTACAGCATCAAATATATTCTTCTCTCTTCCTTCCATTACTTCGTTGGCTCTAGTATGATTTTTATCTGCTTCTTTTACAATTCTATCTCCTAAAAGATAATATTGCATATACGTATTTGGAAGATATTTAGGGAACATTTGCATTATATGTTTAGCATTATCAAATGTATGAAGCCATGATGCATCATTATGTCTTACTTCACTTCTTGAATCAGGTGGAATATAACCATGTTCCTTTACATATGCTTTTAACTCCTCAGTTTTATCTTCGCCACTAACTCTAATTTTTGTAAACCATCCAAAGTGATTTAATCCAAAATAATCTGCTTCTATATCATGTCTATCACAATCTAAGATATTAGCCATATTTCTCATAATTGCAACTGGCATATCACATATATTTAAAATTCTTGCATTTGGTCTTAACTTATACATAGCTTTTGCTACAATAGCTGCTGGATTAGAATAATTAACAATCCAATAATTTTTATTTGCATATTTTTCACAAAAATCTATCATTTCAACCATAGGATATATTGTTCTTAGTCCATATGCTAATCCTCCTGGACCACATGTTTCTTGACCAACCACATCATATTTTAGTGGAATCTTTTCGTCTTGTTCTCTCATCTTATATAATCCAACACGCATTTGAGCAAAAACAAAATCTGCATCTTTAAAGCCTTCTTCTGGATCAGTTGTAAGAACAAGCTTTACCTCTGGATCAAACATTTCTACTACTTTCTTTACTATCACTCCTACTTTATTTTGACGTTCTGCATTTATATCATATAATCTTAATTCCGATATCTTAAATTCCTCTTTCTTTGAAAGTAAACTCTTTACAATCCCTGGTGTATATGTGCTTCCCCCGCCTACTATTACTAATTTAAATTTTTTCATTTTAATAATTCCTCCTTCATTTTATTCTGCTCTGTCTAATGCTTCATCTACTATTGTTCTAATTTTATTAATTGAAAGGCCATATACAACTTGTATATTATTCCCTTTTCTCACAACACCTGCTGCGCCTGTTCCTTTTAAAGCTTCTTCATCAATTAAGGTGTTATCTATAACATCCACTCTAAGTCTTGAAAAACAATTTTCTACTGTTACTATATTTGCTTTTCCACCTAATGCTTTAATTATTGTTAATGCTTTTTCATCATCGTTATTAGCTTTACTATTATTTTTATTTGCTGATTTCATATCTTGCTTAACTTTTGATGCATTCTCATTTAAATCAACTACAGCATCTGTATCATTCTCTTCTCTTCCAGGTGTTCTTAAATTCATCTTCTCAATCATAAATTTGAATACTAGGAAAATCACAACTATTTCAACTAATCCTACTAATATATACACAGGCCAATGAGTTTTGCCTATACCTGCTGGCAAGTTTATTACTAAAAAATCTAATATTCCATTGGTTGCACATACTCTTACATTTAATAGGTATACAAACATTTGGAATAATCCATCAATCACTGAATAAACAAACCATAATAATGGTGCCGCAAAAATAAATGTAAATTCTAATGGTTCTGTGATACCTGCAATTACTGCTGTTAAAGTTGATGGTATTAATTGTGCCTTTAAATTACTACGCTTTGCTTTTTTAGCAGTGAAGTAAAATGCTAAGGCAACTCCAATTACACCAAAAGTTTTAACTAATCCATATGTTAAAAATCTTGCTGAGTCAGGCATAATAGAGATTGTTGAATCATTAAGCAATGCTAAGAAAACTGGTTTTGCTCCAATTACATTTTGCCCATTTACTATCATCTGATCACCAACTGCTGAATATAGGAATGGAGACCAAATTAGATGATGTAATCCTGTTGGAACTAAGAATCTATTTAAAAATCCATAAACAAACACTCCAGCCGCCCCTGCAGAACTCATAAATCCAGTAAGAGCTGTGATTCCAGCAGCTATTGTAGGCCATACATATGTGGTACCAATACTTAATGTGGCTACTACAGGAATCATGATAACGAATACAAACTTACTATTACCATATGGAGCCATAGCGCCACTAAATTCTTTATCTATATATTTGTTATGAACTATAGCAACTAGTACTCCTAGAATCATTCCTAGAAATACTCCCATATCTGTCACATGAAATCCTAGTTGGATTGTCTGCCCAGTTCCATATAAAGCTGATGCTGTATCACCTTTAATTATTTTTCCAGATAGCTCTAACCACTTACTATTCGCGCCTAGGAACAAAATGTATGACATAATGGAAATGAATGCCGCTTCCGCTTTTTTCTTCTTTGACATCCCCATCGCTATTCCGACACAAAACAAAATGCTTAAGTTCCCCATAATCGGTGATAACATTCCATTAAAGAATTTTCCTGTTACCCAAATTGCTCCGCCTTCTTTTACAAATGTTGTATTGGTGAAAACTGCTGTTAATGCAATCAACATACCTACAATGGGTAAGAATAAGACCGGTCCAATCATAGCTTTGGCAAATTTTTGCATACTATTTAAAATCTTATCTTTCATTTAAATATTCCCCTTCACTATTTTATAATTTTCTTTGGGTAATTACCTGTGAGAATAGGATATCATTATTAATAGCTATTGTTAATAGTTTTAAACGTTTCAGCAACATGTTGACTCAAAAGTAAACATGTTTACCTTTACACAAAAAAAAGCTATCTCATTAGTTAACCTTGAGATAGCTTTATATATATAATTTCGGTAAGTTTCCACATGAGTATGACTAATTTGGATATCTATATTTTATAAATTACTCATTACCTTATCTAGCAAATATTCCATTACAATCATTACCCTAGCATAAAAGTAGTTCGCAGTAAGATTTCTATCATCTAATTCTTTATCATCTAATATCATAAAATTTAATGTTGCCTTTTTAGCCATATGATTATCTGACTTGCCAGTAAAAGTAATAATATCCAATTCATTTTTTGATGCATAATCAATCACTTTTGTTATACTTTCCGTTTCTCCACTTTTAGATATTCCGATAACTAAAGCGCCTCCTATTTGATTGCTGTCATATACTCCATAAGAGTTTGTTTTGATGCATTTAAATCCAAGCACTAACATCTTTCTCCAAAAGAAATCTGCAATCGAATCAGAGAATCCAGTGGCCGTTATAAAAATTATATCTTCTCTATGTTTAATTAGCATAGAAATGAAATCTTCTATTTTCTTATTTTCAATTTCTGATATAAAGCTAGTAATATCAGAGGTATGTTCTTGATTGTTTTGATGATTTTTCACTATAAAGTTTAGGCGATATATCATATCTACATAGCCTGTATAACCTAGCTTCTTTGATAGCTTTATTATTGTTGCCGCTGATGTATAGTTAATTGTTGCAACATCTCTTACACCTTTAGTTAAAACAGAATCAATATTAGTCAATATGTATTGCAAAACCTGTCTCTCCGTTTCTGAGAGCTTATAATTATCAGCTATTTTATAAATATCAAATTTCATATTACACCTCCAATATAATGTAATTACTTCATATGATATCATACTTATATCTTTATTACTTAAATTAATACATCAAAAAATCCCTTAACGTAGGGATCATAATTAGAAATTATATCTTTCATTAAGTTACTTACATCTCACATCATGAATATCTTCTCTCTTATTATAAATTCCTAATAGATTTTATTCTTCCTTAATTTCTTCTAAGTATTCTATAAATGCCTTAACTATAATTGGATCAAATTGTTTTCCTGAACATCTTTTTAATTCTTCAATTGCTTCTTCTTTATTCAAACACCTCTTGTAAATACCATTATTTGTCATTGCATCATATGAATCTGCAACACTAACAATCCTGGATACTAGTGGTATTCTCTCACCATCTAATTTAAGCGGATAACCATTTCCATCCCATCTTTCATGGTGAGCTAAAACACCTTTTGCTACATTATCTAGTTGATTTGATGCTTTTACTATTCTATATCCCTTTTCTGTATGAGTTTTAACTACTTCGAACTCATCTTCTGTTAACTCACCCTTCTTAAGTAATATTTCTTCATTTATTCCTATTTTACCTATATCATGGAGCTTAGCAACTATTGTCAGTTCATCCATTACCGACATAGGAAGTGATAATTTTTCCCCTATAGCAATAGAATTTGCTAATACTCTATCCGTATGCTCTTCAGTTTCCAAGCTCTTTGCCTCTAGACCCATTTGTAGAGAATACATGATAGAACTATTAAGACTGGTTTTTTGTAATAACTTTTGCCTATATACCTTATCATCTGCTTCTTTTAATGCTTGATATATACTCTTATTTAAACTATCTGCTACCGATGCTCCCAAAGATATACTTACATTAATTAAATCATGCTTATACATTTTGCAACGATCAAATATATTCCTAATAATAATTTCGCACTCATGCTCAGTTGTATTTTTACTTAGAATTACAAATTCATCTCCACCAGTTCTAAAAATCAACTGCTTTTCACCACATACATCTTTAAGTGCCTTGGCTATTAATCTTAATAGTTCATCTCCTTGATCATGACCTAATGTATCATTTACTAATTTTAATCCATTGGCATCCCCCATTATTACTCCTACTGGAAGATACTCTTCACTTTGAAACTCTTTTACTTTTTCTTCGAAATATGTTCTATTATATAAACCTGTTAAAATATCAGTAAAACTTAATTGTCTTAATTTTTTTTCTGCTTCTTTTTTATCAGTCACATCTAATACTAATCCTACAACACCTGCAACATCACCATTCTTATCGATTACAGGTACTTTTACTGCTTCTGTATATATTTCCTCTCCATCTTCTGAATAAAGTATTGTTTCAGCTTTTATACTTCTCTTATTTTTTATCACTTCATTATCTTCTCTTGAATATTTTGCAGCTAATTCTTCTGTTGGATGTATATCAATATTTGTCTTTCCTGCTACTTCTCCTATACCATCCTTATTGTAGAATTCATTAAACTGCTTATTTACATATATATACTTACCTTCTTTATCCTTAAAAAACACTCTTCCTGGAAGTGTATCCATTACAACCTTTAATATGTTCTCTTGTTCTTCTATAATCTTATCTTTTTCCCTTATAATATCTAAATTTGCATATATACCAGCTAACGCAAATATTTTTCCCTCATCAATCAGTGGTACTATAGTAATTTTTCTGCGCTTTTCATCAAGATATCCTTCTTCCGTTAACGGTTTTAAAGATTTTATAACTTTATTGCAATATTCAATACATTCTTCTCTTACTGCACCATCAAATATCTCTGCATCATTTTTTCCAATAAACTCTTTATTTATATCTTTATATATAGCTTTATATTCCTTATTTACATATATAAATCTCAATTCAAGGTCTTTTATCCATATAGGTTGTGGAAGATTATCTGCTAATAATTTAAATAGCTTGTACTCCATTTCCTCATTTTCCCTCCCTTGCATTCCAATCTGCCGTAATAATTCTCAGAAACGATTCATCAATAATAGTTTCTAGTAAACTATTTTAAGCATTTATACAAATCCTTCTTCAAACTTTACTAATTACAACCAACTTATCACACTCTGTAATTTATTTCAATTATTGCAATCATTTGTTAGGGGATTACTTTTAAAATCAAAATTTTATTTTTTAAGATTAATAATATGCTTTACGACTCTTTAATTCTCTATTATATTACAAAATAAATATTTAAATTAAGTACTATATCTACCTAATCTTATGTTTATATTCTTTATCTATTATTTCTTTTAAAGCACTTTCTGCTAATTGTGCAAAATATTTTGAGCAATTTAAAATCGCCTTCTCATCAACTTTATATTCTGGATGATGGTGTGCATAAGATTTTCCGGTTCCTACAATTATAAATGCACCAGGTATTTTCCTTTGGTAATACGCGAAATCTTCCCCTTCTAGTCCCATAGATATTCTTCTAACATCATATCCAGCTCGTTTTCCAATTTTAGTGCTAAACTCTACCCATTCTTCAGTATTATTGGTTGCTGGAGAACCTGAATGCCAAATAAGCTCTGCACTTCCACCAAAAGATTGTGCTATTCCTGATACCATTTCATTCATTCTCTTAGCTATTAATTGACGTATGTCCTCATCTAATGTTCTTACTGTTCCTTCAAGATATGCGAATTCTGGAATTACATTCCAAGTATTTCCTCCTTCTATATGAGTTACACTTAATAGCGCTTTTTCTGTTGGACCTATATTACGACTGATAATTGTTTGAAGTGATGTAACTATGTTACTGGCAATTATAATTGGATCTATTCCTTTTTCCGGCTTAGCAGCATGGCTACCAATTCCTGTAATATTTATTTCAAACCTATCGACAGCAGCTGTCATTGCTCCAGTTTTTATTCCCATTACTCCAACTTCTGAATCTGAAACATTGTGTATTCCAAAAATTGCATCTACATCATCTAAAACACCTGTCTCCAAAATTTTTTTAGCTCCATCCGCACTTTCTTCACCCGGCTGAAATATAAATTTTACTGTTCCTATTAATGATCCTTGATGCTTTTTAACTAAATATGCTGCACCTAAAATCACAGCCATATGAAAATCATGACCACAGGCATGCATCATACCATCAACTTTAGATTTATAACACAAACTTGTCTCTTCCTTAATTGGCAATGCATCTATATCACATCTTATAGCGACGACAGGGCCATTAGGATTTCCTTTTACCTGAGCTACAAGGCCTGTTTCCAAAGGTAAATCCAAAATATCTATATCCACTCTTTTTAATAGATCTTTTATCAGTTGTGTAGTTCTATACTCTTCATTAGATAATTCAGGATTTTCATGTAGTTTTCGATATACTCCTATAAGTTCATCATCTAAATTTTCTATTATAGATAACAATATTTTATTTGTCATATTAATCCCCCTCTAAGTGCATAAAATAGAATTGTGTATCAATACAGTATTATCTATTTCTTAAGATTATATTATTCTTCAATAATATTACATAAATTCCCAGCTTCTGTATGGTATTAAATAGACAAATAAAAGAATGTTCTATCGCATACTTATTATGCCCTTATTGATGCTTAAATTATAGGCATCCATTTTCATAGTGTCAATATCCGCTTTCGACTTCTATCCACACTAATATCTTTAGTTTAAGACATAATATTTATCACTCAATAAAATAACTTTTTGCCCTTTATAATAAATTACTTTGCTAAATTAGTTGCTGCCATAGTTACAAAAATAAATATTATATAGAATACTATATAAGCCTTCGCCCACGCTCCACTAAAAGAATATTTAACTTTCTGGTAAGTTTTTAATATTCTTGTATCTTCTTTTACTATCTCTAAAAATCCACTTTTGTATTTATTAATAAATAACAATAGTGCAGCAACTCCAACCAAAAAGTACAAAGTTCCAAATACATACTCTAATATCGGCATATTTAATGATGATATGCCTGTTGCAGCAAAAGTTATTGTGTTATTAAATATATGAGCAATCATCGACGGTATAATAGATTTGGATTTAATTGCAATAAATGCTAAAACAATTCCCATAAGTATTGGATTGATGAATTGAACTAAATTTAGATGAAACATAGAAAAAAGAATTGAAGAAACAATCATTGCTGTTAGATTCCCATACTTCTGCATGCTTCTGAGTATAAATCCCCTAAATATAATTTCTTCTAAAATTGGTCCTACTAAGCATACATATATTAAAAATAATATTAAAAAACTGCTTTGTTTGGGAAAACTAAAGTCCGGCTGTGGGATGTGTAATCCTAAAATTCTAAAAATTGTTGAGTATATCATATATATCATGCTTGATACCATTCCTACTCCTATACAAGAAAGCGTTCCTAGTAATACAAACATCTTAGTTGACTTATTCTTTGAAAATATTTCTTGACGGAATTTCACCTTTATAGTTTTTATTGCTATAAGGATTGCTATAAGATCTCCAATTATACATGTTAAGTATCCAGCAAAAAAGTTATAGGCATCACTTGAAAGCCCTAAAATTATATTTTCTTTTGGATTACTTATTATATTAAATCCCACAATTGGTCCTATAAATTTTATAGAAAATGTCATTATAAATACTAATCCATATGTTGACAATACTAATGCTAAAAGTATTCTTGCACAATTTCCGCCACTTTTCTTTATATCTTTTTTCAATGATAACTTTCTATATTCAATTTCTTCTTGAAAATTATTTATCATAACTTTACCTACCATTCATTACTTTAATATAAAATAGAATTACAATTACTTATGTTTTTATATAAATCTTCTCTTCTATCCCTCTTTATATCAAATTGTTCTTTAACTGTTTTTATCATATTCATATTTAACTCTTTTATAATCAAAGTTTCTTTCTCACTTATTTTATTTAATATATCACCATCTGGACTTACAAAAATTGATTTTCCATTATACTGAAGATCATTTCCTATGCCTATTCTGTTTATACCTATTATATAACATTGATTCTCTATAGCTCTCGCCTTCAATAATGTTATCCAATGTTTTTCTCTTTCTTTCGGCCAGTTAGCGGCTATAGTTATTATTTGTGTCTCTTTAGACGCTATTTGAAATATTTCTGGAAATCTTAAATCATAACAAATAAATGGAGCTATTTTAAATCCATCAATCTCACATGTGAATATTTTATTCCCTTTATGATATTTATCATTCTCACCACTGTAGGAAAATGGATGTATTTTCGTATATTTAATTAAACATTTCCCTTCTCTTGACATAATAATGTATTTATTACTACCCATTTTATCACTTTTTACTGCAACACCAATTCCTATGTTTATATTATTATCTATAGCCTTTTTTTCAATCCATTTCATTGCCTCATCTTCAGATAATACAAGCTTGTTTATATTCATAGTAAAACCCGTTAAAGCCATCTCAGGAAATAAGATTAAATCAACCTTATTTTTTGAAGCTTTTTCAATAAATTCTTCAGCTTTCTTCATATTTTTGTTAATATTCTCCCAGATTATATCTATCTGTGCAATTCCTATAATCAAGTTGTACCCCCTTCAATATTATAAATAAAGGATACTATGTGCATTGTCACATTATAGTACCCTTTATTTTAGGTTACTTATATCTAATTATACTTAAAAGTTCTTTCCATTCCATCCCCAATTTTCAACTTCCTCATATTTCACATATATCTTATTTTGAGGTATTTCTAATTCTTTTTCGTATATGCTACAAATTTCTGCTGTTAGGGTATCGTATGCATCTTTACTTGACTTTCCAAATATTTTCACTTCTATAAAAGCACCCTGTTCTAATTTTTCGCCTCCAAAATATAATGAGTAGTTATCTTCGAAACCAACCATCAAAAAAGTTTCACTTTTTCCTGGAAGCAATTTTATTGCTTCTCCTAGTTTCATCTTTATAATTTCCTCTTTTTCCTTTGAAATTTTCATACTAACTTTTGATCCTATAAATGGCATCTCTTGTTATCTCCTTTCTACATATGACATATAAAAATATACTAAATTATACCACAATTCTATATATCTTATTATTTACGTTTATATACTTAACTTATATCATAATTTTTAATATGATATAAGTTTTTACTAATCCAATATGTACCATATTAAAATCTAATTATTAGTTTTAATTATATCACATCTTATACTCAACCTTACGGCATATTTAATTCGCCTTTCTTAAACTTTTGAGGAGTATTCTATCAATTTAGAAATGCCCTATATCTGCTAATTTATTATCTTCTAAATATTGTATGTATATATTTAAAATTTATAATTTATTCCTTTTTCAAATGTTCATTGTTTTGACTATTTTTTAATTGTTAAATTTATTTACTAATTTCATATTTGCTTTGACACCTTCTACTGAAATAATTATAAGAAAAAACTAAAATTTGGTTAAATTTTTTGCTAAAATATGTTATATTATTTATAATAGATATTAAGTTTGTAAGTATTTTGGTGTTGACTTTTAAGTTTTTTTGAGAGGGGATTAAATAAATTATGAATTTCGATAAATCAATGTCAAAAATTTTGATAGTTGATGATAATATTGCTAATGTTTTATTACTTGAAAGAATGCTTAACATATCCGGTTATAATAATGTACAAACATTAACAGACTCTAGAGAGATTTTAAAATTATATTCTACATATAAACCTAATTTGATACTATTAGACTTTAGAATGCCATTTGTTGATGGACTTCAGATTATGGATGAACTAAATCTTATAAAAGATAATAGTAAACTATCTATAATTATGATCTCTGCTGAAAACGATAAAGAATATTATGATAAAGCGTTGGCTAAAGGTGCTACTGATTTCATTACTAAACCATTTTATTATAATGATATAGTTTCAAAAATAGAGAGTGCCTTCCAATGTTTATAACTACTAGGAATACTGGATGAGGTGATACTATGGATAAAGCAAATACTCATAAAAAGATTTCTCTTTATAAATGGATTTGGCAGTCTCATATTCGTAATGTACTAATTCCATTAATAATTATTGAAATAATTTTTACTTGCATATATTTCATTTCGAACTATTGGTCGCATAAAAATTCAGTTGCTTTTTACAAAGATCAATCAAAAAGTGAACTTAATCAAATTATTAAACAGGAAGTGAGCTTAATTGATCAGCACTTATCATCTATTTCAAATTCTACAATGTTTTTCAGTTTGCAAATGAAACATGCTTTATTAACTCCAGCTTCTTTAAATCCTATAGAATATAATAGGTTATCATATTCAAAAGATAATGTTTATTATACTAAAGAGAATAGTTCAGCTGATGGGGCAGCAATCTTTTATAATAATTTTCTGCCTGCTACAAGAGATGATAAAATAAAAAAGATTACAAAAGTTTTAACACAACAAAAATTAATGGCAGATATTAAGAATTCCTGCCCTTTAGTTAATTCAGTATATTTCAATACATTTGATTCCTTAAGCATAACGTATCCTTACGTCGATGTTTTGAATAAGCATGATTATTCTTCACAGTTGCCTTCTAGTGAGTTTTATTATGAGGCTGATGCTAACCATAATCCAGATAAAAAAGTAAAATGGTTAACTCATGATTTTAATTCAAATGATAGCAGTTTTATAAGTTCTGCTATATGTCCTGTTTATAACGATAATTTTTTAGAAGGTGTTGTAGGGATTGATATAAATATGGAGTCAATTGTTAGTAAAGCTTTGACAATTGATATTCCTTGGAATGGTTATAACTTATTGATCGGGAAAAATGGTAATATCCTTTCACTTTCTGATGTGGGAAAAAGTGATTTAAATTTAGATCAACTTATTTCGAGATACGAAAGCGGACATTATCAGTATAACTTATATAAGAACAATGATTTATCTATATTAATGGATGAAATTCAAGCTAATGAAACTGGCTTTTCAAATTTCGCACTTAAGGATGAACCTAGAATTGCATGTTGGTCTACCGTACCTAATACGGATTTAAAATTACTAATAGTAGTTCCAACAAAAAATATCTACTCAAATGCTGATATGCTACGAAATGAGCTGTTAAAAATCGGAATAATTACAGTCTTAGGATTAATTTTATCATATTTTTTACTTCTCTTAATTACTTATAAAAAGGTGAAAAATATGGGCTATATTGTTTCTGATTCTCTTTTGAGCATTAATAATATTGTTCAAGAAATTAGCAATGGTAAATATGATATAGCTGACCCACTCTTAAGAATCTCAGAATTAGAAGATATCGCATTAAATTTAATAAAAATGGGACATCATATAGGTGAAACAAATAAGAATTTATTAGTTACTCAATCTGAACTCAGAAAAAAAGAAGTTGATTTCAGATCACTTGTAGATTCAATTAATGACATAATCTCAGAGATAGATATAAACGGATACATTACCAAGCTATGGTCTAGTGTCCATACTTATTTGTATAAACTACATATGCAAGGCCATCTTAATTCAATCTATAGCATTTTAGATAAAAGTACAGCTAAAGTTGCTGAAGAAAAGATCAATTACGTTGTTAAAACAAGAAAATCTATTACTATGGATTTTAATATCAAATCCAAGACTGGATTAAAGTGGTTTGAGGCATGTATTTCTCCACATTTAAACTATAAAGATAGAGTAGTAGTTCTAACTCGTGATATTACAGAACAAAAGAAAATGGCTCGTTCTATTATTACTGCAAAAGAAGAGGCCGAAAAAGCTAGTAAGGCCAAATCTGAATTTTTATCTAGCATGAGTCATGAGCTTAGAACACCATTAAATGCCATATTAGGATTTTCTCAAATCTTAGAATTAGATCCTGAATCCCCATTGACTCCTTCTCAGAGTCAGAGTGTTAAAGAAATATCCAAAGCTGGCAGTCACTTACTAGAATTAATCAACGAAATATTGGACTTAGCTAAAATCGAATCAGGAAAGCTTAGCATTTCAATTGAATCTGTTCCTATTAAGCCTGTAATAGAAGAAACTATTGCCATAATAAAACCATTTGCAGATAAACATAAAATTAAAATTATTACTTATCCCATAGATAATTCAACTGAATTTGTTTCCGCTGACCATACGCGGATAAAACAAATTTTACTTAATTTATTATCTAACGCAATTAAGTATAACAAAAAAGATGGCCAAGTAATCTTTTATCACGATAAGGTTAATAATAAATATAGATTTCATGTTATTGATACTGGCATTGGATTATCTAATTCTGATTTAGAATTGATTTTCAAACCATTCCATCGTCTAAATAGAATTAATAATTCAATCGAAGGAACTGGAATTGGGCTTGCAGTTGCTAAACAACTAACTGAATTAATGAATGGCGAAATATTTGTAAATAGTGAAAAAGGTGCTGGTAGTCACTTTTGGGTTGAGCTTCCTTGCATCGAACCATCTTTTTTGCAAATTTCTGAAAATATAATGACATCTGAAAATAAAACTTATTTTTCTAATGATAAGTTTCGTACAATATTATATGCTGAAGATAATCCTGCTAATTTAAGACTTGTTGAACGTGCTCTACATCAAATTAGTAATTTAAAAATGCTTTCAGCAAATTCTGGTGAGCTGTGCTTAGATTTAGCTGTTGCCCATAAACCAGACATTATATTACTAGATATAAATTTACCTGGGATAGACGGTTACGAAGTCTTCAAAAGACTTAAAATGCTTAAAGAGACTAAAGCTATCCCAATCATTGCTGTTAGTGCCCATGCAATGCCTAGAGATATAGAAAAAGGATTATCATTAGGATTTTCCGATTATATTACTAAACCAATTGATATTCAAAACTTTATTGAAAAAGTGTGCACTATATTAACTAACCTTAATAATGAAGGTACCAATCAATAAAACATACTATATTTAAGAAAGAGGCGTCATCTAATTTATGAATTACGACATAATTGGTTTTTCCAATGATTTAGGACTTAATCTTCAACAAGTGTCAGAACTTTATGCCGAATTGATTAATGAATTTAGTCTTGCATTATCAGAGTTAAGAGTTTCTATGATAGAAATGGATTTAGCAAGTATTAAAAAAATAATTCATAACTTGAAAGGTCTTTCCGGAAATTATAGAATAACTGATATCTATGAGGAAACTACTAAAATTAATGATTTATTAAAAAACAGTAATTATAATAATCTTGAACTGGATTTAAATAATCTAATTACTGTCAGTAATATAGCTTCGGAAAAAATTAAAAGCTTCTTTTATCAGAAGTCCATCTTAATATAAATATATAATAAAAAAGATGGTACTAAAAAATTATTATAAAAAAGAACCTATGAAATATCCTTTTTCTGGTGTCTATTTCATAGGTTCCTTTTTAATTCTTAATACTATCTTTTTAAATTATCAGCTAATTTCTACGACTATTTATTAGAAATTCTCCTAAATCTTTATCCGCGTTTAGCATATGTTTTCTACACCATTTAAATATTTTTTGTTGCATATGTATAATAAATAATGTCGATACTTCTCTAGTTTCTAAAAAGCTTCTTATGTCTCTTAAGCACCCTTTAAATTCTTCATGCTGCATCTGCTGAATATCGAACCCTGGATAGTCATTTTGCTTTTGAATCGCCTCTTCTTCATTAATATGACGAATCGCATGTTCTTCAAGAGAATCTAAAGCCTCCATAATTTCTGCCTTGCTTTTTTCTTCATTCATAGCACTTACTAAATTATTAATTAATCTAAATAATTCTTGATGCTGTCTGTCAATATTATCAACTCCAGTAGATAACACAGTATCCCAATTTGAGTTCATAAAGTGCATCAGTACATCACCGCTAATGTTAATTCTGCTGATGTCCATGATAACTGAATCATTATCTTCCTGAACAAACTTTACCATTGATGACGCTATTTTATTATTTATTAATCCGCTTTCATCTTTTTTTAATATTTCATACATATTCATACACCCTCTCATAATCTATCCTTTTATACACAAATATTTATCATCCATATATAATTATTACCATCAGATTTTAATATTTAATATAAATAACTAATCTACACAAATATACTCATTAACAATTTCTTCTGGTAATTCTTTATAATCAAATGGCGATATGTCATCAATTTCAAATTTAACTAACTCCATAACCTTTATTAATACCCTATCCATTTTTACTAGAAATTCTTCTTTTTCTTCTGCCTTAATAACAAAGCTATTGAATGGCACATTATATTTATTTACAAACTTCAAATTTAAATTTACAACCCAACTTTTCATATATATATCCCCTTTATCCAAAATATCTTAATATTATTTAGAATTTTCTATTAAAAAACTTCCTAAATCCTTATCTAAATCTCGTATATGACTTTTCCACCAGCTTGACATTCTATTTTGCACCTTTATTACAAATAATGCAGATGTTCCATTAGTCTCAAATGTCCTCCTCAATTCTTTAAGTTCATCTTTAAATTCTTCGTGCTGCTTATGTTGAATGTTATATTTAGGATAATTATTTTTCTTTTGAATTTCTTCTTCCTCAGTGAAATGCTTTATAACATAATCTTCAAGGAAGTTTAAAGTTCCTATAACCTCATCCTTACCCTTTCCTTCTTTCATAGCAGTCAGTAGTTTATTAATACGATCAAATAATTCTTTGTGTTGATTATCAATATTTACAATTCCTGTTGCCAAATTATTGTCCCAATTTAAATTCATAATAAAACACCCTCTCATAAATTACTTCTAATAAATTAGTCTACTTATATAAAAATATCTTTCTATAAGAATACAATCTTAAATGTACTACCTATACTTGATATGTATATAATTTAAATTATCTTTTACTATCTACATCTAAATTTAATTTCTTCATAACTTCAATTAATTTATCAGTGTTTATTGGCTTAGTTACATATACTTCGCATCCTAATTCAAAAGCATTTTGGACATCTTTAGCATTATCTAAAGCCGTAATTACAAATTTCTTAGACAACTTATCATAATTTATTTGTTTTTCCCTCTCAATTGAATTAATCATCTTTAGTGCTTTTAGCCCATCTAACTTTGGCATCATTATGTCAAGACATATAACATCATATGCATCTTGCTCCTCTAATGAAAATATAAATGCCTGGACCGCTTCCTCCCCGTTAACTACCATATCACAATCGCCATATTGTGAAAAAAATTTAAATAAAAATCTTCTATTTACATAATCATCTTCCGCAATAAGAATTCTCATATACCAACCTCTTTTCCACCCAAATTTTATATATTTATTAGACTAATAATACGGTCTCTCAATTGATCAAAAGTTATTTTTACTTTTTCTTCATTTCCCCTTCGCGCATTTGCTTTCAACTTAAATCCCATCATTACTAGATCGTCAAATTTAGAAACAACTATAGAATTATTTATAATTTCTGCTATCTTTTCAATTTTGATTAGATCGCCATTCGCCTCATCCATTTCTTCAACTAATCTTCCTAATTCTATATTTAGATCCGTACTACTATTTATCTTAGTCACATTTTTTAAATTTCTTTTTTCTTGTAACTCATGTGAATTAATACTCAGATTTCCTCTCTTGGCTAATCTAAAAATTGCTGTAAAACTAAAGATGCTTCCTAATCCCATATGACTTTCAACACATATCTCTCCACCTAATATTTCAACCAATTGTTTCGACAATGCAAGTCCCAATCCAGCTCCATTATGTTCACGCGAATAAGAATTATTTAATTGACTAAAACTTTTAAATAACAAATTCTTATCTTCTTCATCAATTCCTATTCCCGTATCTTTAACTAAAAACCTTAAAATAATCTTTTCTCCTAGTATTCGCTCCTTTTTAATTATTAGTGAAATTTTTCCTTCATCTGTGAATTTTATTGCATTGCTTATCAAATTATTAAGTATCTGCTGTAACTTTTCAAAATCTCCATACAATAAATCCGGAATTTCATCTGAGTCATTGTATTCTAAAGTGATTCCTTTTCTTCTTGCATCATATGAATAAATTTTAAGCACATTATATATCAAGTTCTTAAGATTAAAATTTGATTCCCTCAATTCCATTTTTCCTGCTTCTGATTTTGAAAAATTTAATATTGCATTCACAATGTTAATCAGTGAATAGGCACTATCTTTTGCAACCAGAAGATTTTCTCTCGACTCATCTTTTAACTCACTATTCATTAATGTGAGCTCAATCATTCCTATAACACCATTAAGTGGTGTCCGTATCTCATGGCTCATATTTGCAAGAAAATTGCTTTTTGCTTTATTTGCTGCTTCCGCTTCTTCCTTTGCCAGTATAAGAAGATTTCTCATCTCTTCCTCTACTCTTTTTCTCTCAATTCTTTCATGTAAATCCTTAAGTTCTCTTTTTACAACCATTCCAAGACGTGCCATTTTATCCTTCATGATATAATCCTTACATCCAGCACGCATAGCTTCAACAGCTGTCTCCTCTCCTATTTCACCTGATACTATAATAAATGGTATATCTAGCTTTGTTTCGTTTAATATTTGTAACGCTTCAATAGAATTAAAATTCGGCATTACATGATCAGATAAAATTATGTCCCATTCCTTACATTTTAACTCTTTTCTTAAATCTTCTGCATTTTCTACTTGTTCATAGTTAACATTAAAACCACTTCTTTTAAGTTGTGCTACCTCAAAATTCAAAGAAGCTTTTGAATCTTCTATTATTAAAACACTAATATCCTTTATCATAGGCTTCACTCCGTAGAAAGAATTTTAAATTATTCGTATTTTGACATCTTACCAAAATCCATATTTTTAATTGAATTATTGATTAAACAACTTCTAGTTTTCCTTAATTTAAATTTTGAAACTTGCTCTTTCAACATCTCGGCTTGAGAAGCCAATTCTTCGCTTGCAGATGCACTTTCTTCTGCTGTCGCTGAATTAGTTTGTACTACTGCTGATATCTGAATAACTCCCTGATTAATTTGAGCTATCCCTTCTGCTTGTTCATTTGAAGCTACTGCTATTTGATTTATAAATTCAGCAACTTTTACAGTGTCTTCTACAATTTTATTTAATGCTTCAGACGTTTGTTTTGCTATCTTGCTTCCCATTTCTGCTTTTCTAATAGCACCTTCAATCATTTCCGCAGTTTCTTTTGCTGCTTTTGCAGATCTTGCCGCCAGATTTCTAACCTCCTCTGCAACCACTGCAAAACCTTTCCCATGCTGTCCAGCCCTAGCTGCTTCAACCGCAGCATTCAATGCCAAGATATTAGTTTGGAATGCAATTTCATCGATAACTTTTATAATCTTATATATACTTGTTGAAGCATTATTTATATCATCTACTGCTATTTTCATTGCTTTCATTTGTTCATAGCCTTCTTCAGCATTTATTTTTGCGCTAACAGCAATTTCATTAGCATTTGTGGAATTCTCTGCATTCATCTTTGTTTGAGCAGATATTTCTTCAATAGATGCTGTTAATTCTTCAATAGAGCTAGCCTGTTCCATAGCCCCTTGTGAAAGTGCTACACTTGAATCAGAAACTTGTTTTGCCCCTGCTGAAACTTGTTCTGTTGCTGAATTTATATTGCAGATAGTATTATTTAATTTTTCAACCATTCTCCTAAAAGAAAGAGCCAATAATCCAATCTCATCTTTGCTATCTATATTAACATTTATATTAAAGTCTCCATCAGCAATTTTATCCGCTACTCTTATTATCTTGCGAACCGGTCTGCTTATTGATAAAGAGATAAATACTCCTATTAATACTGATACAATTATTCCTATTATTAAGATTATTGTTGTTAATAATGTTGTATTATCTGCTGTTTTGCTATTGCCATCCGAAGTTTCTTTAGCTATCTTTAGTTTTAAATCTGTATATGTTTTTAAATTTGACTGTAACTTTTCTAAAACCGGCTTTCCTTCTGAATATAAGATATTAATTGCTTCTTGATTTTTATTTTGATTCTTTAGTTGAGTTATTTTACTTATAAGATTCATATATTCTGATTTAGAAACCTTTAAATCCTCAATAGCTTTTTTTCCTTCAATGGTTAAGGTTGTTTCTGACAATTTATTTAAGCTATAATCAAAGTTATCGCTATTGTCCTTAATTTGACTAATATAATTCTGAATTTCTGATGCATTATCTGTAAGCAGAATATCTCTAGTGTTCGCTCTTATATTATTAAAATCATTAGAGACCTCAATAACATCTCCCAATGGTCGAGTCATTTTATCGTATAATTTAGTATCAAGGTCATTAATCTTATTTATATTCGAAATACAATAAATTCCCGTAATGCCGGCAATAAGGGCTGCAACTAAAAATCCTAGAAGTATTTTTAAACCTATTTTCATATTGTTGAACCATTTCATAATAATGTCCTCCCTCTATTGTTCAATGTTATTTAGGGTTTCAGCATCCTCATCATTTATTAACTTATTACAATCCAAAATTAATTTAACTTGATTCTCTATTTTTCCTATTCCTTTTATATACTTATTACTAACTTTATTTAGATTTGGTGGGGGCACAATATCTTGATCTGGTATTATTAGAACTTCTGAAACGCTATCAACAATAAGACCAATTGATAAGTCATTGATATCTATTACGATTATACAAGTCCTATCATTATACTCCCTGAAATCCTTCTTAAATCTTAATCTCACATCCATTACCGGAATTATCTTTCCTCTTAAATTAATAATTCCTCTTATATAATCTGGAAGTTCTGGAACTAAGGTTATAGGTTGTATTCCAATAATCTCTGTAACATTATTTATTCCTATGCCATAAGATTCATCATCAAGTATAAACGTAAGGTATTTCCCCTTCTGAGTATCTTCTTCCATATCTTCATTATCATTAATTATATTTGCATTCATGCTAACACTTCCTCTCTTCTACTAAAAATCAATATCAATACTTTCCAAACTCTGTGTCATCTAAATTAATACTAATTTTTTTTCTTATGTTAGGCTCTTGTCCAAATCTTCTATTATCTATTGCATTTTCTAGCATTGATCTTTCCTTTTCTTCTATACTATCTAAAAATATTTTATTTGAATTTCTCTTTTTTAAGTTGAATTGAGCAACCCTTTGTTTCAAAGTTTCTGCCTGACTAGACATCTCTTCACTTGAAGAAGCAGTTTCTTCGGATGTTGCAGAATTTATCTGGGTAACTCTCGATATTTGTTCAACTGCTTCATTTATTTGTGATACTGCAGATGCCTGTTCATTACAAGATGCTGCTATTTTTCTTACTATCTCAGACGTACTACTAATATCATTAACTATCGAATTTAATGATTCAGCTGTATTGTTAGCTATTTGGGTTCCTGAATTCACTTTTTTTATTGATCCTTCTATTAAAGCAGTTGTTTCCTTAGCTGCATTTGCACTTCTACCCGCAAGATTTCTAACTTCCTCAGCAACTACTGCAAATCCCTTTCCATGCTGTCCCGCCCTTGCGGCTTCTACTGCTGCATTAAGAGCCAATATATTAGTTTGAAAAGCTATTTCATCTATCACTTTTATTATTTTAGAAATATTTTCAGATGCTTCATTAATCTCATTCATAGCCTTTAGCATAGTACTCATTTCTGTATTTCCATTAATAGCATTCGTTGTAGCCTTTGTAGCTAGCTCATTAGCTTCATTAGCACTTGTGGCATTTAATTTTGTTTGTTCTCCTATCTCTGAAAGCGAGGCTGTTACTTCTTCCACAGCACTTGCTTGTTCCGCAGATGCTTGCGATAAGTTTTGGCTTGCATTTGAGACTTGTATTGATGCCGAAGCCACCTCATTTGCTGATATATTTATATCAGTAAGTACTTGATTGATTTCTTGTACAGATAAATTTAAAGCGCTCATTATATTTCCATAATCACCTTTATAAGAATTTTCAATGCGAACATTAAGATTACCTTTTGACATCTCTTCTAGAACATTTTTTATTTCTCCTATTGGCTTAGCAAAAGCATCAACAGCTTTGTTTATTATATTTATCAGTTCTTTAAAACTTCCTGTATATTTTTCACTTTCACCTCTAATTTCTAAATTTCCTTCAGCCGCTGCTGAAAGTACTATTATTTGTTCATCTAGAACTTTAAGAATATTAGATTTTAGTCCATGCAGACTTTCATTTGCAATTCCGTATCTTCCAGGCAATTTTTCAAGCTCAACTGAGAAGTCTCCTTCTGAATAAGATTTTAATACTGCAAATATTTTTATTAATACCTCTATAGATATCCACATTCCATCATTAACGCTTTGAGCCATTTGCCTATATACTCCATCAAATTTTGAAACATCTATTCTATCTCTTGTATTACCTAATTTAAATGTATCATTCATCCAATTAACTTCTTTAACAAATAAATTTAAAGTATCAATTAATGTATTCAGATTGTTCTTTATTTTATTAAATTCACCTTGGTATTCAGTTTTAATCTTTTCAGGTACATCCCCATTGCTTATCCTTTTCACATAATCAGCTGTAATATTAATAGGTTCAATAAACGCTTCAATTACATCATTAATTCCATCAATCATTTTAGCCCACGATCCATTAAATTTAGATGAATCTACCCTTTTTGCTAAATTTCCCGACTTAATTTCATTGGCTATGTTGATCTGTACCTTAGATATATTTAATAAATTATTTCTTAAATCTTCTATATGCTCATTTACTAATCCATACCTTCCTGGAAACTTTTCAAGCTCAACTGTAAAATCTCCTTTTGAATATGATTTAAGCACTGCAAATAACTTAATAAATACTTCTATCGATATCCATGTGGTATTATTAATACATTCCACCATTTCTTTATAAGAGCCTTGAAATTTTGTAGCATCTATTTTATCTCTTGTATTCCCTAGTCTAAAGCTTTCTTTAAACCAATGAATATTTTCCATTAGATTATTAAGATTATCTGCAAGTTGATTAATGCTTGTTTTCGTAATATTAAATGATCCTATTTCCTCCCTAGTGTATTTCTCATTAAATTCTCCTTTACTTATCTTTTCTATGTAATGAGAAGTTGCTCTAATATTCTTTATAAACATATTCGTTGTTGCTAAACTCTTCCTATGTACATTTCCCCATGCCCCTGAGTATTTTGATAAATCTAAAGCTATATCAAAATCACCTTTTTTTATGCAATCTTCAATCAAACTAGAATCATCGATAAGATTGTTTATATTTTTTTGTATATGTTTAAGTGAATTAGCTAGATCACCGAATTCATCAATAAAGTCTACCTGTATATCTTCATCAAATTCTCCGTTAGCAATCTTCCTTGCAATATTGTTAATTTTTCTTATATGCTTGTAAATAAACTTTATTAGTAATAATCCCATGATTGCTGTGATTATTATAGAAAATAATAATATTATCATCATATTAATTCGCATTTCTTTTATATCTGCCGCGTTTCCTACTCCGATATTAAATGCAGCAAATAAAGCAATTTCCATAGCTATAATACCTGTAAATATTAACCCAATTTTATTTTTTATTTTCAGATTACTTACATCAAACATATCTTAATCCACCCTATCTAATAAAATTCACTCTTATGATGTTATCTTAAATTCTAAATTAATTTCCTAATACTTCTAAATTACATGCTAATCTTAAAGTTTTATTTGCTAATATTTCTTTCTATATTTAATAATTGTTTAGATACAATATCTTCTCTAAAAGGTTTTACTACAAAGGATATAGCTCCAGCTAATATAGCTTCCTTAACTTGGATCTCATGCCCCAATGACGAAATAACTATAATTTTTGCATTCTCATCTATTGATTTAATAATCTTTATTGCATCTACTCCTCCAAGTTCTGGCATGGTTAAATCCATTGTCACAATATCTGGTTTTAATAAATTATATAGTTTTACGGCTTTTATCCCAGTATCAGCTTCCCCTACAATCTCAAATCCGCAATTTTGTAAAATAGATTTTAAAGCTAGCCTCATGAATTCCGCATCATCTACCACTAAAACTCTTTTCATATGATTTCACCCCCATGAAATACTATAAAAATACTGCTTTTCATTTAATTTTATTTTAAATCTTTTTTAAATCAGTTAGTAGTACCACAAGTCATGTAGTATCATGCAAATTGCACAATTAATTTGTATAAATATGCCGATTGCATTTTTATTTAAAATTCACTTCTTAATAGTTAATATTTATGAGTAATTTTCCCCATAATCAATATCCCAGCTTATCTAGTTACACTTTCAAAACTCTGTCTTCATATAGTTTTATACATTAAAATTTTATTAGTTTAATTAAGATTGACTTTATACATTGTTCAAGTATTGGTAAAATGTTATACTTTATATTAGAATCTAAAAACTATTAATCTGTATTTTCATTAGATTTAATAAATATTATTTGTCTATTTTTCACGAAAATTTAATATATTGCTTATTTAGGTAAAGAGAGGGTTCGTATATGACAAGAGTAATTATTGCAGAAGATCAGAAACTTTTAAGAGAAAGTTTTAAAAACATAATTGAAAATAACAGTGATATAAAAGTTGTAGCTTGTGCTACTAATGGAAATGAAGCTTATGATCTATGTAAAGAATATATGCCTGATGTTGTTTTAATGGATTTGTCTATGCCTATATGTAATGGTACGGAAGCTACAAAACTAATAAAAGACGAACTTCCATCAGTTAAGGTACTAGTTTTAACTGCATCTAATGATAAATCTGATGTTACAGATGCTATAAGTAATGGCGCTGACGGATATATCTTAAAAGATATAAGTACTGAAGAACTTATACTATCCATAAAGAGTACCTCATTAGGGCTCGGCATAATTACTAAAGATATTTTAAGTCCTATGATACTAAATCTACGTAAAGAAAATAAGAAAGCCAAGAAACGGACCATTGATATTAATGGCATAAATATATCATTAACTGAAAGAGAACTAAAAATAGTATCTATGATTGTTGATGGAAAAGATAATAAAGAAATTGCATCGTCTTTGTTTATTGCTGAAGGCACTGTTAAAAATATTATTACAGAAATAATTTCAAAGCTTAGTTTGAGAGATCGTACTCAGCTTGCAGTTTATGCTGTAAAAAATGGACTAGTATAGATAGTCCATTTTTACTTTAACATATCACAAATAATACTAGGTATGCTTGAAATAGATACTTGCTTTTCAACAGCTCCTATTTCAAAAGCAACTTTTGGCATACCATATACAACGGAAGATTTCTGATCCTGCCCCACAGTTCTCGCCCCTGCTCTTCGCATTGACATAAGTCCCACTGCTCCATCATGCCCCATTCCTGTCAGAATAACTCCTATAGCATTTTTCGATGCCACCTTAGCCACTGATTCAAAAAGTACATCTACAGATGGACAATGTCCATTAACTTTATTACCTTGAACAGTTTCTACAATGTACTTATCCGCAGCCTTCTTAAGTTTCATATGTTTATCTCCTGGTGCTATCAAAACTTTACCTGGCTCAATAGTATCTCCCGTCTGAGCTTCTTTAACAGTAAATTGTGTTTGTAAATTTAATCTATCTGCAAACATCTTAGAAAATACTGGTGGAATATGTTGCACTATAATTATCCCTGGAATATCTTTGGGAAGATTTTTCAATAAGTTATAGATAGCTTCTGTTCCTCCAGTAGATGCTCCTATAGCAATCACTTTATTTCTAACATTTACGCTCTTTTCCATTCCTCTATTGCTACCACTCTTTTGAATCTGTCCTAAATTAGCAGATAGATTTACATTTACCGCTCCTCTAATTTTAACTACTAACTCATTAATAAAAATTTCAAATCCATTAGGAGTTCTAGCATCAGGCTTACTTAAAAAGTCTACTGCTCCTGCATCCATAGCATCGAAGACTACATCGCTTATAGAACTTACAACTATTATTGGAATTTTATATTGTGGAAGAAGCCTTTTAATAAATTCCACACCATTTAATTTTGGCATTTGTACATCACAAATCATAACATCCGGATTTAATTCTAATAGTTTATCTCTAGCATCATAGGGATCTATCGCTTTTCCAACAACCTCTATATTAGGTGCCATCGATATTCCTCTTGATATTGCTTCCCTAAATACTATACTGTCATCAACTATTAAAACTCTAATTGATCTCATTAACTTCACCTTCTTAGCCCTTTAAATTATCTTAAGATAACCCTATTCCTTTCTATATACAGATGGCATTATATACTTAAATCCAGCTGTATCACCACTTAGTGATTCCGAATGCCCTATAAAAAGATATCCACCGTACTCCATGCTGTTATAAAATTTACGGATTAGCTCATTCTTTGTTCTATTATCAAAATAAATCATTACATTTCTACAGAAAATAACATGAAACTTTTTCTTAAACGGAAATACTTCTTCCATTAAATTAAATTTTCTATATATTATTTCATTTTTAATATTCTCTAAAAATACGAAGTTTTCTTCATCGTATTTTTTTAAATAAATCTTCTTCCACATCTCCGGTAATGGTGCGATTTGTTCTTTATGATATATTCCATTTTTAGCAATGCTTAATACTTTTTCGGATATATCTGTCGCTAGTATTTTTTTATCCCACCATAACTTTTCTTGTTTAAAAAATTCACTTAATATCATAGCAATGGTGTATGCCTCTTCTCCAGATGAACATCCTGCTGACCATATTCTTAAATCTTTGTCTCTTACTGAATTAATCAAATAAGGAAGTACTTTCTCCTTCAAGTAGTCAAAATGTGATTTCTCACGCATGAAATATGTGTGATTTGTTGTAATCTTATTAAGCAGCGTGCTAACTGCCTTTCCAGTCTTATCAGAAACTACATATTGATAATACTGAGAAAAATCTTCTATATTATTCTCTGCTAATACATTATGAAGTCTTCCAATTACTAACATCTTTTTTTCTTCTCTAAGATTAATCCCATAGTTCTCCTTTATATAGTTAGATAATTGAGCAAATTCTTTTTCCGTAATTGCAATCATATAATCACCTTGTCTCTAATATTTTCCAAATTCATTATCGCTAAGTATTATTTTTTTAGAATTTGATACTTTTCTATCTAAATGTTTATCACTTGTTCCCATTAAATCTCTTGTGTTTTTACTAATATCATCATGAATACTATAATAGCTATTTTCCAAGTTAGTCATTGACCCCTTATCACTTGCTAATTTAAACATTTGAACTTGTTCTTTTAATACTTCTGCCTGACCTGCTAACTCCTCACTTGCAGCTGCGCTTTCTTCTGAAGTCGCTGAATTGCTTTGTACAACTTGTGATATCTGTATTATTCCTTGTGATATTTGTGAAATTCCTGTAGCTTGTTCTTCAGATGCGTCTGATATACCATTAATTATTTTTGCAACCTCTTCTATATCACTAACAATACTTTCAAGCGCATCTGCAGTTTGATTTGCTATATTAGTTCCGTCTTGAATTTTAACAATTGATTCTTCTATTATTGCCGTAGTTTCTTTAGCTGCCTTTGCAGATCTCGCTGCTAAGTTCCTAACTTCTTCAGCTACCACAGTAAAGCCTTTCCCATATTGACCTGCTCTAGCAGCTTCTACAGCAGCATTTAAAGCAAGTATATTGGTCTGAAATGCAATTTCATCAATCACCTTAATAATTCTTGATATATTATTAGAAGAAATATTAATTTCATCCATTGCCTTAAGCATTAATTTCATTTCATTATTTCTTTTCCCTGCATTTGTTTTAGTACTATCTGTTATAATATTAGCCTTTTTAGCATTTTCAGCATTTAATGATATTTGAGAAGATATTTCTTCGATAGAAGCTGTTAATTCTTCAACAGCACTTGCTTGCTCTGTAGCCCCTTGTGATAAAGCTATAGTTGAATCCGCTATTTGTCTAGATCCAACTGTAACCTGCTCTGATGCAAAGCCTATCTGACCAATTGCTTCATTTAATCTATATTTCATTCTTTTCATTGATTCTGATAATATTCCAATTTCATCTTTTGAATCATTAATAATCTCTACATCTAAATTTCCTTTACTAATTTCACTTGTTACAGTCATAAGCTTCGCTATAGAGTTACTTATAGTTTTTGAAATCATAATGCCAAGTGATATCGCTATAATTATAGCTACTACTATTACAACAATCATAGTCTCAACAGCATTATTAACTTCTGCGGAATACTCATTTGATTTACTAAAGCCCGCTGATTCCTTTAATTTGAAAAGATTATCTACAGAATCATTTATTTGGTCAGATAGTTTTTGCGTCGAATCCTGCCCCATTAACTCAAGCGCTTCATCTCTCTTGCCTGAAAGAGATAGCTCTATAACTTTATCCTTTATTGGATCATATTTACCTAAAAGTGTATTAAGATTAGAAAACTCAGCTTTTGCTTCATCACTTTGAAGTGAACCTTCAAACTTTTTTAAACTCTCCTGAATTTTTACATCGTAATTTTTTATCCTATTAACATAATCACTCATATCTCTTCCATCTCTATACATTGTAATATTATTCAAGTTTATCTTAAGTCTTTGAAAAGATATAGATGCATTAGCAACATCAGCAATTGATGCCCCATAATTTGTATACAAATTAGTATAGTTCTGATCTATTTTCTTTATTTTTGTAATTCCTATAACACCAACTATTCCAGCTAATAAAGCTACTACTATAAATCCAATTATTAATTTTGTTCCAACCTTTATATTGTTTAACCACCTCATATACTTTCCCTCCATTAACCACTTATTTTAATTAAACTTAAATTTTTAATATCTATACTGTTGTCATTAATCCATCCATATCAATTATTAAGCTTATATTACCATCCCCCAAAAGAGTACATCCCGCTAAATCTTTAATATTTCTAATATTTTTTATATAATTGGGAAGAGCTTTAACAACTACTTGTTGTTGTCCTAATAATTCGTCTACTAAAATACACACCAACTTTTCATCCTGCTCTATCATTATTAGAATTCCATCTGAAAATTTATTTGTATCAGTTCTTATGGAAAAATGCTCATTTAATCTAAGTATCGGATAACATTGACCTCTAACCATAATCATCTCATTATTATCTGGATCTTTTATAATATCGCTTTCTTTTGGTCTAAAGAATTCTTTTATGGAGCTAGTTGGAAGAGTATATCTAGAATTCCCGACTCTTACATTCATTCCATCTATAATCGCAAGAGTTAATGGTATCTTAATAGTTATACTTGTACCAAATTCTAATACACTGTCAATACTAACCGTTCCTCCTATCTTTTCAATATTTTTTACTACAACATCCATCCCTACTCCTCTGCCGCTAAACTCTGATACAGCCTCTTTAGTTGAGAATCCCGGTAAAAATATTAGACTAAATATTTCTTTTTTACTCATTTCACTTTCGTCTTTGGTAAGTAATCCATTGTTTCTTGCTTTTTCTAGTATCTTTTCTTCATTTAGACCCTTGCCATCATCTTTTACTATAATTAGCACATCACTGCCTGCATTTTTAGCTTCTAACACCAGATTTCCTACTTGTTGTTTTCCTTTATCAATTCTCTCTTCTACTGTCTCTATTCCATGATCAATAGAATTACGAACTAAATGCATTAAGGGATCTGATATGTGTTCAATTATATTTTTATCTACTTCTGTCTCTTCCCCTATAATTGTCAATTTAACTTCTTTATCCATTTTCTTACTCATATCTCTAACAATTCTATTCATCTTTTGAAAAGTTGCAGAAAGTGGAACCATCCTTATTGACATTACTGTATCCTGCATTTCTGCTATAATCTTACGAAGTTGCCTTGCTGATTTTTGAAAATTGTCAATTTCAAGTCCAATTAAATCTGGGTTTTGTGTAACCATTGATTCCGAAATCACTAACTCCCCAATAAGATCCATAAGCCTATCTGCTTTCGCTACACTTAGACTTATAAATCCTTGATGAGAAGATGTTTTTTCATTTTTCTTTTCCTCTGATATATTTTTCTTTTCATCTTCCTTCTTACTACATTCTCTTTCTATTGCAACTTCTTCTATAACTTCTTTATTATCTAAAAAGGCATTGTCGTCTTCTCCCATCAAGCTAATATCAAGTGCATTTAAAAAAACAGTTTCATTCAAAATTGTTTTTACATCCTCTAAATTTAAATCTGAAGAAAAACATATTTTAAATCCATTCTTTCTGATTTCTTCACTAGCTTTTTCATCATCATCAATTATATTTTCTGGTGAACTATATATTATTTCAGCTACTTCTGATAATTTATGTAGAATACCAAAACACCTTATGTTTTCCATTCCACAATCTTCAGCAAACTGAATTTTAGCTTTATATTTTTGATTGGATACGTCCCTTTTACTTTTTCCACTTGTTATGAAAAACTTTTGCTGCTCCAAATTATTTTCAGTAGAGTCTGTATCACTATCAATTGTTTCTATTCCTTTGAGTTTATTTAAAAAATCCTTTATTCCAGTAATTTTATTTGCGCAATCTCCATCTGGTGTATTTCCTTGCTGAATTTTAGAAATTTCGCCTTTGATAAAATCAATTGAATCTAGTACAATATCACTTAATATATTATTGTCCACTTCATCTGGCTTATTTTCTCTAAGATAATAAAACAAATCTTCCACAGAATGAGAGAGTCCAGAAATGTTATTAAAAAGCATCATAGCTGATGATCCTTTGACTGTATGCATGATTCTAAATATTTCATCTATTGAATTTGAGAAACCATCTTCTTTTTCTCCATCAATCACTAATTGCTCTAATTGTTCTATAAGCTGCGTTGTTTCAAAAATATACATATCTAACATAGATTCATTTATAAAGCTTCCTGACATTTTAATTCCCTCCTTTTTTACATATTTCTTATATAAACGTAATTTCTCTATTTCTATATTAAGTTTTTTATTAACATCTTTTAAGTCACTTAAGTCATTGATTTTGATGCAAAATGCACTACTATACTACATATAAATGCAAATTGCACAAAATATATTAAATTTTGTATAAAAAAATGCATTCAACCGCTATAGATTGAATGCATTTCATTAACTATATGTAAAATTTCTTATTAAACTCTTAGCTCTTATTTTGTTAATTTGATTTTTCGTCTGTGGATACCGGATATTTACGCACTACAAAAATTTCTACTCTTCTATTTTTAGCTCTTCCGTCTTCTGTAGAATTAGATGCTTTAGGCATATGCTCTCCATACGCTTGTATCGATATCTTTTCCTGATTAATGCCTCCTGTACTAACCATGAAATTCAACACATTGATGGCACGCATAGCACTTAAATCCCAATTGGAACGAAACTTCCCGTTATTAATTGGTACATTATCAGTATATCCAGCGACCTTAATTTCATTGTCTAATCCATAAAGCATATGTGAAATTTTTAAAAGCAATTGTGATACATCTTTTAATACATCTGCTTCACCCGAATTAAAAAGTACAACATCTTGTATAGAAATTGCTAATCCCTCACTATTAAGATCAACTTTAACTTTATCAGAATAGCCTTCTTTTTTAATTTCCTCTTCTATCATTTTTTTAACTTCAGTCATTTTGTCTTCTTCAGCCTTATTATCACTAACACCAGATTCCTCCATAGAAATTGCAGAGTTACCATCTTGATGCATAACACCAGTCCCTCCGGCAAATATCATATTAAATTCTTTAGCCATTGACTGAAATTTTGCCTTATCCGTTTGTCCCATGGCAAACATAACGATAAATAGTGCTAGCAGAAGTGTTAACATGTCTGAATATGGAAGAAGCCATGCTTCATCTACATGCTCTTCATGATGTTGCTTTTTCTTACTCATCACTTTTCTCCTTTTAACTAGTTATCATTATTATTTTCTTCAAATCTTATTCTTTGTTTTGGTTCAAGCATTCCTACTAGCTTTCTTTCAATACTCTTTGGATTATTTCCTGCCTGAATAGCTAAAATTCCTTCAAGCATAATATTCATATTTTTTATTTCTTCTTGAGATTTTCTTTTTAACCTATTTGCAAATGGATGCCAAATTAAATATCCAGTAAAAATACCATAAACAGTTGCAACAAAGGCTGATTTTATACTTTCTCCAAGTTTTTCAATGTCATTAAGATTTCCAAGAGCACCTATTAATCCTATAACAGCTCCTAAAACTCCAAGAGTTGGCGCTGTACCACCTGCTGTTGTAAACGCTGTAGCACCAAGGCGGTGTCTATCTTCCATACTCTCAATTTCTATTTCTAGAACTTCTTTTATAAGATCTGGTTCTAAACCGTCAACCACCATTTCTAATCCTTTTTTCATAAATTTATTTTCTAGGCCTTGTATAGTACTTTCAAGAGATAATAATCCATCTCTTCTAGTTGTTTGAGACATCTCTACAAGCTGTGCTATAATTTCAGCTGGATCTTCTTGCCCCTTAGCACTAAAAAGAACACCAAAAATCTTAGGAAGTTTAGTAAACTCTCCCTTCGGAAAAGAATTCAGTAAGGCTATTACTGTACCACCAATGATTACCAGTATCGCTTCAGCACTCATAAGTACTTGAAGACTTGCTCCCTTTTCCAGCATGGCTGCAACTACAATTATTAACCCTCCAATAAGACCAATTACTAAAAATATATCCATGTTTGTCCCCCTTTATTGTTCTTCGCACGTCATATGATTAAATGTTATTTTTTATTAGTAATATAACATATAATTACATCTTTTGTCGTTTTTCTTAATCAGCTGGAATCTACAACCTATAACTATAATACCATAATCTTGAACAATCGAAAACTATATTTTGACATATTATATAACATAAATTCTATATATTTTGACTATATGACATCTTTATTTTCCATTCTTCATTTAATTTGTTAAACATACTAAATTCATACCAAAATGCCTTTGTTAACGTTATCTTGATTGTCGAAATATAATTTATTCTTCTATATTCATATAAGTTGTACTTCCAAACATGGAATTACTTAAAAGCTCGCTACAATTATCTACAGCATAAATTATTCGTAAGCTTTATTAAACAAAATAATGGATATTAGAGTACTTTATTAATTCATCAAACACTAATTACTACCTCATTATGAATTAATGTACAATTCATCTATGGTTAATAATCACTTCAAGTAATTAAAATCTTTTATATGAACTGTACATCTATTTCTTCATATTTAATAACTAAAATTCCTAGAAACTATATTTTAAATTTCTCTATGGTCTCTTCTAATTTCTTTGCTAACATAAGCTGTTCTTTTGCATTAACTGAAATATTCTTCATAGAAGAGATTGAATTACTCGAACTATTTTCTATGCTGTTAGTGCTCTCAGAAGATTTTTGAGACATTTGAGCCATATGTTGAACCGCATCTGATACTTGACTTATTACTTCATTAATTTCCTCAGACATCCTTGCTAATTCGGAGGACATAGAATTTACGAAGTCTGCATCCTTATAATACTGCTTTCCTATATGCGAAAATTCCTCAAACTGTTTATTTACATCCATATCCATGAACTGTAAAAGTTCATTACTACTTAAAGATAGGTCATTGAAAGATTTTTCTACCTTTCCAATAACCTTTTTAACATTTTCAACTGCTTCTGAAGATTGGTCTGCTAGTTTTCTAACTTCTTCTGCCACTACAGCAAATCCTCTTCCTTGTTCTCCTGCCCTCGCAGCTTCTATTGCTGCATTTAATGATAACAAGTTTATTTGCTCAGCTATCGCAGAAATAGCATTAGCCATAATCCCAATCTCATGCACTACCTTTCCTTCTTCAATGGCTTTAATGATTTTTTCTTCCTTCTCATGATATACTTTACTTATAGATTGAATTGCCTTATTACTACTATTCTCTACGGTATTTGCCCGTGCTTTTATATTTGTGACATTACTTGTTCCATCCATTGCCTTTTCAGATAATATATTAACGGTCAAGTTTACTTCTTCTACAGATGCAGATATCTCCTCTGCAATTGCACTATTCTCTTGAACACTCGTATTTATTTTCTTTGTTTCTTCATTTACTGCAATTAAATTATTACCTATTTCATTTACAGATATAGTTAAATTTTCACTGGACGAATTTACATTATGTATATTTTCAGTTATTGCACTTATAAGTTCACGCACATTTTGCTGTGCCTTATTCAAAGTATCTGCTGTTTGTCCATATTCATCATATCTATTTAAAACTAAATCCTCTGAAAAATCGTAATTCGAAAGTCTAGTTGCTAATTTTTTTATTTTAAATAACACTTTTGATGAATCTCTTGATATTGCTATTCCAACAAACAAAGTTATTAAAACAGAGAAAATTCCCAACACAATAAATTGAATTTTAGTAAAATCTATAGATTCCTTCATGTTACCCTGAGTTTCACTTGCTGCTTTTTCCATTACATCTGTTATCTGATTTATATCCTCCCTAGATTCAGCAAACTTTTTATTAAACTGTTCTTTATTTTTTACCGCTCCTGTATCTACGTCAAAACTATCTAACCAGCCTTGATAATTGCTTTGAAATTCATCATAAAGTTCAAACACATTTTTGTTGCTTTCATTATGTTTAATATCTTGTAAAGATGCCTTAATTGGAAGTAACACATTTATAGCATTGCTTGTTCTATCTTTTGCCTGACCTATGTTATCTTTTAAATCTTTTATATTCTTATTCTTATCAGATTCACTTATGTTCGTATCACTTAAATTATTCTGAGCAACAAGAGCCTGATACATATCTCTATCTGCATTTAGTATAAGGCTATTTACCTTATATAATTTTTCATAATACATATCTGTTAATGTACCATAAGTATTTGTGATTTTTAGTATTCCTTCTATAGACAAAAATATAACTGCAATCAATGGTATTATTACCATTAACATCAATTTTGTTCTAATCCTTAAATTCTTCAATACATCCCCTCCATTTAGCAACAATTTTCTTATTTTATTTTAAAATTCCTTCTATTTTTCTGCGATAATATTAATAAAATAAAATATAGTTACTAAATTCCACATAATATTGATAATTCCTTTCTATTTTTGTATTCTATTTTTAAAATTTAGTATTTCTAATCTTATATACAGTTATTAATCCGGTAGTTTTTGACCATTAATTTATAAACTAAAATAGATAAGTTTAAAGGAGTTATTGATAAAATCAACAACTCCTTTAAACTTATCTATTTTATAATTCTTCTCCATTTGTCTTTATGACATTTTCATACCAATAATAGCTATCCTTCTTATAACGATTCATTGAAGCGCCTTCTTCTTCTTCACGATCTACGTAAATGAAACCATATCTTTTTTGATACCCATTCAACCAGCTTAATAAATCTGTTATAGACCATGTACAATATGCAATCACTTCTGATCCCTCATTAATAGCTTCTTTTAATTCTTCTATATGTGCCTTCAAGTACGCTATACGATAGTCATCATGAATTTTATTATCCTCAGTCTTTTTGTCAAATGCACCTAATCCATTTTCAGAAATAACTATTGGTAAATCATATCTACTTGTAATAGTTCTACAGCACATTCTTATACCCATAGGATCTATTGTCCAATCCCAGTCTGTAGTTTTTAAATATGGGTTTGGAGGATTTTTAAATAATCCAGGAGTTCCACTAATTTGTGCTGATCCTTTTTTTCCTGTTGTATTCATTTCAGCCATTCCAACTCCATCAATTGGGTTATACTCAACAACTGCTGTTTGGTAGTAATTAACTCCCATAAAATCTACTTGAGCTGCTTCCTTCATAAGTTCCGCATCTCCATCTTCAAATACAGGTGCTACCCCTTGACCTTGCAGATATTTTAATGCAGCTTTTGGATATCTTCCGTATGCATAAACATCCATCCACCAAAATGATTGCAAATCATCATAATCTGCCTTTGCTATATTATTTGCTGGATTACAATCTATTGCATAGCTAGGTGAAAATGCAAAGCTTGCCCCTATCTTACCATCTGGCACTATTTTTCTAAAAGCAAGCACTGCTTTTGCATGAGCTAAATTTGCATGATGATTTACTTGATAGAACATCTTTAAATCATTCTTCTTTCCTGGTGGATGCACTGCCATTACCCATCCAAGACTTGTAAATATGTTCTGTTCATTTAATGTTATCCAATACTTTACTTTATCTTTATAGCGTTTAAATAAAGTAATAGCATAATTCTCATAATCATCAATTATGTTTCTACTTTCCCAACCATTATATTCTTCCTGTAAAGCTATAGGTAAATCCCAATGATATATTGTAACCATTGGCTCTATTCCATATTTTAGACATTCATCAATTACATTGTCATAAAATTCTAATCCCTTCTCATTAACTTCGCCTTTTCCTTTTGGATAAATTCTTGGCCAAGATATAGAGAATCTATATGTTTTTAATCCCATTTCAGCCATTAATGCAATATCTTCTTTATATCGATGATAATGATCAACAGCTACATCACCATTTGTTCCTTTGAATGTTTTCCCTGGGATTCTTACAAACTCATCCCAATTGCTTCTTCCTTTTCCATCCTCTTCTGCAGCCCCTTCTACCTGGTATGCAGCAGATGCACTTCCCCATAAAAAATCATCTGGAAAACCATGTTTTTCTTTAAAATACATTCATTTATCCTCCTACCAACAAACTTTCTATTACTTCTTTATTAAAATTCTTTCAACAAAATACTATCCTTATTATTAACGACTACTTACAACTCTAGACTACCATAAACTTATTGAACTTGTCCATATAATTTATAACTTTTATTTCAAAATGTAATATCATTTACTTAATAATAATATTATTTAATATACACTTATAAAACTCTACTTATCCTATATATGTTGTGATAGTAAATTTACATTTAAGTCTCCAGTAAGCTACAAGCTCAGTTATTAATATAATTTATAAGCTTAATCTCAATATATATTAATTCTTCAAAGTACCACTTATTTATTTCGTAGTATGATCCATTTACTCCAATATAATGAAACAATCCTATACCAAATTAATAATACATAATTTCGGTATAGGATTATTATATTTACTAAGACCTAGTAGTTTCCCTACTATTTTCACGTGGATTTTTAAAGCTAGGAGGCGTTGGCTCGGGGTCCTTGAAATACCTTCCAGGAGTTGATAAGTCAAAGTATAATCTAGAATCCTTGGTTACACCAAAATCTTTATTCGATGCTCTATCCTGCACCTTATTTAATGCCTCTCTAAAGAGTGCATTATGAGCTTCTTCTCTATTTAATAGAAAATCTATTGTCTCTTTCACGTATTTATCATTAATTTGACGATATAGATATTCATATACAACCTTTGCTCTTTGCTCAGCTGCTATATCAGATAATAAGTCTGCTGCAATATCTCCTGTAACATTAACATAATCTGCAGTCCAAGGATGTCCTGATGCATTAATAAGACCTGGTGCAAGGCCTGTCAATACGTGAGTTTCTATTTCTCCTCCAGGAGTTTTAGTATAATCAACTTCATGTCCATTTAATAAATTTATAGTTTGTGCTACCATTTCCATATGGCTTAACTCTTCAGCTGCGATATCTAAAAATAAATCATGAATTTCAGGATCTTTTACCCTAAAACTCTGTGAAAGATATTGAAGTGCTGCCTTTAGCTCACCATTTGCACCACCTAGCTGTTCTTGCATTAATACAGCATATTGTGGATTTGGCCTCTCAACTTTTACATCTCTAAGTAATGGTTTTTCGTGTTTAAACATTGTACTTGCCTCCATTCATCTCAGTTAAAATTATTTACAAAGTTAGTATTTAATAATCCAATGCTTATTATTCAAAACTCTAAATACATAACTGTGATAAATTTACATTTAGTCTTTAGTAAGCTAATACTCCATTAAGATTAAAATGTAAAACTCAATTTCAAAATATATAAAATTTTATAGGTATCTCTGATTTAGTGTAGATTTAACTTATTAAACAAAAATACCCGCATCTCTGCAGGTATAAATTTATAATTTTTTATTTGTAACTCATTAAAATCAAAGAATATAATATATAATATTACAGATAATACTTTCATTTCTAAATTGTTATCAACTCATATTCCTTATTTCCTAATCCTAACTCCACAGCATAATCAATAGCAACTTTCCAATCTGTTTCTGGACTAACATCAGTAAAGTGATCATTATGCTTACAACCGCTCTTTTCAAGAAGACTGCCTTTCATAACTGGTTGCTTATTTACTGCGTCTGCACAAGCTACATCTAGTGCTACTGGATCAAAAGATGCAAACATACCTACATCTGGAACAATCGGTACATCATTTTCTGCATGACAATCACAGTATGGTGATACATCAATTACCAAGCTAATATGAAAATTAGGTCTTCCATTCAATACTGCCCATGAATATTCGGCTATTTTCTTATTTAAAATATCATTTGATTCATCTGATGCAGGCATAACTGCATCCATAGGACAAATTCCGATGCAACGACCACATCCAACACATTTACTATGATCAATAAATGCTTTTTTAACTGTTAAACTTATTGCACTATGTGCACAGTTTTTAGCACACATACTACACCCAACACATTTATCTTCATAAACACTAGGTTTTCCACTACTATGCATTTCCATTTTTCCTGCGCGCGAACCGCATCCCATACCTATATTTTTTAAAGCCCCTCCAAAACCTGTTAACTCATGTCCTTTAAAATGATTTAATGAGATGAATATATCTGCATCCATAATCGCATGACCTATTTTAGCTTCTTTTACATATTTCCCACCAGAGACTGGGACTAAAGCCTCATCAGTACCTTTTAACCCATCTCCAATTAATATATGGCAACCTGTTGAAAACGGACTATATCCATTTTCATATGCTGAATTCAAATGATCTAAAGCATTCTTTCTACCTCCTACATATAGAGTATTACAGTCTGTCAAAAATGGATTTCCTCCTAATTCCTTAATAGTATCCACTACAACTTTAGCAAAATTTGGGCGTAAAAATGCCACATTACCTGGCTCACCGAAATGGATCTTAATTGCTGCGTATTTCTTTTCAAAATCAATTTGATCAATTCCTGCACTCTTAATTAAACGTTTTAACTTCTGTAGTAAATTTTCTTTACCGGTTGCTTGCATGTTAGTAAAATATACTTTCGATTTTTCCATTTTAATTCCTCCAAATTATTCATAATCTAATGTAATAATCTAATTATAAATTTTAGAGTCAACTCTAAGTCAATACATATGATAAAAAATCTTTTAAAATTTAATACCTGTATAAAAGATATACAAACAACACTACCTATAACATTTAAAATTATCCACAATAATTAATACTTGTTCACAAGTTATTAGAAAATAAGTGTTAATATAATGCATATAGTTTAAAAATATTTTAATCAACCTCTATCTAATTTCAGAACAATATCTTAATTTATATTTATAGGATTAATTTATTAGCTAGTTTACTTCACTAATTAAAACTCTTTCTGTAAATAACTAACAGAACATCTCTTACTAAAAACAAACTATTTTTCTTAAATATATTGATTTGCAAAATAGTAAAAGTTTAACTAGAATAATATTAACAATAATTGAAAGGATTGCAGCACATGAAAAAAAGAGAATTTATAGCGCAAGATTTGATAAGCAAAATATATCAACATCAATTTCCTAACAATCAACTTCCACCACAAAGAAGTTTAGCTGATAAGTATGAAGTGTCACGTTATACTATTCAAGAAGCTTTGAAACAACTAATGGATATTGGACTTATTTACACTATCCAGGGAGATGGAATTTATATAAAAGAAAATATTCTTAGCAATCCCCTAATTTACAACTCAATGACTGAAAATTCCTACAAAGACATTGTATCTAAAACGATTTATTTAAAAAAAGTTTCGCCCTCATTAGATATTCAAAAGACCTTTGGATTAGAAGAAAATGACCTGGTTTGGGAATTTCAACGACTTCGTATTGTAAAGTATCAAATTACTCAGTTAGAAACCTCCGTGCTTCCATGCCGTCTCTTTCCAGATCTAACCCAAAAAGATGTTGAAGGTTCTATTCAAGACTATGTTCAAAAAAAAAGTTATATAATTTCTCACTACATAACAAATTATAAAGCTACAATTATTTCAAAGAATCAATCAGAACTACTAAATTGCAAAAAAGGCACTCCTTCAATGGAAATTACCAATAGAGGAATTCTAAATGATGGAACAATTTATCAATATAGCAATATCCTAGCTCTAGATTACACATGTACTTATATAATCCCTTTCAACAAAGAAAATTATGAAAAAAGACAAAAAAGCATGGGGTATTAACCCCAATGCTTTTTATGGCGTAACAATTGTACCATCTGGTATACGGCTCTGAGTCCATTCATGTGGACGATATTCAACTGGGTACTTTATAATTTCATTTTCATCAATATCTACTCCAATTCCAGGCGATTCAATAGGATAAAAAAATCCATTCTTTGCTTCTGGTATACCTGAAAATACACATCTAGTATTATCATTTATTTCAATATTTTCTTGAATTGCAGCATTATGAAGATTAATATTTAAGTGAATATTAACCGCTACTCCAATTGGAGTTATATCTGAAGGTGTATGCCATGCTATTCTCACGCCGAAAGCAGCACATAAAGCTCCTAGTTTTAACGCTGGTGTAATACCACCAATTTGTGAAACATGGCAACGAATAAAGTCTACTTGTCGATTTGCTATTAATGATTTCCACTCCATAGGATTATTAAATAATTCACCAGTAGCAAGAGGAGTCGATGTTTGTGACCTTATTTGACTTAACCATTCATTTTGATCAGGCGGAAGAATATCTTCGATAAAGTATGGTTTGTATTTCTCTACATCTTTTGCGAATTGAACAGCTTGGTTAGGAAAAAGTCTTTCATGAACATCGTGTAAAATATGGAACTTATATCCATACCTTTCCCTTAAACTTGAAAACATAGAAATTGTAGTTCTCATGTACTCATCTTGATCAAAATAGCTTCCTTGTGTAGGATTATCTGTAGTATGAAATTCGCTAGAATTACCACCATAAAACCCTAGCTGACATCGAATATGTTGGTATCCTTTTTTTCTAATTTCATCAATTTCAGTATATAAATCTTCTAAATTATCTGCTACAGCATGTGTATACGCAGCAATTGCATCTCTTGATTTACCTCCAAAAAGCTGATATAAAGGCATATTAGCTAGTTTTCCCTTGATGTCCCAAAGTGCCATATCAACGCCTGAAATTGCATTATTCAAAATAGGACCGTTACGCCAATAGGAATTAACCATCATCATTTGCCATAAATCTTCAATGTTATTTGCATCTCTTCCAATTAAAATAGGCTTTAGGTATTCAGATACTACTAAACTTACTGCTTTTGGTCTCTGCTGAAATGTGGCACATCCTAAGCCGTAAACCCCTTTATTTGTTTCTACTTTTACTACTACTAAATTATGTCTATCTGGTTTAGTTATATAACATAAAACATCTGTAATTATCGTAGGCTCCACTTCATTACCTTCTTTCTAACTTTCTAAAAAGTTTTCTTTACTAAGATTAAATCATGTCTGCAATACTAAAGTCAATTTGGCTTTTAAAAAACTCATTTTCTTCTTATTTTCCAGTCCAATTTTATATATTCAGCGTTATAGTCATTGGTATAACTAGTATTACAGGATTTAACCCCACATTTTGGTCTACTTTTATTTTATTTTCTTTTATGATATTATTGCCTTGTAAACGGCAACAATAATAACCATAGGAGGTATTAATCAATATGAAAAAAGAAGATGTAGTAGCCAAGATTATAAAAGAAGTTGGTGGAAAAGATAATATCAAAAATGCTTGGCACTGTATGACAAGGTTACGTTTTGATTTAAAAGATAAAACAAAAGTTAACCAAGAAGCTATACAAAATCTAGAAGGAATTGTTGGTTCACAATTTAATAAAGAACAATTTCAAATTGTTATTGGAACAACAGTTGACAAATATTATAATATCTTAATTACTCAACTAGATCTAAATATTAATAATAATAATACATCAGATAAAGATAGCAATAATCAATTAGATGATAAAAAGAGTCTAACAACTAGGTTTATGGATACAGTATCAGGTGTTTTTGGTCCTATAGTTCCTGCCATTGCAGGCGCTGGAATGATAAAAGGATTAATAGCTGGATTAGTTGCCTTAAAATTTATAGCTGGCGATACTGATACTATGAAGGTCATTGATATGATAGCCAGCGGTGTATTTACATTTTTACCATTCTTTTTAGCAGTTTCTGCAGCAAAGAAATTTAAAACAAATGAATACTTATCAGTTGCTATTGCTGCAACAATCATGTATCCTACCATGGTTGATACTGCTAAAGCTGGCAAAATAGGCGCCTTTTATGTTTTTGGAATTTTACCTATACCAGTATTTAATTATTCAAGTAGCGTAATTCCTATTATCTTTGCTGTCTGGGTATTAAGTTATGTTCATAAATTAATTGATAAACATATGCCTGATACTATGCGTACAGTATTTACACCTACTCTGACATTATTTATTTCTGGATTCTTAACATTGGGGGTTACTGGACCAATTGGAATTTACTTAGGAAGAGGTTTAGCATGGATTATTGCAAGTTTATTTAGTATTTCGCCAATTCTTGCTGGCGTTATAGTGGGCGCAATTCGTCCTGTTGCTATATTAACAGGAATGCATCATGCCATGACACCGATTGCTCTTCAAAACTTTGCTACACAAGGTTATGACATGTTAATGCCTATGATGTTTATGACAAACATTTCAATCACAGGAGCAGCAGCGGCTGTTTATTTTAAAGAAAATACAAAGCAAGGTAAAACAATAGTTATTTCTTCAGTTATTTCTGGACTTTTTGGTATAACTGAACCTGCATTATTTGGAATACTAAGTAAATACAAAAAAGCTTTCTTAGCTGCAACAATTGGAAGTACAGTTGCATCTGCTTTTATTAGCTTCTTTGGAGTTCGTTTATATGGATACGTTCTATCAAGTGTATTCAGTATACCAGCTTATATTGGCCCATACTTTATATATGCTATGTTAGGTATACTTATCGCCCTAAGCGTTTCCTTCGCTTTATCATATCTTTTTGTTGTAAAGGGGAACAAAGAAAGTCCTTCTTCAGTAAAAAATAATGATCCAGAGACTATAAGCGAAATGGCATCTGTAATGACAGGGGAAGTAAAAGCTATAACTGAAGCGCCAGATTCAACTTTTGCACAAAAATTATTAGGTGATGGTTTTGTAGTATTCCCATCAACTGGTACAGTTGTTGCTCCTTTTGATGGCAAAATAACAATGATTTATAAAACCAAACATGCTATTGCACTAACATCAAATAGCGGCTTAGAAGTTTTAATCCACATAGGGTTAGATACTGTTACTTTAAACGGTGAGGGATTTGAGTTATTAGTTAAAGAGGGCGATAACGTTAAGATAGGACAGACTATTTTAAACGTGGATTTAGCTTTCATGAAATCAAAAGAAATTCAAATGGCAACGCCCGTTATAATAACTAACTTAAACGAAAAAGTAATAACCCTTAAGAAAACTGGTAATGTTAAAGCTGGAGAAATTGTTTTAGATATTAAATAATTATTGAAAACAAAATAATATTTAATTAAACATATAAGAAATTGTAATTTATATTATTCTAACTAAAAAAAATCACGACATTTAATTATTAATTGTCGTGATTTTTTTAATTTGCTCATTATAATATTACTTTATATAATTATTTTCTATTCTTTTCAATCCATTCAACTGCAAAATCTACAATTTCTCGTTGTCTCATGAATCTTACATCCGCATTCCCTATTTTTGTATTTTCAACTCTATACTTTTTCTCAAAATCAATTCCTATATCCATAAAATCTTCACCATCAACATATAACGTTGAATACGTAACCCATTTACGCTCGCCATCTTTCATCATTGCACAACTGTTTTTCTCCATATGCTTTGATGGATAATCAGCTCTTTCATCTGCTAAATGAATAGATGTATTTTTATCATATCCAGTTCCCAATAGTAATACATATCCATCTAAATCATATAATTTCCCAATTGGAGAACCTTCGCCAAAAATATCGCTTAAATCATGGTTGTTTATTAAATATTGTGCATTTTTTCCCCATGCAGCAAAAGACCTTACAGGATGATCACTTCTTAAAGCACCTGGCCACTTTCTAAACATTTCTGCTACTGCTCCCATTGTATTTGTTGGAGTAATATCCTTATCATAAGCTGGCCAATTATCTCTTATAATATCCCACCACTCTATTGGTTCCTCCCAATGTACACCATATGTTGGGTCCATGTTCTTCCATGTCTGTGTAGGCATAATTATAGTTCCATCTTTTCCAACTATGTCTATTAACGCCTCAATTATGATTTGTGGGCCTCCACAAACAAATCCAAAGCTTTTCATTGAAGTATGAACTATAATATTTTGTCCATTTTTTACACCAAGTTGTTGCAGCGCATTTACTATATCTTTTTTAATTACAATTTTTCTGTCACCCATACCCTTTCCCTCTCAATTTTAATATTTAATTTTTATTATCTCTTCTATATTTCATAGGCGTGCAACCTACTATATTTTTAAATAGCCTATTAAAAGTTTTAATGCTATTAAATCCACAGTTATAGGCTATCTCTGCAATAGTTTCATCTTCCTCAATTATACGCCACTCTGCTTTTTTAATTCTATAATTATTTAGATAATCTAAAAATGTCACTCCAGTATTTTCTTTGAAAAATTTTGTAAAGTAATATTTACTAAAGCCTATGGACTTTGAAATGTCATCTAAATCAATACGCTCTTGATAATTAGTGTCCACATATTGAAATACACTGTCCATTTTCTTTAATCTTTCCTTTTCACGGCTTAAATCTTCAGATGAATATGATTGCTTAGGCATATATCTAAGTAGTATACCTGCCAGATCATATAATCTAGCTTTTATTATTAACTTATATCCTTCCTCAGCCTTACTATATTCATTGATAATCTCATTTATGTGCCTCTCCATTAGTGCATGAATTTCATTACCTATGGTTAAATGTATTGATTGATTCCACATAGGTTTTATTATTTTAGTATCTTTCGTTCCAGAAAGAAAATTATCATATATGGAAGTTCTAAATTGTATTACAGCTCTATTACTGAATTTTTTTTCTTTAAAAAAACAATGTATTTCTCCACCACCAATTATAAGTATGTCACCTTGCGTTAAATCATAAGTATCTCTGTTAATACATGCCTTCAGTGTACCTTCCACAAGATAAATAATTTCTATATCTTCATGCCAGTGATGTGGTGTATTAGAATACCCATCATTAAAAAACAATCTAAAAGGAAATTCAGGTTCTAATACTGTTTTTTCAAAACTCCCATGCATAAATATCTCCTCCAAAATAATTACAATTAAGCTTCTTGATTAACTTCTATAACTCTATCACTTTCTTCTTGATAACTGATTCACGAATACTCTCCATAAGCTTCATAACCCTCATTACCTCTGTATTCTTTACAAGAATTTCTTCTTCTCCTCTTATAGCTCCCATAACATTTCTATAAAAGTCTTTAACATCAGAATTAACAATTTTAAGTGCTTCTTCTTTAATTGTTTCCTCTGTCCTAGGCGCCATAGTTTTTGTTAATCCGGCAGCTGTTCTAATAGGAATTGCATCATTTTTACTACTATCAGTAATCCGAACGACTTTGCCTCTTAAATTCCAATCATCTATTACAGCTGTGCCATTTTGACCTAACACATACCAGCGTGGTAAATTTATAAAATTGCTTGTTCCAACTTCTACAACGTAAATTAATCCATTTTCAAATTCTAACTCAGCAGTAAATCCATCATCCACAAGTTCATTGGTAACGTGAGTGAATCTAGCATATACTGATTTTATCGTTTCATTAATCATCATGCATGCCTGGTCAATAATGTGAACACCCCAATCTAAAAGCATTCCACCACCATGTTCTTCTTCTTGTCTCCAATCACCTGGTATGCCACGAGATCCATGTACTCTAGACTCTATTCTAAAAACATTTCCTAAGATAGCTTCATCATATATCTTTTTTACAGTTAAAAAATCCTCATCCCAACGTCTATTTTGATGAACAACCAAAACTTTATCCATTTCTTCTGCTATATCTACCATCTCTTTAAATTCTAAAGATGACATTGCTGCTGGTTTTTCACAAATTACATTTTTGCCAGCTTTTAATGAACTGATTACTATCTCTTTATGTACATCATTTGGTGTTGCACATAAAACAATATCTACTTTCTCATCTTCTAAAAGCTCTTTAAAAGAATTATACGGATTTATTCCATGCTCTCTATCAAACGCTTGTCTATCTTCTTTAATATCATAAGTACCGCAAACAGTCAAATTATCAATTCCTTCAATTAGCTCACGATGCCAATTTCCCATGCCTCCCAATCCAACTATTGCTAAATTGAACATCTCATTACACATTGTTTTATTTCTCCCTATCAAATTTTTATAATTATGCCCAAAACATATCACCTTTAGCTTCAAAAATAATTGCATCCTTTAAACAATTTATTGCTTTTATCAACCCTTCTTCTGTTGTCATCAAACTATCCTCATGTTCTATACTCAACGCATGATCATACCCAACCATTCTCAATGCAGAAACAATGTCCTTCCAATAGCCAACATCATGTCCATAGCCGACAGAGCGAAAAATCCAAGAACGTTCAATTTCCTTACCGTAGTGGCCTACATCTAGCACACCGTTTATTGGACAATTGATTTCATCCATCTTTGTATCCTTTGCATGAAAGTGGAAAATGGCATTATGCTTTCCGAGCTCCCTAATTGCTGCCACTGGACTAACTCCTTGCCAAATTAAATGGCTTGGATCAAAATTAGCACCAATTTCTAGTCCTACAGCTTCGCGCAATCTTAATAAACTTTTAGGATTATATACACAAAAACCAGGATGCATTTCAATAGCTATTTTATCTACGCCATGAGCCTTTGCAAATTTCACTTTTTCCTTCCAGTAAGGAATTAAAACTTTATTCCATTGATAATCTAATATTTCAATAAAATCCTCTGGCCATGGGCAAGTAACCCAATTTGGTTTTTGGGAAGTTTCACTGTCACCAGGACAGCCAGAGAAACAATTTAATATTCTTACTCCCATTTTTTCGCACATTAAAATTGCATTAGTCAAATCATCATCGAATTTTTTTGCTATTTCCTTATTTGGATGAATTGGATTGCCATGACAACTAAATCCACTGATTTCTAAACCACTTCTTTCTAAAATAGATTTAAATTCGGCAAACTTTTCTTCATCTTTTAATAAAATTGCTGGGTCACAATGATGTTTCCCTGGATAACCTCCGCAACCGATTTCAATTGTTTGTACACCTTTACTTGCCAAAAAAGAACAAGCATCTTCAAAAGATCTATCTTGTAAAACTGGATTAAATACACCTAATTTCATATAAATTCATCTCCATAAAATATAATATTATTAATTATTTAAAATATACAGCCTTACCAGTTTTAGCAGACTCATATATTGCTTCTAATATTTGAGTAACTATTAAAGCTTGTTCAGGCCTAACCACTAATTCATCACCATTAATTATTGCATTATAGAACGTACTTTGTTCTATATCAGGAGCATTATCTTCTTCTCCATCATAAAAAGCAACCCCAGTAGCATCTAGTGCAGGCTTTTCTATACATTGTTTATTATACTTAACAGAATTTATCCTCAAACCATCTTTCATATCAGCACCAGCTTTTGTACCACATAAAGAAGTTTTAGCTTCATCAACATCAAGACTATTTAGTGCCCAGCTTGATTCTAGATTTATTGTAGCGCCATTTTTCATCTTAATAAATCCAAAAGCTGAATCCTCTACTGTAAACATCTCTTTATCCCAATCGCCCCAAGCATTTCCCGTACATGTTTGATCCCCTAACTTGCGGTATACAGATCCTAATACACACTCTGGTTCATAATTATCCATCATCCAAAGTGTTAAATCAAGAGCATGAGTACCTATATCAATTAATGGACCTCCACCTTGTTCGTCTTCATTTAGAAATACTCCCCAAGTTGGAACGGCTCTACGTCTTATCGCATGTCCTTTTGCATAATAAATTTCACCTAAATCACCGTTTTCGCATGCAGCTTTCAAATATTTTGAATCTGCTCTGTATCTATTTTGATAACCTATAGTTAGGATTTTGCCAGTTTCTTGCGCTACTTCAAGCATAGCTTTAGCTTCAGCGTATGTTTTAGCCATTGGTTTTTCACACATAACATGCTTATCAGCTTTCATTGCTTCAATAGATATATAACTGTGTGATTTATTTGGAGTTAAGACGTAAACGGCCTTAATATCTTTTTCTTTTGCTAAAAGAAGTTTGTAGTCAGTATAAATCCTACTTTCTTCTTTGCCATATTTAGCTTTTGCTTCTATAGCCTTTTCCTCTATCAAATCACAAAATGCTTCTATTTCTATATTTTGATTCTTTTTTATTGCTGGTAAATGCTTTCCATTTGCAATACCTCCACATCCTATAATAGCAACCTTTAGTTTCTTTTCATTGCATGTATTCTCCATAACAATTCCCGACTTTCATAGCTTATTAAACCTTAAAGTTTGAAGTCAGTTTTTCACTTCCTTTCATAGTAAATTATCATAATTTATTACTCTTATGAATGATACGTATCATTGTCTTTCATAAATAATTCTATACTTAAATTCGTCTATTTACTCGCCATTAATTGCTTAGTTATTCTCAAATATTGTTTTGAGTATATTCTTTGAATGCCATGATACATTAATTTACCACTTTAGATTGAAAACAAAATATTTATTATCTATATTATAAATATTAATAGTTTATCCACTTTTATTTTTTCAAATATAATTTCCTTCCTCCATACATAATCCATTGCTTAAAACCACATAAAAAGAAAAACCTTATTTTATTAAAATAAAGTCTTTCCTTTTCTCTTATATTTTATTTTCTTCTTATCCAGCGATGCTTATTAGATTGCTTATTATGCCTTGCCTGGATCTTATTAAAATCCTTCTCTTAAATTGCCACACCTTAATTCTACCCAATTAACTCCTAACCTCTGCTTTCGCTCTAATAAGCAATAATACAGTGGATATATTTGAAAATATTATAAATGATGTAATAATAAGGAAATTGATGAACAGTAATAATATTATTCAATTGCTACTGACTGTTTATTAGTGGTGGCAAATGGTGGAGTTGCCTCCATATAATCTTATGGACCACTCATAATTCAAGCTATTTTCTAATTAATTTAGCGACAGTTTCCACATGCTTTGTATTTGGAAACATGTCTACAGGCTGTACTTCTATTGTTTTAAATCCTAAACCTTCTAAGTGCTTTAAATCTCTTGCTAAAGTACTAGGATCACATGATACATACACTACTCTTTTAGGCTTAGCTTCTCCTATAGCATTAAGTAACTTAATATCACAGCCCTTTCTTGGGGGATCCACAACTATTATGTCTGGTTTGATTCCATTTTTTATTAGCTCTGGAATCACTTCTTCAGATTTTCCTACATAAAATTCCGAGTTGTCTATTCCATTTATTTCTGCATTATCTATCGCATTGTCTATCGCCTGCTCTACTATTTCAACTCCATAAACTTTTCTTGCATTTTGAGATAAAAATAATGTTATTGTACCAGCACCGCAATATGCATCAAAAACAATTTCATTTCCACTTAAATCGGCATATTCTAAAGCTTTATTATAAAGCACTTCTGTTTGAATGGGATTTATTTGAAAGAACGATAATGGAGAAATATTAAATTTATATTTACCTATATAATCAGATATGTAATCCTGCCCCCACAAAGTTATACACTTCTCACCAAGAATTAAACTATTATTTTTAGGATTTATATTCTGAATTACTCCCTTTAAATTTTTAACCTCTAGCCTAATATCCTCTATCAGTTCTTCTTTCTTAGGAATTTCCCTATCGGTAGTAATCAGCACAACCATAATTTCATTAGTTTTAAATCCCTTTCTTACCATTACATTTCTAATTAGGCCTTCACTAAAAAATAAATCATCTTTACTAGCAGGTAATATAGAATACTTTTTCATCCAATTTTTTATTATTCTTATGATTTTATCGGTTTCTTCATCCTGAATTAAGCAGTTATCCATATCGACTACTTCATGCGTTTTTTCACTGAAAAAGCCCATTGAAAGTTTATTGTTTGTCAATGCAATTGAATATATTCCCTTATTTCTATATCTATATGGAAATTTCATGCCTATGGTATCTTTAACCACCTCTCCTGATAATCCACCAATTCTTTCTATGCAGTCCTTCACTCTATTATATTTGAATTTTAATTGTGAATCATAGTTAGAATGCATTAGAGTACAGCCACCACATTTTTCATAATAATTACATTTGGGTACAGTTCTTTCGTTACATTTTTCTACTATATCTATAAGTTTTCCATAGGAATAATTCTTTTTATTTTTGATTATTTCTATCTTTACAGTTTCTCCTACTAAAGCTCCTGGTATAAATATTGGATATCCGTCTATTTTGCCGACACCCTCACCTTCATATCCTAGGGACTTTATTTTTACAATATACTCTTTATTTCTCTCTAACACATGTACACATCCTTCATTGTTAGTATCACTTCTTAACTATAATTTTTCAAATCAATATTTAAAAATACTTTCTACATTTTATCATATCTTATTCATTTATTTAAGATATTTATAAATTCTTATATACAATCAACAACTAAACTCTAAATTATTAAATTTTAACTCACAATGTATATTATATTTAGACTTACCACTTAAATAATTTTCCATAAAAACTAAATGGTTTCTTCATGTTAGAATTTATTTTGTTAATTAATAAATAAGTAGTGATAATTACAATATCTTTATTTCATAAGCATTTCACCTTATTAGTTTATATAATTTCACCAAAATAAAAAAGAGCACCTTACGGTGCTAATACAGAATCAGTTGCCATTTAATTCCATAATCATTAAATTATTATTTCTCTTTTAAAGCAATAATATACATTATATATTAAATATCATATCTTTAAATGTTAATTTTTTGTTAACTTTATATATATTTAGACGTTGGTTAAACTTTTATTACCTTTAATACATGTCTACATCAAAATTTATGTTTGGTAAACATTTGAAAACTTTTATATAAAAAAATCACAGGCGACTGTGGAGACGGAGATTTTTTTCACGCATCTGCCTTTTCGAACGCATGTGAGAAAAACTTGGCAGGCGAATAAGATTTCTTTTTTTATTCTTTTTTAAATATCAAAACTATTCAATCAACCTTTTTTAATTTATCCACAGATTTTACTGGAATATAAATTCCTAAAGCATAAAAAAGGAACTTCAGTAAGATTCCTACTAAAGTCCCCATTATATATATTAAAAAAATTATGTTTCAAATATTACTTTACTTCGCTAATCTTTAAAAGATTTGTTGCACCAACTTGGTCTACAGGTACTCCTGCTGCTAATATAACTATATCTCCTGATTTAACAAATTCATTGTTTTTAGCTATTTCAACTGATTTTTCTAACATTTCGTCAGTTGATTCCATCTTATTAGCAACTACTGGATATACTCCCCATGAGAATGCTAATTGTCTAGCAACTATTGGATCTGGAGTAACAGCTATAATTGGGCATTCTGGTCTACATTGAGAAATTCTCTTAGCAGTTGCACCAGTTTGAGTTGAAGTTATTATAGCAGTAGCTTCTAATTCGTTAGCTGCATTACTAGCTGCTCTTGAAATAACTCCTGCAATAGCTGGAATATGTGATTTAGCTTGAGATACTGCTACTTTGTATTCTAAAGATTTTTCAGTTTCTTCAGCAATCTTAGCCATTGTAGCTACAGCTTCTACTGGATAATCTCCATTAGCACTTTCTCCTGATAACATAATTGCATCAGTACCATCTAATATAGCATTAGCAACGTCTGAAACTTCTGCTCTAGTTGGTCTTGGATTTCTCATCATAGAATCTAACATTTGAGTTGCAGTTACAACTGGCTTACCAACTGCTTTACACTTCTTGATGATCATCTTTTGAACTGCTGGAACTTGTTCTATTGGAATTTCAACACCAAGGTCTCCTCTAGCTACCATTATAAGATCTGAAGCTTCTAAGATTTCATCTAAGTTATCAACACCTTCTTGGTTTTCAATCTTTGAACAAATAAGGATTCTTTCTCCACCATTTGCATCAAGTATTTCTCTGATAGTCTTTACATCAGATGCTTTTCTTATGAATGAAGCAGCTATCATAGTAACTCCAACTTCACAACCAAAAATTAAATCTGATTTATCTTTTTCAGTAAGAGCTGGTAATTGAATTGATACTCCTGGTACATTAACTCCCTTATGAGTTCCAACGAATCCAGTGTTTTGAACTTCACACTTAATAGCATTTCCTTCAACAGATTTAACAGTTAATCCTACTAAACCATCATCTATCAAGATAGTATTTCCTGGTTTAACATCATTTGCTAATCCTGCATATGTAACTGAACATTTAGTAGTATCACCAACTAAATCCATATCTCCAGCATATACTGTAAATTCAGAACCCTTAGCTAATTCAACTTTCTTTGGTTCAAATTTACCAGTTCTGATTTCTGGTCCTTTTGTATCAAGAATTATTGCAATTTCTCTATTTAATTTTTTTGATAGTTCTTTAACTTTCTTAATTCTTCCACCATGTTCTTCGTGGTCTCCATGTGAAAAGTTATGTCTTGAAGCATTCATTCCTGAAAGAACAACCTTTTCTAATATTTCCATATCTTCACTTGCAGGGCCAATAGTACAAATCATTTTAGTTTTTCTCATTAAACTAACACTCCTCTTTCTTCGATTAGGCACATTAAATAAAATAATAGTCCAAATATGCAACATAGATATACATGCTGATCTATTATTTTTTCGATTGTGCCTTATTTATAAAATTTATATAAATAAACTATAAGCTAAATTATTATGATAATACTTGAGCGATATCATATAGCTCTTTATCAAATTTACTTTCCATATCAAGAGCTTCATCTATATCTTGATCTATTATCTTATTATCTCTAATTCCTATTACTCTTGAAGTTCCACCTTTTAATAATACTTCTATAGCCTTTGCTCCCATTCTTGAAGCTAAAACTCTATCTGTGGCAGTAGGACTTCCACCTCTTTGAATATGACCTAAGATTGTTGCTCTTGTTTCAATTCCAGTTACTTCTTCAACGTACTTTGCAAGTTCAAATGCTCCTCCAATTCCTTCTGCAAGCATTATTAGATTATGCATTTTTCCTTTATTTTTACCTTCTAAGATAGTTCTACAAAGTGCATCTTTATCAAACTCCATTTCTGGAATTATAATTGCTTCTGCGCCTCCACAGATACCTGCATATAAAGATAAATCTCCACAGTCTCTACCCATAACTTCTACAATTGAAACTCTTTCATGAGAAGTTGAAGTATCTCTGATTTTATTTATAGCATCTACAACTGTATTTAACGCTGTATCAAATCCTAAAGTAAAATCTGTATAAGCTAAATCGTTATCTATTGTTCCTGGTAATCCTATTGTTTTAATTCCAAGCTTTGATAATAGTTTTGCACCCATAAATGAACCATCTCCACCTATAACTACTAAAGCTTCCACACCATAAGCTTGTAATATTTTTGCAGCCTTTTTTCTTACTTCTTCATTCTTGAATTCAGGACATCTAGCAGTTCTTAAAATTGTTCCACCTCTTTGGATTATATCAGATACTGAATTTCTATCCATGCTGAATAATTCTCCATTGATAAGTCCACTATAACCTCTTTGTACTCCCATAACTTCAATTCCGTTATGAAGCGCAGTTCTTACTACTGCTCTAATTGCAGCATTCATGCCTGGTGCATCTCCACCACTTGTTAACACAGCTATCTTTTTCATAATATATATTTCCTCCTTAAAATACCGCAAAGGGACCTTCAAGGACCCTTGTGTACATAATATAACCATAATTTATTAATCAAGAATTATTGTACATAAATTTGAAGCAATTATCAATGATATTTAACCATTTTCTGATATTATTCTAAAATAAATGTCTAAATTTTATGAAAAATTTCACAATACAAATAATTTGAAAATTATTTTACTAAATTTATGACTATATACCGCTAAATATCATATTTTTCATATAAGCTATTTTTATTTATAACAAGGACACTGACTGCGTTTTTTATAATAGTTTTAGTGTTATAAAACAATGAACGTAATTTGTCTTCTCTATTATAACCAATAATCGATAAATTTATATAAAATAATATAATTTTTGTGATATTAATTTTTGTAATATTTTTCATTTATATATTTACTAAATTTTTAATCACATCTTGTTTCTAATTATGAATCTAATACTTTAACATTCTCTTCTCCTAGAGTTTGTCTCAGTAAGTTCATAACATCGCTTTCTAGGGAAATCCACCTATCTCTTGGTACCCTAAATTTTTGTCTTCCTTTACTCTCAAATATATAAATAGGAGTATCTCCCATATATTCTTTTATCAATAATTCTTTTAATTTTTTACTGAGAACTGTTGCTGCCACCTTATCATCAACTCTTAAATATACCTTTGAAGTATTGACCTTCTCTAAAGGTTCTATACTTTCACAAATAAGTTTTGGCGGTTCATCTTCTTTCAAACTTAGTCTTCCTTTAACTATTACTAAACTATCTGTTACACATAATTCTTTTACTTTCTCCAAAGTTTTAGGGAAAACTATTACCTCAATTGTTCCAGTTAGGTCTTCAAGTTTTAGGAATGCCATTATAGAATTATTTCTTGTTACTTTCTGATTAACACTAGCAAGTATTCCTCCAAGAATTACTCTATCATTATCCTGTAATGTATTCTCCCTACTAAACATATTAATTTCACCAATATCACTTTCAAGAGAATCATCTAACGTTTCGTTTACTAGAAATATTTTAGAAATCTCATTTGTAGTCTGCATTTTTAGACTTTGAGCATAGTCATCAAGGGGATGTCCCGTAATATAAAGTCCAGTCATTTCTTTTTCCATAGCTAATAAGTTACGTTTATTAAATTCTCTAATATTAGGGTAATTAACTTCTGGATTTTTTAATTCTTCACTTGCAAATAAGCTTATTTGTCCATCAATATTTCTTCTCTTATCACTAGATATATTATCAATTAATTTTTCGTGAACAGCTAACATCTTAGACCTAAAAACATTAAAGTCATCTAAAGCTCCAGCCTTTATTAAGCATTCAACAGCACGCTTATTTATTGATGATGGATCCATTTTATTTATGAAATCCACCAATGATTCAAATTTGCCTTTTTCCCCTCTTGCTTTCACTATACTTTCTACAACATTAGTTCCAACATTCTTTATTGCCGCTAATCCAAATCTAATCTTATTTTCTTTAACGGTGAATTTAGAAAAGCTTTCATTTATATTAGGTGGTAAAACTTGTATTCCAAGCTCTTCTGCTATACCAATATAGTATGCTACTTTTTCACTAATCCCCATTATTGAATTCAGCATCGCTGCAATCATTTCTACTGGATAATACTTCATAAGATATGCTGTTTGATACCCAACAACTGCATATGCTGCCGCATGAGATTTGTTAAAAGCATAAGAAGCAAAGTCCATCATGGAATCAAAAATTTTATTAGCTATCTCTTCTGAAATTCCATTTCTTACACATCCTGGTACTACTATTTCATCATTTTCAACAATACCATAAATGAAATTTTTTCTTTCTTCCTCCATGACCTTATGTTTTTTCTTTGACATAGCTCTTCTAACCATGTCACTTCGTCCCATAGAATATCCTGCTAAATCCCTAACAGCTTGCATTACTTGTTCTTGATATACTAAACACCCATAAGTTACTTTTAATATTGGTTCTAACTCTTTGGTTAGATAAGTAGACTTTTCTGGATTTTTCTTTCCCTCTATGTATCTTGGTATTTCAGCCATTGGTCCGGGTCTATATAAAGAAATTCCTGCAATTATGTCTTCAAAGGAATCAGGCTTTAATTCTTTCATAAATGAAGTCATTCCTGGTGATTCCAATTGGAATACTCCTGCTGTATTACCTTCTCCAATCATATTATAAACTTCTTCATCTTCAAAATCTATCTTATCTAAGTCTACATCTACTCCTCTATTTTCTTTAATCATTTTAACAGCATCATTCATAACAGTTAATGTTCTAAGCCCTAAGAAGTCCATTTTAAGTAATCCAAGTTCTTCTAGTGTATTCATTCCAAATTGAGTTACAATCATCTCATCATTTTTCTGTAATGGAACATATTCGACTAATGGTTTCGATGCTATAACCACACCCGCTGCATGGGTAGAAGAGTGCCTTGGCAGTCCTTCTAGATCCTTTGACACGTCTATTAACGCTTTTACTCTTTCATCAGTATCATAGGCTAATTTAAGCTCTGGATTTAAATCTAAGGCCTTCTCTATAGTTATTCCTAGCATTGTTGGTATCATCTTAGCTATCCTATCAACCTCTGCATAACTATAATTCATAGCTCTTCCAACATCTCTTATGCATAATCTGGCTGCCATTGTACCAAATGTTATTATCTGCGAAACATTGCTTGCTCCATATTTCTCAACGACATAATCAATAACCTCTTGTCTTCTTTCATAGCAAAAATCACTATCTATATCAGGCATAGATACTCTTTCTGGATTTAAGAAACGCTCAAAAATCAAATTATACTTAATCGGGTCTATTTTGGTAATTCCTAACGTATATGCCACTATTGAACCTGCCGCAGATCCTCTTCCTGGCCCCGTAGGTATTCCACTTTCATACGAAAATCTAACAAAATCCCATACAATCAAAAAGTAATCAATGTATCCCATTTGCTTTATGACTTGAAGTTCATATTCTAATCTATCAACATATTCTCTAGCTTCTTCATAGTTTTCTACTACTTCTTCAATTTTACTATAGTCCAAACTCTGATTTCTAAGATTTTCAAATACACTATATCTATCTATGAGACCTTTATAACAAGTATCTCTAAGATACTCATAAGGATCTTGGTTTTCTTCTAACGGAAATTTAGGCAGTTTAGACTCGTGAAACTTATATTCATAGTTACACTCATCTGCTATCTTAATGGTATTTTCTAAGGCCTCAGGAACATAGGAAAACATATCCCACATTTCATCTGATGATTTTAAATAAAATTGATCTGAAGGATATCTTCTTCTATGAGGATCATCAATGGTTTTAGCTGTTTGTATACACATTAGTACATCATGTGATCTGGAATCTTCCTTACTTATATAGTGAACATCATTAGTGGCAACTAATGGTATACCAGTTTCATTAGATAGTTTTATATTTTCTTCATTTACTCTCTTTTGTTCTTCCATTCCATGATTTTGTAACTCAATATAAAAATCACCATTGAAAATTTCTTTATATATTAAAGCTGTCTCTTTTGCTTTCTCATAATTACCTTTAAGGTGGTAAGATTGTACTTCACCTCCTAAACATGCACTTAAAGCAATTAAACCTTCACTGTGTTTCTTCAAATATTCATAATCTATTCTTGGCTTATAATAGAATCCTTCAATAGATGCAACTGATACTATTTTCATTAGATTTTCATATCCAATTTGATTCTTTACCAATAAAACTAAATGATAAGTTGAATTTTCTTTATCTGGTTGTTTTATATGTCTAGACTTTGGTACAACGTAAACTTCACATCCTAAAATAGGTTTTATATCATTTTCCTTTGCTGCCTTATAGAAATCTACAAGCCCATATAAAACTCCATGGTCAGTAATAGCAATACTCTTCATACCTAATTCTTTCGCTTTCTTCATGAGCTTTCCTATTTTCCCTGATCCATCAAGTAAGCTATATTCTGTATGCAAATGTAAATGACAAAATTGTTTCTCTTCCATTATCCTCACCTCCTCTTTAAATTAACAATTAATTTAAAGTTTAAAATTTATAGTTTTTTAGCAATTTTCTAATTAAACTATAAATTTTAAACCATATGTTATTTAGAAATCTAAAGTTTTACTACCTTCCATATATGGGCCTATAACTTTTTTAACTTTTTCAACATGAAATTCATTCACATCATATGATAAATAATCTTCTTTATTATCAAATCTTGTTATAATTCCAATATCATAACTTCTATCACCTTTTATTACATCTATCCCCACTTCTAGCTGCTTTAATTCCTTAATCATTCCATTCATAGATAATAAAGTCTTTTCCACAAATTTTAAATTTTCTGTTGTTGGTTCTTTCAATTTAAATAATACAATGTGCGTAAACATAATATCCTCTCCCTTTAATTTTATTATTTGCTTGTTCTTAATTCCTCTGCTATCTTTTCTATCTTTCTTAATCTATGATTTATTCCCGATTTTCCTACTGGAGGATCTAACATTTCTCCTAATTCCTTCAGTGATTCATCTGGATAATTTAACCTAAGTTCCGCAATTTCTCTTAAGTTATCTGGCAATCTTTGTAGTCCAATCTGTGATTGTATAAGTTTTATGCTTTCAACCTGTCTTACAGCTGCATTTACTGTTTTAGAAAGATTTGCTGTCTCACAATTAACAAGTCTGTTTACATTGTTTCTCATTTCCTTCATTATTCTTATATTTTCAATCTCTAAAAGTGATGAATGAGCTCCTATTACATTAAGCAAATCTACTATTTGCTCTCCTTCTTTGATGTATACTATGAAGCTATTTTTTCTTTGTATAACCTTAGAATTTAAACTGAAAGTATTAATTAGATTAGATAAATCTTTTGCATATTCTTCACTGTGCGTTACAAATTCTAGATGATAAGTTTTTTCTGGATTACTTATGCTTCCTCCACCAATAAACGCGCCTCTTATATATGCTCTTTTTATATCTTCATCTTTAAAAATATACTCCTCTATTCTATAATCCAAACTCATTATTCCATCAATTTCTTTAAGTATTCCAGTGTCGCTTAATAATCCTCTAACACCCATTTCTTCAGAAATCACTACCATATAGATATTATTTTTCTTTAAAGAGTTACTCTTTTTTACCATTAACTTTGAATGTATATTAAAGTGATCCTTTAAAAGTGTAAAAATCAATCTAGCACTAGCTGGGTTTTCTGTGGTCATTTTAAAACTAAGTCCACTTCCACTAAAAGCTAATGTACCACTAACCTTCATAATAGCTGATATTTCTGCCAACGCCTCTTCCTTCGAAATATCTATATATCTGCATATTTCTCCTTTAACTTTAGATGAAAATGACATTCTGTTTCCTTCCTTATCTATAAATTTTCTTATAGTTTATAATTAATCAATTACTTTTCCTTTTTCTTCTCTGACTCTTTCTTTAATACGTTGCGATAAATACATATATTCAATTATCTTTTTCTTATCATATAAAAGTTTCTTTTCCATTATTGTATCTACTAATATTTCTGCCAACTTATCTGAATCGTGCTTTACCAATCCATTTTTAACTTTTACTAAATCGTCCCCAACTATTTTTACACCTAGACTATTAATGTCTTCTCTATCTAATTTAACAAGCTCCGCACCATCTTTTTGGTATTTTTCTTTTAATTCCTCTGTTATTTCTCCTGTATTAGCAATTACATAGTCAACAATATCTTTCCCACCATATTTGAATAAAACTTTTAAGTGGTCTGATACTTTAAACCCCGTACTCTCTCCTGGCTGAGTCATTATATTAGAAATATATATTTTGATGGCACTACTCTTCCTAACTTCTTTCGCAATATCTTTCACAAGCAAATTAGAGGTTATACTTGTATACAAACTACCTGGTCCCATTACTATAGCATCTGCTTCCTTTATAGCCTCTAATGCCTCTGGAAGAGCTTTTGCATTCCCAGGAACTATTTTCAATTCTTCTATTCTAGATTTTTGTTCAATGGCCTCTTCTGGAATTTGCGATTCGCCTTTTACTATATTACCATTTTGCAGTTTTGCAACCAATTGCATATTATCCAAAGTAACAGGTATAACTTTACCTGTTACAGCTAATACCGAACTCATTTTTTGGACTGCTTCCTCAAAGTTATCAGATATTCCATCCATAGCAGCTAGAAACAAATTTCCAAAGCTTTGATTTTTTAATCTTCCATCAGCAAATCTATACTGAAGTAAATCCTCCATTATAGGCTCCGTATCTGCCAATGCCAAAATACAGTTTCTTATATCTCCTGGAGGCAAGATTCCCAAATCTTCTCTTAAATCTCCTGATCCGCCACCATCATCTCCAACCGTAACTATTGCAGTTATATTTGATGTATAATACTTCAATCCTCGAAGCATTGTGGACAAGCCAGTTCCCCCACCAATTACCACTATTTTAGGTCCTTTTACTAATAATCTTTTTTCATATATTAGACTTTCAATTTTTCTGCTATCTAAAGATACTTTAATGTACCCTCTATTTACTAATACAAGTATAGATTTCATTGTTTCAGTAACTGATATATATAAAACAAATATTCCTGTAATATTTAAAAATACATAAAAGATTTGGTAATATAAATTGTAAACTCTATGATTGACTAGTTCTGTAAATCCAAATGATATTAACAATATTCCAAAAATCCCAAATGCTAGCCATCGCTTTACTTTAATTCCAGCCTTAAGCCAATCTTTTATCCTCATAGCTTCTTTTCTCCTTTATGAAGATCTTCTGCTACATCTCTATGCTCTATTTTAGAATTATAATTTTCTTTATTTAATCTTTCATAAACTTCATTAGCTATTGCAACAGAACGATGTCTTCCCCCTGTGCATCCTATAGATATAATTAACTGACTTTTTCCTTCTTTTATATAATTAGGTATTAAGTACTTCAACATGTCTGTTAACTTTTCTATAAAATTTATCGTTTCCTCTTGCTTTAAAACGTAATCTTTAACTGGTTCATCATTACCAGAATACTGTTTTAATTCAGGTATATAAAAAGGATTTGGTATAAATCTAACATCAAAAACCAAATCGGAATCCACTGGTATTCCATATTTAAACCCAAAGCTTAATACAGTAATTGATAATTGCTTTTCCGGATAAGTATGATCTCCATAATTCTTGTTTATTTTTTCCCTTAGGTGCCTTATTTCGTATTTGGATGTATCAATAATAATATCCGCTATATTTTTAACTTCTCTTAATTTTTCTCTTTCCTGTGTAATCCCAGTCAAAACTCTTCCATCTGGTGATAACGGATGACTTCTTCTTGTCTCTTTAAATCTCTTAATAAGCACCTCATCAGTTGCTTCCAAAAACAATATTTCATATTTGAATTCGTTTTTCCTTAAATAATTTAAAGCTTCAAAAAAGTCATCAAAGAAAATTCCGCCTCTAATATCTATAACTAATGCTACTTTTTCAATATTTCCGCCACTTTGCGTGCATACTTCTGCAAACTTAGAGATTAACTTTGGTGGAAGGTTATCAACACAAAAATATCCTAAATCTTCTAATGTTCTTGTTGCTTGTGTCTTCCCTGCTCCTGATAATCCTGTAACAATAACAAATCTCATACTACACACTCCCTTTTGCCAAAGATATTTTCTAGGCACAACTATTACTCGTAATTTACCTTAACATCAAAATTATATCATACTATTATAATTAAATCATAAAAAACCCAAAAGTCTCTAAACTCTTGAGTTTTATATAATTTAGTGTTTATTTTATAAGTATATTTAGCATCTTTAACTTCCATTTTTATTCATAGTTTTAAAACTAATATAATCACTAAAATGCTTAATCTTCACCCCAAATTCTAACTTCAGGATATAAATCTACTCCAAATTGTTTTTTTACTTCACCTCTAACATGACATATCACATCTAATACATCCTTAGCTGTTCCATTATTATAATTAATAACAAATCCAGCATGCTTTGCTGAGACACACGCTCCGCCAATAGTAAATCCTTTTAATCCCGCATCCTCAATTAATTTTCCTGCGAAATACCCCTCTGGTCTTTTAAATGTACTACCTGCTGAAGGGTACTCTAACGGCTGTCTTTCTTCTCTCCTTTTAGTTAATTCATCAACTCTAGCTTGAATCTTTTCTTTATCACCATTAACTAAATTAAAAGTTGCACGTAATACTATATACCCATTTTGCATCACTATAGACTGCCTATATCCTAAATTCAACTCTGATTTAGGAATTATTCTAATTTCTTGATTATCATCAAGTACTTCTGCACTTTCAATAACAAACGAAATTTCTCCGTCATAAGCTCCTGCATTCATAAATACAGCTCCACCTACGCTACCTGGAATACCACAAGCAAATTGAAATCCTGCTAGTGACCCTTCTGTAGCTGCCTTCGAAACATCTTTAAGTAATGCTCCACATTCTGCAATAACCTTATTACCTATACATTCTATTTTATTGAGTTCGCATAACTTTATAACAACACCTCTAATACCACCATCTTTAACTAAGATATTAGACCCATTTCCTATTACATAAAATGGTATATTATTTTCTTTGCAAATAGTGATAGTTTCTTTTACCTGTTGTATACTGTTTGGAGTCAGAAGTATGTCTACTGGTCCTCCAACTTTAAAGTATATATGTTCACTCATTTTCGCATCTAATTGAATTTGTGACTCTTCGTATAATTTACTGAACAAATTCTTATATTCTCCATAGTGCTTCATGCCAAAACTCCTCAAACATTTATATTAATCTGCTTTTTGTTTACATGATATAGAATAATTCAAATATTAATCTAAGACAAGTAAATTTTTATTCCGTACTATTATAGCATAATTTATTTATTTTGTTCATGTTTTTAATATATATTCAAAAAATAACATAATGTATTTTAATTATAAAGCATTGGTACAATAATCTAAGACTAAAAATTAGGTTGAGATACCCCAACCTAATTTATCTTATTTTGTATTTCTGAAATACTCTAATATACTATTTGCCGCTTTCATATCAATTGATTCTGTCTCAACAAGTTCATCTAATGTAGCCTTTTTAATATTATCAATGCTTCCAAATTTCATTAAAAGAGACATTCTTCTCTTTTGCCCAATATTAGGTATATCATCTAATATTGAATGAAGAGTTCTCTTATCCCTTAAACTTCTATGGTAAGTGATTGCAAATCTATGAACTTCATCCTGAATTCTTCTTATCATCTGCATCAAATTAGAATTTCTATTTATTATCAATTCATTATTATTATAAATTATCCCTCTAGTTGCATGATAATCATCCTTAACCAATCCACATACAGGTATATTTATTCCTAATTTATCTAATACCTCAAGCGCTATATTTACCTGACCTTTTCCACCATCCATCATAATTAAATCTGGAAAATTTGAAAACTTCCCGCTAGAAAACTTAATTTCCTTATTTTGAATCTCTTTAATCTCTTTTAGTCCATGAGTAAACCTTCGTTCCAGAATCTCTCTCATACTATCATAATCATTAGCACTTTTTACAGTTTTTATACGAAATCTTCTATAATCACTATTTTTAGCTTTACCATCTTCAAATACGATCATTGATCCAACAGAATCAACCCCTTGTATATTTGATATATCATACGCTTCAATTCTAAGTGGCATAGTATCAAGTTCTAACAATTCTTTAATCTCTTCTAATGAAGTCATATTCATTTCTTTATCTCTCAGAATTTTATCCTTAAATTGATCTAAAGTGACTTTTGCATTGTTTCTAACCAGTTCTAACATCTCTTTTTTCTCACCTTTTATTGGTACCTTAACAAATGCCCTTGAACCACGCTTTATACTTAAGAATTCCTCCAATGCTTCAATTTCATCGCTTTCTGGAATATATATATTCTTTGGAACCTTTGGCGTTCCTCCATAGAACGAAATTATAAATTGTGAAATTATTGTTGTGTCTTCTTCATGTGAACTATTTTCAATCATAAAATGTTCTCTTCCAGTTATTTTTCCGTCTCTTAAAAAGAATACTTGAACACAGCAATCTTTCTCATCCTTATAAATATTAATAAAATCTTCATCATTTTCTTGAGATTTAAATACCTTTTGTTTCTCTGCTATATTTTCTATAGCAACTATTTTATCTCTTAAAGATGCAGCTTTCTCAAATTCTAAATTCCCTGATGCACTCTGCATTTCTTCTTTTAATTCATTTAAAAGACTCCTATCCTTTCCACTTAAAACTTCCATTATTTCATCTATCATTTTTTTGTATTCAATTTTAGAAATGCGCCCTTCACAAGGTGCATTACATTTTTTTATATGATAATTCAAGCATGCTCTTGTTGGCTTTTCACCTTCTATAATAGATTTCTTACAAGTTCTTAATGGAAAAATTCTTCTAATTAAATTTATTGTTTCATGCACATCTCCTGCATTTGGATACGGCCCAAAATACTTATTTCCATCCTTAGCATAATTTCTTGTTATAAAAACTCTAGGAAAATCTTCATTAGTAGTTATTTTTATGAATGGATAAAACTTATCATCTTTTAATGAAATATTATATTTAGGACTATACTTTTTTATTAGATTACATTCTAATATTAAAGCTTCCATTTCAGAATCTGTTACTATGTACTCAAATTCAGCAATATTTTTAACCATTGCCTTTACTTTTTCCGAATGATTTTTAGAATTTTGAAAGTATTGGCGCACTCTATTCTTTAATATTTTTGCTTTTCCCACATAGATAATCTCTCCAAGTGAGTTTTTCATTAAATAAACTCCCGGTTCATTGGGTAAAATCTTTAATTGAGCTTTAAAATCAAACATTGCAACACTCCTTCCTCTAAATTTAAAGATAAAATAAAAATTAAAAAGTGAAGAGTTTAAGGAAAATCCTTTTATTATTTCCAATTTAGTAATTCTAAGAAATTTTAATGGTTCTCCTATAGCTATTCACTTTTTACTTAACATATTTAATTTTAATTTCCAATAACTGCTTGCCTAATTAATTTTCCAGCTATGGGTGCTGCTGCGCTCGCTCCATATCCTCCATTTTCAACTATTACAGCAACTGCAATTTTAGGATTACTTGCCGGTGCAAGCCCAATAAACCAAGAGTGAGGTTTAGCACTTTCGCCATTAGCAAGATTATAGTCAGCTGTACCAGTCTTACCTGCTGCATCAGTTCCTTGAAAGTAACTCCAAGTAGAGTCGATTCTTGAGTTAACTAAGTTTTTCATATAGTCTTTTATTATTGCAGCATTAGCTGAGCTTATAACTTGTTTATTCACCTTTGGTTCCACTGTCTTTACTACATTACCGTCTTTATCCACCACTTGACTAACAAGTCTTGGTTCCATCATCTTACCATCATCAGCTACTGTACTTGCAACCAACGCCATTTCCATAGGAGTTGCTAAAATACTACTTTGACCAATCCCTGATTGAGCTATACTTCCAATTTCAGCTTTTGATAACTTTGGGAATTGGCTTTGATCTATTTTAAATCCATCAGAGTCTACTGTATTATTAAAACCAAACTTCTCAGCAGTAGCTTTTAACTTATCATTTCCTAGTTCCATTGCCAATGTACCAAATACAAAATTACTTGATAATCTATACGCATCTTTTAAATCTATTTCACCATTAACTTCTCCATTATCATTACTTAATGATTGTTTATCATTAAAGACTATTTTTCCTGTATCGTTAAAAGTTCTATTTGTAACCCCCGGAATATTTTCTAATGCACTACTAAGAGTTACTGTTTTAAATGTTGATCCAGGTGGATATTTTCCTGATACTGCCCTATTTATAAACGGGCTATCTTCATTAGCAGCTTTCATTGAGCCTTCCAAATCATTTGGATTATATGTTGGCTTAGAAACCATAGCTAATACTTCTCCTGTTTTTGGATTCAAAGCTACTACTGCCCCCTTATTACTTCCAAGTGCATCATATGCTATTTTTTGAAGCGTTGGATCTAATGTAGTTATAACACCATTACCAACTTTAACTTCATCTTCTTTTCTATTATTAAACATTGATTTTAACTTATCCATACTAAAATCTTTAGTTAAATTCAAAATATTGTTAGTAAGCTTATTGTATGTAGTTAACTCATTATCGTAGTTTGCCTCTAATCCTGTTAATCCATATCTTGGATCTACATATCCTAGAGCATGAACATATAAATCTCCGTTAACATAAGTTCTTTTTTGTGTTAGAGCATCTGCTCTTGCACTTGTTGTAAGCGGATTTTTATTTCTATCATATATAGTTCCTCTTAAAACTTCATTCCTTCTTGCCCAAAGCCTTTGATTTCCTTCACTTTCTGCTATATTAGGTGCTGAAAAAACTTGAAAATATGCAATATATGAGATAAGAGCTACAAAGCAAAATAAAAAAACTACCATTACCTGTTTTATACTATTAGATACATTTTTCAATTTTTAGCCCTCCTCCGATATCTTTTGAAGTATTGCTAGTGCAAAAAACATAGTTATTATTGATGATCCTCCAGCACTAATAAGAGGTAACGTAATTCCTGTCAAAGGTATTACTGCAAACACGCCTCCAATTATAACTAGAACCTGACAAGCTATCATAGCACTAAGGCCTATAGCATTAAGCTGTGAAAATCTATCTTTAATTCTAAATGAAGCTCTCATTCCTCTATAGAAAAATAAGAAGTATATTATCATGATTCCAAGTCCAAACACCATGCCCATTTCCTCACAAATTACTGCAAAAATTAAGTCTGAGGTATTTACTGGCATAAACCCTGGATAGCCTTGACCTAGGCCACTTCCAAACATTCCCCCAGATGAAATTGAGTATAATCCTTGAACTATTTGATACCCCGTAGTATCCTTATACTTCCACGGATCCCTCCATATTAATACTCTTTGCTGTACATGCGGAAACAGTTTGTATGCTAAAATAGATCCAAAAACAAATAACACAAATGTTATTACTACGTACTTTTTCTTTCCAGTTGCAACATACAACATTGTTAATGAAATACCAAAAAATATTAGTGCAGATCCCAAATCCTTTTGCGCAACCAGACACCCTAATGAGTATACAACAACCAGCGCAGGTTGCCAAAGTTGTTTGAAATCTTCTATTATATTATTTTTGTCTTCATAACCATGCAACGCTGCAGCTAAATATATAGCAAATGTTATCTTTCCGAATTCTGATGGTTGGATACTAAACCCGCCAATTGTGATCCAGTTTGTTGCACCATAAACTTCTTGATGTGCTAACAATGCAGTAGGCATTATAACCAAGGTTGCTATCAAATACACCTTCTTGTACTTAGCAAAATCTCTTATATCTGGAATTATCACTACTAGAGCAATAAATATAATTATTCCAGCTGCAAAATACATTAATTGTCTAATGGCAATAGCACTATCTAATCTATATAATACAGCTATACCTATTACAGACAATATACATGCAAATGTAATCAAGAACTTATCCCCATGAGGATAAAATTTTCGTATTAATATTTGGGTAGCAGTTATTAAGCCACATACTATCAATCCCATATATATAGCGCCTTTATCTAGGTCATCTTTTAATATTGCTAAATTTGTAAAAAGCGCTATACATAACAAATAAGTTAACAGTAATAGCTTTATTTCATCTCTTTTTATCTTCAATCCATATCACCCCACCGTGCTATTCCTTTGATATTTAGATTTCTAAAATACTTTTGTAAAGCTCAGTGGAAAATATAGCTTTACAATACTTCCCACTGAGCCTAAACTTTTTCCAATAAAAATACTTTTAATATTCTCTTTATTAAAATATCCTAAATTAAAATCTTGAAAACTGCCTTACCAATTCTTATCTCATCTTTATTAGATAGTTTTGATTTGCCACTTATCTTATTTTTGTTTAGGTAGGTACCATTCGTACTATTTAAATCCTCTATAAATAAAGCATTATTCCTTATGATAATTCTTGCATGACTTCCTGAAACATGTTGATCACATAACACAATAGAATTATCATCTTTCCTTCCTATTGTCAAATCTGACCTTATAGGAATAATGGATCCATCCTTTAAATCTTTGCTACTTCCAGAATTTATAATTTCTAAGCCATAACTTCCTTTTGCTGCAGGCGGCCTTCTTTTCTTTCCTCCATTTTTAACATCCCTATACATTATCTTTAGCGCATAGTATATTATTACATATAGTATAACAATAAAAACAATTCCAAAAAAACCAGCAATTATTCTCGAAAAACTCATATTTTCACCTCAATATTCATTCCTGTATCCATTGTATATGCAAAATACCTTTCAAAAATTTATAAGTTGTAATTTACATTTACCTCATTAATGATTATACAATAAAAAAGTAAGTATGACATTCAAAAGTGCCACTTAATTAATATATATTATTATATCATCTAGATTATTTTAATATCTACTTATCATATTCTGTCCTATAATGCCCCAATTGTCAATTTTCAATATAATTTCTTCATAAAAACTTTATTTTTTTGATTTTATGTTTCACATATCTTGTCAGTTGAGCATTACAATTACCAGTTATAGGTTTTAATATTATGTAGTTCTAAATATGAGTACTTATCTATTAATATTCATAATTTTTATCTAAGCACATCTTTTAAATATTTGCCTGTATAAGATTCTTCGACTTTGCATAGTTCCTCTGGTGTTCCATATTTTATAATTGTGCCACCCTTATCTCCGCCTTCTGGCCCTAAATCAATTAAATAATCTGCACATTTTATCATATCTAAATTATGCTCAATTACAACTACAGTATTTCCTGTTTCCACTAAGCTTTGAAGTATTTCTATTAATCTACTTACATCATCTACATGTAATCCTGTTGTTGGTTCGTCTAATATATAAAGGGTCTTTCCTGTACTTCTCTTTGATAATTCGTATGCCAACTTAATTCTCTGAGCTTCTCCTCCTGATAACTGAGTTGAAGGCTGACCCAATCTAATATATCCAAGTCCTACATCATTTAATGTCCTCAATTTATTCTCAATTCTAGGTATATTTTCAAAGAACTTCAATGCTTCTTCAACTGTCATTTTTAATACATCATCTATATTCTTGCCTTTATACTTTACTTCTAAAGTTTCTCTATTATACCTCTTTCCTTTACATACTTCACATGGAACATAAACATCTGATAAAAATTGCATTTCTATTTTTATTATTCCATCTCCAGAACACGCTTCACATCTTCCACCTTTAACATTAAAACTGAATCTGCCTTGTTTATAGCCTCTCATTTTAGCTTCTGTAGTTTGTGAAAAAAGCTCTCTAATTATATCAAACGTTCCTGTATAAGTTGCTGGATTAGAACGTGGTGTTCTTCCAATCGGACTTTGGTTTATATCTATTATTTTATCTATATTTTCATATCCAATTATTTCTTTATGGTTTCCTACTGGATTTTTACTCTTGTTTACTAATCTATTTAAACCTTTATAGAGTATTTCATTTACTAAAGTACTTTTTCCAGAACCAGAAACTCCTGTAACCATAGTTAAAGTACCAAGTGGAATTGATACATTTATATTCTTTAGGTTATTTTCCTTGGCACCTACTATTTTTATTTTTTGTCCATTGCCTTTCCTTCTAGTTGCCGGTATCTGGATTGATTTTCTTCCAGTTAAATATTGACCTGTTATTGATTTTTCACATGCTTTAACTTCGTCAAGTGTTCCAGCAACAACTACTTCTCCACCATGCTCTCCCGCACCCGGTCCAATATCAACAATGTAATCTGCTTCCTTCATAGTATCTTCATCATGTTCTACAACAACTACTGTATTCCCAACATCCCTCAAATTTTTCAAAGTATGTATCAATCTGTCATTATCCCTTTGATGCAATCCAATACTTGGTTCATCTAATATATATAAAACTCCCATAAGCGCTGAACCAATTTGTGTTGCAAGTCTTATCCTTTGTGATTCTCCACCTGATAGGGTTCCAGAATTTCTTGATAAACTTAAATAATCTAAACCAACATCTAATAAAAACTGCAATCTATTTTTAATCTCTTTTACAATTTGTTCACTTATAAGTTTATTTTTTTCTGAAAATTCCACTCCATTTATAAATTCAAGTTCTTCTTTTATTGACATACTTGTAAATTCATATATATTTTTTCCACCCACAGTGACTGCCAGAACTTCTTTTTTTAATCTAGCCCCTTTACACTTTGGACAAAAATCATTACTCATGTATTGCTCTATTTCGCCCTTTATAAGATCCGAATTGCTCTCCCTGTACCTTCTACTTAATGCATTAATTTCCCCTTCAAATGCATAGCTATAAGTAGCTTTAACCCCATCTTTCACATATTCAACTTTAAGCTTTTTTCCATCTGTTCCATACAATAATAAATCGACATGTTCTTTATCCAAATCTTTTATAGGTCTACTTAAATCTAATCCATACTCCTTAGTTAACGATTGAAGTATTGCATATGTCCAAGAATCTTCTTTTAGTCTTCCACTTCCCCAACTTGCTATGGCTCCTTCCATAACACTTAGTTCTCTATTAGGTATAACAAGCTTTTCATCTATCTCCATAAGACTTCCAAGTCCATCACAATGATCACACTTTCCATATGGAGCATTAAATGAGAATAATCTAGGCGATAACTCGTCAATACTTATTCCGCAATCCGGACAAGCAAAGTTCTCACTAAATAAAGCTTCATCTCCTCCAATAACACTGATTATAACTAATCCTTCACCCATCTTTAAAGATGCTTCTACAGATTCTGTAAGTCTTCCTTCAATACCTTCTTTTATAACAATTCTATCAATAACAGCTTCAATATTATGCTTCTTATTTTTATCTAACTTTACTTCTTCTTCAGTTAAGTCATAAATTTCCCCATCGATTCTTGCCCTAACAAATCCACTCTTCTTTATATGTTCTAATATCTTTTCATGGGTTCCTTTTCTTCCCTTAACTACAGGCGATAATACTTGAAGTTTTGCTCTATCTCCATAGCTCATAATTTGATCAACAATTTGATCAACAGATTGTTTAGTAATTTCCTTTCCACACTTTGGACAGTGAGGAATTCCTACTCTTGCATATAATAATCTCAAATAATCATATATTTCAGTTATTGTTCCAACCGTAGATCTTGGATTTTTACTTGTCGTCTTTTGATCTATTGATATTGCTGGTGATAATCCTTCTATATATTCCACATTTGGTTTATCCATTTGTCCTAAAAATTGCCGTGCATAAGAAGATAAAGATTCTACATATCTTCTTTGCCCTTCAGCATATAATGTATCAAAAGCCAAAGATGACTTACCCGATCCTGATAACCCTGTAAGTACAACTAGTTTTTCTCTTGGTATTTCTAAACTGACATTCTTTAAATTATTAACTTTCGCACCTTTTATTATTATCTTATCGTTCATTAAACTAACCTCCTACTTAATGGACAATACATAATTCGTAATTTTATATAATATATTACATATTCATTATTACTCATTATTTCTTATCTTTAATTTCATTAATTATATCTCTAAGCTCAGCCGCTCTTTCGAATTGAAGATTTTTTGCCGCTAAAAGCATTTCTTCTGTGAGATCTTTAATTAACTTATCTTTTTCTTTCTTAGTAAGTTTTTTCTTATCCGCAGTCTTATATTCTTCAACTTCCTCTGCAACCTTTGTAGCCTCTATAATATCCCTTACATCTTTAATTATTGTTGTAGGTACCATTCCATGTCTTTCGTTATGCTCTTTTTGCAGAGCTCTTCTTCTTTCGGTTTCTTTCATCGCTTTATCCATAGACTTTGTTATATTGTCAGCGTACATTATAACCTTACTTTCTGAATTTCTGGCTGCCCTTCCTATAGTTTGTATTAGTGATGTTTCTGACCTTAAAAAGCCTTCTTTATCGGCATCTAAAATTGCAACTAAAGCTACTTCTGGTATATCTAATCCTTCTCTTAAAAGATTTATTCCTACAAGTACATCATATTCGCCAAGTCTTAAATCTCTTATGATTTTCATTCTTTCTATAGTATCAATATCTGAATGCATATAAGTTGTTTTAACACCAAGCTCTATTAAATATTTAGTTAAATCTTCTGCCATACGCTTAGTTAATGTTGTTATCAATATTCTAAATCCACATTCTATTGTTTTATTAATTTCTCCATACAAATCATCTATCTGCCCTTTAATCGGCCTTATAATAATTTCTGGATCTAACAAACCTGTAGGTCTTATAATTTGTTCAGCAATTTCTTCAGAATTATCTATTTCATAAGCCGATGGAGTAGCACTTACGAATACTACCTGATTAACTTTCTTTTCAAATTCCTCAAACTTTAGTGGCCTATTATCATAGGCACAAGGAAGCCTAAATCCATAATCTACTAATGTATTTTTTCTTGATCTATCCCCTGCATACATTGCTCTAACTTGAGGCAATGTTACATGACTTTCATCTATAAACATAAGAAAATCTTCAGGAAAATAATCTATTAATGTTTTAGGTGGCGTTCCTGAAGCCCTGCCATCTAATATTCTAGAATAGTTCTCAATCCCACTACAATATCCCATTTCTTTTATCATCTCAATATCAAAGTTAGTTCTTTGCCTTAACCTTTGAGCTTCTAAAAGTTTATCCTGAGCATTAAGTTCTCTGAGCCTCTCCTCTAATTCCCCTTCAATTATACCAATTGCTTTATCAACAGTTTCTCTAGATGTGGCAAAGTGAGATGCAGGAGTTATAGCTACATGATTTCTTTCTCCTAAAATGCTTCCTGTTAATACGTCAAATTCTCTTATTCTATCAATTTCATCTCCGAAAAATTCAATTCTAATCCCTTTATTTGAATACGATGCAGGAATTATATCTAGGGAATCTCCTCTAACTCTAAAGGTTCCTCTTGAAAAGTCTATATCATTTCTTTCATATTGAATTTCTATAAGCTTCTTTATAACTTCATCTCTCTCTTTTTCCATTCCAGTTCTAAGACTTATGGTTAGTTTTTTATATTCATCTGGATTACCTAGACCGTATATGCAAGAAACAGAGGCAACAATTATTACATCACTTCTTTCAAAAAGAGCTGAAGTGGCTGAATGCCTTAATTTATCTATTTCATCATTTATTGATGCATCTTTTTCTATAAATGTATCTGTTTGAGGCACATATGCTTCCGGTTGATAATAGTCATAATAAGATACAAAGTATTCCACTATATTATCAGGGAAAAACTCTTTAAATTCCGAGCATAATTGTGCTGCTAAAGTTTTATTATGCGCTAAGATTATAGTAGGTCTTTGTAATTTTTCTATAATATTTGCCATAGTAAATGTTTTCCCTGAACCTGTTACTCCAAGCAAAGTTTGACATCTATTATTGTTTTTTATTGAATTAACTAATTTATCGATTGCTTGCGGTTGATCCCCCGTAGGTTTAAATCTTGAGTGTATTTTAAATTCTCCCATTGTATTACCTCCAATCCGAACAGACATTCGTATTATATGTATATTTTACTTTTCCTTAAGTATTAAGTCAATAAATTATGCTATTTATTTTGAATACTTACTCATGTTTTTAATACTCTCCATAAATCTAAAATATTATAATTATCAGATATTTACTTTATTTAATCGAGTTATAATTAAAATTATTTATTAATTATAAATCACACTGAATATAAATATCTCTCACTTCAATTTTTTTATCAATTAAAGAAAAAAGTGGCTAAGCCACCTTCTAATCACATCTTATTATCTTTATTTTTAATATCCTTATCCTGTTTCACATTATTCTCTTTTTTTATTTTATATTCAACTTTATTTTCGGATCCTTTTAATGAATTCAAAACATTTTTAAAATCCCCTCCGTCGACTGACACAATATCTTCCTTGCTTACATTTCTAGGTACTACCAAAATTCCAAGCCTAGTATTTTTATTATGCCTAAATTGAATATCTTTTACCATTCCATGCGAATCCTTTATTTTTAAAACTGCATTATTTAAGTTTTCCTTTAAAATAGAATAAATTTCCGCTTCGGAATTAATCATTCTACCATTCACTGATAAAACTTTGCTTTGAATATCAACTCCAAATTCCCGCATCCTAGAATCAGCTGACATTTCCAAAACCATCAGACCTTCTTCATCACTAACAAATTTAGGCCTTTTCTTTTTCTCCAGATCTGCTTGAAGCTTAAGCATTAATTCATGAGCTACTGGCATAAAAATCACAACAAATATTTCACCAATAATTCCAAACCTAGAAATTTGAGCTGAAATTATTAGAAGAATTCCATAAGCTAGTATGTGTACTCCTGAAGATATAGCTTTTTCTCTTTTACTTTTTGTAAATGTAATTGATGAATAACCTAATACCATATAAAAAGGAACTATAGAAATAATACTTCCAGCTATTAAAGCGAGTCCATATGGTAATTTAATTAATGGCCACCAATCTGGATTAGATATAGATTCTGTCATATAACTCAACATCGAATTATTCCCATTCATAGCAATAATTATTGCTATTGGCAATGCCCAATATCTTTTTAATGCATATCCACCTAAAATTTTATTATCTCTATTTGTAAATACAGGTACAGCTCCTCTATCTCCATCGACAATTACTAATACCCCTTCAATAACATGGAATACTCCTATAAGAATTGCTAAATAAAATATATTTAGATCAAAAACTCCTAAACTATAAGGAATGAATATATTAATCAATTTAATTATAATTACTATACCACCTAGAATTGCTCCTGAATAAGAAAAGCATATTAACCTTGGTCTTATAAGCATTAATAATATTGATATAACAAACAAATACGATATTCCAGAATTTTCACTAAAAACTACACCTAAACTTGTAAGTATTATGCTTCCTATAATTCCACCTATAATTCCTAAAACAAGTTGAGATAGTGTAAGTTCAATAGATGAATTTACACTACCTCCTAAAATTA
>CAURJV010000013.1:0-90111 GCA_963524945.1 uncultured Clostridium sp.
GTTATCATATGTGTTAAAAGGTTCTTTTAAATTTATAGTGGGTGATAAAAGTGAAATTGTTAGAGAAGGGGATACAATCTTCATGCCATCGAATATTCCCCATGGATGCATTGTACTAGAAGATAATTCTATTGTTTATGATGTATTTACACCAGAAAGAAAGGATTTTTTAAAGAAATAATTAAAATTAAGTACTTAAAATTTTGATGCAATAACAATATAATTTGAATTCTTTAACTTAAATTAAAAACTCTAGTAATTCATACTAGAGTTTTTTTGAATAAAAGGGAGTATAAATAAAAGTATAATAGGAATAGCTATGTCCTATTTATTATAATATTCTAACAGTTATTTTGTTCCATAATTTTAAAATCATTAGGTGTAAAATTTAATGGTAAGTAATGAAAGTAGGTATGTTATAAAAAATTTAGGTATATATTACTAGTGTTAATATACTTAGATTTTTTACGAGTTTAGTAACCTACGATAATTGGAAATTTAAAGATGAAAATCTAGATAAAAAATTTGATTATATATAGAAATATCAAGTATTAAATTAAAATTAAGATTTGGCATAAGTGGTTGAATATTACTATTCATTAATACATAATTATCATATAAACTAATTGTTTCGACTTTTCAGGAGGAAATTTTACATGAATAAATTTTTGATTAATAACAATATTCTAAAACAATTAGATATCACTATGTTTGTAACAGCTATTTTTATAACAATCTTTGGAATCATGAACATTTATAGCGTAACTCATGCAAAGTTTGGATTCTATTATGCTGAACTACAAATATTGTGGTTAATTATTGGAGTAGCAATTGTATATTTTGTGCTAGTATTTGACTATAATACTATAGGTGGTTATGCAAAGCTAATTTACTGGGCAGGAATAGGACTTTTATTATTTAATGATATAACAAGTAAAGCAGTAAAAGGTGCATCATCATGGATAAGGATTGGAAATAGAGCCATAGAACCTGGTGAATTTGTGAAGTTTGGATTAATACTAATCCTTGCAAAAAAGCTAGATGATCTAGATGGTGATATTAACAATCCAAAGAATTTTCTTATCTTATCTTTCTATGCCTTAATTCCAATGTTTCTAATTGTAATTCAACCTAATTTAGGGATGACTCTTATTTGTTTCTTTATTACGTTAGGAATATACTTCATTTCTGGATTAAACTTAAAGGTTATTATCGTAGGATTTTTATCAGTTGTTCCACTAAGTCTTATTATATGGTTCAGTAATATATTAAAACCATATCAAAGGCAAAGAATTCTAGTATTCTTAGATCCGGAATCATATCAGCAGAATGCTGGTTTTCAATTAATGCAGTCTATAACAGGTATTGGAGCAGGTGGATTAATTGGTTCTGGATTTTTAAAAGGGACTCGTGCATCAGGGGGATTCATTCCTGAGGTTCACACAGATTTTATATTTTCTGCAGTTGGAGAGGAATGGGGATTTTTGGGCGCTATTTTTCTTATAGTTTTATATAGCATTTTGATATATAAAATGATTAAGCATGCAAAAGAGTCGAAAGATATTATTGGGCGTCTTGTTTGTGTTGGAACTGCTTCTGGTTTCTTATTTTCAATATTTCAAAATATTGGTATGACTATTGGACTTATGCCAGTCGCAGGAATTACTCTTCCGTTTATGAGCTATGGGGGAAGCTCTATACTTGTAAATTTTATGTCATTAGGAATTGTATTAAATGTGGGAATGAGAAAAAACAGACTTAACTTTTAGAATTACGATTAGTAAACTGTTGCTTTGCTGGACAAGTATTATATGATTTTAAGCAAATAGGGTTAAGAAGAAAATTAGGATAAATACTTATATAAATTAGCAATAAATAAAATAGAACAAGATATGTTATTTTAAAGCATATCTTGTTCTATTTATACATATAAGGATTTGTAAAGTAATAAAAATGCTAATGTATCTTATTTTATAAAGATTTATGCAGTCTTATATAATTATGAAAAAAGTGGTGATACAAATAAAATTATTGATAGAATTATAATAAATATAACAGTTGCCCAAGAAATAATATTTTGAGTTTTGTTATTAACATATTTACCCATTATGCGTTTATCATTAATCAAAATTATCATAAATGTTAATATTATAGGAGATAACAAACCAGCAATTTGCTGTGATGCAAGTATAATTTGAATAAGTGATATTCCTGGAAGTAGTATAAATAATGCTCCTAATACAATTATTCCTGTATAGATTCCAAAGAAAGCGGGAGCGTCTTTATAATCATTATCTACACCACTTTCCCAGCCAAAAGCCTCACATATGGCATAAGATGTAGAGAGTGGAATAACTGCTGTCGCAAGAACTGAAGCACCAAACAGTCCAGCACCAAAAAGTGTAAATGCAGCTTCACCAGCAAGAGGCTTTAAAGAAATTGCAGCTTCTTCTGCACTAGTTATTGTTATTCCAGCTTTATAAAGTGTTACGGCTGTACATACAATTATGAAAAATGCTACTGCATTACCCCAGAAAGCTCCTAAATATACATCAAGCTTTTCGTATTTATAATCAGATATACTTATTTTTTTATCCACTATGGATGATTGGAGGTAAAACTGCATATAAGGAGTAATTGTTGTACCAATCATTCCTATAAAGGTAAGAAGAAAACCTGTATTTAATTCAAGAGTAGGAGTTACCATTGATTTCATTACGTGTCCCCAATCTGGTTTAGTCAAAATTGCAGATATAATATAAGTAAAAAATACAAATGTAAATAATAAGAATATATTTTCTACTTTCTTATATGAACCTTTGGTAACTAGAAACCAAATCATTATGGAAACAATAGGTATTGAAATATATTTACTCACATTAAATAACTCTAAACTTGCTGCAATACCTGCAAAGTCACCGAAAACAACACCCATATTTGCAATTAATAGAATAGTCATTGCAAAAAAAGTAAGCTTAACTCCAAATTTTTCTCTAATTAAATCAGATAAACCTTTCCCAGTTACAACAGCCATTCTTGCATTCATTTCCTGTATTACCGCAAGGCTGAATGTGATTACAAGTAGTCCCCATAGCATTTTGTATCCATATGACGCACCTACTGAAGCGTAAGTTGTAATTCCTCCAGCATCATTTCCTGCATTTACAGTAATTAGTCCAGGACCAATAATAGTCATAATAAAAAGCAGCTTTTTAAATCTACCTGATAATGCCTTTTTCATAGTACAACCCTCCTCAATTGTGAATATTCATGAATACTGTCATTTAAAGATACTACACCAACTAGATTATTATCTTCATCAATAACAGGAATACAAACGAGATTATATTTGTGCATTATGCTAATTGCATCGTCTATTTCATCTGTATCTTTTAAGCTCTGAGGTCTAGTAGCCATAATATTATAAAGTTTGGTGTCTCTATCTGATGTTATTAGTGAAAATGGAGCGATAACTCCAATAAGATTATTTTTATCATTTGTAATATATATATAATAACTTTCCTCTTCACTAGGAGTATTGACTTTAATCCATGATATAACATCGCTTACAGTAGCATCAGGCAAGAATGTTAAAAAATCTTTTGACATAATGCTTCCTACAGTCTCTTCATCATACTCCATAAGTTCTCTAATTTCATCTTGGCTTTCTTCATCCATGTGTGTTAATAATTTTTCAACTCTATCTTCATCCATTTCTTCTAAAATGTCGGCTATTTCATCAGATGGCATAACTTCAAATATATCGGATGCTTTTTCATCAGACATAGATTTTAATAAATTTAATTGGACATCAGTTTCTATTTCTTCTAAAACTTCAGCAGCTTTTTGATTATTTAAGCTTTGGAATAGTATATCCCTGCTTTTACTATCGAGATCTTCTATTATATCTGCTATCTCAGCGGCATGTAGGGTTTCTATTTTATTTGCTGGCATTTGAAGCTGTAGATTGTTAACTCCAGTAGACAAAGTTTGTACGTCATCCCATATAATCAACTTATTTCTTAATCTATATCTTAAGGCTTCTGTTAATATGATAAATGGATATTCTACACCAAGACGTCTGAGCAAGCCTCTAGTTCCTATATCAACGGCAACAAGCTGCCATTTAGAATGTATATGTCCAAGCCTTACATCATTGACACGTTCTACTTTTTTACCGTTTATATCAACTATCTGCTTATCTAAGAAATCTCTTACTAAAAAAATATCATCTTCACTAGGAAATTTTATTATAAGGCTTTCGCTATTAATCTTAATATGGTACTTTTCTTTTTCATCCTTAAATATATCTAGCGCATCAGCAGATAGATAAAAAGATTTTTTCCAATTCGTAATTTGTATATATACTACAGTAGGCTTTTCTTGACTAAAATCAAGAATAAGGTCATTTAGTTTACCAATTATTTGGCCAGAAATATTGTGAATTTCTTTATGAATAATTTTACTTACAAAGAAATTTGTTATTTTTTCCATGTTTTTCACCCTTTCAATTTAGGGCACAAAAAGTGCATCCAATTAATGCCCTAAAAATATTATTGCTTGAATTTAAATAAAAATGTATATTACAACTTTCCGTATCATGGTCATCCACTGGATACACCTCCTTTAAAAAATAATAAAAGCCCTCCACTATAAGTGAAGGGCTCAACAATCAAACACAACATTATACAAATATACGGAATGCGATTATTGCAAAGTACATTTGTTGTATTAACCTTCACTCGTTGAGTTTTAGCACTATAGAGCATAGAAAACCATATGGTTTTCGGCTACATTAAGTAGAACCTTAATCCGGTAATACCTGTTGACCCATTGGCGTCTTTCGACGTTTCCGGGCAGCAGCATGTATCTATATAGGAGCCTCACCTAACAAAGTTTTTATTTAGCTTTTGTTTTCCGCCTTAATTTTACTACGACATGGTATAAGACGTCAATAGTAGAAAAAAATTTTTTATATAATATTAAGTGGGTTTTATAGTAATATTATTTTTAAAATATAATACTTGTAAAGTTTACCAGAATTAAAGTGTATTTGGTTTGCAAAAAATTAGAATAAATTGTAATATTATTATAGTTATAATAATGTTACTAAGTTAATGAAAAGGGGAAGATTGAAATGGTAAAGAAGTTAATTTTATCATCATTGATTGCTGTATCAGTAATAGGTATAATGCCAACAGCAGCATCAGCGGTATGGAAACAAGATAAGTATAAAAATTATAGTTGGATTGAAAATGGTGTAAAATCTAAAGGATGGAAAAAGATAAATGGAGAATGGTATAACTTTGGAAAAGATGGAGTAATGGTAACACAATGGATGATGGATAATGGAAATTGGTATTATTTTTGGACAAATGGAGTTATGGCGTCAAATTGTTGGATAAAGAATAATGGTTTTTGGTACTATTTTGATGGAAGTGGGAAAATGATAGATAGAAAAATTGATATTGGAGATAAATTGTATGATTTTACTGCTCCAGCGATTATAGTATCAAAAGATGTAAATGGTAATGAAGTTGTGACTAATATTACAACGAATGATAATGTAAATAATATTGGAAATAATACAAATATAACTGCTTCAACTGAGATAGTTGATGGTAAATAAGTCATAATAAGCAGAGATTATATAGATAATTGTAAAGAAAAATATCACTTTTAAAATAATTTGAGTTACAAGCTTTTAGGAGAATCTTAATTAAGTAATGATTCTCCTTTCTATATTAACCAATGTCTATGTTATTAGAGAGCAGTTATGAATTTTAAAGTTCTTATGTAATGTTATAGCAGCAAGTATATTCTATATTAAAAATATAATAGGAAACTCTAATAATTAAGCAGTAAATGTTCAAGTTCTTCAAAACTATAGATTTCATAATTAGGGATTATCTTTGAATTATTCTCAAGTTTATCTGGATTATACCAGCAGGTATCTATATCGAAATTTATCCCGCCTTGAATATCAGAAGTTAAGCTATCTCCAACCATAAGGACCGTATTTTTATTAGTATGATGTATATTTTTTAAAGCATGTTCAAATATTTCTGGATTAGGTTTTGAGATAGAGATTTCCTCAGATATCACTACAGCTTCAAAATGTTTTGATATAATTGACTTTCTAATTCTATTTTCTTGTACAGCTGTGAGACCGTTGGTAATTATTAAGAGTTTATAGCTTTTACTCAAATGCTCTATAAGCTCTAGGCTGCCATCAAATAGAAAGGAGCAGTTAGATAAGTTTTGCATATATGATTTAGCAAATTCAATCTCATCAAAAGAAAGTTTAAGTTTATCAGCCAGCCTTTTAAATCTTTCTACCTTAAGTTTTTCCTGGGTAATTAAGCCTTGTTCAAACTCTTTCCATATAGCAGTATTTATATCGTGATATATTTTTAAGTGGTAATTTTCATCGTAATTGATATTAAATTCGAGTATAGTGTTTTTGAAAGCCTCCCTTTCAGATTTTTTGAAATCAAATAAAGTATCATCTGCATCAAATAGTATAACTTCATAGTTCATAATATGTCCTCCGTATAGTTGTATATGAATTTGTAAAAATCAAAATTAAATTTTATTTACAATGTTCTGTTAATAAAATAATATATTTATAGGAATTTGAAAATGACATAAGTCATGTTAGGAGAGTCTATGAAAAAAAATTTAGATAATAAACTTTTAAATTATTATATTAAAAAGCATAACATACAAAGCATATTTGATGACACGATACTAAAACATTTTCAGCTTCATTTCTATGAAAAAGAAGAATATATAATGAAGTCAGAAGAAAAACTTGAATATTATTATCTACTTGTAGATGGAAAAATTAAAGTATTTTATCCTTTTGAAAATGGTAAATCGATGCTATTAAAATTTTATAGAGATTTTAATACTATAGGAGATTTAGAACTTTTGAAGAATATTCCTATACTTTGTAATATCAATGCGGTAGAAGATACTTATTTGATAGGAATTCCATCAGATATATTAAGGAAGGACTATTTCAATAATATAAAGTTTTTACATCATTTAGTAGATTCTTTGAGTGAAAAACTTTATGGAACTATTAATAATAGTTCTTATAATTTTGTGTACCCACTTACTAATAGGCTATCTAGTTACTTAGTAGAACATATAATAGAAGAAAGTCATATAATTTTAAATTCGTCTTACTTAGAGATTGCTGAATTTTTAGGAACGACTTACAGGCATTTAAATAGAACTATTAAAGAATTGGAATCACAGGGAATCATAAAGTGTGAAAGTAAGAAGATAAATATACTAGATATGCAAAAGCTAAAGGAACTTTCAAAAAACATTTATATAAAATCTCTTTAATATAAATAATGGATGATTATTAAAGTATACAAGGGAATAACTTAAGAAGGCAAAGTATGAAATTAGATTAGTTATACAACAAGAAAATACTTAGAGCAATAAGAACTCTAAGTATTTTTTTGCGCCAAGAAAAGTATAAAAATTTCGGGTTATAAAATCGGCTTATTTCAATATTTTAAGCAGTGTAAAAAGTTCATAGACCTATTATGAAGTAAGCATGATTTAGCTATCTTGAGCTCATATATGCAGTTGGGTCCAAATTTATTTTACAACTATTTTGCAATTTGATTGGAAGTTATGTTATATAATGGAGATGAAAGTTAAATTGAAAAATTTACTTTAAAATATCAAGTTAGTTATTAGGGGGAAATACATAATTGAAGATAAATATTTTAATTGTAGAAGATGACGAAGCTATATCTAATTTAATACGGATAAGCCTAGGAATGGCTGGTTACCAATGCAAACAGGTATATGATGGAATGGAGGCTTTTAACTTAATTAAACAAGAGTCTTATGATCTTATACTTTTGGATATTATGCTACCGGGTATAGACGGATTTGAATTAATGAAGAGGATAAAAAGTTTAAATGTACCAGTAATATTTCTGACTGCTAAAAATGGACTTGCTGATAAAATAACTGGCTTAAAATCTGGTGCAGAAGATTATATTGTTAAACCATTTGAAACAGTTGAATTATTAGCAAGAATTGAAATAGTACTAAGAAGATATTCAAAAAATAATAACTGTATAGAATTTAAAAGACTAAAAATATATGAAGACGAAAGAATTATAAAAAATGGAGATGAGACAATTGATCTTACCTTAAAGGAATTTGAGCTCATACTTTTGCTTTTGAAAAATAAAAATATGGCATTATCTAGGGAGTATTTATTAGAAAAAATTTGGGGATATGAGTATATGGGGGAGACCAGAACAATAGATACTCATATACAAAAAATAAGAAAAAAGCTTGATCTTGCAGATAACATAAAAACTGTATATAAAATTGGATATAGGTTAGAGGAGTAAAATATATGAAGTTATGGCTTAAAATATATCTTTTTTCGTTACTATTACTTGTATTCACTTTAAACATAGCCGGATTTATATTGATACAAAAACTTCATAATGATCTGTTAGAAAAAGAAGTTGATAAATGCCTTGCAGAACAAAAATTTGCAACTTCACAATTAAGCGCTAATTCTATATATATGCAGAAAATCTATTCAAATAATACCTATGACATAAATATATTGATTGGTACCTTAATGGATGAATATAATAGGGCGGCTAATAGTGGAACAGAACAGCATGGAGATGTAGAAATCTTAGATTCTAGGAATAATATACTATTTTCAGACATGAAATTTCCTCTTTCAAATGAAAAGGATGAACTAGAAAATCTTTCGCAAGGAAAAACTAATTATATTATTAGGACTGTAGATGGTAAACAGTATTTGTACGCTAGTAGCTTAGTTAATGTATATGACTATCCAATAAAAGTGCACTATGCGAAAGACATTTCAAATATATATTCTGAAAAAATAAATCAATATGCTCTTTTTATGAAATTAGATATTTTAATCTGTTCTCTTTTTGCTATATTTATGTTTTTTATAAGCAAATTAATAACAAAACCGATAAATACACTAATAGCTTCAACTCAGAAAATATCTCTTGGCAAGTATTCAGAAAGGGTGAAAATCAAATCAAGAGATGAATTTAGCATGCTCTCAAGTAATTTTAATCTGATGGCACAGACAATAGAAGAGAAAATAAACGAACTTGAAACATCTAATATTGAGAAGGAAACCTTTATAAATAATCTTACTCATGAACTCAAGACTCCTTTAACTTCAATAATTGGATATGCAAATTTGATTAGAACATCAAAATATAATGAAGAAGTATTTGTTGAAGCTTCAGATTACATATATAAAGAAGGAAAAAGACTTGAAAAAATGGCTTTTAAAATGATGGATTTAATTTATGCAAAGACTCAAGAAATCGAGTTGATTACTGAAAGAATATTTAATGTAATAGATGAGGTTAAAAGATTGCAATCTGCTAGACTTAAGGACAAAAATATAGATTTAATTATTGAAGGAAAGGATTGTGTACTAGATATAGACAAGGATTTAATTACTATGGCATTATCTAATCTAGTTGAAAATGCTATAAAAGCGTCTAAAAATAATTCGAAAATATACATAAAAATATGCATTTTTCAGAATAAAACTTACCTATCTGTAGTAGATTCTGGTTTAGGAATAGCTAAAGAACATTTAGATAAACTTTGGCAGCCATTTTATGTAGTTGATAAAGCTAGAAGTAGAAAAAATAATGGAGCAGGAATTGGACTTTCTATATGTAAAAAGATAGCAGAGGTTCACAGCGCAGATATTAAAATAAGTAGTGATTTAGGTATAGGAACAGAGGTTACTTTAATTTTTAATAATTCTAGTACTGAACTAAATGATAAGCTTCTTAATTAAAAAGAACGAACTTAACTTATATGCATATCTTAAAAAATAGTTTTAGATAGTTTAAAGAAGAAAGTAGAGTAAATAGAAATAGAGAGTTTAATAATGTTGATTGAGTTTACTGGTTAAACATATATAAATTTACAACTATTTCACAACTATAATAAACTTTTGGGACATTCAAATTTTATACTTAAAGAGTGGAGTAAGTACTTACGCACAATTAGAATAATGTATTATGGAGGGATTATTGTGCATTCTAAAAAAATAGTAGCAGTATTGTTAACAGTAGGAGTAGTAGCATCTACTTTTGCTATATTTAATCAAATTAATATGAAAGGAGCTTTTGCAGATACTATAAAACAAAATGTTGTCTACACTAAAGAGGATACTTCATCGGTTTCTCAAGATGATGGTACAGGAAAAATAACTGGTGATGAGAAGGAAGCTTATAGGCAGAAATCCTTAGATATTTTAAAAGATTATTTTAACATATCATCAGTTGAAGAAAATGATGATTTTAAGTTTAGTGCATGTATATTAAATGAAAAAACTTTGGATGCAATAAAGCCACTAGAACAAAAAGCTATACAAGATTCATACGATAAGAAAGAAATTTCCAAAGAAGAGTATGATAAGGAAATGGCTTATGCTGAAGAAAATGATAATGGACTTAAGGATAGGGTAGCAAAATTAAAGCACGGAATGGTTCAAGCAGGATGGGTTGGAATTAATGAAGATAAATGCTATATGTTTGATTTTAATGAAAATACAAAGGAAATAGATAATGTATTGATTAGTGAAGGATATCTTGATGAATCTAGACCTAAGTTAACAATTTCCCAAGAACAATTAAAAAATACAGCTGAAGATTTTATTAAGCAGCATAAGCTGGGGGATATAGAAAAACCTAAATGTATACTTGCAGCAGGTGCGAGTGGACATCGTCTTTTTTATCAAGATGAAAATGATTCTTCTAAAAAAGTGGAGATATTTATTAGTCCATATACAGGTAAGGTAGACGGTTTTTCGATAAAAGCATATGCAGACTTAGAATACAGTATAGAAATTAACGAAACTAGGCTTGGCACTAAATAGGAAAACCTTAAGCTACTAGTCCTAATTTGGAATTAATATATTCTGGAAAATTATCAACACCAGTTTTAATGCTAGCAGGATATATAACTCTATTAGATTTGATTATTCATATGTTGTGATACCAATTACTGAAGCGTTAGCTAAATTTTTGCTAATGCATACCATGAATCATCAGCAGATAATTAGTTTGGGTAGCTGGAGTAAATTCACCCGTGATATACTAATGATTCCATGAGTATGAGCCTAGAAGCCTTGAACCTGAAAAGAGAAATAGCCTATGCTAATTTCATTTGATAAATTATTATATTATCAAATGAAATTTGTACAGGCTATTTTATATAAGATTTGCAAAGATAATTTTAAACTTTCATAAATTATTTTGATTTTGTATTATATTTTAAATCTTTGAATCATTTCATTAAGTTTTTGTGAAAGTTCAGCTTGACTTTGAGCAGATTTTGTAACATCTGAAAGAGCAAAGGTAACTTCAGTAATGCTATTTAATATTTCTTCTGTATTTGAAGCAGATTCTTGAGCTACTGAAGATACATTTTGTATTGCACCACTTATCTGCATTATAACTTCATCCATTTGTTTCGAAGAAGAGGCAGATTTATCTATAATATTACTTATAAATTCAGAATCCTTTTCATATTCAATTCCTGTATTCATAAGGAGTTCATAATTAGGTTTAACATTGTCAGCCATAAATTCAAGAACATCTTGTCCGCTTTTTGATAAACTTTCTACAGAAGCTTCAACTTGTGATACCATAGTTTGAATATTATAAACTGCATTGGAAGATTGTTCAGCAAGCTTTCTAACTTCGTCAGCAACTACTGCAAAACCCTTTCCATGTTCACCGGCTCTAGCGGCTTCAATAGCAGCATTTAGGGCCAATAAATTTGTCTGTTCTGCTATACTTCCAATAGAATTTGCCATTATTCTAACTTCTGATACAATTTTAGAATTTTCAATTGCTTCTAAAATGTTTGAACGATTTTTATCATAAATTAAATTACTTTCTTCAATACTTTTTGAAGATTTATTTCTAATATTAGAAGCACGTTCTTTTATTTCATTTACTGATACTAATGAATTTTCTGCATCTTTAGCGATGGAATTTATGGCGCTACTTATTTCTTCCGTTGATGCAGTTACTTCTTCTGTGGTAGCGCTTAAATCTTGAACACCTTTAGATATATGTTCTGTGGATTCATTCACAATTTCCATTTTAGAAGAAATTTCTTCAGTAGTGGCAGAAAGTTCTTCACTTGTAGCGCTTATATCGCTTGAACTGTTCATTATTTCAACGATTAAATCATGTATATTTTCTTTTGCCTTATTTAATGCCAGTGAAAGATTACCTATCTCGTCTTTAGAATCAACAGCTATAGATTTAGTCAAGTCACCATTACCAAGAGCTTCAGAAAAAACTAAAACTTTTTTTACTTGTTTTGAAATCATAAATGAAATTGATAAACCTAAAATAACGGCTAGTAGTAAACTAATAAATATTATAGAGATTGTTATATATAAAGATCTTTTAAAGGTTGAGTTATTTTCCTTGTAAGAATCATCGGCTTGGTTAACATTATTTTGTATTAATTCATCCATATTAGAGTATATGCTCTTTCTGGTTTCGGTAACTTTAGAATAATTTTCATCAGCTTCACTAAAGTTATTCTCATCTACAAATTTTATTATTGAGTTAGATAAATCAACATATTTATTAAGGTTTTCTTTAAGATTAGAAAAAGTAGGTTTCTCAGATTCAGAAATTAAAGTGCTCTCATATATTTTTATAAGTTCACTATTCTTGTCAATTAAGTTCTTAATATCTTTTTTTACTGTATCTTTTTCGCTAACATTTCTTTGATATGTAAGTTTTAGCAAATCTGAACGTATATCAGAAATATTTTGCTTTAAAGTAGTTAAGCTGTTTATTGAGGCTAAGTTGTAATCATGCATGGAAGTTGCATTGTGATTAATTATATTCATATTATATAATCCAATAAAACCAACAATACATACTAAAATTGAAACAAAAGTAAAAGTGGAAATAAGTTTATGAGATATTTTTAAATTTTTAAACCAAATCATTAAATCAGCCCCTCTTTATTTTTTTATGTGAAAGTCTTCTGTTTACTCACCTCCATTAAAAGTTGAATATAAATAATTTGTTTTTGAGAAAAAAGTTTTAATTCAATTAAAAGTCTACATACTCCCCAATTTTAATTCATAGAAATTTGGTTTAAACTACCAGTTGCTGCAAACCAAATAATCTTATCAAAAATGAATTATATTATGCAGAACGTATATATTTATAATAATCGGAATTAAAATCAAAAAATTTAGAGATAATAAAGAAAAATGTAGAAAAAACTAATATTATAACCAAGTATGGTTATAATATTTCTTGGATTTTAAGATAAGTTAAATGAGTTTTTATAATAACATTAATATGAGTAAATTAGGATGATATATAATTGATCAGTAGTATAAAATCTCTAATAAATATTTAGAAATACTATAATACTAAAAAGTAGTAATATATCTCAAGATATGAAAAAAGTATAATAGTAGAAGATACAGGGAAGGGACATCGGAATAAATTATGCACTTAAGTAATTAATAAAAAGGCAAGATTGATGTATTTAAAGAATAAAGAAGAATCAGATCTAAACAGAAAATGTTCTTCTTTATCTTTTTTATATAAAAGTAATAGAATTAAATACATTTATTATCTAACTCAGGGTAGTGTTTAACCGACCAAGACTCAATTTCCTTAATAATACTAGTAAGCTCTTTTCCTTTATCAGTGAGGGAGTATTCAACTTTGGGTGGAATTTCTGCATAAACCTTTTTACATACAAGTTCATCATTTTCTAATTCTTTAAGTTTTTCATTTAACACTTTTTGACTTATTCCTTCAGTCATTCGTTGAAGTTCTAGGAATCTTTTTGGTTCATTATATAAATGACATAATAAAACTGCTTTCCATTTTCCTCTTATAAAATCCATTGCAAAATCCAATAAGCACACATAACTTCTTCCGTTATAATTTACCATTTAGTTACCCGCTTTCATTTTTTTATATTTATAAATGTTGCTAGATATTAGTATAAACAACCTATCTTATAATATCAAATCAATTAAGTAAAATGTAAAATATATATTAGTAATAATTTAGAAGATTGTATAGGATAATGGTTATTTTACCATGGCTATTAGAATAAGTTATATATTGCGAATTATAATAAGGATATCATTGTTTTATGAAAAATTTATTATGGCCTTACATGTAGGTTATTCAATAATTCTTACCAAAAAGTAAGTTGTCTAACTAAAAAGTGCGTACTTGTTACTTACATTACTGAGTTATATAATCACATCATGATTTTAATATTATGGAGGTATGTATTATGAAAGTAGTTGCTTTTAATGGAAGTCCTAAAAAGAATGGAAATACTTACGAGGCAATAAAAGCTGTAGCAGAAGAATTAAAGAAAGAGAATATAGATGTAGAAATAGTTCATGTTGGAAATAAGGTTATACGTGGATGTATGGCTTGTGGCGGATGTGCCAGAAATATGAACGAAAAGTGTGTTGTGCAGAATGATGAAGTTAACGATTGGATTCAAAAGATGAAAGAAGCTGATGGAATTATTCTAGGCTCTCCAGTGCATTATTCTGCTATAGCAGGAACTATGAAATCATTTGTAGATCGTGCATTTTATGTTACATCTGTAAATAATGGTATGCTTAGACACAAAGTAGGTGTAAGTGTTGTTGCAGTTAGAAGGTCTGGTGGAGTTCCAACATTTACTCAGTTAAATAATTATCTTAATTATTCTGAGATGCTAATGCCAACATCAAATTATTGGAACGTAGTTCACGGTACGGCACCAGGAGAAGCAGTGCAGGATGAAGAAGGAATGCAGATAATGAGGGTTTTAGGAAAGAACATGGCATGGTTATTAAAACTTGCTGATTCTGGGAAAGCTAATGTAGAAGAAAGTAAAGGTGAAGAGAAAGTATTTACTAACTTTATAAGATAGTGTTTAAAATGATAATGACTAAATTAATAAATTATAAGGAGAAGGAGAGTATGATAAGTAAGTTTGATAAAACAGTAACTTTAAGTAATGGCGTAAAAATGCCATTATTAGGTCTTGGTGTTTTTAGAGCAGAAGATACTCCAGAACTAGCTAATGCAGTAAGGGCTGCAATAAAACATGATTATAGAAGTATTGATGGTGCAGCTGTTTATGGCAATGAAGTGAGTATGGGAAAAGGAATTGCAGAAGGGATAAAAGAAGCTGGTATTTCCAGAGAAGATTTATTTATAACATCTAAGGTTTGGAACGCTGATTTAGGATATGAGTCTGCAATAAAGGCTTATGATGAAAGTTTAAATAAGCTTGGACTTGATTACTTAGATTTATATCTTATACATTGGCCTGTAGCAGGAAAGTATAAGGATGCTTGGAGAGCTTTAGAATACTTATATAAACAGGGAAAAGTAAAGTCTATAGGAGTAAGCAATTTTCAAGTAAGCCATCTTGAAGATTTGATGAAGGATTCAGAAATTAACCCAATGGTAAATCAAATAGAATTTCATCCTCGATTAACACAAATGAAGGTGAGAGAGTTTTGTAAAGAAAATAATATTCAAGTTGAAGCATGGTCACCACTTATGGTTGGCAAGTTATTTGATAATGAAGTATTAAAAGAGATTGCTAAAAGCCATAGTAAATCTGTTGCACAAGTAATATTACGTTGGGATATTCAAAATGATGTTGTTACTATTCCTAAGTCTATAAATGAAAGCAGAATAATGGAAAATTCGCAAATATTTGATTTTGATTTAACTGACGAAGAAGTAGAAAAAATAAATTCATTAAATGAAGATTTTAGGGTAGGACCTGATCCGGATAATTTTGATTTCTAATTACTTAAAGACATTATTTTAAGATAATTTATGTTTTAGTAGTTTTAAGTTCACGAGCGAAAAATTTGTAATTTGGTATTTTAGAAAAGATTAAAAACTAAATTTAATAAATTAGTATTTCAAAAATTAAATTCAATAAAATGGTATTTTAAAAGATATATATTTATAAGAATAGGATGAATTAAGTTACATCCTATTTTCATTTTTTATGCTTATAGGATTACTCGTTTAAACCTGTCCATAATTTATTTAGAAGAATACCATTGTAATCTTGATTATATTCCCAGAACATTGCGCCACCAAGGCCTTTTGATTTTATATATTTAACTTTATAGTCAATTGATTCTTCATCCTCATAAGTAATAAATGAATCATCATTTTTTAAATAAGCAGCTGTTGCTTCATAATCCCAGTATCTAGTCCAACCATTTTTATTTATATAATTTTCAAGTAGATTTCCATATGAAAGATATTCATGACCATGATACCCATAAAAAGGAATGCCTAAATTAATTTTTATAGCTGGAACACCTGCCTGCAAAAATATATTTACTGACTCATCACAGCTAAAACCTGATCCATAGGGGGAAGAAGTTGGATAAAGATTTGCATTATGAGCATTATAACCAAAGTCATAAGTCATTAAATTTATATAATCGCAGATATCTACTATTTCATTAATTTCTACATTATTAATGTAAAATTTATCTGCTCCAGCTGCAATACTGAGTATTTTATTCGTTCCAATTTTGTTACGTATAGATTTAAGTAAAAGCGTGAAATTTTCTTTATCTTTAGGAGTACATTTAATTAGGTTACAAGAGCCACTAACAGGATATTCCCAATCAAGGTCTATTCCATCTATACCATAGTTATTTACGATATCCAGACAGCTATTTGCAAAACTATTCCGTGATGACTCTGAATAGGCTGCATCGGAAAAGCCCTCAGCTCCCCACCCACCTATTGAAAGGATGACCATTAATTTTGGATTTTGAGATTTTAATGATACTAAATTCACTAAATTTTGATCATCAGGAATAAAAATTGAACTGTTTATAATACTTCCAAAAGCGTAATTAATATGAGTTAATTTGTTAGGATTTACATTAGTAGTGGCACCGTGTATATATCCTACTATTCTATATTTAGCTGTATTAGAGGAATAATAAGATGAAGTTATTCTTTTTATTTCAATCAGTCCCTTCTAAATGCTTATAAAATATTTATGATTTCGGTAAGTTAACACATAAATCTAGTTTTAAAGGCAAATATCTATATTTTTTTGAGTTTTATTTGTATTTAATAAAAGTATATGTGGAAGGCTTATAAATGGGAATATAAAACTGAATAACATATTCCAGAATAGTTACTTAATCCCTTGTATTTACTTAGAATCTTTAGTAAAATACTTAAAAATAAGATTTAAGAGAGAAGGTGTTACATGAGCAGCAAACCATTATTCAAAAATTATATTAGTAAGCTTGAAGTAATATTAGATAATATGTTTAATGCAATAATTTCAGTTGATAGTAACAACAAAATATTTTTTATTAATGAAGCAGCTAGTATTCTTTTTGACATAGATAGTAAAAGTGGTTTAGGCAAGAATATTGACGAAATAATGCCAGAGCCAGATATAGAATACTTTCTGTCAACTAAAAAAGAGGAAATTAAAAGGCCAATAGTAGTTAATGAACTGAATTTGATCTTGAGTATTATACCTTTTGGAGAAAATACCGATACACAGGGATCAATACTTATTTTTAGTAATGTGACAAATTATAATCAGTTAATTCATAAGCTTGAGGAAGAGAGAGATAACAAAGAAATACTAAATACTGTGATTGAAACTGCTTATGATGGAATGATTATCATTGATAAGCAGGGGATAGTTACTATGATCAGTAATGCCTATACAGAATTTTTAGGGATTAAGAGGGAGGATGCTATCGGTAGGCATGTAAATGAAGTGATAGAAAATACTAGAATGCCAATAGTATTAGAAACTGGAAAAGAAGAAGTAGCACAACTTCATAAGATAAAAGGAAGCTATATGATAGCGTCAAGAATACCAATAGTAAAAAATGGAGAAATTATTGGGGTAGTGGGGAAGGTCTTATTTAGAAATGTAAAAGAACTAAATAGCCTTTATAAACGAATAAGCGTTATAGAAAAGGAATTAGCTACTTATAAATCAAAGCTTAGAGAATTCAATAAAGCAAATTATTCTCTTGAAAATATTATAGGTGAGAGTGAACCTATTGTTATGGCTAAAGCCATAGTTGAAAAAGCAGCTCATACAAATTCAAATGTTCTAATTTTAGGGGAAAGCGGGACAGGTAAAGAAATTTTTGCACATGCAATACATTCGGAAAGTAATAGACATGAAGGGCCATTTGTTAAAGTTAATTGTGCAGCAATTCCAAGTGATTTACTTGAATCAGAATTATTTGGCTATGAAGCAGGAGCTTTTACAGGTGCCAAAAAAGAAGGTAAGATAGGAAAATTCGAGATTGCAAATGAAGGTACTATATTTCTAGACGAGATTGGAGATATGCCTCTCCATATGCAGGTAAAGCTATTAAGAGTTATTCAAGAAAGAGAAGTTGAAAAAGTTGGTGGCGTAGCTAGTAAGAAGATTAATATTAGAATAATCGCTGCAACAAATAGAAATCTTGAAAGATTAGTTGAAGAAGGTAAGTTTCGTGAAGATTTATATTATAGACTTAATGTTGTGACAATTGAAATTCCACCTTTAAGAGAAAGAGGAAATGATATAATACTTATTTCTAATCATTTAATAAAAAAGCTTTCAGTTGATTTAGATAAGAAGGTTAAAGGAATTTCTAAGGAGGCTGAACAATATCTTAAAATTTATGAATGGAAGGGTAATGTAAGAGAATTAGAAAATATATTAGAGCGGGCTATAAACATCATGGAGAATAGTGAGATTATTCAAGTGAAAGATTTACCGAAAGAGATCACAGGGAAAAAGGTTTCAATGGTTCCTAAGAAGCTTCAAGATATTCTTGCTGAAAGTGAAAAAAATGCTATTATTCTTGCCCTTAGGGCTGCGGATGGTAATAAAACTAAGGCAGCAAAAATTCTTGATATAGGGCGTACTAGTTTATATGAGAAAATAGAAAAATATAAAATACAAACATAGTTGTTCGTTCTTACGAACAACTACTTTTTTTATGCAAAATAATTGTACGGAAAATAATACACTATGTAAATGTTTACTTGAAAAACTGTACGAAATAACGTACAAAAACTTTCTAGTATTAAGAATTTTTTATGAAATTACTTATAGAAAAGCGCGATTTTACGTTGAATACATGCTCGAAATCTTGGCACGGATATTGCTTATATAAATAAGTGTAAAAGGAATTATAAATAAAATATTACACTCTTGCTTTATGGAGTATATAAAAGTGTGAAAAGGAGGAGTAAAGATGAACAAGATAATGTCGGTAGAACAAGCAATCGCCTTAATCAAAAGTGGAGACACAGTTGCATTTGGTGGATTTATAGGTGCTGGGCATGCAGAAGGGGTTTCTAAGAAACTTAAGGAAATATACTTAGAACAAGGTGCCCCTAATAATTTAACTCTTGTTTATGCAGCGGGACAAGGAGATGGTAAAGAAAAAGGTTTGAATCATTTAGGACAAGAAGGCCTTCTTTCAAAGGTAATAGGTGGTCATTGGGGATTAGCTCCTAAGATCCAAAAACTCGCAATTGAAAACAAAATAAAGGCTTACAATCTTCCACAAGGAGTAATATCTAGTCTTTATAGAGATATTGCGGCAGGTAAACCAGGTACAATTACTCATGTTGGTTTAAAGACTTTCGTAGATCCAAGAGTTGAGGGAGGAAAATTAAATGAATGTACAACAGAGGATATTGTAAAGGTTATCGAAATTGATAATAAAGAATATCTCTACTACAAAGCTTTTCCTATAGATGTAGCTGTATTAAGAGCAACATATGCAGATGAAGATGGAAATGCAACTCTTCAAAAGGAAGCAGCAACACTGGATGGTTTATCTATGGCACAGGCAGCAAAAAATTCTGGTGGAAAAGTAATTCTTCAGGTTGAGAAAATAGTCTCTAAGGGAACTTTAGATCCAAAGCTTGTAAAAATCCCTGGAATACTTGTAGATGCAATAGTTGTAGCTAAAAGCGAAGATCATATGCAAACATTTGCTGAAGTATTTAATCCAGCTTATAGTGGAGAAATAAGAATGCCAGCAGATTCTATCGAATGCCTTCCAATGGATGAAAGAAAAATAATAGCAAGGCGTTGCGCAATGGAACTTATACCAAATGCAGTGACTAATCTTGGTATTGGTATGCCGGAGGGAATTTCAATGGTTGCAAATGAAGAAGGAATAGGAGATACAATGAGATTAACTATTGAATCTGGTCCAATTGGTGGAATTCCAGCAGGAGGTTTAAGTTTTGGTGCAGCTATAAATCCAGATAGCATTATAGATCAGTCATCTCAATTTGATTTTTATGATGGCGGCGGGTTGGATATAGCATTTTTAGGACTAGCTCAATGCGATGAAAAAGGCAATATAAATGTAAGCAAATTTGGTCCTAAGATAGCTGGATGTGGAGGATTTATAAATATTACTCAAAATTCAAAAAAGGTTATATTCTGTGGAACATTTACAGCAGGAGGACTTAAAATTAATGTTGCTGATGGTAAGTTAGTAATCGAAAATGAGGGAAGATCAAAGAAGTTTATAAAAAATGTTGAACAAATTACATTTAGTGGAGATTATGCTAGAGATGTTGATCAACCAGTACTTTATATAACTGAAAGGGCAGTTTTCAGATTAACAAGAGACGGAGTGACATTAGAAGAAATAGCTCCAGGAGTAGATTTACAAAAAGATATTATTGATCAAATGGACTTCAAGCCAATAATCTCAAGGGATTTGAAAATAATGGATGAAAAAATTTTTAAGGATAAGCCTATGAATTTAAAGTAGTAAATAATACAGAGGAATAAGATAAGGATAAAATATTTGAAAAGAAAAATAATAAAATAACGGAGGTTTTGTATATGGCAGTTATAGGAATTTTATTAAGCTTAGCACTTTTAATGTTTATGGCCTATAAGGGGTTTTCAGTTATTGTTTTCGCACCTATATTTGCAATTATGGCAGCTATATTTTCAGGAATGGCGATTATGCCAACCTACACGGAAATATTCTTACCTAACTTGGGTAACTATGTAAAAGTTTACTTTCCATTCTTCTTACTAGGTGCAGTATTTGGTAAGGTTATGGAACAATCTGGTGCAGCAAAATCAATAGCAAAATTTATAGTAGATAAATTAGGAAAAAAACGAGCTATGCTATCTGTAATACTAGCAGCAGCTATACTAACTTATGGTGGAGTAAGTCTTTTCGTTGTAGCATTTGCTGTTTATCCATTTGCAGCTTCTATATTTAAAGAAGCAGATATACCAAAGAGACTAGTTCCTGCAACTATTGCTGTTGGTGCTTTCACATTTACTATGGATGCACTTCCAGGAACACCTCAAATTCAAAACTCTATACCAATGAAATTTTTTAATACAGATCTATATGCAGCTCCTATATTTGGAACTCTAGGTGCAATTATGGTTTTAGTTTGTGGTGTATCTTACTTAGAATGGTGCAAACGTAAAGCTCAAGCAAAAGGGGAAGGATATGGAACAAACCATAAGCAAGAGCCTGTAATTGTTGAAGACAGCAGTTTGCCGAATCCATTTATATCAGCATTACCATTAGCATCTGTACTTATAGTGACTCTAGTTCTTCAAAAAGTTGTATTTCCTAAATGGGATATCGTTTCTTGGGTAACTAAGGCACCATACAACATCCCAGAAGCAGGTGTTGTAGGTTCAATGAATAACTGGGCTCTTATGATTGCACTTATAGTTGGTATCACTCTTGCAGTATCAATTAACCCAAAACGTATGAAAGGGAACTTTGCTGCAGCAATTAATGCTGGCGCAATTGGATCACTTTTAGCAGTTATGAACACAGCATCAGAAGTAGGCTTTGGTAATGTTATCAAAACTTTACCAGGATTCCAATCTATAGCTCATGCTTTAACTAATATTAATCCAGATGGAAGTCCATTACTATCAGAGGCAGTTACAGTAAATGTTCTTTCAGGAGTTACAGGTTCTGCTTCAGGAGGAATGAGTATAGCACTTGACACTTTTGGAAAACAATATTTAACTTGGGCAAATAGTGTTGGTATAGATCCACAATTACTTCACCGTGTTGCTGCTATGGCTTCAGGTGGAATGGATACATTACCTCATAATGGTGCAGTTATAACTTTACTTGGAATTGCAGGATTAACTCATAAACAATCATATAAAGACATATTTGTAATCACTTGTATAAAGACAGGAACTGTATTTGCATTAATAGCATTACAAAGCATGCTACATTTTGTTTAATTAGAAATAAAAATACTTACAAATAATATTTCGAAAATTATATAGTAAAAAAGGGGGAATACTAGTGAAAGGATTGACTATAAAGGAATTAAAGATTGGAGATAAAGCATCTTTTCAAAAGACTATTACAGAAACTGACGTATATTTATATGCTGGAATAACAGGAGATTTAAATCCAGCGCATATAAATCAAGTTGAATCAGAAAAAACAATGTTTCAAGGGAGAATTGCTCACGGAATGTTAACTGCTGGCTTAGTATCTGCAGTATTAGGAATGCAATTGCCAGGGCCAGGTTCAATTTATCTTGGACAAGAACTTAAATTTACAGCACCAGTAAGAATAGGAGATACAGTTAAGGCCGAAGTAGAAGTAATAGAGAAAAATGAAGATAAAAATAGAATAAAATTAAGTACTACATGTACAAATCAAGATGGTATTGAAGTGCTTAAAGGCATAGCAACAATAATGCCTCCTAAATAAAGACAAGCTTTAAAAAACAGTGTGAATTTCAATAATTTGAAGTTCACATTGTTTTTATACATTAACTAAAAATAATAAAAAGATAAGGGAGGTATTGGTAGTTATATTATATGAAATCATGTTATTCTTTTTTTGAAAGATTTAGGTACTAATAGTGAAGTAGTAGTTTCTAAGTAAAACATTAAGTCTGTAACCATTTGATTAAGATATGTAATGGATAATCAAATGATTACAGACTTTTATTCATTTAAATAAAGATTTTTTTATTAAGAATTTTTTTCGGCCCACAAACCATGTAAATTGCAATATTCTCTAGCAAAAAGAACAGGTTCATCCACCTTAAAGAAAGCTTCAGGCTTCTCGCCAGGTTTTAAGAATTTTTTATATACGTTATTTTCAGTATGGATTTCGATCCATTCTATATAGTGGTTATCAAGCATAGGATGTTCTACAGAACCTACCTTTACTAAAACTCCACCTTCAACTTTTTCAATTACAGGAACGTGTTTTTCTGTTGCTCCATCAGTAGTATTTTCAGCCTTAAGCTTCATTGGCTGATTACAACATACTAGTGTACCTCCAGCATTATGAACAACCTCCACAATATTACCACAAACTTCACATTTATAAACTTGTTTTAATTCAGTCATTTTATTACCTCCTAAAATTAATTATAATTCTTTAACTATTTCTTCATAATTTTTTCTATAAGCTCTTGGATATAAAGTTTTACTTTCCTCTAAATAGCCAAGTGCAATTGTCATTACAACAGTTTTGTTATCATCAAGATGAAATTCCTTTTTAATACCATCGAAGTCTATACCACTCATAGGATGAGAATCAACTCCAAATGATTTGGCAGCATACATAATAGACATAGCTAAAAGAGCTGCATTACTTTCTGCAAATTTCAATTTTCTTTCTTCTGATGTACCATATAAACTATATGCAAAACCTTGTGTATTAGCTAGCTTTTCTTCATCTCCATTAAAATTTTTAAGGAAGATATCCCATATGGGATTTGATTTATCATAGCCATTTTTGTCTCCAAGAATTATTAATGTTACTGGTGCCTCCAGTACTTTGGGCTGGTTGCTAGAAAGCTTGTACAATTTGTCTTTAGCCTCTTTTGACTTTACAGCTATAATTTCCCAAGGTTGAAGATTAAAAGCTGAAGGAGCTAGTACAGCACGGTTTATAATATCTTTTAACAAATTATCGTCTAAATTTTTCTTTGAATCAAAAAAATTAATAGAACGTCTTTCTTCAAAAATCTCTTTTGAACCCATATTAACACACCCTTTTTCACTATCAATAGTTAATGTACTCTTTAAATTTATTTCTAAAATGCCTTTTTAATGACTAAGAATTTTAAAATTATTATTTAGATATACTTTATATTAAAAAACATTAATTTTTTTAATATTTAGCTAACATAATTAGAAAAAAATGAGAGTTTTATCTTTAACATTATTATATACATAATGATTATATTAGTCAATAATAATTATTAGTTAATAAAATAAATTTGTCAATAATACTTAATAGAATAAAGAAGAGAATGGTGAGTGACATATAAAGTCAAATAACTAGCATTATATCAAATATATAATTTTATAAAGTAACATTAATTTTACTTATTCTGATATTTAAGTTAACTAGCATTATTTACAGGTAGAAAAGCCCTAACAAATTTTTTGTTCTATCATCAAAAGGATTAGCAATCAATGATGGAGGGTAGCAATGTGTTAGAGCCTAACAAAAATTCTGATATACTAATAAATGATTTAAAGGATTTTGATACTGTTGTTATAATTGGAATATTATCTGATATTTCCTTCAGCATTCAAAGTAATTCTATTTTAGTATTTAATTTTTCATTGAAACATTGGTCCGGTATATTCTTCGTATGGTATACGAACAGCAGCTCCAGTTTCATCCAATTTATATGGTGTTCCTTCAACAGGATTTATTCCATGAGCTAAGTTAGAGCCTATGGTATAAATAGCATTAGCCATAATACTAGTATCTTGAGCAGGAGAGCCTAACATAAAGCCTTTTGAAATTAAATCTTTGGCTTCAGGAACCCCGTCTACTCCAACAATGGGAATTACTTTGGATTTATTTCCATTGTTATAACCATATTTTTGTAATGCTTTAACTGCACCAATTGCCATAGAATCATCATTTGAAATTATTGCTTCCACTTTGCTTCCTAATCTTAAAAATAATGCATCAACAGTATTTTGAGCTGTGTCTCTATCCCAATTTAAAACAGGTGACGCAAGCTCTTCGGTTTTTATTCCAGCTTGCTGGATAGTTGAAATAGAATATGCTGATCTATCGATAGATGTTTTATTAAGTCTCTCACCAATAAGCATTATATATTGTAATACATTATCTTTATTTTTATCAATTAAATCTTTATGATTGTTCCAAGCATCAATAATAATTTTTCCTTGAAGAGTACCAGCTTGTTTTGAATCTGTACCTACATATAAGGCTTTTTTATATGATTTTATAGCATCCATTGTAAGTGGTTCTCTATTAAAAACTATTACTGGAATTTCATATTTTGATATTTTACTAATTAAGTCACCTATATCATTAACATTAACCATATCCAGTAATATAAGATCAATTCCTTCGTTAAGTTTAGCATCAAGTTCTGTATTTTGAGTTGATTGATTGAATTTAGCATCATAAAAAGTGAATATAACCTCATTTGGATGCTGATTTTGAATATCTTCAAAATTTTTACGAAGAAAGATAAGATAATCATCATTAAGATCAGCTGAAAACAGCCCGACTCTAATAGGAGCTCCTTGCCTAGAATTTTCTGCAACAACTTTAGTATTTAGAAGGCTGCTTCTAAGTAAAATACTAAATATAATAGTAAATGCAATTATAGTTAATATTTTTTTAAATATATTCATTTAAATCCTCCAATCTTCTGTACTTATGAGTTTATTATACGTTTTAAGAAAAAGTTTATACTAAATATAACTAGCTATATAAGTTAATAAAAAAAGAAAAGAATTTTATACATAAATAAAAAAGCCCCAACAAGGGGGCTAAAAAGTGGATAGTTTAAATCATGAAAACATCTATATTATATGAAAGTCTCGTAGAAATATTCATATTAATATAGATATTATTTAAATGCATATATTTTTATAACTCATAACACACAGATGCTTGAGTATCTAGAACGCTGCCAATAAATTTTGCAACTTCTAAATGCACTGAATTAGTAAGGTATGAATTCATATCTTCTAATGATTCGAATTTTGTAATTAAAATTATATCATAATTTGTTTTATTAGGACGTATGTTTATTTCTGCTTGTATATCAAGCAAAACACTTATTTTTCCCTTCATATTTAAAAGGGTATTCTGAGTTTGTTTAATATTATTGATGTCTCTATCTTTTAATTTCAATAGTAGGTTATTTATAATCATATTTGCCTCCAAAAATATTTAATTTAGTCTGTGCAGCTTCTATACCGTTAATCATAAGGACAATTTTATGTATGCCAGGATAGTGTTTACGGGTAGTAAGATCTGCAAAGCTATGTATACGGGTACTTTGTAAATGTTCATTGAATAACAATGTTTTGTCAGATAAGAGGAATAATTTACGTGACGGATTACCGCTTGATTTTATAAAATCAATGCCATATTCCAAGCGGATACGTACTGAAGAATTCCAGTTTATATCAAGTGAATAATTTAATTCACAACTATCTCCAATTTTAAGCTGTTTAGGCTCAACAGAGATCGAGGCATTTTTAAATAAAGGATTTTCAGCTGAAGAGTTAGTGTAACCAAAGAGTGACATTGCTTTTGGATTAGCCTTTTTAATAAGAGTACGACAGCCGTGCCTTAAAATCCAATCAGTATTTTGATTACGACACATCCAATTTTCTGCTATCTCTAAAACAGTGTCAGGGTTATCTTTTGAAATATCATTAAGATTATTGGCAACACTCTTACGGACGTAAAGAGAATTGTCCTCTTTCAGATTTTCTAACACTTTAAGAACTGGATATGGATCGATTTTAAACATTGGAAGAGATGCGCCCCAGGGAAGGCGTGGCCGACAACCTTCACTTGAAAGACGTCGTATATGCTCATTTGGAGATGATGACCATTTCATCATATATTTCATTACACTGTTAGAGTCACGCAATAAAAACGAACGAATTGCAAACTCTGAAGATGATTGTTGAGTGAAACGTTCTAAAGCATTCATGGAAAGCTCAAAATATTTCTCGTGCCGCCCATATGTAGCAACAAAATCAGGAAAGAATAGATAGGGGAATCCCACACAGCTTTCATTAATAGAAAATAAAATATTTAGTGCAGTTTCAAAATCATTAGGAAGATAGTTTCCTAATATTTCAGCTATTCTATGAATACGAGATTTTAAAGGTAATTCATCCCACGGATAAGCCAAAACTGAAGCAACAAAATCTTTTTTATCAAATTCTTTATAAACATTATGTATTTTACTTGCAAAATCATTTAAAAATTCTAAGGTATAAATATTTTTTAGTGGTTCGCTCATAAGTATTTCACAATCTCCTTGTAATTAGTGTATAAAGAAAACTTAATATTTTACCATAATTCTACTTTAAGAATATATTAAATATTCTGGTGAAGTAATCTCTTATACACTTAAATTTAATTTATTATCATTGTAATAAATTAAACTTGACTACATTATGTCAGGTTTTAGAATTATATTTATTTATCATCCTATCCAAACGGTTAATAATTTCGTTTCGTATATCCAGAGGTTCTATGATTTCTAACATTGGCCCAAAGGAAAGAAGATAACTATAAATCCATTCACCTTGAGGCATAGAAATGTCTATGGAGTAAGAGCCATCTTTATTCATAGTTATATTTTCTTCATCAAAATCATCGTATACTCTATAGGCACCTTCTGATGATATTTTTAGCTTAAGATGAATTAGTTCATTGAATTTTTCTGATGGTGAATTATCCATAAGATCTTGTAAATCATGATGTATACAACTTTCATCTGTAATATTAATATTATTCATGCGGGTTATCTTAAAGGTTCTGAACGCTGTTCTTTGAAGACAATATCCTTGTAGATACCAGGATTTATCTTTGAATAACAATTTAAAAGGTTCAACATATCTATTACTTTTTATACCATCAGCACTAAAATATGAAAAATTAACTACTTTTTGCTTTAGTATTGATTCTTTTATTAGATTGAAGATCTTTTTTTGTTTTTTTTCACTACCCCAATTAGAAAAATCAACTTCAATCCAATTAATATCACTTCTTTGAAAAAGATTGCTCAATTTTGATAATACGTCATTAATATCATCGTATCCTACAGCGGAAAGACTCTGGAGAGCAAGTAGAATTTTATCTTGCTCAATTTCAGAAAATAGTGATTTATCAAAAACGAATTTATCTACTAATGAAATGCCACCACCTTTACCTTGGCTTGAATATATAGGGATTCCAGCTTGGCATAGAGCATCAATATCTCTGTAAATTGTTCTGACAGATACTTCGAAATGCTCAGCTAGTTCTCTAGCGGTTATTGACTTTCTTTTGAGCAGAATATATATAATTTGAAACAATCTACTAATCTGCATAACATCACCTCATATATAAATATATAATATATAACTTGACAACATAATGTCATATTATATCATTAATATAGAAAGATTAACCGAAAAAACTTTAAAAGGGGTAATTTAAATGATAGGAATAATTGTAGGAACTCATGGAGATTTATCTAAAGAGCTAGTTAAATCGGCAGAAATGATCTATGGAGAACAAAAAAATATTGGATGTGTTACGTTTAAGCCAGGAGAGGGAATTGAAAATTTATTAGACAAATATAATAAACTTATACAGGAATTAGACTGTACAGAAGGAATTTTATTTATGGTGGATCTTTTTGGGGGAAGTCCATTTAATGTTGCAAGTATGATTGCATTAAAAAATGAGGATATGGAGGTTATAACTGGAATTAACATGCCAATGTTATTGGAAGTTTTTTCGAGTAGAGATGTTTCAAGTCTTTCAGAGCTATTAGAGATTGCGAAAAATGGCGGCAAAAACTCAATAAAACAATTAGAGAAACAAACAGATAGGAATTTAGATGATGATGACATATTATAAAGTTTAAATTTAAAAAGATTAAGGATTAGTGAAAGAATAATTATAGAGTATTTGATAAAAAGATAAAATAATTACATAAAGATGAGAAATAAGGTATTAAGAAAAATAAACGAGGATGATAGAAGATACTATTTTAAAGATAAAAAGTTTGATTCTTAAGATAATTAGTTGAGCAATTAGGAGAACTAAACCTGAATGGGAGGAAGTTCTCCTAATTGCATTTAGGAAAATGTTAATTATAAATTTTATGAGAGTATGGACATTTATATGACTTATAAGAAATTATTTATAGGATAAAGATTGTAAATAGAAATTTATTGTTTTTTTATATATTCATGAAAAGGCAATTTGATTATAGGACCAGTTCCATCAAATTCATAGTTTGTATGACTAAGTGGATCAACGCCAGAAATTAAATTAAATCCTACAGAACGTATGGCATCTGCATAAGCACGAGTATTTTGAATAACTGTACCTGCCATAAATCCCTGATCGATTAAATTTCTGGATTCTGGTATTGCATCCACGCCAACAACTGGAATGCATCTTGAATTACCGCCTTTATTAAAACCATATTTTTGTAGTGCTTCAATGGCACCAATAGCCATAGCATCATTATTAGCAATTATAACCTCGACCTTACTATATAGATTTAGAAGTGAAGAGTGTATATCATCTCTTGCACAATCCTTATTCCAATTACATGTAGACGATAGGAGTTCTTTTGTTTTTATACCGGCATCATTAATTGTTTGAATAGAATACTTACTTCTTAAAGGTGTTGATGGATCGCCAATAGGTCCTTTTAACATAATATACTGCATTACATTATCCTTATTTCTATCTAGGGTTTCTTTATTAGAATTCCATGTGTCAATGAGAATTTTTCCTTGAATAGAACCAGATTGGGCATCATCTGCACCAATTATGACAGCTCGATTATAAGTTCTAATATAATTTATTATGGGGTCACTTGGAATTAGTGTTACAATTAGCGGAATATTTCGGCTGAATATTTTACCAAGAGTATTTTGTAAGAAATTTGTGTTAGAGTTAACCAAATCTACTACAAAAAGATTAAAGTTTTGATTAAATGATCCATCAATATTTTGATCTTGAATAGTTTCATTACCTTTTGAATCAAAGAAAGTAAATTGAATTCTATTTTCGTTTTCTCTTTGAACTTCCTCTAAGTCTTTTTTTAAACTAGAAATAGAAGGGGAGTTGAAATTGCTTAGGAATACTGCGATCTTAACTTGACTTTGAGAATTAACATTTGGACTAGCATATGCAGAAATTTGAATGCTATGCAAGAGTAATATAGAAATTATCATAAAAGATAGTGCATTTTTAAAAAGCTTCATTGTTGTCCTCCATAGTTAGTAAATTATTTGAAATACACATGAAATTAGGTTGTCCCGTATTAAAAAAATTATTCATATGGAATTAACAATACTTTATATACCTTTTTCAAATGACAGCATAATATTAATAATTTCCTATTGTATAGTCTAAGGAAGAACTGAGAAAACATATAATATTTAATTTTTACATGTAATATAAATCAGATTCTTGTAATAATTCAGGTAACATCATTAAAAAGTGCCTTATGAAGTGGTGTAGGAAAGTTTTGATATTTTTTTGAAAAGTTGAAGTGTTTTTTATTTATTGATCGTTATATTTAATGTAAGGATTAATTAAGGTGGTGATAGATATTGAAAAAGAACAATTTTCAAATTGCATAAAACAATATGAACGGTTAATTATCACTCTGGAGGTTTTTAATAATGATCAAGAGAAAAAGTAGATTTTTAACTTTTGTTTTTTCAATGTTACCAGGTGCAGGACATATGTATATGGGATTTATGAAAATAGGGGTATCTTTTATGTCAGCATTCTTCTTTTTAATATTTCTTTCTTCCTGGCTTAACATAGGACCGCTATTATATATAGCACCACTTATTTGGTTTTATTCTTTCTTTGATTGTACTAATAGAATGAATTTAAATGACGACGAACTTTTACTTTTAGAGGATAAGTACTTGTTTTCTATTGATAAGCTAGCAAAATTAGACAAAGATATATTTGAGAAACGTAGACTTACAGTAGGAGTTGTATGTTTATTTTTAGGGGTATATTTAGTTATAGAAAATATAATAAGTATTTTAGAACCATATATTCCATATGAACTACGCCGTTTTATCATTTATGATTTAATGAGGGACATTCCTAAAGTAATCATAGGAGTAGCAATAGTTACACTTGGCATAAAACTTATCAAAGGGAAAAAAATGGAGAGTGAGATAGATGATTAAGGGGCGTAAGGTAGGCACATTAACCTCAGGACTTGCGTTAGTTATATTTGGGATAATGTTTTTACTAAGATTGTTTATAACTAATCTCAATGTTCTTTTAATTGTATCAATGTGGCCACTTATATTAGTAAGTGTTGGGATAGAGATTATCGCAGCTTATATAATAAATAATCAAGAAAAAATGCAATATGATTTTAGCGCAATAGTATTAGTTATTATTTTAGTGTTCTTTGCTATGGGAATGGGAGGAGCGGAATATATAGTTACTCATTCGCCACAGTTTGGAGCAACAATTTAGCCGAAATTTATGGAGTAAATATTTCGATTTATAAATTAAAGTTATATTTATTACGATTTAATGGTTAATAGATAAAAAATGAATAATAAATTTATTATGTAAAAGTAATTTAAATGAGTGCATATCTTTTTTGATAAAATGAAGACTTGACTATAGATAGTAATATATTTATAGTCAATGGCTATGGTAAAAAATAAGCCCAAGACATATCGAACTGTCTTGGGCTTATTTACTGTAATTGAAATTAAGCATCATAATTATCAACAGAATGCTGAAAAATAAATATTATATTGAGAAATAGAACTTCTATATTATAATAGGATAAGAATTATTTTACTGAAAATGTTAATGTCATTTCAATGAGTATTTTTAAATATTCATACTACAAATTCTGGTTTGTTCTTTCCAAGTTGAGTTTCTTTCATTTTATTAAAAGGTACTGCTGCTAATCCTAAAATTGCAATAACTGCTGTGAGTAGGAAGCATTTATTATAAACTTTATTACTTTCATCATTTTTTATGACAGTCATGTCATCTAAGACCTTATGGATCTCTTTTGTTTGAGTATTAAAGTTCTCTTCTATAGATGGCTTCATTTTATCAGGAACAGAAGCTAACACAGTATTCTCTTTGTCCTTGATCAATTTATCAACCATATCTTTCGAAAAGGAAGTATTTTTGCTGGTGTCTGCAGTTTTTATTTTATCAACTATAGTAGATTTCACTTGATCTTCAAGAACTGTATTGTTATTAACAAGTTCGATTATTCTGCTTTTTGAATTATCTATAGCTTGAGTAGTGTAATAGCTGCTTAATGTTGAAACTAAGGCTATAGCTAAACATGCAGTTAGTTGCCTAAAGCTGTTCAATATTCCTGAAGCCATACCATTCTTATCTTTTGAAACCTCGTCAAATGCACTTTTATATAATGGAGAGGTTGAAGCAACACCAAGTCCTACTACAATGAATGCGCCATAAATTATCTTCATATTGTTTGAATTATTCATAAATACAAACATAAGATCACCTAAAGATACAAAAATTATGGCTAATAATGAAATAACTCTAGCACCATACTTTTTAGATATAATACCGAATATTGGAGAGGCGAGAAATGAAACACCACTTACTATACCTAAAATAAGTCCAGATTTTAAGACAGAATAACCTAATTGATTTTCTAGATAGAAATTCATTAAATAAGATATAGGCATATAAGCAAAGAATATTACTCCAACAATTATGATTGAAGAAGTAAAGCTTCTTATTTTAAATAATTTAAATTCTATCATTGGATTTTTTGACCTTAATTCATATACTAGGAAAGCAATAATTGAAATTGCTGAGGTTATTATTAAAGCAACAATTTTCGCACTGCCCCAACCATAAGTGCTTCCTTTAACAAGGAAGAAGGTTAGTGAGCCGATTCCATAAGCTAATAATATGGAACCAATAAAATCTATTCTCTTTTCAATCGTTCTATCATAACATTCTGTAAGACATTGAGATCCAAAGATTAAAGAGACGATTATAAAAGGAACATTTACATAAAATATTGCTTTAAAACCAAAGGCTTCATTTAAGATTCCGCCAACAACAGGGCCAGAAGCTGCAGCTATAGAAATTGTCATACCAATTACAATAGCAAGTTTTGACATAGCATCTTTACCAAATAATTCGATACCCAAAGGAATGGCTAGTGGAGCAAGAATTGCAGCTCCTATCCCTTGCATGATTCTAAAAATTATAATCATGGAAAGGGAAGTGGAAAGCCCACAAAGTATTGATGAAGTGCCAAATACTATAAGACCAATTATAAATAGTTTCTTTCTTCCAAAAATATCTGAAATTTTAGAGAAGTTTATTAAAAGAGCTGAGAATGGAATCAAGTAAGCTGTACTTACCCATGATATTCCTGTTATATCTGTGTTGAAATAATCAGCCATAGATGGCAAAGATACATTAACTATGGTTGAATCTAATACTGTTAAGAAGCAAGCTATTGCCAGTGAAATAAATGCTAATACTTTTTGCTTTTTATTCATGATAACCTCCAAAAATTTTATTATATGAATGTGAAATTGAATTCATGTTTAATGATATACTGGAAAAAAATAAAAGTCAATACGTGAAATGAATTTCATATTTTATTGACTTTTATTTTTTTATCTCTTATTATTGAAGTAGGTGATAGAAATGGAAAAAAAGACAAGGATACCAACACAAAAAAGGGCCCTAGAAAAATACGATAGAATTTTAGAAGCGGCTTATAAATTATTCAATGAAAAAGGTTATTACAACACTACAACAGCAGATATATCTAATGAAGCCAATGTAGCAACAGGTTCTGTATATGCCTATTTTGAAGATAAGAAGGAAATTTATCTTAAGGTAATTCAAAGGATTAACCAAAGGTTTGACTATCCAACTCATAATTATTGGTTAGAAAATGTTGATAAGGAATTTGATAATGCTGAAGTAGCAAAACAACTATTTAAAGCATTTATAAAGATGATGTTAGAATATCATGACTTTTCTAAAACTTTTCATGATGAAATGGAAGCATTAACACTCTTAGATAAAGATGTAGCTGCTTTGAGGAAAGAATATGATGAGCAGAGAAAAGATAAAATTAAAGAAATTTTCAAAGCTTTATCTATACCTTTTAACAGCGAAGAGGAAGAAAAATTATTTTATCATTATTCATTTTTCATAATAGATGATGTATGCCATAAGATTAAATTTGATGATGAAATTAAGGATATAGATTTATGCATTGAGAAATGTGTTAATATGCTGTATTGCTTATTTAGTGATTGTACAAATTATATAAAGATAACATAGAGAAATTTAATATGTATTGATAAGACTAGCTTTTGTGGTCAGCATTATCTTTTAATATAAAGATAATTATATATAGTATAGTGAAAAAAATTTTTTCATAGAATTACACACTGTTTATATTATAGATTAGATTTATATTACTAATATTATTTGTATATATTAAAAAAGCCCCAATAAAGGGGAAAAGAATGAATGCCTAGGTTTAATAATAAACCCATCTATAGTATGCGGAAAGTCGAAAGTTTTATGAATACTATAGATGGGTTAAAGCTTTCTTAATATTTATAAAAAAATCCCGAATTTCTATTTTACGAATAATTATTAGAGCGTATGTCTTAAAATCAATAACAAATATAGTAAATTAGCATAATATATAATTAGAAGTTTAATCAAAAGATTATAAATTTGATAATTTACGGAGGAAAAGAAATGGGATACAGATGTCATAGAAGAAGATATAGAAATTCTAATACTCTTGGAGCTGTAAGCAATAACAATAATTGTAACGGAACTCTTGGGGAAAATGTACGATGCAATTGTAATGGAACTCTTGGAGAAAATGCACAATGTCATTGTAGGCGAAATTATCCTTCAGCTGGTGCGTTAGAAGATGCTTATAATCAAGGATACAAAGATGGATATTGTGCAGGAGTAGAAGCAGGACGTGAAGAGGGATTTTGTCAAGGATACCAAGAAGGTGCACAAGAAGGGTGCCAAGATGCAAAAGAAGCAGCAGTAAGATGTATAAATAGTATCAGATGCAATTAGAGTAACAGATTTTTTATAATAAAAATTAAGAAATAGAGAGAGCAACGTAATTGTACAGTGCTGTCTCTATTTTATATAATTTTTATTATATGTGTTGAGGTCATAAAGTTATATTTATGACTCTAGAAGTCAAGGGCCCGATTAATGATAAAACTCCAGAAACTTACTATGTTTTAGGATGATACTTAAATTTAAGATTTTTATATATTATTATTATTGTGAAAAAGCAAGTTATAAAACGTTTAGAATATAAAAAATGCTTAGAGAAAAATAGAAGCTTTAAGCATTTTTTATGTAAAAATATATAAATAAAAATTACTAAAAAGTAGATTTAGTTAGCAAAAAGCAAATATTGTATCATAAAACGCATATTTTTAGGAATAAAAAGAATATTTTAAGGAAATAGAAGAAGAGTTGTAATAATTTTGCTTTTCGTGCATCATTCTGTATGTTTAAAGGAAAAAGTATTTATTTAATTTTCATATTATGAGAAAATTTGGTTGTAAATAATTTAGTAACAAGTTTATTTACAAATAAGACATAATATGGGAGGAAAAATATATGAAAAAAAATTTTTTAACTAAACTTGCAGCTGTAGCCTTAGTTATGGGGGCAGTAGTAACAGCACTTCCAGCTAGTGCTGATACAACATATATGAGCAAGGTATTTTCAGGAACAAATGATAACAATAGAAGTGAAAGAAAAGTATTAGCAGCTGGAGAAGCTACTTTTTATGGTATTGCGAAAGCAGGAACTGGGGATGGATATGCTAGAAAATATGTATCTAGCGGAACAGATAAAACTGTTGCAAGTGTTTCTGTTAAAAATGTTAGTGGAAAAGATACTGATAATGATGATTTCACTGCAGATGGATCAAGTCAATATTATATGAGATGGTCAGGATATAGTGATGGTTCTCAAGCACGATTGAAAATTGTAGGTATAGACTAAAATATTTGATCTTATATGGTAGGGGTTGTGATAAAGTAATCCCTACTTTTTTAGGTATTTCTAATGTGAATGTTGTTAGTAAGAGAGAAAGTTCGCATGAAAGCTTTAATTGTAAACTACTAGAGATATACAAAATATAGAAAAATCAAATATTTATATACTAAGCAAGCCTTTAAATGAAGATTATCTGGAGCATCTAAAATTTATTAGCCCAATAATGAACATTAAATATATTTAAAAACCATAGGTTAAACGAAAATTTGATGAAGGGGCTGTAAATAAAGTAGATTTGTTCATTTTACTTGATTAAATTATAGCTGTGAGAGGAATAGATTAATGATAAAGTTAACTAAATTTTATACTAAAATATTTGTTAGAACGCCAATTTTTATAATTTCGCTATTATTTAATATATATATATTTATTGTACAATTAAAATCATTAAATTTATCTATACTAGAGTACACAGGAATAATAAGCTATGCTATAATTGCCTCAAATTTATTTTTTTTGGTTACAACATCTTCCATAATATCTAAAAAGTCTGAAGTTATGGATTTTTTAGAAAAAAATAAATTTAAAAGATATTTAACTATTATACTATCAGGATCTATTATTTCAGTAATTACATCAATAATACCAATCATTATAATACTTGCTTTCAAAAATAATAATATTGAACTTTATTTTGTTATTACTGGGATTTTAAATTTTTTTCTAATATGGAACTTATCAAATATCATATCAATTTCAATAGGTGCGTCTATTGGGATTTTATTAAATAGATGGATTTCTATTTTTTTATCACTTGCTATTTATGGTTTCTTTCCATTCAATTTGAATAATCCTTTATTTAAGTCACAGGTTCTTAATAAACTTTTTAATATATATAGCGATTCTACAAGTATTCAAACGAATATTCTGTGTGATGAAATATTTAATTTATCATATATTTTGGACAAACTATTTGTATTATGGTTAATATTACTAATGATTATTATAGTTAAGATATTATTGGATAAAAGCAGAAAAATATCAAGTGGTATTGCCGTTATTTCAATTATGCTGCTAATTGTATTTACTATTATTAGTAGCAACAGTAATGTTACGTATATACATAAATATGATATTGCTAAACTAAGTGGAGAAAAATACCATATTGATTCCTATAAAATGGATATAAATATTGCTAATAGTCTAAAGAATAATGTTTTGTTTCATGTAAATATAGATGAGAGTGTAGATTCTATAACATTTTTGCTAGATGATTTATTTAAGGTAAAAGAAATAACGGTAGACAATGAGCCCGTTAAATTCACTCACGAGAAAGGTAAAGTTGTATTAGATTATAAGACAAGTGGGAAAAAAAGTATTAATGTTTTAGTTTCATATGAAGGATATATACATGTAGAAGATAATTTGGGAGTAGATACGTTCTATTGTAATAGTCATGCTTTAAATATTACAGATTCCTTGCATTGGTATCCAGGTTTATATGACAATTCGCTAATATCTTATAATATAAATATAAATACATCGTCTAATATATACTCTAATTTGGACGTGGAAAGCCAGAGTAATAATTTATTAAACAATAATTATAAATTAACTGGAAAGACATCTGGAGTAGATTTATTTGCAGGTCAATACAGGAAAATTGATGATAATGGTATTGAATATATAATCCCAAGTACTTATAATCTTGAGGATTTTAGGGCTAAATTGGATAAGAGCATTTCATCTTATCTAACAAAACATGAGGAAGAATTTTCAAAAGATGATTTTGAATTATTAAGAGAGAAGAAGTATAAGAAGGTCATTGTAGGAATGCGCGTAAATACTAACAGTTATATAAAAATATCTAATGATACATTATTAATAAATTATATATAGTTAGAGGGAGTTATAAAATGAATAATCAATTATTAGTCGAAAACATTAATTTTTCATATAATAAAAAAAATATATTAAAAGATATATCTTTTTCTTGTAGTAATGGAATAACGTCAGTGTTAGGGGCTAATGGAGCTGGTAAAACAACATTAATGAAAGTACTTATTGGAGCTAATAAACCATCTACAGGAAAAATACTTTTAAATAATGAAAATCTATTAAAGGATTCTAATAATATTATTGGATACCTTCCACAAAATTTCGATACATATGATAATATAACAGGATATGATTTTTTATCATATGTATGTGATATTAAAAATGTGGATTCTACAGAGAAAAAGCAACATATTGATAAAGTAGTAGAACAATTCAATTTGGAAAGTATTATATCTAAGACGATAGGAAGTTATTCAGGCGGATACAAAAGAAGACTTGGCATAGCACAAGCTGTAATCGGAAATCCTAATATAGTTGTAATTGATGAACCAACAGTTGGATTGGATCCAGAGCAAAGATTAGAATTTAGACATTATTTATCTGAAATAGGAAAAGAAAGAATAGTGCTAATTTCTACTCATATCTTGGAAGATGTTGAATTATATACAAATAATATTCTAATTATAGATCAAGGTTCGATTATATTTAAAGGAAGTGCAAGTGATGCTATAGCTCAAGCTAAAAATAATATTTGTACGATAAATGTTAATGTTGATGAATTAAGACTAATTAATAAAAAGGTTATGGTAATTGAAGAAAAAAGATTGGAAAATAATATGATAAAAATTAAATTTATACAAAATGATAATGTTATAAAGAAAAGTGAATTAGAAAAGGAGGTTTCTTTAGAGAATGCGTACGTATTTTTGCAAAAATGTAAAACTTCTGTATAGTAATTACTATACAATTTACGATATTAGAGGAAGAATATTTAAACTGTCTTTTGGAATGATATTTTTTTTATTACTAATATCTATTTATAATCCAGCACCGATGGAATATATATCTTTGTTATCACAAAAATACAAGCTTGTTAGTGTAGATAATATGTATGATTATACAATCCCAATGATTTCTTGCTGCATAATAGCATACGCATTTTATAATGACTATAAAAATAATGCTCATGAACTAATTGCATTCTTTAGTGGACATGGATTTAACTATATATTATTTTTCAGATGGTTTCTTTATACAGGTATATTTTTAGTAGGTTCATTTATAACAGCATTAATGTATTATAGAACAGTGTATTACGGAGCTATTCAAGGTGCCTTACTATCACTAAGATTCATACCGAATATAATATTTTTAACTTCAATAATGTTGTTAATAACAACAGTTGTGAAAAATATATATGCCGGAATATTTATAACGACAGCATATACCATTTGCGATTATTTATCTTTTGGCGAATTATTTAAAATATTATCTATTGGAGCAAATACGTATAATTTCTATTATACGATATCTCCTGGATATTATATAGTAAATAGAATATTGATATTAACTATAGGTGTAGTAAGTATATGTATTGCAGGAAAAATATCTAGTAATTAGTAATTTATATGTTTACTTAAGAAAAGTTAAAAACTAAAAAGACAAGTGAATTATTATAAGAATTTAGATTAGTCATCTAAAGTAGAGTCAATAGTTTAGATTATATAAATAATAATATTTCATTTTAATACAGATAAATCCCCAACGCTACTTAAAAAAGTACTGTTGGGGATTTAATTGCTTTAGTTAAGTTTCTATTAATAAGTTAAAGGAATAATTGATAATTTTCACATCTTAAATAATTTAAAAATATATATCACAATTATTTTACTATAAATGTGAAAAAATACATGAACTTATTGCGTTGAACATTGAACAATGATAGTATTACATTGTTCAATAATTGAACTTGATAAATGGCGTAATATTATCAAGATCTATATTAAGATATAAACATATTGCAAGTTACCATATATTCCTGAAAAATAAATCTTACTTTTTTGATATGTTTTATAGTATTTCTTATTGACAATACTTGGACGGTCTAGTAAGATATATTTAAAATTAAATCATAGTAATTCTATAGGAAAAGTAAAGAAGGGGGATCTGTATGAAAAATAAGAATCTGAAAAATAGATGTAAAAAGAAATGGGGGAGGGAAATTAACCTATATGAATAATCAAGACACAGCTACTAAAATAGTGAAAAGAAAAAGAGGTGAAATTTTTTATATTGGCATTTCTTTTACATCTGTAGTCATTTTCTTTATTGTATGGGAAATTGCCACAAGTAAAGGCTTGATTAATCAAGTATTTCTTCCATCGCCTCAAAAAGTATGGCAGGCATTTATTGAATTAGTTCAGCAAGGTTATAAAGGAGAAAGCTTGTTATCTCATATTGCAATAAGTATGGAGAGACTTTTCATTGCAATCTTTTTTGCGATAATAATTGGTGTTCCTTTAGGACTTATTGCAGGGAGTTCAAGGATTGTGAGGGCAATTATAGATCCGTTTATTGAATTTTATCGTCCGCTTCCACCGCTAGCGTATTATACATTAATTGTACTTTGGTTTGGAATTGGAGATGAATCTAAAATTATTTTATTATTTTTAAATGCATTTGCACCTTTATTAATTGGGGTTATATTTAGCGTTCAAAAGGTACCACTAGATAGAATTAATGGAGCTAAATCATTAGGGGCAAGTGGAATAAATCTTTTTATTAGTGTTATTTTCAGATCATGTTTACCAGATATATTAACTAGTCTTAGAACAGCTATTGGTGTTGCTTATGCAACTTTAGTTGCAGCAGAAATGGTTGCAGCCGTATCAGGAATAGGCTGGATGGTATTAGATGCAAGTAAATATCTTAGAAATGATATTGTCTATGTCGGAGTTATAATTATGGGAATTATAGCAATTATATTAGATTCTTTTGTGAGATTTTTGATCAGAAAAGCTTCACCATGGCTAGAAAAATAAAAAAATAGAAAGTTCTTTTATATTGAGTAATAGTAGATTATTAATAAAATTAATCAATGTACAAGCAGGTACATTGAGATATTTAAAGGAGTGTTATTTATGAAAATTAAAAAATATACAGTACTTCTGTCAGCTATTTTATCCGTTGGTATTTTAATAACAGGCTGCTCAGGAGCAAAAACAGCTAGTACAACAGGGAATACTCAAGCTTCAGATTCAGCGCTGCCAAAAGAAATACGTTTGGGATATTTTCAGTCTCCAAATGGAGAACTTCTTGCAAAAGGTGAAAAGTTACTTGAAAAAAAATTCCCAGGAGTTTCAATTAAGTATGTTCAATTTGACGTTGGACGTGATGTAAATGCTGCAATGGCTAGTGGATCTATAGATATAGCAACCATTGGTACACCTCCAGGAACAACTGGAATTGTTAATGACCTTCCTTATAAAATTTATTATTTACATGACATAATCGGTTCAAGTGAGGCACTTGTTGCAAAAAATACATCTGGAATTAAGTCTGTAGCAGATATAAAAGGCAAAAAAATTGCAACTCCATTTGGTTCAACTTCACACTATAGCTTACTTGCTGCATTAAAACAAAATAATATTTCAGAAAATGATGTAACTATTTTAGATATGAGTGCACAAGACATTATAGCGGCATGGAGCAGAGGGGAAATTGATGGAGCTTACATTTGGCAGCCAGCACAATCAAAGCTAGTTTCAGATGGTGGAAAAGTAATACTTTCATCTGAAGATGTTGCTAAAGGCGGAGCTGTTACTGGTGAATTTGGTATTGTAAATAATGACTTTGCAGCTAAGTATCCAGATGTAGTTAAGGCATATATTGATATATTAGATGAGGCTACTAAGTCATATAAAACTCAATCAGATGATGTAGTAAAAACATTAGCAGCAGAACTTGGATTAAGCGCTGAGGATACAAAGCAAGCTATGAATCAAATTTCTGTTTTAGATAAGTCTGAGCAAGCACAATATATAGGAACATCAGACAAGCAAGGCAAGCTACCACAAGTTTTAAAGGATACAAGTGATTTCTTGTTAACTCAAAAAGCAGTTACTACTTCACCAGATATTGAAACTTTCAAAAAGGCGGTAAGAAACGATTTATATAATTAATAGAGGAGATATAATATGGAATCGTTAGTTGAAATAAATAGATCAGAAGAGAGAAAAGCAAATTGTTCTGTTGAATTAAAAAATGTTAATTTAATATATAAAAATGGAAAAGAGTATTCGAATGTCTTAAATGACATTGAGCTTAAATTATTTGATGATGATTTTGTTTGTGTTCTTGGGCCATCTGGATGTGGGAAAACTTCATTATTAAATGCTATTGCTGGATATAATACAGATATCTCAGGGCAAGTACTTATAAATGGAGCACCGCACACTAAGCCAAATCCAGATGTAGGAGTTGTTTTTCAGCAGCCTAACATCTTTCCTTGGTTAAGTGTTGAAAAGAATATTGAATTTGGACTTAAGATGAAGAAGATTCCTAAAAAAGAGCGAGCAGAAGTTGTAAATCATTATGTTAATTTAGTTGGTTTAGATAAAGCTAGAAAACTGCTTCCTCATCAATTGTCCGGAGGTATGAAGCAGCGTGCAGCAATTGCAAGAACATTAGCTGCAGACTCAAAAGTAGTTCTGCTTGATGAACCTTTTAGTGCTTTAGACGCTCTAACTAGAGAAGCTATGCAAAAGCATCTAAAGAAGATATGGAAAGAAACTAACAAATGCTTTTTCTTTATTACTCATGACGTAGAAGAAGCAATTTTATTATCAACTAGAATTATTGTAATGAATGCCAATCCAGGAAGAATTGTGAGTGATTTTAGAAATCCACTTCGACAATATGATGATAATAGCTTTAAAAAAATCAGATCTTCAAAAGAATTTGGAGAACTTAGGGATTCGTTAATTGAATTAATTCAAGGAACAGAATTAGAAATTGAAGATTAAAAAATGTTTATATAGTTGAAGGGAGATAGATATTATGAAGAGATCAGCGCTTACTAAAAAATTATTAGTCTTAGGCGTAGATGGCATGGATCCAAGAGTGAGTCAAAAATTTTTAAAAGAAGGAAAAATGCCAAATTTAAAAAAGCTGATTGAAGGTGGTTCAGCGAGAGAAGATTTGAGACAAATTGGTGCAATCCCAACAATTACACCGCCTTGTTGGACAACACTTGCTACGGGGGCTTATCCAGGAACACATGGAATTACTTGCTATTGGAGACAATCTCCTGAAAGTCTTGATGCAGTTGTTTATAATATGGATTCGCGTAACTGTACTGCTGAACAGATTTGGAATATTACTTCAGAAGCTGATTTAAAAACATTAGTTTGGCATTGGCCAGGTAGTTCTTGGCCACCAACTTCTCACAGTGAAAATTTAAGTGTTGTAGATGGAACTCAGCCAGGATCTGTTAATATGGGAGTTGCGCAACTTGATTGGGAGAAGGTTATTGTTGCTTCACCTGAAATTGAAGAGGTTCGTTATGCGCCAAGAGTAGAGAAACCAGCAGGGGTTGGTTGTATAATTTCAGATTTAGAAGGCACTTTAGACGATGAAGTTGATGATGAAATGATGGAACTTTGGTGGGGAGATACAGCCCGTCAAGGCGGTGAAATTCGTACCTATGTTATGGACGATAATGATACGGAAATTGTTATTGGAAGTAAAGTGGCTTATGATATTGTAAATTCTCCACTTAAAGATGCAAAAGGTTGGAAAAACGCGCCAGAAGGAGCAAAAGAATTTACTATAATAACTTCAAGCGGTGTAACTAGGCGTCCAGCCTTAATTCTTAAAAATGAAGCTGGTGAATATGATAGAGTGGCAATTTATAAAAATAAGAAAGCAGATGAACCAATCGTAATTCTAGAGAAAGATAAGATGGTAACAGGTATCATCGACGATGTTACAAAGAAAGAAGTAACAAAGCCTGCATGTCGTTCAATGAAGATTTTAGAACTTGATCCACAAGGCAATAAAGTTAGAGTTTGGATTAGTAATGCTCTTGACATCTCCAATGATCAATTATGGCATCAAAAATCTTTATACAAAGATATTACTGAGAATGTTGGACATGTTCCTCCAGTTAGTTTAATCGGTGGAGAAGATGATGAACTAGTGAGGGAAATCTTTGAACCATCCTGGGCAATTTATGATAAGTGGCAGGCGGATTGTCTTAATTATTGTATTAAGGAGAAAAAATATGATGTAGTATTCTCTCATCTTCATAATATTGATTGTGCAGGACATCAATTATGGCATCTTGCTAAGACGCTTGAGCCATGGGATTACACTGATGAAAAAGTATATCAGGAATTTATTGAAAAATTCTATATACAAACAGATGATTATATTGGTGAATTCCTACATCTATTAGATGAAGGCTGGACTGTATTACTTGTGAGCGATCATGGGCTTATGGTTGGAGAAAATGTACCTCCAATTTTAGGTGAGTATGGTGGGTTAAATACAAAAGTTATGGAAGAGCTTGGTTATACAGTTTTGAAAAAAGATAAAGACGGTAATTCAACAAGAGAAGTAGATTGGGAGAAAACAAGAGCTGTTCAAATTCGTAGTAATTATATTTATATTAATCTAAAAGGCCGTGACAAGTATGGTATTGTAGATCCCAAAGATAAGTATGATTTAGAAGAACAAATCATCTCTGACTTGTATAATTACAGGGATGATAAAACTGGTAAAAGAGTTGTGGGCATATGCCTTAGAAATAAAGATGCTGTCTTAATTGGTACCCATGGACCAGAATGTGGTGATATATTCTTCTCTATCGAAGAAAAATATAACAGACTCCACGGAGATAGCCTTTCAACTTCAGAAGGATATTTTGATACATCAGTTTCACCAATCTTTGTAGCAGCAGGTTCTGGTATTAAGACAGGATTTAAAACTGAACGTATTATAAGGCAAGTTGATGTTGCGCCTTCAGTTTCTGTATTGCTAGGCTTACGTTACCCAGCACAGTGTGAAGGAGCTCCAATTTATCAAATTTTTTCAGAAGATATTTAGGAATATCCGAAAAAATAACAAGTTCATCTGTTTCAATAAAAAATTAGTGCTATCGGAAAGTAAGAACTCTGATAGCTGCTTTTTAAAATAGGCATAAAATTTATAAGGAAAACTAAATAATAATCGAATAGAAGTTTCGCTTATTATTATAATAAATTTATTTAACATATTGATTATAAGGCGTCCGGCATTATAGTCTCTTAAAATTATGGTTTTAAAATAATTATAGAGGAGTGAATAGTATGTCTTTACAACATTTAGACTCTAATGAGTTTGATGAAATTATATATGATAATGCTGAGTCAAGTCTAGTGATTTTTTCTAGAGAAAGCTGTAGTGTATGCCAAGGTGTATTACCAATTTTAGAAGATTTAAAATCAAAATACGATGGTAAGTATAATTTTTATTATGTTGACGTTGAAGAACAAAAGAATTTATTTCAGAGATTTTCTTTAAAAGGTGTTCCTCAAATTCTGTTTTTTAAAGACGGTGAGTACCAAGGAAAGTTAGCCGGTAATGTGGAAGATGATGTAGTTGAAGAAAAAATTGAGGAAGTTTTTGAGGAGTGATTGAAAGTATGAGTGATATGACTAATTCCTACGATTTAATTATCATAGGTGGTGGACCTGCAGGACTTTCAGCAGCAATTTATGGGGGAAGAGCTAAACTTAAAACTCTGGTAATTAATAAAGGAGTAGTTGGAGGTCTCGTAAATACAACAAGGGAAATAGTTAATTATCCTGGTTATGAACAAATCAGCGGACCAGAACTTATGAAAAACTTTAAGAAACACGCAGAGGGCTTTGGAGTTGGGTTTTTAAGAGATGAAGTTGTATATACTGATTTGTCCTTAAGAGAAAAACTCATTACCACTAAAAAAGGAAAGCAATTCTTAGCTAAGGCTGTTATTATAGCTTGTGGCAGTGAACCTAGATTATTAAACATCCCTGGAGAAAAGAGACTCCAAGGCAGTGGAGTAGCATACTGTGCAACTTGTGATGCAGAGTTTTTTGAAGGAGAACATGTTGTAGTAGTTGGAAGTGGTGATCAGGCTATTGAAGAAGGTCTGTATATTACAAAGTTTGCACGTAAAGTGACTGTTATAGTGCTTCATGATGAAGGAATTCTAGATTGTAATAAAGTAAGTAGCGAAAGGGCCCTCAATAATGAAAAGATGGAGTTTATCTGGAATTCAACCATAGAGGAAGTTCTTGGAACTGAAAATGTAGAAGGCGTAAAAATTAAGAATTTAAAGACTGGAAATATAGAAGAGGTAAACTGCCAAGGCGTATTTTTCTTTGTAGGTATGGTGCCATCAACTAATTTTTTGAAAAATAGTGGCCTTGAAGTTGATTCAAGAGGGTATATATCTGTAAATGAATTTATGGAAACTAGTATTGAAGGAGTTTATGCAATAGGAGATAATAGAGTTAAATATTTAAGACAGGTTGTTTCGGCTGCTAGCGATGGAGCAACTGCGGCTGTAGTTGCTGAACGTTACATTGAAGAAATGAATGACTTTAATGAAAGTATTATAAAAAGTGAAAAAAGAGTATTGTTATTATTTGTAGACGCTTTAGCTAATGAGAGCTTAGAGTTTAGAACACTATTGGAAGCGGTAAATAGGGAATTAGTTGATTGTTATAGGATTAAAGAAGTAGATATATCCACAAAGAAAAATCTTATAGGAAAATATAATGTTAGGAATGTACCTGAAATAATTGTGTTAGATCATGGTAATGAAATTAAAAGATTAAAATATACAATGGATAAAGAACAATTAAAAAATGAATTATTTTAACTTGTGATGTTTACTAGAATAGTCAGTAAAATTTATTTCACCAACAAATAAGAATAAAAGTTTACTTTATAAGTCTAACGAAAGTAGCAGAAAATGAATTAACTATTACTTAAGAATATATAAGAAAAAAGATATAAAGGAAATAAATTAATGCATATGCAACTAGCAGGCTTAGTATAATATTTTATAAAATTTAAATATTAGTGAATCAAATCACTATAACACTTAATATTATATGTAAATAAGGAATATTTGAGTTAATCGCAATTTTACTTTAAATATTCCTTGTGATATGATTATATTAAAAATTTTTATGTTGGAGGAAATATTTTTATGGATTTAGACCCGGAACAGACGAGTATCACGTCACAATTAATTTTGATAGTCATATTGACTTTGATCAATGCATTTTTTGCATCAGCCGAAATGTCTATAGTATCATTAAATAAAAATAAAATAAAACTTCTTGCGGAAGAAGGTAATAAGAAGGCCAAGCTTTTATTGAAACTTATGGAAGAGCCTACAAATTTTTTGTCTACTGTACAGGTAGGAATAACTCTTGCAGGATTTTTTAGTAGTGCTTCAGCAGCAACAGGACTATCAAAGGATGTAGCTCTTTATCTAAAGGGACTTAATGTTCCTTATAGTGGACAAGTTGCATTGGCATTAGTAACAATTGTATTATCTTATATCACCTTGGTATTTGGAGAACTTTTTCCAAAAAGAATAGCGCTTAAAAAATCAGAAGCTATTGCAATGTTCTGTATAAAACCATTAGTGCTTATAGCTAAGATTGCAGTTCCATTTGTAAGGTTGCTTTCAGCATCAACTAATATATTAGTTAAACTGATTGGGCTTGATAAAGAGGAGTTAGGTGAAAAAGTATCAAAAGAGGAAATCAAATCTTATGTAGAAGCTGGACTAGAACATGGAGTCATAAATAAGACTGAAACAGAAATGATAAATGGCATATTTGAGTTTGATGATAAATTAGCATGTGAAGTAATGACACCGAGAACAGAAGTATATATGATTAATATAGAAGATCCATTAATGGAATATTTAGATGAATTGATTGATGAAAGATATTCGAGAGTTCCTGTTTACGAAGATGATACTGATAATATAATTGGTATTCTTTATATGAAGGATTTCTTTAGTGAAGCAAGAAAATATGGATTTGAAAACGTGGATATAAGAAGCATATTGCATCCACCTTATTTTGTTCCAGAAAATAGAAAGATTGATACGTTATTTAAGGAACTTCAAAGTACTAAAAAGCATATGGCTGTATTAGTAGATGAGTATGGAGGATTTTCAGGTATAGTTTCTATTGAAGACTTAATAGAAGAAGTCATGGGAAATATAGATGATGAATATGATGAGGATGAGCCATCAATAGAAGAAATAGATAATGACACTTTTATGATATCAGGTATGCTTTCAATTAATGATTTTAATAATTACTTCGATACAGATATTAAAAGTGAGAATTATGATACTATGAGTGGTTTTATTATTGAAATTCTTGAACGTATTCCTAGTAATACAGATGAACAAGAGATAGAATATGAAAACTTGATCTTTAAAATAGAAGAAGTAAAGGAAAAAAGAATTAGTAGGATAAAGCTTTATATTCAGAAAGATGATGAAATTTTAGCTGTATTATAAGGCTGTAATATAAAATAAAAGTGGCTGTTTTAGAATAAAAGATAGAACAATATAAGTACTGTTTTTTTATTAAAGACTATTTATGTTGTTCTAAAAATTTATTTTATAACAGCCTTTTTATTTGCAGTTTTATAACTGATATTTAATGTAAATTGTGTGATATATCCTTAATTATGAAATATTAATATAGAAGTTAATTACAAGATATATAATTATGTTGAAATTATGGATCACTCAAATGAAAACTTTTACAAAAAGTATATAAATTATACAAAAGATTAATGTATATTTATAAATTCATGCGATTACTGTAAATTAAAATATAAATATAGCATAATGTTAAATCTCCTTGCATAAATATCAAAGGTATTTCAATTTAAGGAGGAGTTTTTATGAATACTAGAGCAGAACTGAAGAGATTTGCCAAAGATCAACTAAAAGGGAGGTGGGGACTGGCTATTGGAGGAATTTTTGTTGCTGGATTTCTAATTCCAATTATTTTTAATATAATTTTAAGAGTTGTTAGAGAAAGTTTTGGTTTAAATTTAATCGTATTTTTAGTAACAATATTTGTTAGTGCGGCAATAGGAGTTGGTATATGCAGATTTTCTCTAAACTATGCCGAAAAAAATAGTAACCCTAAATTTACAGATATATTTTCAGGATTTTCAATAATTCATAAAGCTGTAGGCCTATATATTTTATTAACTATAATTGTTACCATAGGATTATTTTTATTGATAGTTCCAGGCATTATATTTATATATATGTTTTCACAATCATTTTTTATTTTAGCTGATGATAATAAGTCAATAATTCAATGTTTAAAAGAGAGCTCAGCTATTATGAAAGGGCATAAATTTGAATACTTCGTCCTTACTTTAAGTTTTTTAGGGTGGATGATACTTGGAATGATTCCACTATGTATCGGGTTATTATGGGTGGTTCCTTATATGAACGTTACAGTAGCCACCTATTACTTAAAACTTAGAGATAGTTATAATAATAATGATAAAATAGCATAAAGAACAATAATTTATTGTTCAGAAATATATATTTATAAAATATTATATGTATTAAATTGAAGACTAAAGAAATTATACCTTCAGTAATGCCGTAAGAAAGCGTTACTGAGGGAATTTTTTATTTTTAAATACAAAGTCAGTTTCTTAAATTTCAGTTCCTTATAAATTCCTTATAATTAAGGCTTATTATTTAATTATAAGAGGAGGAGTGAAGATGAACGAATTTATTTTAGAAACAAAAAACTTATGTAAAAACTTTAAAAAGCAAGAAGCAGTTAAAGATATTTCTGTATTAGTTGAAAAGAATTCAATATATGGGTTGCTTGGTCCAAATGGAGCAGGAAAGTCAACACTATTAAAAATGGTTACGGGAATGCTTAGACCAAGTTCGGGAGAAATCTTATTTGATGGGCATAAATGGAGTAGAAAGGATTTACGCGAAATTGGGTCATTAATAGAATCAGCGCCTTTATATGAAAATTTGACGGCAAAAGAGAATTTAAAGGTTCGTACTACAGTACTTGGATTACCGAACTCAAGAATTGAAGAAGTTCTTCATGTGGTAGAGCTAGAAAATACAGGCAAAAAGAGAGCTGGGCAATTTTCTATGGGAATGAAGCAGAGATTGGGGATTGCTATTGCATTACTTAATAATCCTAAACTTTTAATTTTAGATGAGCCAACTAACGGGCTTGATCCATTTGGAATACAAGAATTAAGAGAGTTAATACGATCTTTTCCAAAGAAAGGCATTACAGTAATATTATCTAGTCATATGTTAAGTGAAGTAGAACAGATTGCTGATCATATTGGAATTATATCCGGCGGTATTTTAGGATATCAAGGAGAATTAAAAAAAGGTGAAGATTTAGAAAAATTATTTATAGATATCGCTAAACAATATAGGAGGGAGAAATAATGATGCTTAAATATTTTATTTCAGAAAATATGAAGATAAATCATACGTTTGTAAAGAAATTAGTATGGATAGCACCAATTATGGTAATTCTTCTTTCGGGATCTTTAGCATCAAATTATTTTCAGGTTGATATTTATAATTGGTGGTATACGTTGATACTTCCTGGAGTTATCTCGCTAGGCAGTTGCCTTTTATCAAGGATTGATGGTTCTATGAAAAATAAAGCGGTTATATCACTTCCAGTAGATTTAGATAAAATATGGATTGCTAAAATATTGGTGGGAGTAAAGAATATAGCTATTTCTTGTATAGTCATTTTTATAGCTGGAGAGTTAAGTGTGTACTTTATTAAAATGGATAGTATATCACATATTTCGATGTTAAGTGGTTTAGGCGGAACTTTAGTGATCATTATAACCTCAATGTGGCAGGTTCCATTATACTTTTTTCTGGGAAATAAAATAGGACTATTTCCAACTATAGTATTAAGCCTAGCAGTTAATATATTTTCAATAGTTATGGCAGTAAAGGAGTTTTGGTGGATAAATCCTTTTTCGTATACATCTAGACTAATGTGTCCAATTTTAAAATTATTACCAAATGGTTTAATAGCTAAACCAGAAAGTCAAACTTTTACACCAGAGCTACTTAAGAGTTGGGGTATACCTCTTGGTATCGGGATTTCAATAGTTTTATTTATATTGATAACTTATTTAACAGCTAAATGGTATGATAGACAGGAGGCGAAGTAACATAATGAAAATTCTTCGTTTATTTAAGGCAGACTTTATAAAAATGAAGCACACACCTTTTTATTTGATTCATATTTGTTTACCGATTATAGGAGCAATAATATTTTTGAAATATTATTCATTTTCAAATTGGAATTCTGTAAATAAAATAAGTGGATATTTAGAAGTATTATCAATAACATTTCCAGTGGTAATAGGGATTGTATGCTCTATGGTTATAGAACAGGAGGTTATGGCTGGAAAATTTAAAGAAATGCTAGCTATAGAATATGGAAAAGGAATGTGTCTTTTGAGTAAAATATTAATTCTACTTATTACAGGTCTATTTTCACTTAGTGTAGCGGTTGGAATTTTTTCTGCCGGATTTCAATTTGTTTTAAGGCAAAATACACTACCACTAAATTTTTACTTAAATATAATTTTTATTATATTTGGAGCTCAAATATTCTTCTATTTATTTCACTTATGGTTGAGCATTAAGTTTGGAAGTGGAGCATCAATAGGGATGGGAATAGTTGAAAGCTTATTATCAGCTTTGCTCGGTACAGGGCTTGGAGATGGAATATGGCAATGGATACCTTGTGGATGGTCGGTTAAGTTTTGTGATAATTTCTTTATAGAAGCTTCTAATTCTATAGATAATTTTAATAAAATGGCTGATATTAATACCGTATTTAGTAATAGTGCCATTGGGGTTAGAAATTGTGTTTTACTTACAATTGTTTTTGGGCTTTATCTTGTTGTTTGGTTTAACTTTTTTGAAGGTAGAGGAGAGAAGTTATAATAATTTATAGAATAATAAAGATTAACTGATAATATTGGTATAATAGATGTAGGAGGGATGGAAATGGCATATATTCTAGCGATAGATGATGAGCAAGGCATATTAAAGGTTATAAAAGGTGCATTAGAAAGAGAAGGACATAATGTAACTATAGTTTCTAATCCTACAGATATATCAAAGGATCAGTATGTAAAATATGATTTAATTTTACTTGACGTAATGATGCCAGAAATAGATGGATTTTCTCTGTGCAAAGAGATACGGAGTTTGGTTGACTGTCCAATTATATTTTTGACAGCAAAAACTATGGAACAAGATATTGTAATGGGATTAAGTATTGGTGGAGATGATTATATATCAAAGCCTTTTGGTATAGGTGAGCTTCGGGCAAGGGTAGCTGCACATTTAAGACGTGAACATAGGGAAAAACAAAATGCTTTTTCTATTTCTGATATAAAATTTAATATAACGGCAAAAGAGGCTTATTATAATGAAGAATTAGTACCTTTTACAAAAAGTGAGTATAATATATGCGAGTATCTTGCTCTAAATCATGGGCAGGTATTTTCCAAGGAGAGAATATATGAAAGTGTATTTGGTTTTGATGGAAATAGCGATACTACAGCGATTGTGGAGCATATTAAAAATATAAGAAATAAGTTTAAGAAGGTAGGAATAAACCCTATAGAAACTGTTTGGGGGATAGGATATAAATGGAAAGAGTGAAGAAGCAAAAAAGCATTTCTAAGATTTTCGCAATATATATAATGTTCTTTTGTATAGTTACAATTCTTTTAGCTATATTTGATTTTATTCTATTTCAAATTGGTTTGAATAGTGGGTTTATTTTACCAGCAAACTACTATGAGCAGAAAATTGAAAAACAAAGAGAAGAAATAGCAAAAGCAGAGGGTGTTAAAGTAAAAGACTTTATACCTGATGAGTGTAATTATATAGTGTATGATTCTATTGGAAATGTATTTTATAGCAATGTATCAGAAACTAAAGCTATAGATATTTGGAATCTTGTGCAAAGTGATAAGAGGAGTGAAGGAAAATATTATTACAAAGTTATTTCAAGGGAGAATGGAATCTGTGTAGTTGAATACACCATAGGGGCAAGTTTTGTTAGCCCTGCTTTGAAAAAGTATGTTCAAAATGCTGAGCTTAGTTTTGTTTTTATATATTTTGTTTTGTTTAGTATTGAAATTATAATTCTATCTAGGTGCTTTAGAAGAAGAATATCTAAAGAACTACAGATTTTAAAAGAGACTACAGAAAATATACAGATGGAGAACTTAGAATTTGAGGTGAAATATTCGAATATATTAGAAATCAATGAAGTCATTTCTGCGCTTGATAAAATGAAGACAGAGTTGAATGATTCTCTAAGTAAACAATGGAAGATGGAAGAAGCACGCAAAGAGCAAATGGCAGCATTGGCTCATGATATAAAGACACCATTAACAATTATTAAGGGAAACTCGGAGCTTTTAAATGAGCTAGATTTAAAAGAAGATCAGGCTGAATTTAACGATAGTATATTAAACGAGATTAAGAATATAGAAGATTATATTAAATCATTAATAGAAATTATGAAAACCGAGAAAGAATCAACATTAGAAAAAAAGAAAATAAAGTTAGAAGAATTTATACAGGATATAATTGAACAAGGAATTTCCATAGGTATAAATAAAAAAGTAGAGTTTAGAAGTGAAATTAAACATATTCCAGAATTTATTATAGGAGATGAATCAACTTTAAAGCGAGCTTTAAGCAATGTTATTTCGAACGCGGTTGAATATTGCTCTGAAAATGGGAAAATAGCATTTGGGGTTGATTCAGATAATGATAATATAAGATTCACTATTGAAGATTCAGGAAGAGGATTTACAGAAGAGGAATTACAGTTAGCTACAGAGCAGTTTTTCCAAGGCGACAAGAGTAGAAATTCTAAAAATCATTATGGTATGGGTTTATATATTGCAAAAAAATTTATGGAAAAACACAACGGGAATATTTCGCTTGGAAAATCAGAAAAGCTTGGGGGGGCTAAAGTTGTTATAGAATTACCTATTTTATTTAATTAATAGAAATAGTTAGCTAAATAATAGGAAATCATTTATTATTCAAACAACTATTAAACCTAAGTAAAATTAATATTTCTAATTATAAGCCTAATAAGAACCAAGAGTATAGATCTCTGTGAACATGGAGATTTTTACTCTTGGTTTTGTGATTTTATAAAACAATAAATAAAGGATTATTTTATAAAAGAGAAATTATTGTAAAATCCAAATATGTAAAAGTTATACATTGACTTCGAGTACACTCTAGAATATATATTAGAATTAAAACAATTTTGTAGAAAGAAGGCGAATTATATGAAATACATTAACTATTTAAGAAACTTAACTTAAGTTAATAGTATTTTTACATGTTTGTGTATGTTGCTAAAGATGAAAAAATCAATACATATAATATATTGATTATAAGAAAGACATATGTTTAACATTTGTTAGATAAATTTGAAAATGAAACAGGAAGTGAATTAAAATGAAAAACATTAAGACAAAAGTTATTCTCTTAGTCGTAGCAGTTTGTTTTTTTAGCTTATTATGTTCTTCATCAATAAGTTATTATCTTTTTTATAAAACAACTGTGGTTGAATCAGAGGATAAACTCAGAGTACTATCTGAAAAATATGCAAAAACTATAGACAATTGGATGGCTACTCAAGGAAACTTTGTTAATCAAACAGCGGAGAACATCGAATTTAACAATAATTATGATAGGACAAACCTTTTGAAATATATGAAAGTTAAAGCAGAGTCAAATACCGATATTATGGATATATATTTTGGTTTTGAAGATAAAAGTTTTGTTGATGAAGATGGATGGATACCGGATAATGACTTTAATTGTACAGAGAGAGATTGGTATAAAGATGCTTTAAAAAGTGACTCAGTAATTTATTCTGATCCATACATAGATTCTGAAACTAAGAAGTTAGTCGTTACAGTTGCAAAATCAGTTAAAAAAGATGGAGCAGTCATAGGAGTTTTAGGTACTGACATAAATATGGAAAGTATCTCTAACGAAGTTCAGAAGGCTCAACCTATAAATAACAGTTATGGATTCTTATTAGATGAAAAAGATGAATTTGTGATTCATCCAAATACAGAGTTTCAGCCAAGTTCAGATAAGCTAAGGAATATTAGAGATGTATTAGGTGGAAGTTTAAGCAGCATGGTTGGAAAGGATAGTTCTGAAGCTAATGTTATAAAGCTAAAAGATTATGATGGAATAAATAAATATTTTGCAACAGCTCCTATTACTTCATCAAGATGGATAATGGGTATTGCAGTTCCAAATGCTAAATTTTTAAAACCACTAACCGGTTTAATTATCAGTTTTATTGCCATGTTTGTATTTTTAATGGTTATTTTTTCTATGGTTGCTTTATATTTTGCAAGTAAAATATCCAGACCGATTTCATTGGTGACTAATTTGATAAATAAAACTACTAGCCTAGATTTAGAAATGAAGAAAGAAGATGAATTCGAGAAATTACTTCAAAATAAAGATGAAATTGGAATCATCGCTAGAGCTGTAACATCGCTAAGAAAAGAGTTGAGGGAAACAATTGAAGTTCTTAAACAAAAATCAAAGGAGTTACTTGATCATTCAGAAGGAATTGCAGTTTCAACTGATGAAACGCTTCAGGGAATTCAGGGGATTTCTGAAACGGTAGATCAGCTTTCAGTTGGCGCATTAGATCAAGCAAGGAATACAGAACTTGCTTCTGAAAAATTATTGCATCTTGGAGAGAAAATAGATGTCTCATCAAATAAAGCAGATTTAGTAACAAAGTTTTCAAAAAAATCGCAGCATATTAGTGAAGAAGGGATTAGTGCTTCAAAGGATCTTATGAATAATATCAATGCTAATAATGAAGCTTTGGAAAAAGTAATTAGAAATATAGACTTATTATCTAATAAATCAGGATCTGCAGGCAAAATAATAAATACAATTCAAGCAATTTCAGAACAAACTAATCTTCTTGCATTAAATGCAGCAATTGAGGCGGCAAGAGCAGGGGAAGCTGGTAAGGGATTTGCGGTTGTAGCAGATGAGATACGAAAACTTTCAGAACAGACTTCAAATTCAACTAAGGAAATAGAAAGCATTGTGAATGAAATTATAGGAGAGATAAATGCAGCTAAGAAAAGTATGGATGAAGAAAAAACTATAATGACAGAAGTAAGCAAAACTACCAAAGAAGCTACTGATACATTCCAACTTATAAATAGTACATTTGATGATACTATAGAAAATATAGAAGAGTTAACTTCTAATATAAAATCTATAGATGAAAATAAAGATTCAGCAATAAGCAGCATTCAAGAAATTTCAGCTGTAGCAGAGCAGTCAGCAGCTTCAATTGAAGAAGTTTCAGCGACTGTTTCAGAGCAATCTAATTCTATGGAAAAGATATCACATTCTGTAATAGAGCTTAAGAATATTGCAGATAAATTAGAACAAATAGTTGGAAAGTTTAATGTATAGAGTAAATAGTTAAATTAGAATAATAGGTATATTGCTAGGTTTATTTGAAATTCTGGCAATATATTTTTGAATATTGGTTAGAAAAATAATTAAAGTCATAAAATAATTCTTAGATTATTTTATGACTTTAATTATAGAATAGTTATTTGGGCTTCTTCTTCTACTCTTTGAATAGCCCCAACTGTTCTTAATAAAGTGCCAATACAAGAGTACACAAAACCAGTAGTTATATTTATGTTAGGCGTAATAGAAAAGTTACTTTTACCTGACTGAATGTTATTATACAGTTCGTTAAGCCTTATAAATGAAACTCTAGTATAAGAAAGAATCACATATACACCAAGACAGCTTGCAAATGCGGCTATTTCACTTGGAGTTGGATGTTGTACATCAGACTTCTGTTGATTCTGACCATTTTGCTGATTTTGCTGTTGGTCTTGTTGCTGATTCTGCTGTTCTTGTTGACTTGGGGATTGCTGTTGCTGCATCATTCTTTGAATTATTATTTGCTTAGCTTTTACTGCTGAAATGATACCAAGTACAGTAGCTAGTAAATCAACATATGATGTTTGTAGTTCTATATTAAGCAATTCTAAATCTAATTGATCGTTACCAGTTAGAAAATGTATGGTGGCATTATAATTCTCCTGCATATTATCACCTAAAAAACTAGTACACTATAATATATTGAAAATATGCGTTATTGTTCTGATTTTTTTACAGTATACCTTATAAACGAGCAAAATATAGCACGTTATAATATAAAAATTAGCATCACAGCAAAAATTACATTATGATATGCTGCTTTATTTTGCAAAATAACAACTGAACATAGAATTTATCATTTGTAATATAGATATGTAGTTAACATTTTGAATTAAGATTTAAAAGTTTCTTAGTTATTTTTCTGATATTGATAAAATAAAGTCATCTATCATTAATTTAAAGCTGTCTTCTAAGTTGACTGGATTTTGAAAATATCCGTGAGAGCTTAAGGAAACGAATCCATGTAATAGACTTCTTAAAGCCCTACTTTTATGAATTATAAATATTTTATCACTGCTATAAAAGTCTAAAATTTTACGTATTATTGCATTACTTTCACTAGCCAGACGCTTAACTTCATCACTTTCAGTACTTGGGATATTCACGTAAAGCTTATAGCCACTCTTGTTTTCAAATGCAAAATTTCGATATACATAAGCAAATTCTCTGATTGCAGTTTCTCCACTTTTCCCGATTAGTCGCTCCATTAAAGTTGAATTTAAGTTATTTAAAAAGTATATGGTCATTTTTATTTTAAGGTCTTCAATGTTGGCAAAATGATTATATAAAGATGGATATTTTATATCCAGTTTTTCTGCAATCTTTTGGAAAGTAATCTGATTAAGTCCAATTTCATCAGCTAGTAAAAAAGAAGCTTCAATAATTTTTTCCTTAGTTAAATTTCGTTTCTGAACCATTTTATCACCTCTTATAATTCTGATTAATAAAGATAGTTTAACATGATAGGTTATTTTTATCAAATTGGAAATAATTATTAAACTATAAGATGTAGTTTACAAATTATATTTTATAGTTTATTCTTATATTTAGAAGACAATATACAAGTTTATTGTATTGCAATAACAAAACTAATTAGTAAGAAGGAATAAATTTATTATGGAAATGTGGAAAAGAAATTTAAAAGTTTGTTGGTTTGGAATGTTTGTGACAGGAATAGGCATGAGCCAGATAGCGCCAGTATTACCACTATATATACAGCATTTAGGAATTCAAGATGCGGCTTCGATAGAGAGGCTTTCTGGAATTGCTTTTGGTAGTACGTTTATTATCTCAGCTATTTTTTCACCCATTTGGGGACATGCTGCTGACAAATTTGGGCGAAAACCAATGTTGCTTAGGGCAAGTCTTGGTATGGCTATAGTTATAAGCTGCATGGGATTTGCATCTAATGTATATGTATTAATAGCACTTAGGTTATTACAAGGAGCTATCACAGGATATAGCACAGCCTGTACTACCTTAATTGCAACTCAAACAGATAAAGAACATGCAGGATATGCTCTAGGAACTATTTCAACAGCTAACATTGCAGGATCCTTACTTGGACCTACAATTGGAGGATTTGTAGGAGAGACTTTTGGTTTGCAAAATGTATTTTTTATAACAGGCGGGCTTATGCTCATTGCATTTATTACTACAGTATTATTTGTAAAGGAATCTTTTAGTCGTGTAGATAATAAAGTTTTAAGTTTTAAAGAAGTTTGGAATACAGTTCCGGAAAAAGGATTAACCATTACTTTGTTTATAACTTTTTTTATATTATCTGTAGCAATGTATTCGGTAGAGCCAATAGTAACAGTTTATGTTACTCAACTATCTAAGGAAGCGAGTCATATTGCATTAATAGCGGGAATAACTTTTTCTGCATCAGGTTTTGCTAATATAATTGCAGCTCCAAGGCTTGGAAGGCTCTCTGATAAAGTAGGAGCACATAAAGTTATGCTAATATGTCTCATAATAGCTGGAATAATATTCATACCTCAAGCTTTTGTAACGAACACTTGGGAGCTTATGGGACTTAGATTTTTACTAGGACTCACAGTTGGTGGTCTTAACCCATCTGTTAATATATTGGTTAAGAAAATCACACCATCCGCTCTTACAGGTAGAGTATTTGGTTTTAGTATGGCAGCAGGATATCTAGGTGTATTTGCAGGATCAGTTCTAGGAGGACAAATCGCAGGATATTTAGGAATAAAATGCGTATTTTTTGTAACGAGTGCATTGTTATTAATTAATGCAGTGCTAGTATATTTTAAAGTGTATAATAAACTTAATATAAATAATAATCATAGAATAGAGAAGTATGAAAAGGGGATAAGAAATGGAAAACTTCAAGTCAGTGGAAAATAAATTTATTGATGTAGAAAAAACTGCATTGGTTCTTATAGATTTGCAAAACGGAATCGTAAATAGAGAACTTTCACCCTATAGTAGTGAAAATATAGTTAAAAATGCAAGTAAATTAGTCGATGAATTTAGTAAAAAAGGCGCATTTATAGTTCTTGTAAGAGTTTCGTCTATAGATGGAAAAGATACACTTAAACCGAAGACAGATTCTCAGGTTAATGGAATGCAATTTCCTAAAGGATGGGATAATATTATACCAGAAATAGCTAATACTCAAAATGCACACATCGTAACAAAGAGACAATGGGGAGCATTTTATGGAACTGATTTAGATTTACAATTAAGACGTAGAGGCATTGATACTATTGTGTTAGGGGGTATTTCTACTAATATTGGTGTAGATACTACAGCAAGGGAAGCATATCAACATGGATATAATCAAATATTTGTAGAAGATGCAATGACAGCAGTAACAAAAGAGGAACACGATTATGTTTGTAAATATATTTTTCCTAGGATTGGAAGAATTAGAACAAGCGAAGAAGTAATTTCAGCATTAAAATAATTAAAAACAACAAATAGCGAAAAAGATACAATGCATATAATATATAAGCATTGTATCTTTTTTACTACAATTAAGTTTGTAGTTTAGAAAAAATTTTATTTATTATTCTTATCAAATATAACTTTTCCAGGACACACTTCAGACTGACCAAACCACATGCATTTTGCACAATTCAAACATTTTCCAGTATCTTTTCCATCCATAGCATGGTTTGCCCAATTAGGATTTATAAGAATCCCTTTACCAATATCAACGATATCTACATTTGTTTCATTTAATATTTCTTCTGCAATTTCAGCTGAATTAATTCCATTAACTGCAAATACCGGAATTGATACTTCTTGCTTGATCTTCTCAGCAGCATAAACAGCATTGGAATACTTATAATCTTTGCTTACATTAATTTCTTGTTCATTAAAGAATCCATAAGAAATATCAAGAAAATCTATTCCACTCTTATCTAATATTTTAGCATAACTTACTCCATCGTCTATTGATGGTTCAAATCCGCCTAGACGAATTCCTACAACAAATTCTTCTGGAGTTACTTTTCTAATTCCTTTTAGTATTTCTAATACAAATCTTTCTGGGGTAGTGCCATATTCATCAGTTCTTTTATTAACATTCTTATTTAAAAATTGACTTATTAAATAACCATGACATCCATGTAGCTCAACGCCATCATATCCAGCTTCATAAGCTCTTCTTACAGCTTCAATATAGTCGTTTTGTATTGATTCTATATCTTCTTTAGTCATTTCACGTCCAATAACTGTTCCAGAAAAACCTTTATATTCATATGGACTTGGACATAGAGGAGATTTAGATATTCCTGTAACTCCAGCATGATGAATTTGAATAAATATTTTACATCCTTCTTCATGAACTGCATTAACTATGTTTTTTAATCCTTCAATTTGGTTATCTTCCCAAATTCCAATTTGCTTTTCTGATAATCTTCCATCTTTATTAATACATGTAGCTTCTTGTATTATAAGTCCTGGACCGCCTTTAGCTAATTCCTTATAACGGTCTAAATTTTCTGCTGTTACATATCCGTCGTTAGCTAAACCTACAACCATTGGAGGTACGCATATGCGGTTCTTTATTTCTATATTTTTAATACTAAATTCTGAGAATAACTTTTTCAAAATATTCACACTCCCATTTTGACTTATTTACATATTACCATTTGTTTGGTATGTTATTATTATAGTTTAATAGGGAACATAGTAACAAGTACGCACATTTTTGTGCCTTGGTTTTTGGAGGATTACTTATGAAAAATGAAATAGAAAAAGTACAAAACAAGTATTCTAAAGCATGTCCTGTCCTTCGAGCTCTTGAAATTATAGGAGGTAAGTGGAGGCTCCCTATTATATGGGAGATATCAGTTGCAAAGAGTATTCGATATAATGAACTTAAACGGAGTATACCCGGTATAACTAATATTATGCTAACTCGATCTTTGCAGGCATTAGAAGAACATGGACTTGTGAAAAGAATAGAATATAATAAAATTCCACCGCATGTAGAATATTCTTTAACAGATGACTGTAATGAGTTACTTCCTGCATTAACAATCATAAATGAATGGGGAAAAAGAGTATGGCCAGAACATGAGGAATAAGGTTAAACATAAAGCAAAATAAAAGAGTTTAGACGTGATAAATGTTTAAACTCTAAATATAATTATAGTTTCCTAGTAGTTTGATGCTAGGAATTATTTTTTTACTTCATTTGTATAACAAACACAAACCGCGTTTCTTCCATTCTCTTTTGCATTATATAATGCATTGTCAGCACGCCTAAACCAGCTATGAAAATCTTCAGATATATCTTTTTCGGCTATGCCTATGCTAATAGTTATTTTCTTTACAAATTTGAAGCTATGATTTTCTATGGATAATCTTATTGTTTCAGCAATTACAGTACTTTGTTTTGAATCTGTGAAGGGGAGTACTGCAACAAATTCTTCTCCTCCCCATCTAACAAGAATGTCTTCTTCCCTAAGGCACTGTTTAATAATCATAGCTGTTTCAGATAAAACTAGATCTCCAGTACTATGGCCATAAGTATCATTAACTTTTTTAAAGTGATCAATATCGACAACCAACATTGATACAAGGTGATTTTCTTTGTCAAGCTGAAGAATTTTATTTACAACTGTTTCTTCAAAATAACGCCTATTATATATATTTGTAAGTTTATCTGTTATAACTTCTAATTGAAGTTTATTATTAACTTCTTTTTCATGTTTTATTTGCTTTATAATTCCGATGGTAAATAATAATGTTTCAATGGAGGCAGCAGGATAGCATGTACTAAAAGTAAAGATATTCCATTCTAGTAAACCGTAAGAACCTAAAATATATATAATAAAGCCAGTAAATAGTATAAATATGCCAACCAAGTAATATATAGATCCCATACCAAATTTGAAATAAGAATATATTGAAATAAGAATATATAACCCTACTAGGATCATCTGCAAATATAGAATATCATAAGTAAATCCGTCAGGAATAATTTCAGATATATAGAGAGAAAGTACCAGAAAAAGTATTGAAAGTTTAAAAAAATTATTTAATTTGGGCATGGTGTTCTTTATATCTAAGTATGAATATATAAATAAAACCCAGGTTGAAGTGGCCATTGCACCTAATGCTATAAGCCTGTTATTGCTGTTAAATCCCAAAATTAACTTTTGCATTCCAGATAAGCAATATAGTAGTGAAAGCAATGATCCTGTAAAAAGTGAATGAAATAAATACTTCTTATCTTTAGATGAAAAGAATAGAATCATATTCATAATAAGCAGTCCTAGGAGTACGCCCAAATTACCAATATAGAAACATGCTAATAAGTTTTGAATAATATAAAAGTTACTGTCTTTTGCTAGAAGTAAATTAAATACATTTGAATCCCAAGTTGAATTTATATAGATGTCTCTATTAAAATCAATATTTTCAGGTAGATTAATATATGGAAAAATAAAGTATTCATTAGGTTTTTCAGTTACATATCTGCCATCAGTAGTTGGAATATAAAATTGAATATTTTCAATGAATTCACAATCAATATACATTATATTATCAGTACTAGCTTGTTTATCCTGTAATTTTAGTTTAAGCCAGACTTTTTGAACATCTTCAGGAAAGTAGATATTTTTAGAATTGTTTTTTTCAAATTCAATATTACTATTGTCTGCTATTTGGTTTATTTCGGTATACTGATTATCTTTAGGGATGAAGTACTCTACATTGTTTGATAAGTTTATATATTTATCAGCATCAATAAGTTCAAAATAACTATACTTTAGAACTTTTACAAAGTTTGTTAATAGTAAAATTGAAATAACAATGATGCCTGTTAGAGCTATAAAATTTACCTCCTTTAATTTTATTGACATATTTTTTAACATACTGCCACCCCATATTAATGTTTTTGGATTTATGAAATCTATATTACTAAAAATCTTCATTCGATTTAATATATTTTATTTTATATGTTTCTACTATGTTCTTTATTTTAGCAAATTATTAAGCTACTTTTTTCTATAATTAAAGCCAAATTATTTATAACAAAAGTATGATTAATTGCATTATAATTCACGATAAGTATTATTATACCATATAAATTTTACATGATATTTTTATGTTTATAATCTTATGATTATTTTTAAGCGTATCAATATTTGGTTATAATCATTTTAAAATTATGATATAATGATTAAATTGTTAAAGAGTTAGAATCAGTAATATATTTAGACAAGCATAAAACATAAGAGGGAAGTATGACCAAAATAAACATAATTTCAAGTAAAAGAAAAAAAGAACGAATAAAGATTAATAATTTAAATGATTTTAAAGATGCATTGAAAAAAGAAGGCTATAAAATAAATTACTTTGATGAAGAGAAATTTAAAGTAGAAGTTGCCAAGGCTTTTAAAGTAGAGAATAGCGTGATAGAGCAATTATATAAATGTATTGGTGAAGAGGATGTAACTTATAGAGCAGATAATGTTAGTGATTTAATTAATTACATGAAAAAAATAATACTATTTGAATATGAACATGATAGATTATGGAAAAAAATAAATTCAATAAAAATATTAAATATAAATAGGATTGAATATGAGCGAGATTCAATATCTAGAGATGATGTTCAAGATATGTTGATTGACATAAAAGAAGTTAAAAAAAGTGTATCTAGAATAGCAAGTGAAAAAGAAAAAGAGAAATTAGAAATTTTGGAAAAAGAATTAGATAATGATTATTTATATTCAAAGGATATTGAGCTTTTGAAGAAAATGCTTCTTATTAAAGAAGGAAGAGTAAAAGAAAGTTATAATATTAACACTAAAGTTAAAACAATATCTATAGAAGTTCCAAAGCAAATAGATTATCAGTATATTACGCCACAAAAAGGTACTGTTGAATATCATCAGCATCTAAGTAATAATATACCAAGAATGCAGCGATTAATAAAGAATATTAATAAGTATATGAAAGCCGATGAAGAAGAAAGATCAATATTTAAAATAAATCAAAGTAAAACATTACAGGATTCTATAAATATTGCAGTAGCAATATATGATAATAAAGAATTCAAGGCGATAAGCGGAAGTAATAATATAAAGGATTATTGTCATGCACCAACGAAAGATGAATCATTTTTTAAAAGTAATAAAGTTAACAAATTGGGTGAGTTTGGAATTGGATATGACAGAATCAATGATAGTGAAAAAAAGATAATTGAAGAAATACATAAACAGATAGAAGCAAAAGTATTGAAAGATGAGGGAAACTTAACTTTATATAGCAAATGGGAGCCTTGTCCAAGTTGCTGCTTTGTAATTAGCCAGTTTTGCAAAAAGCATCCTAATATAGAAGTTCAAGTTAAGTACCATAAGAAATATGGTGAATAAAAAACATATATTATTTTAAAAATAAAGATGGAACCAACGACAATATATAAATATGCTGTCGTTGGTTTTGATTTATATAGAAGATTTATATTTCACCTTGATAGTCAAATTCATCATCATCTTTATGTATGTCAGAATCAGAATATCTAACTGATGTGGGAATTCTTTCTGTAGAGTCTGAATTATTTGTATTAACAGGGCTTACGTCGCTTGAACCATGGGTATATTTTGAACGTGAAGCATGACTGTTAGCGTATCTCACTTTTTCAGAATCAAGGGATGGATCATCCTCAGATGAATGGATATCAATAATTTTTTCAGTATCATAGACACTTGGCGTCTGATCATTTAGTGTTTTTCCTTTTCTCATTGAAATCACTCCTAACATAATAATCTAAAAAATTATTTATGGTATATTAAAATACTCTAAATAAAAATTTTAATAACTTAAAGGTAAGTTATATAGTTATTATTGAAAAAAGTTAACTTATTAATACGTGGAAGATTTAGTTTTATAAACAACTGGAAATATTTATTGTATTCTGTATGCAAAAATGATGTATAATATGGTATGGAAATTAGCATCTAAACAAAGGAAAGGAATAAAGGATATGAACTTATACAGTAAATATTTTAATAAGTATAAAATTCCATTTGGGATAGCTGTTTTTTGTGTTGCATCTGAAGCAATTTGTGATTTACTTGGTCCAACACTTATGTCTAACATAATTAATACAGGAATTGAGCAAGGATCACTTTCTAAAGTTTACTATTGGGGAATGCTTATGCTTATAGTAACTGCAATTGGAGCTGCTTTTGCAGTTACAAGAAATATTTTAGCTAGTAAGGTATCTCAAAGAATGGGAGCAGATCTTAGGTATGACTTATTTGAAAAGATAGTTTATTTTTCAGAATTAAGTGCAGATAAGATTGAAAGTGGATCTCTAATTACACGTATGACAAATGATACGGCACAGGTTATATTGTTCGTTAATGGAATTATGAGAATTTTTTTAAAGGCTCCAATTACATGCATAGGTAGTATTGTGCTTGCAACACTTCTTAATTTTAGGTTGAGTCTTATTATATATTGTGTTGTTGCGATTGTATCGATACTTATTGTTATTAGTATGAAGCTAAGTTATCCGCGTTTTTATGAATTACAAAAGGCGATGGATAAAGTAAATTCAGTTGTTCAGGAATATCTTATAGGTGTACGCTTAGTCAAGGCCTTTGGAACATATGATAAAGAAAGCAGTAAGTTTGAAAATGCAAATACAAACTTAATGGAAAAAGGAATATCATCTCAAAGTGTTATTACATTTGTGTCACCACTTATAACTCTTACTGTTGGAATTGGAACAATAATTGTACTTTTTGCAGGTAGCAGCCTATTTTCATCTAATCTTGCAAATCCAGGAGATATATCAGCATTTATAATTTATATGGCGCAAATTCTTACATCATTAATTATGATAACAAATATATTCAATACATTTGTTAGAACAAAGGCTTCTACTGCTCGTATTAAAGAAATAATAGATTGTGATGGAGATTTCTCTCATAACGGTGAAATGAAAGAATTGAATGGTGATATTGAGTTTAGAGATGTTACATTTGCATATCCAAACGGTAGTGGTGTACCTGCTTTAAATAATCTATCATTTTCTATTAGAAGTGGACAAAGTTTAGCTATAATTGGTCCAACAGGCAGCGGAAAATCTACTATTGCATGGCTTCTTCTACGATTTTACGATGTGAACAAGGGAAAAATTTTAATTGACGGCTACGATGTTAAAGAATTAAATGTTGATTCTGTGCGAAATAGTATCGCTATAGTGCCGCAGAAACCAATGCTTTTTTCTGGTTCTGTCGCTGAAAATATTAGATGGGGTAAAAGGGAAGCAAGCAATGTGATGGTTCATGAGGCTTCTGAAAAGGCACAAGCAGGTTTTATAAATAATATGAAAGATGGATATGAAAGTATGTTAGGGAGCGCTGGAGTTAATCTTTCGGGTGGTCAAAAGCAACGTATTTCTATAGCTCGTGGAATACTTAGGGATTCGTCTGTAATTATATTAGATGATGCAACAAGTGCATTAGATGCAGTAACAGAAGCAAAGGTTAGAGAAAACTTAAGTTCAAAAACAAGTAATCAAACTGTGATTACAATCACTCAACGCTGTGGAACGGCGATGTTTGCAGATAGAATTTTGGTTATGGATAATGGATCTAAGGTTGGATATGGAACTCATGATGAATTAATGCAAAGCTGTGAAGTATATAGAGATATTTATAAAACGCAAATAGAGAGCAGCAAGGAGGTATAGGATATTATGGCACAACAATTTTCTAAAACTGAAGTAAAAGTACCTTCTATTAGTGGGAGACGTGTGGGTGGAGGCGCAAATCGCTTTGCACCTACACAAAAAGCTAAAAATGCTAGAGGTACATTAGTGCGTATTATTAAAATATACATGCGTTTTGCTAAGACGATCTTTCTAGCTATGATTTTTACAGTTTTTTCATCAGCGATTTCTGTTGGGATTCCTTATTTTGTAGGAAAGACTTTTGATACATTTAGAATAGCAACAAGAACTGTAGATAAATCGACTCTTATATTATTTTTAACTATAATTGCAGTTTTGTATGGAGTTAATTGTCTTATTTCATGGATAAATGGTGTTATTATGCTTAAAGTTTCACAAAAACTTGTTTTTGTAATACGTGCAGAGTTTTTTGAAAAGATGCAGAGGCTTCCTTTGAAATTTTATGATACACGTTCCCATGGAGATACAATGAGTAGAATCACAAATGATGTAGACAATATTAGCTCTACAATTGCACAAACAACTACACAGTTAATATCAAGTATTTTAACTTTAGTTGGATCTTTTATGGTTATGATAGTGTTAAATGTTCCTCTTACACTAGTTGTTTTATTATGTATACCTCTAGTTATACTTTTAACACGTGTAATTGCAACGCATAGCCGCAAATATTTCTTAGCTCAGCAAAGAAATTTAGGCTCACTTAATGGAGTAATTGAGGAAAACATATTAGGGCTAAAGATGGTGAAGGCTTTTAATAAGCAGGAGGATGTCTTAAAGCAATTTGCAGACATAAACGAAAATCTATATGAAAGCAGCAATAAAGCACAGATATGGTCTGGATATATGATGCCTCTTATGAATGTTATTAATAACTTTATTTTTGCAGTTGTTGCAATTGTTGGTGGTATGCTATCCGTGGGGTATGGTGTAGCTGTTGGAACTGTAGTTAGTTTTTTAAGCTATTCAAAACAATTTTCACAGCCATTAAATTCTGTAGCAGGCATGTTTAATACAATTCAATCAGCACTTGCTGGGGCAGAACGTGTTTTTGAGATTTTAGATAATGAAGAAGAAAGTGAAGATCTTAAAGATGCAATTGAGATAAAGCAACCAAATGGTGATGTAACCTTTGAAAATGTATATTTTTCATATGATAAGTCTATACCTATATTAAAGAATGTGAGTTTTAAAGTTAAAGCAGGAGAAACAGTTGCTCTAGTAGGAGAGACTGGAGCAGGAAAAACTACTATTGTGAATCTTCTTACTCGATTTTATGATGCAGACAGCGGAAATATATTCATTGATGATGAGCCGATTACGAATATAAAAAGAAATAGTCTTAGGAAATGCTTCTCTGTTGTGCTTCAAGATACTTGTCTTTTCACTGGAACGATTATGGATAATATTCGTTATTCTAAAAAAGATGCAACAGATGAACAGGTTGTAAATGCTGCTAAAATAGCTCATGCCCACGAATTTATTGATAAGCTTCCTAAGGGGTATCAAACAATGGTTTCTGGAGCTACAGATAACTTAAGTCAAGGGCAGCGCCAATTAATGTCTATTGCTAGAGCAGTTCTGTGTGATAGCCCGATTTTAATTTTGGACGAAGCAACTAGCAGTGTAGATACAAAGACCGAAAAAGATATTCAACATGCATTATTAAGATTAATGAAAAACCGCACTAGCTTTTTAATAGCGCACAGATTATCGACTATTAGAGATGCAGATCGCATTATGGTAATTGGTGGTGGAAAAATATTAGAAAGTGGAAACCACAAAAGTCTTATGAATGAAAAAGGTGAGTATTACAAAATGGTTGTTAGTCAAATGGGAAAATTGATTGAGGAATAAATTTTAATTAGGAGGAAGAAAGATGAAAATTGCAGAAAGATTAGATATACTTGAATTAGGGAACGAAGAAAGAAGAATGAATGCTACACTAATTTGGGATGATAAAAATGTTATTTTAATAGATGCAGGATTACCTGGACAAATGGAAAATATTCGCGAAGAAGTGGAAAAAGCAGGTGTATCCTTTGACAAGATTAATAAAATAATTATTACTCATCACGATTTAGATCATATCGGCAGCTTATCAAGTATTGTTAAAAATTCTAAAAGTGAAATAGAAGTGTTAGCACATAGTGGAGAAAGACCTTATATTGAGGGAGATAAAATCGGTATAAAAATTACTCCTGAGCGTTTGAGTTCAATGCCAGAAGCTATGAAGGAAACCATAAAGCAGCTTAAAACAAAAGTTAATAGGATTGTTAAAGATGAAGAGAATCTTCCTTATTGTGGAGGGATAGAGGTAATTTATACTCCAGGACATACTCCGGGACATATTTGTCTCTATCTAAGAAAGTATAAGGCATTGGTAACTGGAGACGCAATGAATGTTGTAAATAATGAATTAATTGGTCCTAATCCAGAATACACATTTGATATGGAGCAAGCAATGGAATCTCTTAAGAAGCTCACAAAATATGATATAGAAACAGTCATCTGTTATCATGGTGGAGTATTTACAAAAGGCTCAAATGAGAGGATTGCAAAATTAGCTAATAGTTAAGAAGAATATAAAGATAGTAGCTTTATTATGAAGCTTCTATCTTTTTTATATTCTATTAAAAAAATTTCCATTAAATTTATAATTATTAGTGAAGGATATATTAATAATATTTTTTAATTATGAAGATAATATAAAGTAACAAAATAAATGTAGAAGTTAGAGGCTGATTATGAAAAAAACATTATATGATTATAAAGATAGAATTAAAAAATTACCAGTAAAAGATAAATACAATAAGAATGAACTATTGATAAACGATTTTTTAATTGATAAGAAAGAAGAGCTTGAAATATATTATTCGCCTCACAATGAATATATAAATTTAGATGCAAGGGTATTTATTGTTGGTATAACTCCAGGCTTCCAACAAATGAGTACTGCCATTGCTACTGCAAGAAGAGAGTTAGAGAACTCTGATAATATTAAAGAAATTCAGTATAAATGTAAGAAGTCAGGAAGATTTAGCGGTAGTCTCAGAAAAAATTTAATTGATATGTTAGATAAAATAGAGCTTAATAAGAGTCTAAAAATAGATAATTGCAGCCAATTGTTTGAAGAAAAAGATCATTTATTGCACACATTTTCATTAATACCTTATGCAGTCTTTGTAAAAGGAAAAAACTATTCAGGTCACACTCCAAAACTTATTAAGAATGAATTTTTGATGAAATATATTTATGAGAATTTTATTTATGAATTAAAAGCATTAAATAATTTAGATAAAATTCTTATAGTACCATTAGGCAGGTCAGTAGAGGAAGTATTATACAAGCTATGTGAAAATAAAATTATAAACGAAAAGCAAATATTAAAAGGCTTTCCACATCCATCTGGGGCTAATGTAAATAGATTAGTTCAACTAGAGGAAAATAAGGAAAAGATGATTAATACAGTAAGAAATAATTTTAATTAAAAAGAACAAAAATCAATATTAAAGCACATTATATATAAAATAAAGTCTAAAAGAGGGTTAAAGTGTATACCTTCTTTCTTTATATTTAAAACAAAATTTAAAGATTCTTAAGATTTTACTAAATAGATTTTAATATTTAAGATTTATACTAATTCTATAATTTAACTAAAAGAGAAGAATTCAAGGAGGCTTTTAATATGAAGCTAGTAAAATTTTTAATTGAATATTTTAAATCACCTAGAACTATAGGGGCTGTAGCACCTAGTTCAGAGAAACTTGCAGAGAAAATGGTAGGAGACATAGATTTTAAAAATTCTGAGGTTATAATTGAGTACGGGCCAGGGACTGGGGTTTTTACGGACAAGCTTGTAAAAAGAAAAAAGAAAGAGACATTGTTAATGTTATTTGAATATAACGAAGAATTTTGCAAACAATTAGAAGAAAAATATAAAGGAGAAGATGATATTATAATAATAAATGATTCTGCTGAAAATGTAGACAAACATTTAGCAAAATATAATCTTAGCAGAGTGGACTATGTTGTATCTGGGTTGCCTTTTGCTAGTCTTCCTAAAGCTGTTTCAAATAAAATTTTAAGACAAACTAGAAATATATTAAAAAGAAATGGATTATTTATAACATTTCAATATACTCTTTTGAAAAAAGAATTTATTACTGGATACTTTAAAAAGATAAATATAGAAAGAGTTATCTTTAATTTACCGCCAGCCTATGTTTTGAAATGTATAAATTCTTAGGAGAAAGAGGAGATTTATTTTGTATATTCAAGAAGAAATGAAATATCATATAATAATCTCATTTAGCTATATAAATATGAAAGAAGACTAGCAAATAAATGCTAGTCTTGTTTTTGCTGAAATTTAGAATAAAAACATAATAAAATTTAAAGATAGATTATTTTTATTATATAGATATCCAAATCTAAAACTAAATTTATGTGGTAACTTACCGAAATCATAAATATTTTGATTCCGAAAAGCTATGAAAATATCGTTGAAAGTTCCAAGCAGCAGGTTGTATCCACTTTAGCATGCTCCAACTTTCAGTTTGACAAGCTAAAATGGAACAACCTACAGCTAAGAACCTTTAACAGCTCATTTTCAAATGTTTTCTCCACAAATATATTTAGGATTTCTAATGAAGATACAAACTTAAATTCTTAGCAACTTTGTAAATATGTTCATCTAATAAGTCTAATCTACAAGTTGTTTATCTATATATTGCAGAGTCATGTAAGAAAAGTTTAGTCTGCATTGATGGAATTAAGAACTCTGAATCTATCATTGCATAAATCTATTCTAACTTTATTATTTTCAAAAACATTTTTAGAAATCTCTTTTGATATTGCTTTCATAGGTTCTACATAGCTTGTATCGCTTTTATAGTCACCTTCTACAACAAGAGATAAAATATAGAGTGTATCTTGCTTATCAATTTTAACATCTACTTTTGAACTTGGAGTGAAGTATCCTTCTGAATTTAAATAATCTCCAAGTTTTTTCGCTTGGGATTCTGTTATCTTATTAGTATAAAATAAGTGATTTTCGCCATAATCAAGAGCATTTTTTGGTACGTAAATTGAGTATAGAATTGAAGCAGCAGACAATGAAAAAATCAAAATCCCTATGATTATAGGAAATAAATACGAAGCACCTTGTCCGCCATTTTGAATATGTTCATTATACAGCTTTAACTGGGTGAACATAAGAAGTATTCCTAAAGCTATATTAATACTGAAAAATATTATAGAAGCATTAATTGATAATACAGGTAGCAGTGCAATAAGTGCTATAAACCCTAAGATGCTTGTTAAAAGAAATATCCACTTCTTTTTTTGACTTCCAGATCGTCCATAATTCAAAGCACACATGATCCCAGCTGGTAGAAATGAGAAAAATACGGAAAATATAATAAATGATTTCGGATTCCACAGTTTTGTTGTAGGTAATTTATTAACCTTTGTCATGAAGATGCCTCCTTAGAATTGTCTTTACAATAATTATATCATAAGTTTATGGAAGCAAAATATGTTAATTCCAATTTATGTAATAAATTTAGTTTTGACTAGATAAATGTTTTTACATTAACTTAACAAAAATTATAAATACTTTTAATAAGATTATGTTATATTTCAACTATATTTACAAGAGCTACTATAATAGCTAATTAGAAGAAATATGGGGAGATTATAATATGTTAAATTCATTAGTTGATAATTTGAAATATAATGAGGCAGAGGAGTTGGAAAATATATTAAATAGTAAAAATATAACTACAGTGTATCAACCCATTGTTTCACTTTTAGATGGGGAAATCATAGGGTATGAAGCGTTAAGCAGAGGGCCGATAGACTCACCATTGCAAAATCCAGATAAGTTATTTAACGCTGCTCAGGTTTATAATAAAACATGGGAGTTAGAACAATTATGTAGAATAAAAGCTATTAAAAGAGCTACAAATATTGAAAAAAATAAATATCTTTTTATAAATGTAGATCCCCATATTTTTAAAGACGAAAAATTTAAGAAGGGTTTTACTAAAGAATTTCTTGCAGAACATAACATGTCACCTGATTGTATAATATTTGAGATTACCGAAAAGACGTGTATAGAAGATTACAAAGGATTTAAACAGGCTCTTAGCAATTATGTAGATCAAGGATATAAAATTGCAATTGATGATACTGGTTCAGGATATTCTGGGCTTAAGATGCTTAATGAAACAAAGCCACATTATGTAAAAATTGACATGGATCTAATTAGAAATATAAATGAAGATTCGTTTAAACAATCATTAGTAGAATGCTTTGTTAAGCTATCGGAAGCAACAAATATGAAGCTTATTGCTGAAGGGATAGAAACAGAAGAAGAATTGAGAACATTAGTAAACTTAGGCGTCTATGCAGGACAAGGTTTCTTACTAAGTCGCCCAGCGGGAACTTTTCTAGATATACCTAATCATATTAGAGATTTAATTGTAAGGTGTAATAAATTCAAGGATAATGTGTATTGTAACTATCAGTCAAGCAGTATAGGCGAAATTGTTAGACATGATAGTCCATTTGGGCCTAAAACTTATTGTGGTGATATTAAAGAATATTTTGATTCTAACGATATTACTGGAGCCTGTATAGTAAATAATGATGTACCATTAGGTCTTATTATGAAACATACGTTAGACTCAGCGCTTGCTACAAAATATGGTGTTGCAATTTTTACAAAACGTCCTGTTTCTTTAGTTATGGATACAAATCCTTTAGTTGTAGATTACAACACACCAGTAACAGAAGTTTCAAGGCTAGCAATGTCTAGGAAAACACAAAATATATATGATTATATTATCGTAACTAACAATAATAAATACTGTGGAATGGTTACAATAAGATCTTTGTTAAATTATACTACAATGCTAGAATGTAACTACGCGAGACAACTTAATCCCCTTACTGAGCTACCAGGTAATACCGCTATACAAAATAATATAATGAATATAATTAAAACAAAACGTAAATGTTGTATTCTTTATCTAGATCTAGATAATTTTAAAGTTTATAATGATACGTACGGATTTGAAAATGGAGATAGGATTCTTAAATATACAGCTCAATTAATACAAGCTGAAATAAAATCACTTTTCCCTTATAATGGATTCATTGGACATATAGGAGGAGATGATTTTGTAAGTATTTTAGAAAATCCAATTGAAGAATGTGAAGAAGTGTGTGAAAAAATTATAAAGAAGTTTAATGATGGGATTTTGAATTTTTTTAATGAAAAAGATAGAAGTAATAGATATATCACGGCGACAGACAGATATGGAAAAAATGGTATATTTCCACTTACTTCTCTTTCAATTGCAGGAATTTATGGTGAGCTCAATGATTACTCGAATTCAGAAGAAGTAGGGGTAACTGTAGCGGCAATAAAAAAAGAAGTTAAATGTATTCTTGGGAGTTGCTATTTAATAAAACCGGTTAATTGAAATCAGGTTATTACCTTTTTTATTCTATTTTAAAGATGTCGCTTCCGAATCAGCCTTTTTCATAATTTATACGTTCAAGGGATACAATGTCCACAGATTGTCCAACTATATAATTTTCTACGAAAATAAAACTATTTTCATTATGCTTTGTGAAGGTGTTGCCTTCATTGGCAATTCATAGAAAATAAAAAATGCTTAGTATATAAAGACTAAGCATTTTTTATTATTTTATACGAACTAATCTTTCCAAATATGCAATAGAGAATCTTTTGAACTTTTTGCAAATACATCGGTTCTATTAGAGCTCCAAGAAACAGCTGCAGGATCTAAAGTGAAGGAACCACCGATTGTTTGCCAATCGCTCCAGCGCGAACCGTTCCATGTTTTGGTAATTAATTGGTTACTTTGATTTCGTGCAAATACCTCTAGCCTATTAGAAGCTCGAGAAGATACAGCAGGGGCAGATGCTAAATTTCCACCAAGATCTTCAAAGTCATTCCAACGAGAACCATCCCACCATTTATGATATAGACGATTACCTTGTCCACGAACAAATACATCAATTCTATTATTTCCCCAAGAAACAGCTGCAGGGCCAGAAGTTAGAACGCCACCAAGGTTTTCAAAGTCGCTCCAGCGAGAGCCGTCCCACCATTTGTGATAAAGAGCATTATCTGTTCCACGGACAAATGTATCTATTCTATTTGCGGCCCAGGAAGAAGCAGCAGGTGCAGATGTTAAGACTCCACCAAGATTTTCAAAATCACTCCAACGAGAGCCATCCCACCACTTATGGTACATTGCGTTATTTGAACCTTTACCAAATACATCGATCCTATTATTTCCCCAAGAAACAGCTGCAGGAGAAGAAGTTAGAACACCACCAAGGTTTTCGAAATCACTCCAGCGAGAGCCGTCCCACCATTTGTGGTAGAGAGCATTATCGGATCCAGCTACAAATACATCAAGCCTGTTTGCAGACCAAGAAGAAACTCCAGGAGAATATTTTAAAACTCCACCAAGATCTTCCCATTTACTCCAACCACTACTAGGCGATGGAGTAGGGTTTGGACCAGGAGCTGGTGAAGGTTTAATGTTTCTAAGAGTAAATTCAATTATAGATCTAAAAGTGAGATTAATAACGTTGTTAGGAACACCTAGAGAACGAAGAGAAAGAAAAATTGAATTATTTCTTCTTCTAAAGTCATTAAAAATTCTATTTACACTTTGATTTATATTTCCTGGATATGTTTGAGCATTATCTAAAGTAAAAGCAATAGCGGTTCTAAAATAGTTATCCCCAACTCCTTGGAGTAGTGAGAAAAGCTGAGGCATTTGATTACGCATTAATCTTAATATTCTATTAATTTCTTGGTCAGAAGCTCTATAAGAATCTGAGTGAATTTCTTTAGTCAATAAGTTTGAATCTTGAAATTCATAAGAATCTTCGTATCTATCAAATCTTGACATTTGATCATCATCACCGAAATTTTTCATTTGTTCATCAAAAAATGGACAAATATTTTTCTGCATACAATACGGACAGTAAAAAAAATCATCATTATACATTGAGAATCTCCTTGTATTTTTGCTATGGCAGTAAAGCCTGTCTCATTCATTTTATGATTACGGTTTAGGTATGTTACAGAGATAGTAAATTTAATATATATATGTAGCAATTGAGTTTCTATATTCAAAAAAATAATAGATCTTAAGCAAGAGTATAAATACAGTAATGAAAGGCTTCAAGTTGTTATTGGAGATTTTGATTCATCAAATAAAAATAGAAAATATCATATAAAGAATTGATAATAAATAGAAAGAAACTAAGGTCTAAGAGTTTAAAAATATTATTTTTAAAATAAAATTATATTACCTTGACAAATTTAAAAAGTGAAACTAAAATAATATATGTTAGAAATCTAACAAATTGATGGGAGCATAAGTATGGATAAAGAGGTACACATTGGGAAAAAATTGAGTATGTTATCTAGGAGATTGCATAGAAGAATAGATAAGGAAGCTTCACAATATGGTGTGACTGGAGTTCAAGCTAGGATTCTTGGCTTCATATATCATAAATCAGATAAAAAAGACATTTTTCAGAAAGACATAGAAGAGGAACTTGATATTAGACGTTCCTCAGTTACAAGCGTACTTCAATTAATGGAGAAGAACGGGCATATTAAGAGAATAAGTGTATCAGAAGATGCACGTCTTAAAAAAATAGTATTAACAGAAAAAGGAATGGAAATTCAAAGAAATGTATATGAGTTTATCCTTAGAGTTGAAAAATCTTTAAGAGATGAGTTAAATGAGGATGAATTTAATATATTAGTTTCTTTAATTGATAGATTAGCTAAGAAAATTGCAGATTAAAGCACATTCAAAAAATAACAAGTACATTTGCCAGCCTATTTTCCACCATACTACGTTGGCAAATTGCCCTAATAGGCCCGCTATGAGGGCAATTTGCCTCCTTGCCTGATGAAAAATATCCATGGCAACTTTGGACTTGTTATTTATTTTCATGTGCTATGCAATTTTTTTTGAGCTATTAGTTAGAAACCTAACAAAGAAGGAGGAAAATTATGATAAAAAGATTAGCAGGTTTTGTAGCAGAATTTAAAAGAGATAGCATTCTAACCCCGTTATATGTTGCATTAGAAGTAGTTATGGAAACAATTATTCCACTTTTAATGGCATGGATTATTGATAATGGGGTGGGAAAAGGTAATGTGAAATATGTAAGTATTGTTGGTGGGGCAATGATAATAACATCATTTTTATCTCTTACTTTTGGTGTTTTAGGTGGTGTACATGCAGCTAAAGCTTCATCGGGGTTTGCTAGAAATTTGAGAAAGGGAATGTATTATAATATACAAAATTTTTCTTTCTCCAATATAGATAAATATTCTACAGCTGGACTTGTAACAAGATTGACTACAGATGTAACAAATGTTCAAAATGCATTCCAAATGATAATAAGAATGGCTGTAAGGGCGCCATTTATGCTTATATCCGCTACAACAATGTGTTTTTATATTAATGCAAAATTATCTATGATATTTATAGGTGCTATAGTTTTTCTTGGAGTTATATTATATTTCATTATGACTACAGTACATCCATATTTTGTTGAAGTTTTTAAAAAGTATGATGATTTAAATGCCAGTGTACAAGAAAATTTAACTGGAATTAGAGCAGTAAAGGCTTATGTAAGAGAAGAGCATGAAACAAGCAAGTTTTATAAAGCTTCTAAAACTTTATACAAATATTTTATAAGAGCTGAAAAACTAATCATAGTTAATGCTCCAGCAATGCAATTTACAGTTTATACATGTATTTTGCTTTTATCTTGGCTTGGTGCAAAAATGATTGTTTCAAATACTATGTCAACTGGAGAATTGATGAGTTTATTTACTTATACTCTTAATATATTAATGAGTTTAATGTTCCTTTCGATGGTATTTGTAATGGTAATTATGTCTAAATCATCAGCTGAAAGAATTACAGAAGTTTTAAATGAAAAAAGTGATTTGGCAAATGATGAAAATCCAGTTTATGAAGTAAAAGATGGATCTATAACTTTTAATAATGTTGGTTTTTCCTATAACAAAAATAAGGACAACCTCGTTTTAGAAAATATCAATTTGAAAATTAATTCTGGTGAGACTATTGGAATTATAGGAGGAACAGGAAGTTCAAAAACCACTCTTGTTCAGCTTATTCCAAGATTGTATGATGCTACAAATGGTAGTGTTGAGGTCGGAGGAGTTGATGTTCGAAAATATGATATAGAAACACTTAGAGATGAGGTTTCTATGGTATTACAAAAGAATGTTTTATTTTCTGGAACAATAAAAGAGAATTTAAGATGGGGAAATAAAGATGCCTCTGATGAAGAGTTAATAGATGCATGTAAGCAAGCACAAGCAGATGAATTTATAGAAAGTCTTCCAAATAAGTATGACACTTTTATAGAACAAGGCGGAACAAATGTATCTGGAGGACAAAAGCAAAGATTATGTATTGCAAGAGCGCTACTTAAAAAACCTAAAATATTAATTTTAGATGATTCAACAAGTGCGGTAGATACTAAAACTGATGCTTTAATAAGGAAAGCATTTAAAGAAACAATACCAAATACTACAAAGATTATTATTGCTCAGCGTATTTCTTCAGTTCAAGATGCAGATAAAATTGTTGTATTAAATGATGGGAAAATAGATGGATTTGGAACTCATGAAGAATTACTAAAATCAAATGAAATATATAGTGAAGTTTACGAATCTCAAATGAAAGGGGCGAGCGACAATGAGTAAAGATAATGCTAGCAATAGACCTCCTAGAATGATGGGACGTGGTGGACGTGCTCCTGTAAAAGCTAATAAAGATTCTTTGAAAATACTAAAAAGATTATTAGCGTATATACTTAAGGAATATAAGTTTTTGTTTTTTATGGTATTAGTAACTATTATTATAAGTTCTCTTGCTAATGTTATTGGAACATTATTTTTAAGAAATTTAATTGATGATTATATAACACCACTCTTAAATAAACCAGAATCAGATTTTGGCCCGCTTCTTAAAATGATAATTACCATGGCAGTAATTTATTATGTTGGAGTTATATCGACTTATATATATAGCCGCATAATGATTGTAATCTCACAAGGATCTCTAAAAAGAATCAGAGATGATATGTTTGCTCATATGGAGAATTTACCAATAAAGTTCTTCGATACACATGCTCATGGAGATTTGATGAGTTTATATACAAATGATACAGATGCTTTAAGGCAAATGATAAGCCAAGGAATACCACAATTATTGTCAGCTATCATAACTGTTATTAGTATATTTGCTTCAATGATATATTTAAGTATTCCTTTAACAGGCGTTGAAATTATAATTATATTATTGATGTTTAGAGTTACTAAAGTTATTGGCGCAAAGAGTGGAAAATATTTTGGTCTGCAACAAAAAGATATAGGTGCAGTAAATGGATATATAGAAGAAATGATGGAAGGACAAAAGGTTGTAAAAGTCTTTTGTCATGAAGAAGAAGCAAAAGCTAACTTTGATAGATTAAATGATATGCTCTTTAATAGTGCAAATAATGCAAATAAATATGCTAATGTCTTGATGCCTATTATGGGTAACATTGGATATATAAATTATGTAGCTGTTGCTATCTTTGGATCAGTTCTAGCTATTGGTGCATTTGGTGGATTTACACTTGGTGGACTTGCAGCATTTTTGCAATTAACAAGAAACTTTAGTCAAACAATTAATCAAATGGCTCAACAATTCAATTTTGTTATTATGGCGCTTGCGGGGGCAGAACGTATATTCAAGCTTCTTGATGAAAAGAAAGAAACAGATGAAGGATATGTTACTTTAATTAATGCTAAGGAAAATGAAAATGGTGAATTGGAAGAGTGCAAAGAGCGTACTGGAATTTGGGCATGGAAACATCCTCATGAAGATGGAACTATTACGTATACAAAGCTTCTCGGTGAAGTAGTATTTGATGATGTGGACTTTGGATATAATGATGAAAAGATAATTTTGCATAATATAAAGCTATATGCTAAACAAGGACAAAAAATAGCCTTTGTAGGTGCTACAGGAGCAGGTAAAACCACTATTACTAATTTAATAAACCGCTTCTATGATATTCAAGATGGAAAGATAAGATATGATGGCATCAATATCAATAAGATTAAAAAGGATGACTTAAGAAGATCTCTTGGAATAGTGCTTCAAGATGCTCATCTTTTCACTGGAACAGTAGCAGATAATATTAGATATGGTAAATTAGATGCTACAGATGAAGAAGTAGTTGCAGCAGCAAAACTTGCAAATGCAGATACGTTTATAAGACACCTTCCAAATGGTTATGATACAGTTCTTACAGGAGATGGAGGAAGCCTTTCACAAGGTCAAAGGCAGTTATTAACAATTGCTAGAGCAGCAATAGCTGATCCACCAGTTTTAATCTTGGATGAAGCAACTTCAAGCATCGATACAAGAACAGAAAGAATTGTTCAAGAAGGAATGGATAAGCTTATGAAAGGAAGAACAGTTTTTGTAATTGCTCATAGACTTTCAACAATTAAAAACTCTGATGTAATTATGGTATTAGACCAAGGTAGAATTATTGAAAGAGGAAATCATGATGATCTAATAAAAGAAAAAGGTAAGTATTATCAATTATATACAGGAGCCTTTGAATTATCATAAAGCTGAAATTTAATGACCACAAAATTGTGGTCATTAAATTTTTTTATTCTTTATGAAATTATAATCCAATTAAATCTGCGGATAATTTTTATAGTAGTCTATTTTACCTGGGTTAATTATCATATAAAGAATAAAAAAATAAATCATATTCGCCTGCCAAGTTTTTCTCACATGCGCTCGAAAATGCAGATGCGTGAAAAAAATAAATGATATTCAATTGCATAAAATGCTCTTATATGCAGAATAAAACTCTTATTAAAAGACAATCTATGATTATAACTAATATAGGAGGGTCTTGAAATGAGTTTATTTAAAAAGGTAAGCATATTTACTACAATTTCTTTTTTGATAATTACTATGCTAGTAGGCAGTATTCCGAAGAGTTTATCAACTAATTTAAATAATAATTCAATAGTTCCAGTAAAAGTAGCTATGTTTCAATCTAGAGAAGATGATCAATATAACATTGAGGTTAGAAAAAAATTAGAGGACATTCAGAAAGAAAATAAGGGCAAGGTTGAGTTCACTTTTTTTGATGGAAAAGGAAATCAGGTTATACAAAACGAAAGTATTTACGAAGCTATTGATGATCATTTTGATTTGTTTGTAATAAATCTGGTTGATACAAAGGTAGATACTATAAGTGATGTAATTAATAAAATTGAAAAAAATAATATACCATTAATTTTAGATGGAACACCTAATAAAGATATATTGAATTTTATTACCCCTTACAAGAGTATTGTTTTTCTTGGAACTGACACAGAACAATCTGGAGTTCTAGAAGGTAAGATAATTGTTGATTCATGGAATGCCAATAAGGGAGTTATAGATAAAAATAGAGATAATATACTTCAATATATTATGCTTCAGGGAAAAATAGATCATCCTGGTACTATTGATAGAACAAAGTATTCTATTTCAACAATTAATGATGCTGGAATAAAAACCCAGGAACTTGCAATACAAAGTTGTAATTGGGATGAAGAATGTGCTAGGGCGAGCATTGACTCATTATTTTTAAGATATGGCAATAATGTTGAAGCAATTATTGCAAATAATGATGCTATGGCCATAGGAGCTGTTAAAGCGCTTCAGAAATATGGGTATAATAAAGGTGATAAAAATAAAAATGTTTTGGTAGTTGGGATTGATGCTATTCCAGAAGCTGTGGAATTAGTAGATAAAGGATTTATGACCGGGACAGTTATTCAAGATGCAAGTGCAGAAGCTCAAGCAATATATTCTGTAGGCATGAACTTAGTTAAGGAAAAAGATCCTCTCGAAGGTACAAAATACAAATTTGATGATAATAGAATTTTACGTATGCCTTACCGTGAATATGTAAAATGAATTAGAATTTGGAGAATTATTGCAATGTAATATTTCTCAGTAGTATAATTATGATAGTTTTATTGTTACGGGGGATACAGAGAATGAATAATGTAAATGTTGGATGTCCTAGATGTGGGAGTTTAAATGTCAAAGTAGTAAGTGATATTACGGAAACTACGAAAGGCTTTGGTGCAGGAAAAGGCTGCTTAGGATATATATGTTTAGGTCCTATTGGATTGCTATGCGGAATGCTCGGTATGGGAAAAACTAAAACTAAGACAAATACGTATAGGGTGTGTGCAGATTGTGGGGCAAGATTTAAATAATGTAACGGATAAGAAAACAAAGTTCTGGATATTCCTTATGAAAGCTGGTGCACTTAGTGGCTGTCATCAAATGTATGAAAGGAGTTTCAGTTTTAGGGGATTTCAATTTCCAGTGTGTGCAAGGTGCACTGGAATTTATTTGGGTTATATAATTGCAGCGATTTTGTTTGTAGTCAAAGTAAAGATTAGCTTAAAGATATGTGGAGTATTGATTTTAATTATGATTTGTGATGGTTTACTACAATTATTTAAAATTAAGAAATCAACTAATATTAGAAGGCTAGTAACAGGTGTTTCATTTGGAATCGGATTAGCCTTCTTATTAATGTATGCAATTAAAACATTATGTGAGAAAGTATAAATCCATAAAAGTTATTTGATTAAAAATTGCAGATGAAGATATTTTCATCTGTAATTTTTTTATAAAAGTTCATTTTAAATAGGGAATTTTGAAAAAATAAAGGAAAAATACAGAATAATGTAGAAAAAAAGTATACTTGAAGGAAGAAAAATTGTATTATAGATATATGGAAAATGCTATTATAATCTATAGTGCCTAAAAGGGGGATATTTATGAAAAAAGGGGAAACCAAGTATACGGTTTCAATTAAAACAAAATTGATTGGAATCATTATTCCAATGCTGGCAATAGTAATTTCATTACTTATTTTTATTTCTTACAATAAGTCTAAAAATATAATAACCAACTCAGCTAATGATTTGCTAGAAACCTCAAGTAAGAAGCAGGTTGATCAAATTGAATCATTTTTAAATGAAAACTTGTTATCATTTAAAACTTTAAAAGATTCATTAGAAGTTGCGAATTTAAGCGAAAAACAATTACAAGACTTACTAAATAAATATTATGGATACAGTGATAATTGTAAGGATGGATTTTACATAGGTGATGATAGTGGAAAGCTATTTAAAGCAGAAAAATCCAATAAATCAGATAAAGATGTACTTGATTCAGTGTGGTATAAAGAGGGACTTACTCGCGTTAATATGGCATTTGGATCACCATATAAGAATGAATTTGGCAAGAATATTATTAGTGCTTCGGCAATATTAAGTGATAAATCTGGAAAAATAAAGATTTTTTCTGTAGATCTTTCATTGGATAAAGTATCAATAATTGTAAATTCAATGATTGATATGCATGATGCAGAAGCGCTCTTGATAGATAGCAATGATAAAACAATAGTAGCTAATAGAGATAGTGCATTAATTTCCACTAAACTTGATTCCAGCAATGATAAATTTTTTACAGATGTTGCAGGAAAAATTGAAAATAAAGATTTTAATTCATGCGAGTTAGATGATAACAGGGTTGTTTTTAAAGAAGTAGAGGGAACCAATTGGATTCTTGTATCATATGTACCAACAAAATCTATTTTATCAGAACTTATAAAGCTTCGTACTTTTATGATTTTAATAGGTATCATCTCTATTATTATTTTAGCAGCTCTAGTGGAGAGAGTTGTACAAATAGTTATAAAACCGATTAGGAAACTTACTGATACAATTGTATCCATGACTAATGGAGATTTTACAGTTGATGTGGAAGTAAAGGGAAATGATGAAATTTCAATTATGCTGAAAAGTGTAAAAGACTTTATAACAGTAATGAGAAATATGATAAATAATATTAGTATAGTATCAAATAAGATGAGTGAACAATCTGAAGGCGGTATAAGAATCTCTACAGAGTTATATGATTCATCTAAACTTCAATCTGAGTCTATGCAGAATTTAAACCTCACAGTAGATCAGTTATCAAGTTCGGTAGGAGAAATAGCTGAAAATACAACAACTTTAGCTAATGTCGTTTCTAATGCTAGAGATGATGGTAATAATGTGAATGATAAAATGAAGGAAACTATTAATATCTCAGAAAAAGGCATAAAAGATATGCAAAAAGTAAGCGCAGCTATGGAAAATATAAGGACTTCAATAGGATCGCTTGAACAAGCTATAAATAATGTCGGTAAATCTTCAATTGAAATAACTAGTATTATAAATGTTATTGGAAGTATTGCAGAACAAACTAATCTTTTATCACTTAATGCATCAATAGAGGCGGCTAGGGCTGGAGAAGCAGGAAAAGGATTTGCTGTTGTAGCAAGTGAAATAGGCAAATTAGCTAATACAAGTTCTGAATCTGTTAAAAATATTTCATCTATTGTAAATGAAATTAACAAACTTGTTTCAGATACTGTAAAACAATCACATGATAGTGCAGAATATATTAATGAAAGTAGTTATTTAATAAGTGGAACGGCTGATACATTTGATAATATTTTCAATAAAATTAATTCAGCAAATGATCTAATTCAAGAAATGATTGAAAAAGTTGGACATTTAGATGATGTTGCAACAACTGTAGCAGCTATAGCAGAGGAACAAGCAGCAAGTTCAGAGGAAATTTTAGCAACTTCAGAAGTCATGGTTGATCAGTCAAATAATATTACTAAAAATAGTGAAAAAGTAGCTAATGATGCAGAAACTTTAGCAAATACATCTGATGAACTTAGCAAACAGATTAAAATGTTTAAAATATAGGGATATTTTTTATTCTCTAGGAATTTACATTAGAGTAAAATCTGTGGGTATTGTGACACTTGCGAGAAATAAATTATCAAAAAGACTGATTTAGAAGGTTTCACAGTTGCCTGCAATTTTGTTCTATTAGACTTTATAATTATTACATAATGAGTTTTAAGGGGGAAGTATATAGTATGAGAAAGAAAATATCTATATTATTAACTATACTTATGATGTTTGTTATGGTATCGGGATGCAGCTCAAAGAGTAGTTCTTCGACAAAGAAAAACGTAAAAATTCTATTATCAATTTCAGATGCATCAGATGAATTTCGTAGCATGCTAGCAAAAAGTGCAAAAGACTTTGCTGATAGTGAAAAAGTTGATTTAGTTATTAAAGATGCGGCAGGTTCTATAGAAACGCAAGTGTCTCATATGAAAGAGGCAGTTTCTGGTGGATATGATGTTATACTATGCACTCCAGTGGATTCAACTACAGGGCTGCAACTTAAAAAAGCGGCAGGAAATCTTCCGATAGTATTTATGAATAGTAGTCCAAGTGAAGAGTTACTAGAAAAAGATAAGTACATTTATGTGGCTTCAGATGAAAAGGTGGCAGGGCAATATCAAGCTGAATATATTGCAGATTATTTGAAAAATAAAAATAATATTAAAGTGGTTTTATTAAAAGGTGAGAAGAACCATGCAGCTACTAAAGGGCGTACGAAGGCAGTAAAAGAAACTTTCAAGGAAAAAGGAATAGATGCTGATTATGTTTTTGAGGATAATGCAGATTGGAGCAGGGCAAAAGCTAAGGAGATGTTTAATATATTCCTGTCTACAGGTAGAAAATTTGACTGCGTAATTGCTAATAATGATGAAATGGCACTTGGAGTAATGGATTCATTTAAAGAAAATAAAATAGATACTTCATTAATTCCAATTGTGGGAATTGATGCTACGTCAGATGGATGCAAGGCTATTGTAGATGGAGGTTTACAATTTACTGTTTATCAGTCTGCGAAAGACCAAAGTAAAAATGCGGTGCAGGCAGCTATTCAACTAGGATCAGAGGGTAAGTTATCTGATGTGGAAAATTTAGCACAGGATGGTAAGCATATATGGGTTCCATTTGAAAAAGTAACAAAGGATAACGTGAAAAATTATATGAGCTAATTTTATATTAATAGTTTTTAATAAATTAATCATATAAAATTCGAAGAAACGAATAATAGTTGATTTTAAGATGTGGTTATTTGATAATTACGTCAGTTGTAGTATAAAAAAGTGATATATACGATGAGTGAAATTATACCTGTAGGCTAGATAAATGAAAATGTATCTCGTCTACAGGTATTTTTATATTTTAAATTATAACCATAATTGATTTTAATATATAAGAATATAATATATCTAAAATTCAATGAATAGAATTATTATTTGAAAACAGAATAACTGTTAGAGAAGGTACTTTGATTACAATGTTTATTTATGGACCTATGTTGGATTTATTTATGAAAATTATGATTCCAAGTTTGAGAAAATTAGATTTAGTTAATTAAATAAATTGTGACTTATATGTGCAACATGTAAAATAGTATATATAATGTTATTTTTGCAAATACTTTGTAAAATTCAGAGAAAAGAGAGGAGATTATAATATGGGATTTAAAAAAGACTTTTTATGGGGCGGTGCTACAGCTGCTAATCAATTTGAAGGTGGATACTTAGAGGATGGTAAGGGGTTAAGTACTGCCGATGTTATGACAAATGGAAGTCATACTTCAGCTAGAAGAATTACTTATACTATGCCAGATGGGACTAAAAAATCTCAAGGAGTATTTCCATTTGAATCAATTCCAGATGGGGCAGTGCTAGAGTGTCATGAAGGAGAATATTATCCAAGCCATCAGGCTATTGACTTTTATCATCATTACAAAGAGGATATAGCTTTATTTGCGGAAATGGGCTTTAATTGTTTTAGACTATCTATTAATTGGGCAAGAATTTTTCCAAATGGTGATGATAAATTGCCTAATGAAAAAGGGCTGGAATTTTATGGAAATGTATTTGATGAATTATTAAAATATAATATTGAGCCAGTAGTAACAATTTCACACTATGAAACACCACTTGCTTTAACAAATAAATATGGTGGATGGTTAGATAGAAGAGTAATTGATTTTTATGTAAAATACTGTGAAACAATATTTAATAGATTTAAAGATAAAGTTAAGTATTGGATGACTTTTAATGAAATAAACATGATGGATTATGTACCTGCATTTGCAGGAGGAGTTATAAGAAATGATGAGCAATCAAAAGCTCAAGCTGTTTACCACCAATTTTTAGGTAGTGCAAAAGTTGTTCAGTTAGGTCATGAGATTAACCCAAATTTCAAAATTGGAATGATGACTGCTTACGGCTCTACTTATGCACTAACATGTAATCCAGAAGATGAACTAAAGCTCATGAAGAATGATCAACAAAAACATTTCTTCTCAGATGTTCAATGTCGTGGATTCTATCCTGGGTATAAATTAAAAGAATATGATAGATTAGGGGTAAAATTAGAGAAACAAGAAGGCGATGATGAATTATTAAGAAATGGCACTGTTGATTATATCGCATTCTCTTATTATTCCAGTTCAGTTGTAACTACAGATGAAACTAAGAAAGTGACTGATGGCAATATGTCCACTTCAGTTTTAAATCCTTATTTAAAAGCAACTGATTGGGGTTGGCAAATTGATCCTGTTGGTTTAAGGCTTGCATTAAACAGACTACAAGAAAGATATAACTTACCTTTATTTATTGTTGAAAATGGTATGGGAGCAATTGATAAGGTGGAAGAGGATGGTTCTATACATGATAACTATCGTATAGACTATTTAGCTAGGCATATAGAAGAAATGAAAAAAGCTGTCGAGGAAGATGGCGTAGATTTAATGGGATTCACTCCTTGGGGCTGTATTGATCTTGTTTCAGCAGGTACTGGAGAAATGAGAAAGCGCTACGGATTTATTTACGTAGATAAAAACGATGATGGAAATGGACCTCTTACTAGAAGTAGAAAAGATTCTTTCTACTGGTATAAAAAAGTTATTTCAACTAATGGAGAAGACTTAAGTCTATAAAATATACTGATTGAAATTTAATAAATAAAGTCGTGCATGTGGTTAATATAAATGCACGACTTTATTTATTATTGGGGGCTATATCACTAATAGGTTTGCTACTTGAAAATTACTATTTTGCAAGAGTCACATGTAAGTAGGTGAGGAGAATACAATAAAAATAAAACAATAAAAATTATGTCTAATGCTCTTTATATATATGAGAGAAAAACTTATATAATTAAGAGAATGAATTTACGATAGATGAGAAAACTAAGATTATTAATAATTAATAAAAAATAATACGGAGTATAATAAACATATAAATAGATTAAGGATAATAATATAGCAATTGCGGGAGGGATAATTATGAACAAGTATTTATTAGATACTAATGTTGTAATAGGACTCTGGAAACAGTATCCTTCGATTATTAATAAACTCATAGAAGATGAAAAAATAATAATTTTGAAAGAAGTGAGTGAGGAACTTGTTGTTAAGGAAAGGAAAGAATACAAAGGTCAACAAGTACTATCAGAAAGATTCTGTAAATTGCTATTTTCAATTATAGAAATAAATAAGAATAATCTCGAAGAATTTTCATCAAAATTAAATATAAAGTATTCTAAAAGTGGTAATATATATTTAAATAGTATAAATAAATTATCACAGAATGATTTATTACTTTTATATGCATGTCATTCAGATGATAGTCTTATATTAGTGACAGAAGATAAATATTTATATAATGCTGCAAATCAAATATTAGGTGAGGATAAAGTTATGACATTAAATATGATGATAGAAGAGCAATATAGTGAGGTAAATTAAGTTGGACAATTTGAATAATGATAAGGAACTATTAGATTTAATAAAAAACAAAAGAATGAGCGCGATATATTTTACAGGAGGAGCTTGCGGGGCGTGTGAAGTCATTAAAACTAAGATTGAAGATATTTTGAAAAGATTTCCTGAAATTAAGAGTGGAGAAGTAAATGCAGAAAAGCATTTAGATTTAGCAGCAAAATATAATGTGTTTTCTATACCAATATTTTTACTATATATAGAAGGCAAGGAAAGTATAAGAGTAGGAAGAAATTTAGATTTACTAGAATTAGAAGCAAGTGTAAAGAGATATTATGAAATGATATTTTGATTTAAAGGCAAATATAACTTTTATGGAGTATTACAGTATAAAAAACTGCTTTGGATATTAATTTTATAGCAGTTTTTTTGCGGTAAATGCAGAATAAAATCTATTTCTGATATTGTTTATGATGCTTTTAGATGTTGTGTCATCAAAAGGTACAATGTCCATAAGATGCCTTTGGTGTTTATACCGAAGAAGTTGAATGTTATGTCCCCCAAAAGGTACAGTATCCATAGAGCTGACTCGATTATAAGTTCATAAAGAATATTTTAAACTTACTGAAAATATAATTTGATTAGTAAAAGGAGGTGAAGATATGTTGGAAAAAGCTATACGTATAGCAGCAAAAGCTCATGAAGGTCAGGTGGATAAAGGTGGTAAACCATATATTCTTCATCCTCTAAGATTAATGCTTTCAAAGAGAAGCCAAGAAGAAATGATATGTGCAGTGCTTCATGATGTAATAGAAGATACTGATATTACAATAGA
>CAURJV010000014.1:0-87011 GCA_963524945.1 uncultured Clostridium sp.
CATATAATAAATATATTTATTTATTACTAGGTTCTTTCCTCAATTCCATTTAAGAATTCCAAAACAAAACAGGTTTATAAATGAAAATAGTAGATGCTAATAATGAATATCCTATTAGATAATCTGGCAATTAAAAAGGTTTATTGTAACCCTACTCCTGTCATTGTGAAATCAAATGGCACCTAGCTTCTATTTTACTATCTAATTTCATTAAATTTATCACTCACTTATGATACTGTTCACCCTTCATTATCCTAAGCTTTCTTTATAAATTAAAAATTTTATTTAGTTACATTAAATTACCCATTGCAGACATTCCTATAATACTTTCTTCTAAATATAGAACAATCCAATCTATAATCATAGACAAGGCTTCTAATTATCCAGAGCATCTATTCTTTCGCCAAAGGTTTATCTCTTTATAAATTACATCTTGATTTCCTCATTAATAATTCCACCATGAACTCCACAATTTTATTATCTACTCAAAATTTTTTTTCTCTCAATATAAAAATCTGTTTTCATATCACAAAAGCAAATTCACAATAACTTTTTTAATTCCACGCCTTCAAACCCGCATTATACAAGCATATTCTTCAGAATATCAGAATATATATTCTAGTATTCTGAAGAATAAATATTGTTAAGAATGTTATATATGTTGCAATTCACAATGCACATTTCACAATTTACAATTACGACTAAAATTCTTGCAATATTTTCAGAATTATGATGAATAATTATTTTTGCAACATATATATGTTACAGATTGTTTTAATTCCTGGGTTTCTTTTTTATAGAGCATATTATTGAATATCTAATAACGATATCTAGAATCTCATTTTCATTATGAATAAATAAAATAATATACGGGGTAATGCAATAACAGATAGTATTGCAATTGCAGTATGTACTTTTTTCTCATCTCGTAATATAAATAAGAAAAACTTATATCCTAAAATACCAATGAATCCACCCAAACAATTTAGAATTATGTCATCAATGTCTGATGCTCCAATTCCCAAAATCCCCTGAATGATTTCAACAAACAAACTTACTATAAATACAAACAACAAATTGGTTATTATTCTTTTATCATTTTTGAATAATAGCAAATATGCACCAAAAGGAATAAATATAGCTATATTTCCAACCACATTACCAAAAGCGAACTTTTTTATAGATACAGAGCTACTAAATATATATTCCTTTATACTATAAAAAGGAATTAGATTGATTGACCTATGCTCCAAGTTAGAGATTCTTGATAAAAACAATATTTTAATTAGCAAAAGTATGTAGCAAATGAAAACACCGTATAAAAAGAATGTTTTAATTCGTTCCCGTTTATTCATAATTACCTCCTTGAAGTAGAAAATGAATATTCAAAGCTTTTATCTCTCTAAATATTCATTTTTCACAAGATTATTAATATATATGTTCAATTCACAATTGCGGCTAAAATTCTTACAATATTTTTAGAATTATGATGAAGAATTATTTTTCCAATATATATCTGTTTTTTATTCTAATTAAATTCATCATATTTTAACATAATCAAATTTACATAATAACTGATTTCATTTATTTGTAATAATCATTTAAGACTTTTATACTCTTATCTTAAATCTTATATATAAAAACTTAAGTTATCTATTTAAATTTAGTCTCTAATTGTGTTTAATTTATGAAGAATATACTCTTTCTTATTCAATGGATCATAAGTTGTTTTTTGACGTGCTTTTTTAAAATCTGCTGGAACTTCCTTATATCCATAAACTTTTGTTATAAACATCCCTTTACCTTGTGTATATGAAGCTATTTTCATTTTATATTCTTTTGAATTTTCTACTGGAATTAATCCTTTTATTGAAAATTCATCCTCTATCACAACAGGATTATCAAAAGTTGCCCTCATAGTTTCCAAATCCCAAATAGCCTTACTTAAAACATTTTGAGGAATCCTTAATTCAAACTCGTGTAATGGCTCTAATAAAACAGTTTGTGCTTCAAATAATGCTTCCATAAATATCATAGGTGTCACATTCCTAAAATCTGCTGGAGTACTTACTGGACTAAAAAATTCACCACAGATAAGTGTAACTTTTACATCAGTAACTTCCCATCCAAACAGCCCTTGTTTGCTAGTCTTAATAACTGCCTCTTCAATTGCATTTTGAAAAGATTTTGGAAGTGATCCTACTGAAACATTAGAAATATACTTAAGTCCTTCACCTCTTCCCAAGGGTTCTATTTTCAAGCCTACTGTTGCATAAAAAGGATTTAATCCTTCATTCATATGCATTATTGCTGTTCCAACACCTTTAGGTGCTTCCTTATAAATGGTCTGAACATTTGAAAATTCTACTTTTATTCCATAGAAATCATCTATTATAGAACTCAGTATTTCCATTTGAACTTCACCAAATAAATTAACATGAATTTCTTTATCTAAATCGTTCATTTCTAATTGTAATAACGGGTCTTCCTCTGAAAGAAATGTTAGCGCCCTAAATAACTCAGTATTTTTTTCTTTATCTATTGCAGAAATAGTTGTTTTTAATGTTGGTTTAGCCATAGATATATTTTTAACTTTATTATTTGAAATTCCAATTATATCCCCAACTTGGAAACTTGCAAGTCCATATAAAATACCTATATCCCCTGCTTCTATCCTCTGCACCTCAAGAACTTTCCCGTCTTCTAAGCTATTAATTTTCTTTACCTTTTCTGCTGCCTCCTTATTAGGAATTTGAATTTTATCTCTTACAGATATTTTTCCTTTAAATAATCTTACATAAACCTTCTTCTCGTTGGTATTTGTCCTCTCGATTTTAAATACCACTCCAGATAAATCATCTTCAGAATCACCATTTGCGCATGGAAAATAACTGCAAATACCATCTAATAAATCTTCAATTCCAAGGCCAATCGCTGCTGCACCACAAAATACTGGATATAAACTTCCTTCTTTTGCATATGATACAAACTTTTCATGTAATTCTTCTTTTTTAATTTCCATACCACTAATATATTTTTCCAGAAAACCTTCATCTAAGTCTGATAAAACATCAATAACATTGTCATTTATCATACCTGAATCAAATAGATTTTTTATATAAACATCTTTGCTACCTTCATTATATGCTTCTTGTAATTTAACTACTTTATTGGACATATTCTTCTTTATCTCTTCTAATACTTTATTAGAATTTGCTCCAACTCTATCTAATTTATTTATAAAAACTATTGTTGGAATGTTTAACTGCTTTAAGGTATTAAATAGTATTCTTGTTTGCGATTGAATCCCTTCTACTCCTGATATAACTATTATTGCTCCATCTAAAATACTTAATGAGCGTTCAACTTCTGAAATAAAATCTACATGACCTGGTGTATCAACAATATTTACTTTAACATCATTCCAAGTGAAAGATGCGGTCGACGATTTAATAGTAATTCCTCTTTTGCGTTCAAGCTCCATGGAGTCTGTCTGTGTATTCCCTAAATCAACTCTTCCAACTGATTTTATAGCTCCACTACAATATAATAGATTTTCTGTTATAGTTGTTTTCCCAGCATCCACGTGTGCAACAATTCCCATATTAATTGTTTTCTTCATAATCGCCACCTCCTACTCTATCAGCCACCTTTTTATCCATTCTCATAGAAACAATATAAAGCGCTAATACTGGCGTTACTAATAACGAAGTACATGCTATACCAACACTTACTGAAATATTTGTAGCTATAATTCCTATAATTGGTCCACCTAAAATTTGACCTAAAGAATTTATTTGTCCATTCATAGAAAGGACAGTAGCTCTAGCCTTATCATCTATATGTCCATTAAGCCATGCGCTGAATATAGGCTCATTTGTAGCCCTAAAAGTATTAGTTGCTAAATAAGCTATTAACATTAAGTTAAAATTTTTCGTAATAGCAAATATAAACATAAATAATATATAAAATATATTTATACCTAGTAGAAGCTTTCCATTATGCTTCTTATTATCATCAAGCCTCTTTGACATAAAATGCATAACTATAGCACTTAATAGCATTCCTGCAATTCCAAAAATCCCAAACCAAGTCACTGGATTAAGATTCCAAAGCTTAGGAAGCATAGTATCTTGCAGAAAATGTGCATTAGAAAGTCTATCATACCCTTCGCTAAACAATCCATAAAACAAAGTTACAGAAAGTAAAATCATAATTATAGATTTACTTTTTATAAATTTAAGACCAGACTTAAAAGTATACCCCATCTTTTTAAATGTATTTAAATCATCCGGAGCAGCTGGCTTAAAGTTATTTTCAGGCATGTTTATTCCTAAAAATACTGAAAAAATCATGAATACAACACCGCTAACTATAATAGGCAGTCTTATAGAAAAATTAGCTATTATAGTACTTAGTACTATTCCAATAACTGAAGCTATTTGTCCTACTTGTGCTCCCTTAATATAAATTCGATCCAAATCCATAGCTTTTTCTTCTTCCGCAATCCATGCTTCAAGAGATCCACTGATGAAAGTTGAACCCAATCCCCATACAATCTGTGCTGCTAGTACAAAAATAAAACTTGAAATAGATCCTTCTAAAATAAAGCCAAGTCCTGTCAAAACCACACCTATAACAATAGATAGTTTACGACTATAAACATCTGCAACTATACCTGTGGGAATTTCAAATATAAAGCATGCCGTTTCTAAAGTAGTTCCAACAAGTATAAGCTGAAGTGGATTTAAATGAACATTTTCAATGTGATACACTATCATAACTGTCGCTGTTAATGAAAAACACATTGCAGTAATAGCTGAAAATAATAAATAAATTTTATATGCTGAAAGTTTATTAACCATTAATAATCACCATCCTAGTATTTCTTAAAAAATTTGTCTTCCTTTTGCAATCTTCAATTTTAAATATATAAATTTCCATAACATTCTCCTTAAAAATAAATAAAAAAGGCCGCAAATGAACATAATAATTCATTTACAGCCTTATAATCATACAACCTAAATACAAACATGAAATATACAACTTTAATTTATATAACTTATGACTAAGCTAAACTATATAAATTAAAATCTCATAACATATCTATAAATGTAGCAAAAATAGGCATAAAAATACCGTGTCTAGAACACGGCTTCCTACTATGCAGATAAAGATGTAACATGCTCATTATAATACCGATTATTTTTAGAGTACACAAATAAACATGGCAATATCAAAATTTTCATTAATTGATTATACCACAAGTAAAACTTGAGTTATTCAAGCTTTTTTTCATATACTTTTTAAAATAATCCTTATTCAGTTAGTTTAGTTTAAAACTACCTCTTTGCGCATATTTACATCACCTTTACATTTATATTTTTTTCATGTTTATATTTTAGTATATTTACATCATATATGAATTTTAAATTTTTTTCAATGCTTTTATTTTTTAGGCTATATTAAATAATAGTGTTGATAATGAAGCATATTATGAATAGAACTCATTAGGTGAGTTCTATTCATTTTCTATAACTTCAAAATATACTCTTTACCCTCGTATAAGTTTTCTCCACCATTACATTCATATGGTATGTTCCTAATATATAAAAGTCCCAACTTGTCCAATATTTTACCAGAAGCAGGATTTTCTTCTGCATGTCTCCCCATTATTTCTTTTATCCCTAAATCTTCTTTATCAAATTTTATAACTTCCTACATTGCTTCTGTTGTGTAGCCAAAGCCCATGCTTTTTTACCCAAATTATATGCTATCTCAAATCTCTCATACTCTTCTTCAACATAAATTAGTCCAGTTCCAAGCAAATAACCTGTTTCCATTAATCATTATTAATTTCATAAAAGTTGCTCATTTTCAGTAAGTTCTCAAATATATTGCACTGGTAATATATCACATATTTATCCATTAACTAGCAAAATACTTTCTTTACAACAATAGAAATAAGTGCTAATATTAATGTAATGATAATAATTATCAGTTAATAATAATTATAAATTTAAGAATATAAATAATAACATTATTTTAGATAAATTAATAAATAAATAAGGAGGTTTTTATTATGAATTATAATATTCTTATTGGAGGCGCTGCAGGTCAAGGCGTTGATACCACTGCCTCCATACTTGAAAAGTTGTTAAAAAAGTCAGGATATAGTGTTTTTACTGTAAAAGATTTGATGTCTAGAGTAAGAGGCGGTCATAATTTTTCACTTATACGTTTCGGAAATCAAGAAGTACTTTCCCATACTTATGAAGTTGATGGAATTATTGCATTAAACGAAGATACTGCTGAACTTCATAAAGATAAGCTAAAGGAAAATGGTTTTATATTGAGTGACTCTGATTTTAATATTGATGATGATAGAGCTATAAAAGTTCCTATGAAGAAAATAGCTAAAGAACTTGGAAATCCTAAGGTTACTGGTACCATTGCTGTTGGTGCAGCTATAAAGCTTTTTGGAATTCAAAATACAAATATAGAAGAATCTCTAAAATCATCAGTAAAAGAAAGATTTTTAGAGGTTAATATAAAAGCTGCTTTGATAGGTTACGATAGTGTAGAATCTAAATTTAGCTCTCAACCTGGGAGCTTCTCAGATTATTTGATATTAAACGGTAATACTTCTTTAGCTTTAGGAGCTATAGCTGCAGGATTAAAATTCTATTCCGCTTATCCTATGTCTCCTTCTACATCAATTCTAGAATATCTCGCATCGATTTCACAAAAAGCAGATGTGCTAGTTGAGCAAGCAGAGGATGAAATCGCAGCAATAAATATGGCTATAGGAGCTTCTTTTGCAGGCGCAAGAGCTATGACCGGAACTTCTGGAGGAGGATTTTGCTTAAAGGTTGAGGCCCTTGGACTATCTGGTATGGCCGAAATACCTTTAGTAGTCGTTGATGTTCAAAGACCAGGCCCTACTACTGGACTTCCAACTAGAACAGAACAAAGCGATCTTAAGTTTGTCATTTCTGCATCACAAGGTGAATTTCCAAGAATGGTTATAGCAATACGTACGATTGAAGATGCATTTTATCAGACTATTAGGGCTTTCAACATGGCAGAGAAATACCAAATTCCAGTAATACTCTTAAGTGACCAATACTTAGGTGATGGTATAGCTTCTGTTAAGCCTTTCGATTTAAATAGAGTTAAAGTTTATAAACCTGCTGAAGTAAATATAAAAGATGGAGAATATTTAAGATATAAAATAACTGAAGATGGTGTATCTCCAAGACTTATTCCAGGAAAAACAAAAAACTTTGTAACAGCAGATAGTGATGAACATGATGAAATGGGTAAGATTACTGAATCTGCAGAAGTAAGAAATGAAATGATGGATAAGCGTATGAGAAAACTTAGTAATTTAAAACTTGATTTAGAAGAACCAGAATTTTTTGGTGATGAAAATTGTGATAATTTGCTTCTAGGCTGGGGATCTACCTATGGTGTTATAAAGGAAGCAGTAAAATTACTAAATGGAAGAAATGTTGGCAGTTTTGGAGCCCTTTTATTTGGAGATGTGTATCCATTACCTCAAAAAAAACTTAATGAAAAGGCTAAAGTTGCTAAAAAAATTATTGATATAGAACAAAATGCTACTGGTCAATTAGCGGATCTTATAAGAGAACAAACAGGAATAAACTGCGATTATAAAATTTCGAAATATGATGGTAGACAAATATCTGCAAATGAAATTGTAGATAGAATAATAAAGGAGGTTTAAGATATGAGTGAACAATTTCGTACTTACGAAACAGCTTGGTGCCCAGGCTGTGGTAATTTTAATATATTAGAAAGTTTAAAAAGAGCGTTAACTGAATTAGGAAAGGACCCTTATGAAGTTTTAATGGTTGCAGGAATTGGCCAAGCCGCTAAGTTGCCTCAATATATAAGTGCTAATAGTTTCTGTGGTTTACACGGTAGAGCAATACCTGCTGCAGTTGCTGCTAAAATGGCAAATGATAATCTAACAGTTATAGTAGATTCTGGTGATGGTGATACCTATGGAGAAGGTGGAAATCATTTTATCCATAATATAAGAAGGAACACTAATATAACTCATTTTGTTCATGATAACCAAATATATGGTCTTACAAAAGGTCAAGCCTCTCCTACTTCTGGAATAGGTCTAGTAACTGGGGCTCAAACTACTGGAAATATCAATGCCCCATTAAATCCTGTAGCTTTAGCTATAACACTTGGAGCAGGCTTTGTTGCCAGAGCCTTTAGTGGAGATATGGATCAGCTTGTTTCAATTATGAAGGAAGCAATTTCTTATAAAGGATATGCTATGGTGGATATTTTTCAACCTTGCGTAACTTTTAATCATATTAACACTTTCTCCTTCTATAAAAATAGAGTTTATTCTTTAGATGAAAATTACGACCCTAGCAATAAACTTGCTGCACTAGAAAAAGCAATGGAGTTTGGAGATAAGATTCCAACTGGAATTCTATATAGAGAAGATAAGGAAAGCTTTAGTGAAAGAAATGTTGTTTTAAATAAAGGTACAGCTCTTATTGACAGACCTTTCAATCCTTCTATTATAGAAGAACTTACTTCTCAGCTTGTATAATTTAATTTATAGTTATGAGCATTAAAGATTATTTCAGCAAACAAACTTGATATAAAAGAGCAATAACAAATTTGTTATTGCTCTTTTATCCTTTTTGAATAATTACAAATATAACCAAAGGGAATAAAACTAATTTCACTTATTTGACCTATTTAATAATTTAATTTTCAAAAAAAGAAGCTGATAGCGGTTGTCTTTCTGTAAATCTTTTAAAGCTATGTTTAGGATATCCTAACATTACAACTCCTGTTATTTTCTTTTTCTCTGGAATGTTAAAAATCTTGTACATTGGCGAATTATCACTACGAGCACAAATTTCAAATACTCCAGCCCAACATGATCCAAGCCCAAGAGATGGCGCATATAATTCAAGATACGATAATGAAAGAATTGAATTTTCTCTACCATTACGAAAATCTTCATCAGCCAAAGTTAAAATTATACTAGGTGCGTCCCTTAAGATAGTATCAACTTTATTATTCTTGTAACCACTAATCATTCCTGCTAATACCTTACTCAAAGTTTCATTATTTTCAAACCAGTTAATGCATTCCTCAACTGCTAATTGAATTGTTTTTTTATCGTCTACTATTAGATATGATATACCTTGTGAATTACTTGCTGTTGGGGCTAAATGTGCAACATCAACAAGTTCCAATAACTTTTCTCTTTCAACTGGTATATTCTTATATGAACGAATAGATCTTCGTGATCTAATAAAATTCTTTGCTTCTTCTGGATTTAGCTTTTTGATTTCTCCTACCTCACTTTGCATAGCTAATGGAGATTTCTTATTATCTATAGCTTCTTTTGGACATACAGCCACACAATGACCGCATTCTATGCATGCATTAGGATTGACTTCTTTTGGACCATCAGCTTCTAGTTTTAATACTCCTGTTGGACATTCCACCACGCACATTCCACATTTTATACATTTTTCTTTACTTACAGTTATTAAACTCATTTTTATTCACTCCTTATTAATTTTTGCACTCGTATATGATACGAATACACTTAATTTTTATTTAATTTATAATACATGTTAAAAAATTTTTCCCAAAACTTGCTTCTTCCCATTAATTTTTCATTTTAAATCATGTCCAGTAATTTCCCATAAATGTATCACGTCTTATTATCACCTCCTTTAGCCACGCTTAATATCTTTTTGAGAACAATCATTCTAATTGATCTAAAAAAATTATGTATTTAATAAAGCAAAAAATCCACAATATTATTCACTTTTCTTTATTCACTAAATTTCTTATATTATTGGTTTGAATAGTGGCTATACTTTTCTAATATGCAAAAGGGCTCAGCAGAACATAAACAGTTTTGAGAACGTTCATTCTAATTAGTATAAAAGAATTAGCTATTTAATAAATCCATAAAAAAATCTGCTATACGATGTAATTTTTCTTTGCTCGCTGACATTCTTAACTGCACACGAATTCCAAGCAATGTATTTTGAAGTATTTCTGATAAAACTTCTGGATCATACTTGCAAGAAAATTCACCTGTTTGCATTCCTTTTCGAACAAGATCAGCAAGTAATTGTTCTGTTTGCATAAATATCTTTTCTACTTTTTCTTCTATCTCTTTATCCCTAAGAGCCATCTCTGTTGCTGAATTTACAATTAAGCAACCCCATTGTTTATCTTCATATCCTTCGATAGTAAAATCAAAGATAAATTTTATAGCTTGTTTCACTGTTTCAGCATGTAAAATTCCAGCCTGCATTTTATTTTTTATTAATTCTTCATAAAAATCTACGGTTTTTAAAAATAATGTGTGTTTATCACCGAAGGTATCATATAAACTTCTACGATGGATTCCCGTGTGTTCTACTAAATCATTTAAAGATGTCTTTTCGTAGCCTTGCTTCCAAAATAATTCCATAGCTTTCTGAAGAACTACATTTTCATCAAATTCTCTGCTTCGTCCCATCAAGTTCCCTCCTTTATAGAATTAATATTAACATTTTGAGAATGATCGGTCAAGAATTATTTCCATACTTATCAATTCTATATTTTTGACATTACATAATGGAGGCAAAGTGCACCTAACCTTCAACCATCAAATTAATTATTACAGATTCCTTACTAACTTATGATGCATTTCACCATGTTAGTAGTAAGTGATAACATTCTTTCTTAGTTAATCATATATATTACAATTAAGTTTCTGCATTCGAGTTTCAATTGAAAAGTTAGCTTACTAGAGTTTTAATTTTATTATTGCAACATATATACCTATTGGATTATTTTACAAAATAACTATTGAGCATTTCCTAAAATTTTAAAGTACTTATATGATAGCCATAAACTTCTTCCTACCATTGAAGCACACCCAAATGCAAGAATTCCTATACTTATAAAACTAGTTATATTTCCGCCAATATATCTAAAAGCCGATTTTACAACGATAAGGAACACATAGACTCCAAGGCTTAAGTACGATTCATTATAATAAACCTCACCTCTAGCTTCATCCTTACTATATTTTAATGTTCTTCCACGAATTATTCCCACTCCTATACCAATAATTGAACAAATAATTATTATCATAATCTCTTTCAATGAAAAACTTAATGTTTTTGCATAATCTTCAACAATCATTAGAATAAGTAGTATAGGTAACAACCATAAATTAGGGAACTTAATTCTTTTATTCTTCCCATTAAGTATCCTTAAAAACTTTAATACTATAAAAATCAATAAAATATAAACCATTGACACCAATTCCACCTCTAAACTTTATTTTCTATTCCTCAAAATTTTCTGATATAATAATAGAAATACTGTAGATAATAACACACTCTCAATAGCTTATCTTTTAAAGTCTCATTATTAACAGTAATTGCAAACCTAATTTTTATACCTACCTTGGATACAACTGGCTCCAATAATGATCCCTTACTAACCATAAGAATTTCACTTAGTTAATAAGCACGGTGTAATAAATATTATAAATTTAGAATATATAAGGAATTAACGCCCATGATTCTTTTATATATTTCTCATATTCTTTACCAAATTCTAGTACTAAAAATCTTTGTTCCCTATTTATTTTTATAATATAAGTAATTAAAATGATACAAAATCCCATAATAGAAGCTAAACTTCCAAATGTAAGAAAAGTTCCAAAAAAGCCACATACTATTCCGGTATAAATAGGATTTCTTATATATTTATATGGTCCACTACGAACTAATCTTTGCTCCTCTACTTTTTGAATGGCTCCACTCCAATTTCTACCTAATACTATTCTAGCCCATATTGCAAATAAAAGAGAGAATACTAAAATTGCGATACCTATATATTCAACATATTCATAATTAGGTATTATCCTATTCCATAAGAATATATTTTTAAACTGAAAAAAGGTAATGGCATAAGAGACTATTACTAACATTAAATGCACTACTCTTGGTATGTTCCTTTGACCACTTGATTCTTTTTTTACATTTGATCTAGTTTTTATGGCTGCTAATATCCAGTAAATCCAAAATATGCCCCAAATATAGCTAACTACAGTAATATTACTCATAAAATCCTCCTCACATTTTATTAGACTTAATCACCACTTTTAATATACTTTTCCGTAACTTCCAAAAACGTATCCTTTGCCACCGAATTCATGTCATCTAAAAACCTTAATATTGTAGCTTTCTCCTCATCATTATACTGAGCTATAATATCTTTTTTCTTATTATATGATTTCTCATGAATTTTTTTATGGATTTCACACACATTTAATCCCAATTCCGTCAAATTATAATATACTTCTTTATTATTTCCTTCCTTTTGATACTTCGATACATAGCCTTCGTTCAATAACTTTTTACACATTTTAGTTATAGCACCTGTTGTCATTGCTAATTCTTGTGATAGCTTAGTTATATTTGCATCTTCGATATATTCTATAGCTGCAATACAATGAATTTGTGAAAAAGTAAGTTTATTCTTTATATTAGGAACATCTATTTCATTATTTTCTTGTATTTTCTTTAATGAAAATATAATCTCATTAACAATATCCATATTAATTTCCCCCTCGACATTTCTTCCTCGGAAGTAATATTATATTATAATATTATTTCTTCCATGTCAACAATTTTAAATTTAAAGACTTACTCCTAGATTCAATTAAGCACTTTTAATACCTAATACACAACTTCCACTGTTAAAAAATAGAATCATTCGAGACTAAATGTTGAGAATTTAATTAATCCTCCCCTAATACCTGTAGTTAAAAATAACATGTCTTAAGCAAGAACTAAAAAACCACCGGCTTAACCGGTGGTTCTGATTCATATTCACTAACATTACAATTTAGAATTAAAGAACTAAGATGATTGTAATGAAAATTGTTCTAAATACTTGGATAAACTTTCAATATTAAATTGCATATGACGATTATTCCCCTCAAGTTTACTTAGCATTATCCCACCTTCTAAGGCAGAAAAAATGAAAGTAGCAAGAGCATCGATGTCAAGATTTGGCTTTAACTCACCGTTCTGTATACCTTGATAAAGAATTTCCTTAATATATTGCAGCATCCTTTCAAGGCTTTGCTGGGCTTTTTTTCGTAATTCAGGGTGAGTATCATCACTTTCAATAGCCGTGTTTAATACAGGACATCCTCCAATGAAAGGGGGAGACTCCACAACTTGTTCATAAACCTTGAATATAGCTAGAATTTTATTAATCGCTGATTGTTGTTCATTTACGGCTTCGGTAAATTTTTCATTAACAATTCCTACTGCGTAATCATATGCCTCAAGCGCAATCTCATCCTTACATGCAAAGTGACGATAAATCCCCCCTCTCTTGATTCCAGTTACTTCAGTAATATCAGAGAGCGAAGATCCTGCGTAACCTCGCTGGTTAAAAAGTTCAGCCGATTTCTTAATTATATACTTGCGTGTATTTTCTCCTTTAGTCATAGTATCTATCCTCCAAGGAATGTAATTCTTCGTAATTTCATCCTCATTGCACATGTTATTTTTTTAATTATTATAGCATATCTCCAAAAATTTAAATAGTTATTGCAAGCCAGGGTTTATTTCTTCGATGAACCTGATCTTTTAATTCAAAAAGCCAATTCTGTAATTATAAATAATAAAGAATATTCTCAACATCAGAAATATGAATATAAATTTGCACTTTCCTAATGGTTGTGTTAACATAATAAAAAAGATATCGTTCAGTATCTTTTTATTATATTAAAATGAGGTGAAGAAAATGAACGACACATGGTTTAAAGAACGCAAGTATGCTTGGATCGGCTTAGCTGCTTTGTGGATTATCGGTTTTATTGGCGCATTATTGCGTTTCATTATGGCTACTTATCAAGTTCAAATTTCTCAAGATTTGAATATAAGTAGAAGCTTGATTTCTATGGCATGGTCATCAAACCTACTAATTGCAGCATTATGCACCCCAATAGGAGGATGGATTGCTGACCGCTATGGACCTAAGAAATTAATGCTACTAAGTACAATGTTTAGTATACTAGGGACAAGTATCGTTTTTGTGGGACATAATCCTGTTTTGTTTTTTATCGGATATGGAGTCATATCAGGTTTTTACGGTATAGGAGCCTCTGCCACATATATTCTAATATTTGACTGGTTCCAACATCATCGAGCAAAAGCTACTGCACTTCTGGCAAGCTCATCATCTATTGGTCTCGCCGTTTGCACTCCAATTTTTATCTCCAACAGTTGGTTAACATGGAAGGACGCATTTCTGATTTCTTGCCTGCTCAGCCTTTTTGTTGCAGTGCCAGTTATTCTGTTTCTTATTCGGAATCCTGAAAATCGACAGAAGAAAGCAAAAGAATCCGAACAACCAAAAGTGAAAATGCTTTTCAAAGGTCCTCATATGTTATTATTTCTATTTATTGGTTTTGCATTATTTACATGTGGGTTTAATATGGGTACTGTAGAAATGAATTTAGTGGCTATTTATCAATTGTCTAGCGTAAAGCCTGCGTTGATTGCCGTATCCATGAGTACCTTAGGAATTATGGAAATAATCGGTTCCCTTATTTTCGGATATCTATTGGATCGTATCAATAAATTTACAGCGATGTCGTTGTTGTACGGGATACGCATCTTAGCGTTTATAATTTTGTTTGTACATTCGCCATTGTCGCCAATTGTGTTTGCAGTCTTCTTCGGATTTACTTACCTAGGGGCTGTACCAGGAGGAATGTTAATTGCTAACGAGAATACAAAAGAAAAAGGAAAGTTCATTGGAAGTCTCCTTCTATTCCATCAAGCAGGTGGGATCATTGGTAGCTTAATCGGAGGTGTTTCATTTGATATCAGTAAGAGCTATCAACTACTTATTGGTTTTGATATGCTTCTGTGCGTTTTAGTTACCATAGGGTATTTTACGAATTATTGGCTACGATACAAAAATATTTTATCTGTAACCAAGCATGCAAATGAAATTAACAAACTACACTCAAACGATCAATAATAATGGATAGCGTTTTAGTTGTAATACATCCTTAGTACTCCCTCCTTTACATAAATACTATACATTAGTAAACATTAAGAGTTAATAATAAACGTATAATTCAGGAAATGCATTTGGTTACTAAAGAGGATATACGTGAAACCAAACAAAAACCATATCATATAGGTCGAATACTAAAAGGTTCCGTTTTAAGGTGCATATTATATAAATATCAATAGAAAACGCTTGCTAACTGATATCAGTTTGGCAGGCTTTTCTAATAAATTGTTATATATCATTATTCTGTTTTAAATTACCTCGAAACTCTTAATGGTTATGTGTCAGCATCAACTATATTTTATTTAACTACCAATTTCTTCCCGCCAATAAAAGCACTGTCTAGGAGTTCTTGAGGTATGCTATATTCCGGAATCTCCGTACTACAGGCAAGTATATTATCAATTAGATCCCATCCAAAAAATTCAAAACGCATCTTTAGCGATTTAAGCAGATTACTACAAAAGTCTTCATTATCTGCTTTCTAAAAACTCTACTAATGGCCTGCCTATCATCTCAACTTCTTCATATATTTTTAAAACAAATGGTGAGTTCATGAACTGTTCCTGGAGCAATTCCAGCTTCTTTTGCTATCTTTGATATTGAGATTTCCACTAATCCTACTTCATTTATAAGTTGTATTGCTGCTTTTGATATGTTTCCATGTATACTTAGAACACATTATTTTGATTGCAATTGAGCTAATTTTACCTTTGGATGATGGTAGCGCTGTTTATTTTGAGTTTTATCTTTATAATTTATTGCCTTTTGGGGACACCAGTGAATACATGCAAGGCAACGTTCGCAGTTATGCTTAAATGTTACTTTTTCATCTATAATTTCAATATTTTTTACTGGACAAACCGAAACACAAATACCACATTTTGTACAACTTTTTGAAACGTTATACTCTTTGTCTGTAAACTTATAATTTGCAATTGCCTTCTCATGCGAATTCTTAAAATAACCTGAAAGAATACCTGAACTGCCTTTTATTTTGCTTTCTTTTCTATTCATAATGTCTTTAATGATTAAAGCAAGTCGGCTATCAGCTCTTGCAAGCTTTTGGTCTACTTTATCCTTCTTTATATCTACCATCAATATGTAGTTTGATAAAAAACGCAGCTTAGAGCCATAATGCAAGTATGCACCTTTTTCTTTCAAAAGATTGTCAATATCGGTCAGACATGTGCCAATAGCTCCTCCGCAAGTTACTATTGAAAAGAAATAAGCATTTTTATTAAAGTTACAGCTTTTTATAAATTCATTTACTATATTAGGTAATCCCCATGCATAAACAGGAAAAACGAATCCTATCACTTCACTGCTGCAATTATAATTCATTCCAGCTTTCGAGATTGACACAACCTCTGTATCTCCTAACGCATTAGCGATATCAAGAGCGGTTTGCAGACTATTCCCTGTTGCTGAAAAGTAAAAAATTGTTTTATTCATATTCATATACCTCCAAACAATTGAATAATAAAACTATAAATTTATTTTAATCTGCATTGCGCTAAGATATTTGCCTGTTCCACGTTAATTCTTGCCCAATCCTCCAGAAATGTCTCCAATATTCTAAACCCAATAATAAATTATGATATATTGCAGTCTTATACATCTGATTTCCTAACTTGGTGCTATTCATATGATTAAATCATTATTACTTTACTACTTGTTGCGTAAACTAATGACGTCTCTCTTTGGCGAATTTCCAAAAAATCGACTGTAATCTCTACTAAATTGCGAATCGCTCACATATCCCACCATCCGACATGCAGTCGTCGCATCCATTGAACTAGATACCATCAGCCTCCTCGCTTCATGAAGACGCAATGCTTTTTGATATTGTAATGGACTTAATGATGTAACTAACTTAAAATGCTCATAAAACGATGACTCGCTCATGTGTACCAGTTGAGATAAATCTGCAACTTTTATCTGCTGTGCGAAATTATTGCGAAGCCATTCAGTAGCCTTAGCAATTCGCTGCACACTAGAATTTTCAAAACCAATTTCAGCAACGTTAGCGCCGATGTTGCTTCGAAGGACTCGCATCAAAATCTCATCTAATACAAGTGGAGCAAACAACTTAGTATCGTCTGGATTTGACAGGCATTCCACCAGTCTTTTAACTGCGTTTATAATCCCAAAATCAGCATTCGTTATATAGCCTGCTCTGCGTTTATCAATTGGAGGCAACCCCTGTGGATATACTTTTAGAATCAATTCCGCAATCCTTTCCGGGTCCAATTCCAGCCCAACACTAAGGAATGGCTCAGAAGAGCTGGCATGTGTAGTCTGAAATGCAACAGGGAGTGCAACAGGGAACATGAGCATACGAGCCCCCCCAACTTGATAAATCTCCTTTCCCAACGTAACGGTCTTCTCCCCTTGTACAACGAGTAACAAAAAAGGGGACTGGAAGGTTTTCACCATATCCGTCCCTGTTCGTGAATAACGGTTTATATGCAAACCTGAAATACGCTGATTAAAAGTACCATCATATGGACTATGAGTACAGATCAAATGTGCTAGTCTAGATATTTCTTCTTCAAATTCCACCTCGCTATTACTAGATTTTCTGGCAACTGTATGTTCTTCTAGCATCTTCATAATTTCTAAAACACTCCTTTCTCCATCTCGTATACAATGTATTCTTAATCTATTTTCGTTTACTTATTATTATAATCTTTCACTTTCACACTGATCTTGTCCATTATCTGATTTAATTTCTATTTCCATATCATAAGTCCCTTTCGAATCTTTTTTAACTCTTTAACTGATCCTCCATGAAAATAACATTCATAAACTTTAATATTATCAAAATATATTTCCTCATCCCCTTGAAACCACTTAAATTCTCCATTTATAATACAATGATATTTATATTGTCAATTTTGATAAATAATAGGGCCTCTATATGGATTATCATTAGTCACTAAACTCAAAGCTTCCTTTAAAAAACTACCTGAAAATTTTTCATCAACCCTGCATTATACAAGCATATTCTTCAGAATATTAGAATATTAGAATATATATTCTAGTATTCTGAAGAATAAATATTGTTAAGAATATATCTTCTTAACAATATATTAGAATTGTGCACTTAGTTACTAATCATATTATTTTTATCTAATCCATTCTTTACAAGAATAGAATATAACGCACCATCTGCTTTCATATCATTAATTGCTTTATTTAATGCGTTTAATAAGGAAACATCATCTTTTTTAACTGCTATTCCCATTACTCCTTGCAATTCAGGAGTATAGCCTTTTAGCTGCCTTAACAAAGGGTTCTTTTCCTTTATATAGTAGTTTATAATAATTGAATCAGCTAAACCCGCATCAATTTTCCCACTACTTATAGCATTAAATAAATCAGTTGTACTTTCTAAACTTAATACATCTTTTATTAAGTTATTTTCCTTCCACTTTTTCGCTAGGTCTTCAAATATTGTTCCTTTTTCTACTCCAACCACTGCATTTTTTAAATCACTCATAAAATTTATTTTTGAAAATCTTGGTACAATAACAGTTTCTGATTCTTTATACAATGGCTTAGTAAATGCTGCTAGTTTTTCACTTTCAGGAGTTATAAATATTCCACCAACTGCTATATCTATACTATCATCATTATTAAATTTATCTAACAAATCTGCAAATGTTACTTCCTTAATTTCAACTTTATTAACTCCAAGCCGCCTTGTAATTTCATTTATGATATCTGCATCAATTCCATTCATCTCATTGGTTTCGGGATTTATCCAAAAGAATGGAATTTCCTTTGATGGTGCAGCAATGGTTATTATTCCTTTTTCTTTTATGATTTCCAATCTATCCTTTTCTACTGAGCTATCTGCCATTATAGTTTCCCTAGGTGCTATCATAAGTCCAATTATTATTCCAATAATATTTATAATAACAATCGAAGTAAATATTTTTTTCATAAATAAAAATCTCCTTTAAAACGATAAACATATCTTTAAATTATTATTTGGAATTTAAATTTAAATTATCCTCATTTGAAAAAAATTCAAACTTTTAAAAATAATACTTTACCTTTTATGTTAACCTTTAAAGCGAGATCAATAATAAGCTTACCTTATCATTTTTTAAATGGCAGCCATCACATATTATTTAACTTTCCAAGAGCATGTTTTTTTATTTACTATGTCAAATCTACATATTGAATAAATGATCTGAATTTATTTTAAATATCGTTCTGGGTTTAATGATATTTCTTTTACATCTGAAAAGAATAGTGAGCAATGATATCCATCAGCAACTGCATGATGAACCTGAATAGTTACTGGCATAATAATTTTATTCCCGTCTTCAAAAAATTTTCCCCATGTTACCATTGGAAACAAAAAAGGGCTACTTCCTTCATTGTTTACATTAAACGATGTGTAATTAAACCAAGGCAAGCATGAAACAATAAAAAAATTATTTTGAAACTTTGTAGTAAAATTAGTATCCTGTTTGTAATTATTCAAAGAATTTTCCATATCCTCATAAAAGCTTAGAAATTTATTATTAAATGGTGTATACAAATCACTCATTACTTTAGTCTCATCATTTAATACAGAATAACTTGGACCAATTTCATCGAAGAATCCTAATCTACCCTCCTGATCAAATGCCATTTTAAATTCTTGATAATTATTTATAACTTTTGAAACAACCCATGTAAAAGTTGGATAAAATCTCAACTTGTTAGTTTTTATGTAACTATAAAGATTTGTGATATCAATATTAACAGTTATACTGTATGTACATTTTGCATTATTAAAAAAATGACTAAAGCATTCCTTCCTGGCCCAAGTATTCATATTAATTATATTAAATCCCATAATTCATTTTCCCCTTATATTTAAGTTTTACATTTATATTTTTTCTACTTCAAGGTTACTAAATCTGTTGTTTTATAGTCTTCACCTTGAAATCACTTACCATTATAAATTAATTATAGCACAAACTGTAAATGAAATTACTCAGTTTTAAGGTAGCATATCTTTTATTTTCTATTCAAAATATACATATTGAATATTTTTATTATACTTTCACATAATAATTTTAGGTGCTTAATATTCTCTAAAATATATGAAAGAAGGCTTATCAAATGAAAAAATTTATATATATTCTTTCTACCTTTCTTCTTTTATCATTTACTTTTAATACAGTAAATGTAGTAGCTCAACAAAAAGTGTATTCCCAAGGCTTTTATACTATGAAAGATTTAAATTTAAGTGAAAATGTTAGTTATAAAGTTCAGAACAATCAGCCTTATGTTGAAGGACTATTAATAATTCTTGATTCTGATAAAAAAATACAGCAACTTTTACGAATACCGGCTAACGCCACTCAAATTCCTATGATACCTCTTAAATATGACTATAAATTTATAATATATAATAATGTTCTTTTGTCTTTCTCTTAAAGCAGACTTTTGTAGCATCCCTTTTAATTCTATATCAAAACTTAAGCTTCTTAAATCAGTCTTTTCACAACGTATATGTATAAGAGGTACAATATCTACAGATTTGGATTCGGTATAATTTCCTAGAGAATAACAAAATCGCAACTTCACACTGAATATTGCGACCTCTCCAATTTTTTATTTAGTTTTTTCTTAATAGCTGATTTTTTTTGCTCATAAGTTTTGAATTAAATTCTAAATTTCTTTTGTATGAATAATAGCAAAAACTCATCCCCAAAAATTCTGCAGTTATTAAAATAGATATTAGCTCTATAATTGAAGCAATTTTTTTATAAACAAAATAGTAGTAGATAGATGGTAAGCAGGAAATCCCTCCTATTACTATAAATACACAAACAAAAGCTAGTAATGCACTTTTTTGTTTTATTCCAATTAGATAAATAAAAACAAATCTAGAAATAGTACCAATAACGCCTCCAATAATTGAAAACATAATTAATTCTTCTATAATTCCTGCATTTATATTTTTAACAATCATTTGAGTCATTCCAACAACTATTCCAAGGAGCATGGATATAATAAGATTAAATAAAAAATCCTTTAAATTCTGTTTCATTATTTACACACCTCACAATCCGAGATATTGCTTAAAGTTATTTAGATATTTTCTTGTAACATATACTTCTTCATCCATATCTATAAGCTTTAATATAAGCTTGCTGTTAAACCATGAAATTATTCTATCTACTTTCACTATATTTACAACAAAGCATTTACTTACTCTTATGAAGCCTTTTGCGTCCAATCTTTCTTCAAGTTCATAAAGCTTTTCTTTTACTTTATACTTTTTATCCTTGGTCATGCAAAAGACCTCATTTCCCATAGCTTCGAAATAATATATCTCATCATAATTTAATACTTTAAGCTCATCCTCATCACATCTTCCTGTGATTATATTTTTAGCTTCTTCTTTGCTGCCCGAAATAGAATCTAAATAATCAATCAAAATATTTATGGTTTCTATATCAAAATATATCCCTATTTTGCCGCTCTTTAAATCAAATCCTTTTTCAATTAAACATACATCAGCATTTTCATTAATCTTTATTTTGCGATTTGTAAGGATTTCTTCCAGCATTCTTTTTAGATTTTCGCTGCAAATTAAATCTAACTCCATGTAATTTCCCCTTTTGCTTTAAACTTCGAGCAATGCCTTTTTGAGAAGGATATATTCAAAACTTAAACTCTATCCTCTTGGGGATGTTCAAAAAAATATACATAGCATCTTTTACTTGCTATTTCCCTTCACATCCCCCTACTTTAAACTTCAGGCAATACCCCTGGAATTATAATTGATAGCATAATTCCTAAAATCACCAGCCCATTCATAATTATAACAGTCATAATATTATGCCCTGACAATTCTATAATAGCATTAATTAAATAAATTACAGCCCATATTTTTGTTATTACTATATTAACTTCTATAAATAAAGTAGATTTTCCAAATTCCTTTTCATATCCCCTTCTAGCATCATACATTGTATAAGGTTTTCTAAGCATAATAGAAATGAAGCCTGTTAATGCTAATACTATATATGAAGTTAAATATTTATATTCCATAACAGAATTAATTCCTAAATAAAAATACAAGATATTAGAAATAGTAAAATAAGATACTAGTACTATTGACATAATTCCTATATTTTTATTAATTATATCTCTTATAAAAAGCATCAGTATAGATGCAAATCCCAAAACGAGGCACAAATTACTAGAAATACTCCAAAAGAGCATTAAAGGCAGAAAACTTAATGTCACATTGAGAAATGCTTTTGCACTACTACCCATTATTTTTTCCTCTATCTTTCTCAAGTGCCTTTTTATGACCTGTGATCATGAAATCAACCATATTTTTCTGTACATGCTCCTTGAATTTTTTTCTTTTCATAAGGTATCTCATAACTTTCCCTTGAGCTTTTTCTTTTAATGGAACTTTTTTAATTAAATTATTTTTCTTATAGTATTTATAATCTTCTATAAAAATAGCTCCTAGCCCTCCTTCTATTGCATCTGCAAATAGTTTACTTCCAGCTATATTTAAAAAGGTTTCAGGCTTGAAATAGTTTCTTTCAGCATAATTTATACTCATTTTAGCAAAAGCATATATTTGATTATCTATAAGAGAGTTATCTTCAGCTTCATCAGTGACAAATCCTATTAAATTGCCCCCTTGTGTATGAAACTCTAGTATCTGCCTTAAATTTTGATTTTCACTTAATTTACCTGAAATTATATATCCTATGTGTTTACCTCTGAATATAGGAACATGGTTATAACGAAAACTTCTATCATAAATAAGCTTAAAACGTGAAGATAAATATCTATCTTTTATACTTCCTGCAAAAATGATTATATCTGCATTATTAATGATATTGTCTAAAAACTCCCTATAACCATCTTTACCATCATAAACGCATTTATTTTCAGCTCCACACTTGCAGCAGCCCAGGCATGGTCCTTTTATATCAACCTCATTAAGATTAAGAATCTCTACAGAACCTTTTACAAAGCTTTTATACTTGTCAATCATCTCCTTAAGATTATTATCTTCTTTAGCAACATCTGTAATTATGATTATTTTTTTATTTGTATCAATTACTTTGTCTGTTACTCCTGCACTATATTCAAAGTTACTTTTACTTACTGAATTATACAATTTACTAGTTGTTAAACCTTCATTTGCAAAATCAAGTAAATTTTCAAAAAACACTTTAAGCTCTTTTCTTCTATTTTCCTTAGTTAAATCCTGCATCTCATCGGATAAATATTCCACATAGTTCATGCCTAAATCTTCAGAAATTGCCCTGATATAATTATGTGCATGAATATCTGCATAATGAATAGACGTAGAGATTGCAGCAGTATATTTATCCTTAAAATAGCTTTCTAATTTATTTTCAAATATAAGTTCAATAAATCTCTTATAATTAGAATGAACTAAAGCATGATATAGTGGAAACGCCCAAATAACTGCATCTGCTTCTTGAATCTTTGTGCATAAATCTTTTAACTTTTCAGCATCTTCTTCATAACCTTTTACTTCCTTAACAATATGGATATACTGAAATTCATGTTTTTCATAATTTTGTTCCAAATACTTCATTGATTGCATTGTAACACTTTTCTCAAACTTTGGACTCCCATTTAAAACAACTATTTTCATAACCAATACCTCCGTTTTTTTATATTTTCATTCTATTAGAAAACATGAATTAAAACCATAGATTTTGCTTAAGATGCAATTTAAATTAAATAAGATGCATTAATGATCTGCAAAAATTAAGAGAACCTCCTCTATATGGATTTGGTTCTCTATTGTTACTTATTTAATTCTTTTCTCTATGATTTTTTCCATTATAATCTATTGTCATTTCATATTTTTTCATAATCTTATACTTGAATTTATCTTAATATAGTAAGTATTTAGTTATTTTAGCCTTATACCCGCTAACTTAATTAAATGTATAGCATTTCTAGTAGTTGATGCTCCTTCTCGAATTTTATAATCAAATTTTAATTCATCATTTAAATAATACTCTTTAAAATGATAATTTTTAATCTTAGAATATGTATTTTCTAAATCGCATAATTCTAAATCATGAGTAGAAATTAAACCTGATCCTCCATCTGAACCTAATTGCTTTATTAATGCCGTAGCACCATCATGTCTATCAATCGAATTAGTTCCCTTAAATAATTCATCTAAAATAAAGAATACTTTTCTATTTTCTTGTACCTCTTCAACTATTCTCTTTATTCTTAATATTTCAGCGTAAAATGATGATATATTATTTTCTAAATTATCACTTGTTCGCATACAAGTAAAAATCTGCATTAATGAACATTCAAACTTTTCCGCGCACACTGGAGCTCCAATATAGCTTAATATTAAATTTATACCTATAGTTCTTAAAAATGTACTTTTCCCAGACATGTTTGAACCTGTTATTAGTAAAATATTTTTATTTTTATCAATTGTAATATCGTTACAAACTCTTTTTTTACTTAAAAGTGGATGGCCAAGCTTCTCAGCTTTTATTATATAATTATTATCTGAAATTGAAGGCATAGCCCACTCTGGATTATCATAAATAATACTTGAAATGCTATTTAGTGCTTCAAATTCTCCTACAACATTAAGCCACTTTTTTAAATCTTTGCCTGATTTAATCCTCCATTTTTCAAATTTTATCATGCACTGATAATCCCATAACAGCAATATATTAAATATTATGAACAATGCATTGTTTCTGCTAGATATTTTATCATATATATTAGATAATTTTTTTACTGCATCTGCTGCATTTTCATCTTTGGATACCAACAAATTATTTTTTAACTGTTTCAAATGATTACTATTAAAATCCTTTTCCACAATTAAATTTAATAATTTAAAGTATATGTTTATATTATTTTTATATTTATAAATTTTTTCAAAAGCAGCACTTCTACTTTTTGAATCTATAAAAAAAATTGTTAATTGGACAGGTAGCATAATGCATACTAACTTAAAGTCTACTAAAGAAGTAAAGCAACTTAAAGTTATTAATAACACTGTAATGCATGGTAATAATCTAGCCAGCAGAATAAGCCATTTCTTAGTGTATAATTCATTTCTAGCGTTTGACCATTCATATAATTCTTCTGGATTAACACATTTATTAGAAATAATCATGCCTTCTGCTTCAAATAGTTGTCTCCACTCTAAAGAATTTGCTAGTTCCTGCAAAGATTTTTGCGTTTCCTTTATATCAAAAGGACTTTTTAATGGATTTATAAGCGTATTTTTTAAAGTTTGCCTCCCCATAAACGTTTTACTGGCATTAATCCACTGAAACAAAGAATTCTTCCCGAAAACATCTAAATCATTAGAGTAACAGTGTTCTTCATTTTTAAATTCGCTGCCATCATCCTCAAAGCTATTCCACTCTCCACTTAATCTCTTTATAGCTTTTTCGTTTATATCTTTTAAAGCTATTGAATACTTTCTTTTATTTATTTCCTTATCGTGATTAATAACTAAATAAATAAAAATAAGTAATTGTAAAATAAACACTCCTATGCTTATTAAATAACTCTTAATAGTAAAAGTATAATATGTTACACTTAAACCAATAATTAAGGTAATAATTCTTAAATACGCTATAATTCTTATTGATTTATTTTGCTCTTTAATTAAATTATCATATGTTTTCAAATTATTAATGTAATTAGTATATGCACTACTCAATGTTTTTTCTCCAATCATATTTTATATACTTTCCTTTAATATAGATTAAAGAACTTGGTAATTCTTACACGAATGATATCTCTATAAATTAACCATCATAAATCAATTATAGCATATTCTGTAAATAGAGAAGCATATTCAATTTCTTGTAATTCGCAATTAACTTGTAAACTAACGTAGTCAATATAATATCTGGTTTTCATATTACAAAATTTGATTATACAATTTTCACTGCTATTTTTATATTCACAAAATTTATTATCAATGTTCTGGAAACTGCTAAAAAATATAGCTTTAGAACTTCATATCACTCTCGTATTATCTCTGGACGTTCATAAACTTCATTAGGATTCATTCCAATCCTAAATCCATCATTTAATTTTTCAATTTCTATCATATCTTCTTTGCTTATTTCAAAATTAAATATCTCTGAATTTTCCTTTATTCTTGCTGATGTTGTCGATTTTGGAATTGTAGCAAACCCCATCTGTAAATCCCATCTCAACACGATTTGAGATATTGTTCTTTGATATTTTTTTGCAACCTCTTGTAAAAGTGGAATCTGAAACACTCCCCCTCTCATCAAAGGCGACCACGCTTCTAGCTGAATATCATATTTTTCACAAAATTCAATTAAGTCTTTTTGAACTAGCCTTGGATGAAATTCTATTTGGTTAATCGATGGCATAATTTCAGCGTTTTCTATTAAATTTTTCAAATGGTTTATTGTAAAATTGCTTACACCTATAGCTCTTACATACCCGTCTTTATATAACTTTTCGAGTGCTTTCCAGGTTTCCTTATTTAAAGATTGTGGCCAATGAATCAAGTATAAATCTAGATAATCTGTTTTTAGTTTTTTAATTGAATTCTTGAACGCATTTAGTGTTTTCTCATAACCTTGTTCTGAATTCCAAACCTTATCAACTAAAAATATCTCATCTCTACACACATCACTTTCTTCTATTGCACCTCCTATGACTTCTTCATTTCCATAAAAAGAAGCTGTATCTATATGACGATATCCGATTTTTATACTTTCTTTTATTGAATCCTTAAGCTTAGCTAAATTTTCAGCATTATAGGTACCAAATCCAAGTAAGGGCATTTTAACTCCATTATTTAGAATCACATAATCTTTGCTATTCTTCACTGTTATTCCTCCCTCATATTATTTATAAAAGTTGAGGCCTGCAACTTATTATATTATAATAAGTTAAGGATAATTTTTCCTTAACATTTGATATTATTTTCAAGTAAGAAGCATTTCAAATTAAACCAAAAGAGAGGTAATTAATTTCATATGAAAATCGATAATACAGATATTAAAATTTTGAAAGAACTTCAATTGGATAGCCGTTTATCTATTAGAGAATTATCCAAAAGAGTCAACTTATCTCCTCCATCAGTTGCCGATAGAATAAGAAAATTTGAAGACACTGGAATAATTCAAGGCTACACTATAAAAATAAATGAAGCAGCTTTAGATTTTTCTATACATTGCATGATTCAAATTGATATTAAAAACAATAAATTTGAAAAATTCAAAGAATTTATTTATAATCATCCGCGCGTAATTTTCTGTTATAGAATAGCAGGTCATTCTTGTATATTACTAAAATTAAGTGTTAAATATATCTCTGAAATTGAAAAGTTTGTGGATTCTATTTCTTCGTTAGACGCCACAACTTCTACGCATATTATATTCTCAGAAATTCCCACAAACAAAAGTATAGAGAAGTTTTTTTTAGATTTTTAGATTTACTAGTATTAAATTAGCTATATAAGAATTCTTACTTTAATTTCTCCTGTTCCTTATAATAAAGGCAATAAATTTTGTACTATAAGATTAAGCAAAAAGCTATATATAACAGTTAAACTATTTATAAACTAGAATTTTTTCTCATTAAACAAAAAACAGTCATATCAATGAATCTTTAGCTAGCAGTAACTTCTACAAAGTCATGTACTAAAGCCTTTGATACGACTATTTTTTCTTAATTTTCATATATAAACAATTTACAATTAAAAATAGATCAATTAGAATTATGACATTGATAATTTTGCCATGGTTTTTTATAAAGAACTGATATTCTAATCGTTGTCTACATACATTTTAATATACCACTTTTTCAAATTACAACTATAATGCTCCCATATCTCTAGCAATATAAAGAGAAGGATATTTAGTGTTGAAATTTAGTTCGCTTTTAATACGCGCTGTATCTAATATCATATCCCATTGGTTAAAACTTGGCCACCCACCATTTGGAGGTACCTGCTCTGATTCACCTTGTAGCTTATAAAATTCACTTACAGTAATAGGATTATCATCAGCAACATTATATATGCGACCTCCAATACCTGGTGTACTAGCAGCAAGCAGTAATGCTTGACTGACATCTTGGTGATGCACTACTGACATCGCTTTTGAAGGATTCCAGTTACTTAGAAACGGTAAAATTTCTTGAATGTGTGGGTCATTGTCCCCATAAACAAATCCTAGTCTCATAATACGAATATCTAGTCCTTGTTCATGATATAATCCAAGTAAAGCTTTTTCTGCAGCCATTTTTGTTTTAGGATATAATGCCGTTGCTGTAAGAACATCATCTTCCATACATGGTCTATTTACTAGAGAATTGTTATATACATTGCCTGTGCTTGTAAAAATAAATCTTGTGACACCTGCATCTAATGATGCTTTAGCGAGTGTAATAGTTGCATCTATATTGATGGCTTTAGCCATTTCTTCACTAATACCACCTCGAAATTGAGCTGCTATATGTACAACAGCATCAACACCTCGTACGGCTTCAATTAGATTTTCATTATCTAAAAGATCTCCTAATACTACTTCTGCCCCCTGTTCTTTTAAAGTGGATGCACCTTCTAAGTTTCTTACAAGAATACGAACTTCATGGCCTTGCTTAAGTAAATACGGTACAAATCGACTTCCAACCTTACCTGTTGCCCCTGTTACAAATATTTTCATAAATTAATTCACTCCAATCTAAATAGTTTTGTTCATCAGTTATTTTTATGTTATATTGCTAATATATCAGAGCTAAAATAATTCAACCATATTGTGGTTATCCTACGATTGAGAGTAGTAGGATAGGAGGAGGAAAATAAATGAAAGAAATTACATTACAGCAGTCGTTAGGTGAATTTTTGCGTGCAATTAGAGAACGCCTTACTCCAGAGCAGGTTGGATTACCTTCACATGGACGTCGCCGCACGCCTGGACTTCGTCGTGAAGAAGTGGCTCAGCTTGCTAATGTGGGAGTTTCTTGGTACACATCTATAGAACAAGGAAAAGATGTACACCCTTCTTATCAAATATTGGAAAGCTTGGCTACTGCCTTACGATTATCCGAAGATGAACGCCGATATCTTTTTTTATTATCTAAATCTGATGAGATAGAAGAATCAAAAATTTATAAAGAAATTAGTACAGGATTAGAAAGAACTGTTTTCGCATTAGAACCTAATCCTGCATATATAATGGACAAATACTGGGATGTACTATTATGGAATCGTGCAGCAGAATTTTTATTTCGATTTCCTTCATATTCTACCAGCATAGATTCAAAACCAAACATATTACATCAATTTTTAATTGATCCATTCAAAAAAGAAATTAATCCAGATTGGGAAGAACGAGCTAAAATCATGATTGCAAGATTTAGAGCAGATTGTGCTAGGTATCCCCAGGATGCAAGATTAAATGAAATGATTGAGAAATTTAAGCAAGAAAATGAATTCTTCAGCAAGTGGTGGCCTCGTTATGAAGTTAAAACTGTTACTGATTGTCATAAATTATGGAATCACCCTGAGATTGGAGAATTGGAATTTGAACATGTGAATTTGCAAATATCAAACTGTCCTGATTTTAAATTGATGATTTATACTGCTTCACCTTCTACATTAGAAAAGCTTAAGCAAAAAATATATTCTACCAAATGAATAATACATCATAATTGACAGCTCAATAATAAAAGATACTTTACATTATCAATTTACTGTGTAGATCAGTTTCGCACATTTCCTTAATAAATACGCAAAAGCCACTTTCCTTCTGCGTATTTATTTCCATCTGATTTTAAGCTTTAAATCTAAGTTTGCAATTGTTTCGCTGCAAATTTAAAATTCTTCACTGCACTTAAATTTAAATTAAAAACATAAGAGCAAACCATAAATGTTATTTCAACACAATGCTTAATATCTAGTAAATATGACGCTTCTCCTTTTGCGTAATTATCTAAAATATTTTCAATTGATGATTTTATTGATGACAGGCAATTTTTATTAGCTCTTTTATTATTTAGAGGATTTTTAAACTTATCCTTTAATACCTGAAAGTTTTCTAATAAATATTTTTGCAAATCACGTTCATATTTAATATGAGCTGCGATATTCCCCACTGATCCAGACTTATGAGCATTGCAACAAAAATCACATAAATAGTGAATAATTATTCCTAATTCCAGTGAAGAATATGCATTGAAATTTTTAGCTGAAATAAGCTTTTCTATCTTCTTTAGCACATAGTCAAAGGATTTCTGCCTATAATGAGGGTGGGTCTTGACGTGCCAGCTTTGATCAACCATAACTAAACCAAATTTAAACATAAAATTTGAAAATCCTTGAGGTATCATTTTAATATTATTACTAAATGCAAGTTCCGCCAGTTTAACATGAGTTCTAACTTTCATAATAAAATTCTCCAATCTACTATTAATTTTTAGTTAAAAAGCTATTTATAGATACCCAATATATAATTCAGACTTATGTTATACCTTACCGAAATTATAAATATTTTGATTCCAAAAAAACATGAAAATATCGATGAGATTTCTATACAGAAACTTTTTCATATTGTTTTTGCCTTGTAAGTATATCTTTATAGGCTTGTTCTACAGTGTACGCAAAATGTTCAGATGAAAATTTTCTTGTTGATTCCATAGCACTAGCAGATAATCTTTCTCTCTTTAACTCATTATAAAGAATTGAATCTAGCTTTATAATAAGATCTTCTTGATTATAAAACATGTATCCATTTATATTATCTTTCAATACCCCCTCCAAGCATTTATCTGCTTTTGCTACTACAGGCAGCCCTGATGCTAGGGCCTCAATATAAGTAAGACCTTGAGTTTCGCTTTGAGATGCACTTACAAAAGCGTCACCTATTTGATAATACAGATGAATTTCATTCCATGGTCTTTCCCCTGCAAAAATCACCTTATTACCTATTGCTAATTCCTTTGCCTTATTCTCCAAAACACTCTTCTCTGGTCCATCACCAATAAGAATAAACTTAACATCTTCTCTATCACTAAAATAAGATTTCATAGCAATTAAGATTTCATCAATATTTTTTTCTTTTGATATCCTGCCAATATAGAGTAAAATCTTATCTTTTTCTTTAAATCCTAAGTTTTTGCGTAATTCTTGTACCATTTTAAGATTCCTTTTTAACATCAATACAGAAGTTGCTACCCCGTTAATTTGTGGATAATACGTGTCCGTAAAAAGCCCTATTTTCATTTTCGTCACTCCTCATATCACACTCTCTTATAACCATAGTATAGGATAGAAAGTTAAAATAGAAGCAAATCAATGTTAAACTATTTATAAACTACTTTAAATTTTTTTAATATATCCATGCAGCAAAAAAAAGCAGTTTCTATACTTACTAAGAAACTGCTCTGATCAACTACTATATAGAATTCACCAAAAGAATTAACACTTAAAATACAATTTATACTATTCTAATCTTCAGCCTTATACATTTAAAACTCTAGTAAACCAAATTCTCAATTAAGACTAGAATGTAGAAATCTAATTGCAACATATATATTATAAATTATTAAAGGTAACTGAATCTAATTTAGATTCAGTTACCTTCTGAATTTATCTATAATTATAAGTTTAAAATAATTTTCACTTAAATATTATCAAACATCAGTTTTTTTAAACTGCTAAACCTCTTCTTTTAGCATATATCCTAAAAACTACTTCTTCAACAAATGAGAATAAGCTTGTAGTTATAAAATATATTCCTAAAGCAATAGGAGCTTTAAAAGTAACTAATCCACTTATTACAGTTGTTATTATGATGTTGGTTTTGCTTAATTTAGCTTGAGCTTTTACTCTAAGAAAAGGTATATACGGTAATATGTTTGGACTAAGCATTGAAACTGCATATATTGCAGGTACTATAAATAGACTATCTGACATCTTTAAACTAACAACCCAAGGTATAAGCGCAGTTCCAACCTGCATAGGCATATTTAAAATCACTCTATACAAATTAAAAACTATAGGTATCTGAAGTAAACTTGATAAAATACCTATCATTCCCTTTGCATTTTGCTTGTAATACTTTTGAGTCTCAATTTCTAGCTTTTCCTTATTACTTTTATATTTTTCTTTTATTTCTTCAAGACCATTAGAAAACTCTTGCTGACTATACATGCTTAACTTTTGCTTAAATGATATTGGCATAAGAATCAGCTTAACCAATATAGTTAATAGTATAATTGCTATTCCTAAGTCTCCTGTAATATTAAAAAAATAATTAAGTGATACGTTTAGTAAATTTGAAATGATGTTCATATTCTTCCTCCTAAAATTTAAAATAAATAAAAAACACCATTTCATCTAAAACTGTACGCAATACCGCCAAATATCATATTTTTCATATGATATATAATCATTTATTATCATAAATCTTGAATAATCCAAGTATTTAATATTAATCCTACTTACAACATTATAATTTAACTTTTTTCTATATTTTCTTAAATACGTAATTGTGCAAGTAATAATACTTATAAGAAATACTAGAACAAAAAACAAATGCATAGTATTCATTAACTCTGCTCTCATAAAATTACCTCACGAAATTCTATATATGCATATAGTATATCACTTTAGAATTTATTTACAATAACTCTGATTAACATTAAGAGAGTTCTAAGTTGCTTTAGAACTTAGAACTCCTTTAAGGGAATCTCTTTATTTAACTGGTAATCTTACTTCAAAAATAGTTCTATTATCATCACTATAGGCTTTTATCGTCCCTTCATGCAACTCTATAATATTTTTTGTGATAGCTAACCCTAATCCAGAACCACCTATATCGCTATTTCTTGATTTTTCTACTCTATAGAATCTATCAAATATATATGGCAAGTCTATTGCTGATATCGATTGACCATAGTTTATAACTTGAACTACTGCCATATTCTCTTCCATTTTTGTTATTACATCAACATAAAAACCATCTCTTCCATACTTAATTGCATTGGACAGCAAATTTTCAAATGCTCTAACTAGTTTTCCTGCATCTGCATTTACTATTAGCTTATCCTCAGAAAAGTTGATTCTTGATTGCATTTCTGCATTTTTAAATTGATATTCAAAATACGCAACTACCTGACCTAATAATTCTACTAAATTAATATCAACCTTATCTAAATTAATGGTGTTATTTTGCATTTTAGTGAGTTCAAACAAGTCATTAATAAGTAAATTCAATGCTTTTGCTTTTTCAAATGCTATATTAGCATAATATCTTAGTCTTACTTCATCTTTATACTTATCAGCATCAATTATTTCCAAATAACCTATTATAGACGTTAATGGAGTCCTTAAATCATGAGAAACATTAGTTATCAAGTCATTTTTAGTTTGTTGAGCTTTTCTTTCTACTATTGTTATCTCTTTAAGCTGCCTTGAGATATTATTAATATTTTCTGCTAAATTCCTAATATCATTTTCTCCATCAACTTCTATTAATCTGTCCAAATCACCACTCGCCATCATTTGAGTTTGATCTATAATAGCTACCAAACTTTTAGTTTTTCTATAAGTAATGAGTAAATATACTCCTACAAATAATGAAATTCCAGCAATCACATAGGTTGCACCTTCAAACATTACAGAGTCAATGAGTCTTCCAAATCTAAAAATATAATTAATGAGTTGAATTTTAGTATTTAAATATAAATATATTAATATTTTACTAACTATCATTAAACTTATATAAGTTAATAATAATGTGGTTACAATCTCACCTAATGGTGATAGCCAATATTTATAGAATCTTTTATTTTTCAATTTTATATCCAACTCCCCATATAGTATGAATTATCTTATTTCCTTCCATATGATGTTCTATTTTATCCCTTAATCTGCTCATATGTACCATAACAGTATTATTAGATTGATAATATCTTTCCTTCCATACCTTTTCAAAAATCTCCTCCGCGCTAAAAACTCTTCCTCTATTTGTAGCTAACAGATATAATATTTCAAACTCTCTAGCCGTTAAATCTGCTTCTTTATCATCTATAGTCACCTTATGCTTACTCTTATCTATAACCATTGATTCAATTCTTATTAGATCCTCTGAAACTTGCATTTTTAAATTTAAAAAATATGATCTTCTCATTAATGCCTTCACTCTAACTATAAGTTCCAATTGGTTAAAAGGTTTGCATACATAGTCATCTGCACCAGTCATAATCCCTTGAATCTTATCCATATCTTCTGATTTTGCACTTAGCATAAGAATTGGTATGTTATACTTTTCCCTTACCCTTCTGCAAACCTCCAGACCATCCATGTGGGGCATCATTATATCTAAAACTATCAAATGAATTTCTTCCTTCTCCAAAATATCTAAGGCTTCCTCTCCACAACTTGCCTTAAATACATTGTATCCTTCATTTCTAAGATTTATTTCTAGCAAATTTCTTATTTCTTTTTCATCATCTACTACAAGAATATTATTCATTTATTCCTCCATTTTTATAATTATTTTTGTAAGTATTCCTCTAATGTAATTCCATTATCATGAATATACTTAGCCGCTTCCTTACCTACATATCTAATATGCCATGGTTCATATTCAATTCCTGTTACACTTTTCTTTCCATAAGGATATCTTATAATAAAACCAAATCTATAGCAATTTTTTGCAAGCCAATCTGCCTCCTTAGTTCCCTTTGCAAAATATCCATTTTTATTAGTAATATCAATGCACAGCCCTGTTTGATGTTCACTGAATCCAGGTTTAGCTACATATGCATCTGCAAGCTTTTTTCCTTGAGATATCACTCGATTCTTATAAATATCTTCTTGTGACTCATAAGATCTATAACCCGAATTACCAAGTAATATTATCCCGTCTTTTTTAGCCGCATTTACTAGCTCTTCTAATGGCTTTACAACAGTTCCTGCTACGTGTTTTTCTTCATCATCTGACCCATTTGAAAATTGTATGTTAGGTATGCTTAATCCTTCTGGTACATAATTTCCACTTAATCCATGCTTCTCATTTACTAATAGTATTTTTTCGCTTCCATTAGCCGTGTTTACTTCAAACAACTTGTCTTTATCATTTGAACCATAATTACTTGTATTTCCTTCAATATACCAAAATCCGCAAATTATTATCATCGTCATTATTATAAATCCTGATATCTTTTTATATACTTTTCTCATATCTTCTACTTCCTTTCAAATGTCATAATTTCATTGTAGAAGATAGACTTTACAAGAATTATAAATAAACCTTACGAAATCTTAAGTTTTTAAAATTTAGTATTAGATACACTAATCTATTAGCTAACCGACATTTTCCTCGTGTAATTTTATATTTTGATCAAGAGATTTTGATTCATATCCGTTATATATATCTAACCTTTTCAAAATCTAATTCATCATAATACTTCTGATTTAGCGTAATGATACATAAATATTCCTCTCTAAAGCATCAAAAATAATGAGAATGTAATTACTCTTACATAAGCAATATTTATACTCTATCATTCCTTTCTTGACTAAAAAAATGCCAATACTATTCGAATAGCATTAGCATTTTTTATCATATACAAATTTAACAGAATATAAGATACTTAATTTTACTTACATAATATAATGTTTTGTGTAATTGTGCCTAATTTAAATGAACAATTATACTATTAAATAAATTTTTATATTGATTCCTTTATATTAATTCTATAAAATTGTTTTATTAAAATACAATTTTCAATGTTAAAATATCTTCTTTAATTTCTGCTAATGCTTTAGCATTTATTCTTTCAGCTAATAGCTTCACAATTGAAAGACCTAAACCTGTACTGCCAGAGCTTCTTGATTTATCCGCTGTATAAAACTTTTCAAATAATAAATTTACATCTATTTTTTTAGGATCCTGAATTTTATTGGCAAAGCAAAGCTCAACATGTTCCTTTTTTACAAGTGATATTTTGACATAACTTGAGCCGTATTTCAATATATTTGATATTAAGTTTTGAACAATACGCTGTAGAATTATTTTATCTCCTTCAATAAATATTGTTGTATTTGGCAAATCAAAAATGGGCTCAATTCCAGCTTCTTTAAATGGCATTATATTTTGAAGCATGGCATCAGAAAGAAAATTATTCATATTAATCTTTTCTAAATTTATATGCATTCTATCATTTTCAATAATAGTTATTTCAAAAAAACTAGTAATGAGATTATGTAGAATCTCAGATTTCCTTTTTATAATATTTATTTTTTCTCTTTGATTTTCCGACAATTCACTTTTTTCTAGTAATTGTAGATAACCAATTATAGAAGTAAGAGGGGTTCTTAAATCATGGGATATATTTGCGATAGAATCCTTAAGATTTTGATCATTTCTCAAAACCTCTATTCTTAGTTGCTTTTGAAGATTGATATTTTTATTAATATTACCTGCAAGATATTCAATATCTTTGTCAAGCAATGATACATCTATCTTCTTTTCTGTTTTGCCTTCTGAAATATCTTCTAATTGTTTTCCTATACTTTTTATTTGAAGCTTTAAATGAAATATATAAGAAATTAATAAAACAATAGAAAGACTTAATATCAATATAATCAGCATTATCCCCATCCTTATATAATAAGTTTATTTTAGTTCACATTTACGAAATATATTATAACTTAACATTAGTATAAATCCTAATAAAATTATACCTTCTAAAGAAAATGATATAAATTCAAATGTTGAGTTATTGTTTAAAATCACTCTAAGCAAATTCATTGGATGCCTATATAATGGCAAATTCATACTTCTGGCAACAAATAAATATATAGCATTCATAAGAATTGTAATAACTGATACTATAATAGTTTTTAAATTATCCCTAAATATTACTCCAAAAAGTATTATTACAGAAAAAATAGCTAAATATAATAATGTTGTACAAATTAAAATTTTCATTAGTGTAATTACATTTACTCCACTTGGTGCATTAAAGCCATACTTTATAGTAACAGCGAATGCACCAGAAAAAGAATAGATAAGTATTGCTGCAGTTGTAATAATAAGTATTGAGGCAGCTTTTGTAATAAAAACAATACCTCTACTATTTCCACATGCAACTTTAGTAATTAAAGTCCTATTTGAAAAACTTTTTCCTATTAGCAATGCTGGAAAAGCTGAAATTAACATGCAGGTTCCTGGAGCATCATGGAGCATTGCTATTAATGCTTCATATCCTCCCAAAGTTAAATTATAATAATTATCTTCTAAATTTCCATAACCTGAATATACTCCATAAACAATCGCAATTCCTATCATAAGCAAATAAATATTGTTATGGGTAGCCTCGTAAATTTCCATCTTTAATAATTTTTTCATTTATTACACTCCCTTTTATCGTAACTCTGCTTTTTTAAATAAAAAATATGATATGCTCAAGAAAAATAATATTATGCAAATACCTATTAGTCCTGCGTCTTTGAATTGATTTGGAATTAAAGGCCTATACAAGATAAGGCGTGCCTGTGCTAATGGCAGATACCTAAATGTAGTTGTTCTTATATCATTTGTTAAATTTAATAAAGAGATATTTATAAAGTATATTCCAACTGAAATTCCTACTGTCTTACCAATATCTCTAAACATAAAAGCTATAAATATACTTACACTTGACATAGCCATCCCCAATAATGATGTTGTTATTATTGTTTTAGCTAAAATATTTCCCTCGTTCATAAAATATACCGCAGTATATCTATGTAAAATAATATTAAGAATTACATTTACAATTGGGCTAAACAAAATAACTAAATTGACTCCAATGAAATATGCTGACACTTTGCAAATGAATATTTGAAACCTGCTATGACCTGCACACACCCCGTTATTTATAGTCCTATCTCCAAAATCATTTCCAAAAGAAATTGCTCCAAGTAATATTGGAAATACCATTAATAAACATGCATAGTAAAAGCTTACCCCTATATTTTCATATCCAGTTATAAATGTATGACTATCTGAAGTCATAGTAATTCCAAAAAGTGTACTCATGATAAACACTAACCAAAAGCTTTTACTTATGAATAATTTATAAACCTCAGTCCTAAAAAGATTAATCACATTTACCTCCCCCAATTCTTCTAATAAAGTAATCTTCAAGGCTATCTCCCGCTAAAGAAATTCCAGTTATTATCAAATTATTTCTTGATAATGCTACTGAAACAGATTTAATATCATCTAGATAATCATATAAACGAATTGTTTTATCCGGCATTACTTGAAAGTTTTTTGTATGAAGTTCCTCTTCTAATATAGTAGCCGCAAGAGATATATCATCTACATTGATTGCAATATGTTTTTTACACTTTTCATTAAGTTCCTCTTGAGTTAACATTTCTAATATATTTCCATGAGAAATTATAATATAATGATTAGCAGTATGATAAAGTTCTTCTAAAATGTGGCTTGAGATTAAAATAGTCATTCCTTTTTCTTTATTTAATCTTTTAATAAGTTCTCTTATTTCAACAATTCCCACAGGATCAAGTCCATTTACAGGTTCATCTAAAATCAAAAACTCTGGATCATTGATCAGTGCTAGAGCAATTCCTAATCGCTGCTTCATTCCTAAAGAAAAATCCTTTGCTTTCTTTTTTCCTGTATCTTTTAATCCAACTAATTCTAAAGTATCTTCAATAACCCTTTTATCGGGAATTCCCCTTTGAATGCGTTGAATCTCTAAATTTTGATATGCTGTCATATTAGGATATAATGCAGGAGTTTCTACCATGCAACCTAATCGCTTTCTTTGTTCTTGTAATTTCTTTTCTCCAGTTTGTCCAAATAAGTAAAGTTCACCAGATGTGGGAAATGATAAGCCAGTGATAAGCCTTATTAATGTTGTTTTTCCCGCACCATTTTGTCCAACAAAACCATAAATATTACCTTTGTCTAATTTTATATCTACACCATCTAATGCTTGTGTATTTTTGTATTTCTTTTTTAAATTTTTAGTTTCTAAAACATAAGTCATAATTACATCTCCTTTGCTTTTCCATATTTACATTGTAAAAATCGTACTTAAAGAAAATCTTAAATCAATTCTAAAGAAAACCTTAAATATTTTCTCCATAACAAAAAAGCAGGCTTTACTCCTGCTTATATATTTCTTTTTATTTATTATTTTAACTTATAACCCATTCCCCATATAGTTTCTATATATTCTTCATTGGAATTTGCGCTTTTAAGCTTATTTCTAATATTGCTTATATGGACATTTAGTGTATTATCTTCACTAAAATATTCTTCATTCCATATATTTTCAAATAAATTTGCCTTTGAAAAGACTTTTTGTGGATGACTTAATAATAAAAATAAAATACCATATTCCTTTGAAGTTAATACAAGTGTATTTCCGTTTACTATTACTTTCTTTTCCTCTTCATATAATGTAATATCTTTATAAGTTAAAATTGATTTTTTTATATTTGAATCTGAACTACAGCGCCTTAAATTACTCTCTACTCTTGCTAATATTTCATTTAAATCAAAAGGCTTGGTCACATAATCATCGGCACCTAAACGTAATAAATCTACCTTTGTATGTACCATATCCTTTGCAGATAATACGATGACAGGTATATTAGAAAAGCTGCGCAGTTCCCGCAAAATCTCATCTCCACTTTTATATGGCAGCATTAAATCTAAAATAACTAAATCATACGTTAAAGTTCTTAATTCTCTCATACCATCTATTCCAGTATTAGATATCTTTATTTCATATCCACTTTCCTTTAAAAATTCCTTAAGTAGATTACAAATTTCTAAATCATCTTCTATAATTGAAATCCTTTGTTGCATATCATCACCAACCAAATTACTACTTATTTAACTAAACCTGTATAATGAATTAACTATAAATACAATAGTATCATTCTTTTAATATTGTTTCAAATCCATATTGGTTTAAAATAGCGGATTTACCAAACGCTTAATTGTTATCTTTTATTTATTATATGGATCATCTAATTAATGACAAGTAATTTAACACCTATTCTTGAAAAAGTTTCAAATTCGGATACAATTATTTTAAGCTCTCAAATATATCTGCATTCAGTTACTGGCGCCATGAGATCTTTTTTAGAAAAACTCATATTCCAATATTTAGTTTATGACACTAATCATACAAGCCGCTCGCTAAATGAGAACAAATATTTGATCACAATAAATAATTTCTATACAACTGGTAGATCCGCATATTTCCAAATCTAATAGTTTGATAATAAAGCGAATGAAACTAGTTTCCTTTAATAATCGAGTAGGAAGAAAATAATTATTTTATCTTCCGACCTCTCACACCACCGTGCGTACCGGTCTGGTGCACGGCGGTTCCTTAGTTTGATGAATTTTAATATATTGACTCTTTAGGCTTTTCAATCCTAAATCTGATATAAATTGATTGGTTAGAGTTGTACTAAGAATTGCACTATTAGCGACACGCCAGTATCCTTTACGGGTATTTGTGTGTCTTATTGCTTGATAGTGCGTACTTCCCAATTTCTTTAGGTTTCGATATCTCGTTTTAACCTTTTTCCATTGTTTCCATATGCACATTCTCAATCTCCGCCTTATCCAAATATCTATTTGCTCCAATAAACCTTTGCATTTTGCAATTCCATAATAATTAATCCAACCAATGTTTATTTGATTAAGTTTATTTATTCTTTGTGCCAAAGGTATCGGTTTTGACCTAGATAATACCTCTCGAATTTTATCTTTATATCTTTTAATTGATTGCTCTGATATCCTTGCGTTAGCTTTTCCAAACATCATAAACAATGAAAATCCAAGATACTTTCTTCTCTAAGGTCTTGCAACTGCACTTTTATCTGTGTTTACTTTAAGTTTTAGCTTATCTTCTATGAAAGTAGTTATGCTATTCATTACTCTCTTACCTGCTCTTTCACTTTTAACATATATATTACAGCCGTCCGCGTAGCGACAGAATTTATGTCCTCTTTTTTCTATTTCTTTATCTAGTTCATCTAGCATTATATTAGAAAGAAGTGGATTAAGTGGGCCACCTTGAGGTGTTCCGTCTTCATTCTTTGTAACTACACCATTTATAAGAATTCCTGATTGCAAGTATTTCCTGATTAATTTCAGAACTCTCTTATCTTTGATATATTTTGAAAGTTTGTACATTAATATATCATGATTTACTTTATCAAAGAATTTCTCTAAGTCTATATCTACAACCCATCTATATCCATCATCAATATATGTTTTTGCCCTTTGAATAGAAAAGTTTAGGTTTTCCCTCGATAATATCCTCTCAAGTGAGCCATATTCAAATTCATTGATTCTTCCCTTTGGAGTTGCCGAAAATTCTCTATGCACTCTTTGCTTACCTTCAAGTTCCACTTTATTTTCCACACTAGAGCCTAAATATTTAGTTTTCTGCAATTGTTGAGTATTTTTCGAAACTTTCAAATTTCTAAACCTCCTTAAAGTTCAATCCTTCCTTCGCTAACGCGTTTAGCGAAGTACTATGATATCTGCTGACTTCTGATAGTTCAATTGCATATCACTATATAGTTTATCATTTAAAAAATTCATCTCCACAAACGATGTATCTATCAGATCTCCCCAGGTAAGAGCAACAACCTTCCTCTCATATATCTGCTACATTTACTCCTAAGAATTTTGGGTAGTGTAAGACTTCGTTTGGTTAAGCAAACTTATCCGTTCTTAGTAAGCTTTATATGCAGTTCGTGTCCCTCAGACCAAGAGTTTACCTCGGGCTTCCTTCAGACCCCGTTTCACAACAGACGCCCTTTCCATTGGCTAGTGGATACCACTGCCAAACCCACAGCAGACTTTCACTGCCAAGTTGTTGCCCATGCTGGGCACACTTAATAAAAAGGTACAGCCCTTTTTACGGGACTGCACCTTTCTAGAAGCAACCTTTATTTTTCGTTTTAAAATACTTTTTAAATGTTAGGTTTACCAATACTCGCAATACATTTAAAATTTATTATGTACGAGCACAATCCATAATATCATTTCGCAATAACCCCATTGCATGAGGAATTGTATCCAGAAAAACATCCATGCTTTCCATGCATGCTTTCGGACTGCCTGGTAGATTAATAATAAGCGTCTTTCCCCGTATAACTGAGATTGCACGAGATAACATAGCCCTTCGAGTTATTTTCAGTGAAGCTGCACGTATTGCTTCGGAAATGCCAGGAGCAATACGATTAGCGACCGCAATTGTGGCTTCTGGAGTTATATCACGTACCCCAAAGCCTGTCCCTCCTGTTGTTAAAATTAAGTCAAGTTGTCTCTGATCAGCGAGACGGATTAGTACTTTCTGTAATTCATTAATATCATCTGGTAATAAAATTTGCTCCACAACATCATAACCATTTTGTGTAAGTCTCGTCACAATTGCAGGACCGCTCTTATCTTCCCTCTCTCCCTTCGAGCCTTTATCGCTTAAAGTTATTACTGCTGCCTGCCATAACCTTTGCTCCTTTCTCTCTTCTATTACCATTTCAGCTCCAACTGAAATTTGTCCTGATTCTAGAACACGTGCAAACACTCCCTCTCGTGGCATTATACAGTCTCCCATTTTATGATAAATAGCACAATGCGTATGACACTCTTTTCCAATCTGTGTCATTTCTAGCAAAACATCACCACTACGTAATAACGTCCCTACAGGTAAAGCACGAAAATTAATACCTTCTACTACAAGATTCTCTCCGAAAGCTCCAGGCCCTATATCAGCACCTTTTTCATTGAAATTTCGCACCTGTTCTGCACTGATTAAGCTGACTTGTCGGTGCCATTTACCAGCGTGGGCATCTCCTTCAATCCCCCAATCCATTGTAAAATACCCATTATTTTCGTTCTTTTTTTGAATACCTCGCACAGAACTCGTACATATTGCTATTACTTTTCCCATATATTATCCTCCAATCTGGCTCATTAGCTTATTTTCAGAAACATTTTTTTCAATAAATTTATGCTGTCTTGGTTTTTGATAAATAGCGTTTTCCATGACCTCTAATAACATGTCATCTGATGCACCTTCACGTATTAACTTTCGTAAATCTACACTATCATCATAACAAAGACAAGGTTTTAACTGACCTGAACTTGTTAATCTCACACGGTTACATTTAGAACAAAATGAGTTACTTACTGCATCTATAACTCCCAAGCAACCAAGAAGGCTTTTCGCCCCATAATAATGTGCAGGCCCATTACCTCTTTTTTCCTTTACTTTATGTAAATCAGGATACCTATTTTGAATTATTCTTAGCAACTCCTTAGCAGATACATTTTTTATTTTTTCACCTTCACCAATTGGCATTAACTCAATAAAGCGAATGTCTACTTGATACTGTTCAGCTATTGAAGCTAAAGCAAAAGCATTTTCTAATGTTTCAGCTAAAATAACCGCATTAATCTTCACACGTATACCTCTCTCTATTAAAATAGGTATCATATCTATTATTTTTGAAACATCATATTTACTACTGCCAGTAATCTGATTGTATAATTCACCATCCATTGTATCTATGCTAATATTAATTGCATCAATTCCTGATTCGCACAATTCATCAAAATAACTTTCTAACAATGTACCGTTCGTTGTTAATGTGACTTGCTCTACCGTAGGAAGTGCTTTTAATTTTCCAATAAACTTAATGCAGTCTTTTCTTACTAAAGGTTCTCCGCCAGTTACTTTAAACTTCTTTATTCCCAGTTGAATCGCTACTTTACAAATTCGTAACAACTCTTCATAAGGCAAAATATCTGAGTGTTTCACAAGTTGTATCCCGTTCGGCATGCAATAAAAGCAACGTAAATTACATCTATCTGTTACGGAAACACGCATATAATCTATCTTTCTTCCATATTGATCATTCATTAGTTACCTCCTTTGCAATATAATTTAATTTTTTTGAAAATAAAAAGTTCCTGACTTTCCACCTTCTTTTGAAACTAAATGTATTTCCTCCATGTGCATAGACTTATCAATTGCCTTACACATATCATATATTGTTAATAGCGCAACACTTACTCCATGAAGAGCCTCCATTTCCACTCCGGTTTTCCCTTCAACTTTAACTGTGCACTCAGCACATATACTAAATTCCTCCTCTAATATTTTAAAGTCAACGGAGCATTTGCTTATACTTAGAGGATGGCACATTGGTATCATTTCAGATGTTCTTTTCACTGCCATAATACCTGCCACACGCGCAACTCCTAGCACATCACCTTTACTAGTTGTGTTCTCCTTTATTGCCTTCATTACCTGTGGTCCAACAAATATTTTTCCTTTTGCAATTGCAATTCGTACAGATAGTTTTTTTTCAGATACATCAACCATAATTGCGTTGCCATTTCCATCAAAATGATTCATTTGCATTTATTCATCCTCTTTTCTTTCAACCCACTTCAAATTATTTGTAAAAAAACAGTATATTACCATTCATCAGCATGAACATAACCCTCCGTGTCCAAGAGTTTTCAAATCTTTTCTGGAAATAGGAACTCCTGCTGCGATTCTTGGGAGCACTACATCTACAATAGACACTTTTGAAATTACTACGCCTCCAGGCAATCCCATAATCGGAGTGTCGTCATCAAAATATCCTAATAAAGACATGGCTCCAGGAAGCACCGGAGCACCATAAGATATAATATTTGCTCCTGTATTCTTAATGGCTCCTGGCGTTCGATCATCTGGATCTACACTCATTCCACCAGTACAGATGATTAGTTCTATTCCTGCTTCTTTCATCTGGAGTGCTGATTGTGTAATAGTATCTGCATCATCACCCGGATAGACTATCTCCTTAACTTCAATACCATAACATGCCAGCTTCTCTTTAATTACTGATGAAAATTTATCTTCAATCACACCTTTTTTTATTTCATTTCCTGTAATAATCAGCCCTGCTGTTTTAAGTACAAATGGCTTTACATCAATTATTGGTTTTCCATTTTCATAAATTTCACCTAAATACTCCATTTTTGTTTTTTTTATAAAAAGAGGTATTATTTTTGTCGCAGCCAGTTTATCGTCTTTATGAACCCATGTATTTGTATAGCGAGTCGAGAGAATAATCTCATCTATATCATTGACTTCATTTAATCTAGGTATATCAACTGTAAACAATCCATCTATATCCGAAATAAACTCTATCTTCCCCTCTTTTGGGGTATTCGCGTGCATATTATTTCCTATACAAAAATCTCTAAGAACCTTGGCCGCCTCATCCTCATGGTACACAGCATCATCTTTTTCCCAAACATAAATATTCTCTTTTCCCATTGATAACAATATAGGAATATCCTCTTTCAGTATTATATGACCCTTTTTAAAACGTACATCTTTTATTATATCTGGAATAATCTGAGTCATATCATGACATATAGTGTATCCTTCTGAATCTACTGTTGCTACTAGCTTCATAGATACTCTCCTTCCTTATCAGAACCATATTTTCTTTTAAATGTAACCTAATGTTTAAATTATTTTAATTTCTATTTAAATATTCAAAGCTGACCTTCTAGGTCAGCTTTATTATGCATTTCAGTCCTTTTCACATTTCATTATTGGAACTCCAAATCCACATGTTGTCATTATTTTTTCTATCTGAATCTCAAAAAGTTGTTTCACCATTTTTTCATCATAACCACTAAAATATTGGTTTAGTAAAATATTAAAGTCATCAGTACCTTTTGAAATCACTTTTCCATTACCATAAGCTCTTAAAATGCGAGGTTTAGAATCAAAACCACACCACATTAATGTTATCTTCCCATTTTCTTTAAGATGTCGTACTGTTTCATTTTCACTATCACTATCTAAATAATCAAAATATATAACTTTATTTGTATCAATAATTTTTAAAGTGTCATAGCCTTTTGGCGAAATATACACTTCCTCTTCAGTATCGGGTGCAGTTCCAACAAAGAACATTTTTTGATCCAATATAAATTTTTTTAGATCATCTGTTATATTCTTAAAATATTTTCCCATCATTATTCTCCTTATATAAATTTAATACTCTGTCCATTTTAGAAGTTTATTTACTATCATCTAAAAACCGATAACCTCTCTTTGTCTGTTATAACATTTTTACTATACTTAAAGCGGAATTTGGGCATACTCTTACACAACGACCGCAACGAAGGCATTTTTCATTGTCAACATGCCATTCCTTTCTTGATGTACATACGATTATAGCGTGGGCCGGACATTTCTTCTGACAATTTCCGCAATATGTACATTTTTTAGTATCAATCTCTAAATTCCCACGTCTTAATTTCATTTTGCTCTTCAATTTCTCAAACATCTAAATCACCTAATTTCATAAAATTCTTGCTTGCAGTAAAGAAATGTTAAATCTACTTTTGAAGCATCGCTACAATAAGCCTTTTGCAAGCTGGTAAGAAGGTTATTCTTGTGACAATGCCAGCTAATCTGTCATACACTTAAATTCTTTGTTTATTTAATCTTTTTACTATTCGTGAAATCAAATATTTTTGATAACAATTTTCCAGCGGGATTTTTTATAAACATAACTTCTGCAGCTTTATGCAATGTATCTCTGTCCTTTTCATATTTCATTATAGGTACCCCAACTTCACATGTTGTAACTAGCTTGTGTATCTTAATCTCAAAAATTTGTCTTGTTTCTTTCTCATTATACGTATTAAAATGTTGCTTTAATAACCTATTAAAATCATCAGTACCTTTTGAAATCACTTTTCCATTGCCAAAGGCCCTTAAAATACATTGCTCAGAATCAAAACTATACCACATCAATGTTATCTTTCTGCTTTGATTGAGATGCCGCGCTGTATCATTTTCACTACCAAAAAAATCAAGGTATAAAATCTTATTCTCATTAATAATTTTTAAAGTGTCATAACCTTTTGGAGAAATATGCACTTTATCTTCAGTATTTGGCGCAGTTCCCACAAAGAACATCTTTTGACTTAATATAAAATCTTTTAGATCATCTGTTATATTTGTAAAACATTTTTCCATCACCATTCTCCTTATATTAAAGATAATATTCCATTTAAGGAATACAATATTATTTCCTTGTTAATAATTATATACACATATAATTTCCTTGTCAAATATTATTTGCATATATTATTTCCTAGTCAATAATAATTTGCTTTTTTTGTGTATTTTAAGTAATATAAAGTTACTAATATTGATATAACAGTAACTCATTCGTTGTCATAGATGACGTCTGTGCAAACTTAATATTCAATATGTTAAACTGATAATTAAGCAATAAAAAAATTTTAAATCTCAAAGGCCGAATTTTTAGGAGGGAATCATGGAAAACTCAATAATACAAGGTGAAAAAATAGAGAAAATCGTTTCTATTATGGAACAAATGGAGAATCTTTCGAAAATTTTGAATAGCGCAGAAAGTCTTGTACAAAATATGTTTGACAAAAATATAACTGATTATCTACCAGTTGAACTCCAAAACATTCATCCCACTTTGACTGAATGTCACATATTGCAAACACTTAATAAAAGTGGATCAATGACTGGTTCACAACTTGCTAAAAGTCACTCTATGACACCAGGTGGAATGACAAAAGCGCTTTCAAAACTTTTGGAGAAAGGATTAGTGTCAAAAGAAGTATATTCCAATAACCGCAAAGAGATTTACTATTCTTTAACTTCGAGTGGAAAACAGATAGTAGAGATACATGAAGTACTTCATAAGGAAATTTTGGAGAAAGTAACCGTAGTAGTGGCGGCTGAATGTGATTACACAGAACTGTATATTTTCGAAAATATTTTCACAAAAATAATGAAATTGTTAGCCGATAATTTTGAATTTTTCAACGGAAGTGATATGTAAAATACTTTAGCACTAAAACAGATGACGGTTTCGAGTAATATGAAGTATTCCATTTATGTATACTTAAGAGAATACTTCCCAAAATAGTAAAAATCTAATACTTAAAGATTAATAACAAAATAGGTCTTTAACTGTTTCTTTTAGTATTTAATTTATGCTTATTTATTCCAATATAATGAAACTAATTTACTTTAATGGGATAAAAAAGAGAATCACCTCAATCTGAGTTTGATTCTCTTTAATTATTTTAATTTTTAAGTTGTAATTTGTATATCTATATTTACATTGTGCCTTATACTAAACTTGAAACTTCTGTATCATTTCATTTAAATCCTGAGCAAGACGTGTCTGCTCTTGAGCCGTTTTTGCTATCTCATCTGTTGCTCTATTAACTTCATCAATATTGTTTACTATTTCATCAGTTTCTTGTGAAGATTTTTGTGCTGTATCAGCCATGCTCTCCACTGCTTTAGTAACCTGTTCCATTGTAATCGAAATTTCTTTAGTCATTTCAGCTATTTCATTTGACATTTTACTTACAAATTCTGCATCCTTATGATTTTCTTTTCCAATTTCAATCATATCTTGAAACTTAGGATTTACTCTTTCCTTCATGAAAGTTAGTACCTCATCACTATTGTTTGAAAGATTTCTAAATGCATCTTGAACTTTTAAAATTGTACTTTTTATAGATTCTACAGCATCTGAAGATTGTTCTGCAAGCCTTCTTACTTCTTCAGCAACTACTGAGAATCCTTTTCCATGTTCACCAGCCCTTGCCGCCTCTATCGCTGCATTTAGTGCTAATAGATTTGTCTGCTCTGATATCTCTGCAATAGTATCCGCCATAACTTTTATATTTTCTACTACTTGTCCTTCTTTTATTGCTTGAAGTATTTTTTCTTCTTTTTCACTAAACACCACTTCTATTTCTTTAATGGATTCCAAAGATCTATTTTGCATATCTTCTACTCTAGTTTTTGCAGCACTTGCATTATTACTTCCTTCTACTGCCTTATTAGTTAATACATTAATACTTGCCTCAACTTCTTCTACTGAAGCGTTTATTTCTTCTGCCGCTGAGCTAGTTTCTTGAATACCAAAATTAATATTACCAATTCCAGAATTAATATTTTGAGACATTGCTGAAAATTCTTCAACTGTGGCAAATAATTCTTCACTCGCTGCACTCATATCTTGTGAATTGTTCATTATTTTCTTAATTAAATTTATTAAATCCTGTCTCATATGCTCAATTCCTCTGGACATATCTCCAATTTCATCTTTGCGTTTTAAATCTTTTTCTAATGTTTTTTTAGTAAAATCACCTTCTGATAAGTGTTTAAAGTGCGTCACTGCACTTGCTAATGGTTTTGATACCTTTTTATCTATGTATAAATATATTGCTATCCCAACCAATATTAACACGATAATAGAAGATATAATATTATTTATAACAAATTTTTTTATAAATAGCTGACTTTCAGCTTTACTTTTACCTGTAAATATAACTCCAGCCGCCTCATTGTTATCTCCAGTAATTGGCGAATAGTAAGCATCAAATTTACTTCCTAAAACATTGGCCTCCCCAGAATATGCATTATTACTTAAAACAACTTTTGCAATTTTTTCATCAAGTTTAGTTCCAACAACTCTTTCGCCATCTTTCATTATACTTGTTGCAACTCTTACATCTCCCATAAAAATAGTGGCATCGCACCCGAATTTACTTTTAACATAATCTACTAGATTATTAGAATCTAATCTATATCCTACAGACACAACTCCAATAATATCTCCATTTTCGTTCTTTACTGGCGCACCTGCTCTAGCTGCAAGTTTAATCTGAGTTCCACTTTCAACTTGGGAGTTTAATTTACCAGCAAGAGCATTTCTTACATTTGCCTGATTTAAAATACTATCTCCCTTTTTATCTGGTTCATAAGATCTTACAATTACATTACCTTTTTCATCAGTTATTGTAACAAATTCTACATCTAGATCTTTTAATATATCTTTTAAATCATTAAAAATCTCCTGACTATCTTTATTTTCAATTCCCTTTATTATTCTAGGATTTAAGGCCAATTGACTTCCAATACTTAAAGACTCATTTTTCAATTCCTTAATTTTTTCGCTTATTGTTTCATTAGCATTCATTACTTCCGTCTTATTGTTATGATCTGAATAAGAATTAAAGCTGATTGTACTGATAGCTATATTAGCACTAAACAGTAAAATTGTTAGTCCAAAAATAAATAGAATCAATTTAAACTTTATTGAATTAAATTTCATACTTATCCCCCTCCTGCCATCTAAAAAATTTTAACCTTCTCTAGGTGTTAAATAATATTAACTCTATACTCCTTGATTTCGTCATTAATTATCAAATTCCTTTTTTATTTCCTTTCCAAATACAACTTTATAAGTAACATTATTCCATAAACTATTCATAAATTTGATTTTATTATAAATTTATTGAGAATAAAAAAATCACAAGCGACTGTGGTTAAGTTCCGTATTGTGCTTCGCACTCTTTTCATATGTGTAGATTTTTTTCACGCATCTGCCTTTTCGAACGCATGTGAGAAAAATTTGGCAGGCGAATATGATTTATTTTTTTATTCTTTTATAGTAATTCCCCTAGTAAAATAGACTACTATAAAAGTTATCCCCAGATTTAATTGCATTATAATTTCCTTAAGAATAAAAAAAAATCCCAAACCCAATAGGTTTGAGATTTTTTATAGTAAATTTATAAGAGTATTATATAAAAAATAAGAGGGTTTAAATATGAAATTGGCTCTCTATATGATATTCTTTATTATTTTATAACAAAAGTCAGTGGTTCACCTCGATAAATAAAATCTATCCTCTTGTCATTTACAAAAATTGTACAAGAACGATTTTTAATAGATTGTTGGAAATCATAATCTGCTTTTCCAATAGTAAATTTACTTTCTTTATCTTCCCATTTCATTAAAATCTTATTATAAATTCCTTTCTCATACTCATAACCGTCACCACTATCTTCATAAAATTCAAATTCACAATCATCCCCAGGATAAATATGAATTTGAAATGGTTTATCACTCACTTGCTCCGCATATTGTAACCCTTCTTCAATTGGAATAATAGAACCTGCTCGTATAAATAATGGAATCTTATCTATTGGAGCGTCCACAACCACATAGCTCCCCCCACTTAATCGTTCTTTCGTCCAAAAATCATACCAGTCAGCTCCTTTTGGCAAATAACATTTTCTTATTTTAGGTTCGTCAATTGACTTACTATTTGGCTCATAATACATCGGATTTGTAACAGGACATACTAATATAGAATCTCCACACATAAATTCGTCACTGATTTCTGTTGCTATTTCGTCATTACTAAAATCAAACAAAAGACTTCGAAGCATAGTATAATGATTTTGTGTTACTTTACCAGCCAAAGAATAGAAATATGGAATTAAGCTATATCTTAAATTTATAAACTTTTCAATGGCATCGTAAAACATTTCTCCCTTTTCTCCAAAGTTCCATATTTCTCTTGGGGTATCTGTTCCGTGAGAGCGGAACATTGGTAAAAATGCACCATATTGAAGCCATCTCACGTATAATTCACGATAAGCAGAATCATTTACACCCTCATTATAATCTCCCTGCCAAAACCAAAGTGGGTTCGGATTATTGTTGCAACCGCATCCTCTGTTTCTCCATTCACTTCCTACTGTAAAAAATGCTCCAATATCTAATGTCCAATAAGGTAAACCGCTCAAACATAAATTCAAACCTTCTGTAATTTGTTTTCTAAAAGTTCCCCAGGTTGCATTAGTATCACCTGACCACAAAACAACGCCATATTTTTGAGAGCCAATATAACCAGACCTTGCCAGATTAAGAACTCTTTTATCAGGCGATACCTTTCTTTGATTTTCAAAAATGCCTTTCTCATGCATTAATGCAAATAAATTAGCTTTAGCTGGGTCTAAAAACTTTTTATGCTCATTTCCCACTAACATAAATCGTTCCCAAGGTTCTCTAATTTTTTCTCCATTCCAATCTGGTCCACTAAATGGTTCCGTTGAATCACACCACCAAGCATCAAAGCCTCCCTTGTATAACTCTTTCTCTGCTTGTTCCCAGTACATTTTTCTAGCATCTTCATTAAAAGCATCATATGTAGAATTGTCTCCTAATAAATATTCAGCTTGTAAAAATTCTTCATAATCCTCTCCACCTACATTCATATTTGGCCAAATAGAAACCATAGTATGAGCATTTAAATCGTGAATTTCTTTATTTGCTTTACCTATATCAGGATATCTATTTTTATCTAATCGCTTATTCCCCCACAAACCTTCTTCCCAAGTATGCCAATCTTGTACAATACAATCTATCGGTACATTTCTTTTTCTATACTCCTTAACTACTTCAACTAATTCTTCTTGGTTTCTATATGTTTCTTTCGACTGAATATAACCAAGCGCCCATTTTGGCAGCATTGCAGCTCGCCCTGTTATTTTTCTAAAACCTCCCACAATATCGTCGAGCTTTTCACCAAAAACAAAATAGTAATCTAATTGCTCTACTACATCTAAATAAACATACGCTCCTCTTGAATCATCATTAAAAGTCATCAATGATCCACAATCAAATAAAATACCATAATTTTTATTTGATACCAAACATGGAAACGGAGTTCTCATATTGTGCTGATATAAGTATTGAGAGTTCCCTCTATAGTTATAGATTCCTTCTTCTCCTTGCCCTAATCCATGTATTGCTTCTTTTTCTTGCCACTCAAAGGATAATTTTGCTCTATATGCCATTCTATCAATATATGGTTTTAAATTTTCAACAAAGCTTCTTTCTCCATCAACGGTTTTTACTCTTTTAATTATAGCTTTTTCACCATTTGTAGAATATTTTTCAACCGGGATTGAAACAAGTTCCTTATCTCTTTCTTGCAGCAATATTTCATTATTCTTACCATTTTTCCATACAAATTGTCCTGTCTTCTTATTAACAGTTAAAGTAACTGATCCAGTTCTTAAAATAATACTATCTTGTGTCTCTTCCACAACAAATTCATTTAATTTCTCTATTTCATGATTAATTCCAATAACTGATGAATTCTTTATATTTTTTTCTTTTGTATAAGTACATCTAATAATTTCTTTACCCGCAGCAGATAACTGAATTATTCCGTCTTCTAATTTCAAATTTACTATTCTGCCATCCTTATGATATCCTAAAATCTCCATTTAATCACCGCCCTCATTAACCTTTAACTGCTCCAGCTGTCATTCCTGAAACGATATATTTTTGACCTAATAAATAAACTACAATAACTGGCAAACTAGTTAGCATAATATCTGAACAAACTAAATTCCAATCTTTAAAATACATTCCAAAGAAATTATATACTGAAAGAGTCATTGGCCATTTTGAAGAACTACTTAAAAAGTATAATGGAGATACAAATTCATTCCATGTATTTAAAAAAGTAAGAACTACAACTGTTGCTAACGCTGGTTTTAATAGTGGAAAGATAATATAGATAAATATTCTAATTGGAGAACATCCATCAATTACAGCTGCTTCATCTAATTCCACTGGAATTCTTGCTATAAACCCATGAAGGAGAAACACCGAAAACGGAAGCTGCATTGCAGTATATAGTAGAACTATTCCAAGCATTGAGTTCATTAAGTGTAACGCAGACATTACCTTCATTAATGCTACATAATTTATAGGCATTGTAATTCCTAATATAATAAACATGTAAATGATGCGATTTAATTTTGTTTTATTTCTACATAATACATAGGAAGCTGCTGCTGCTAAAATGGCACATAAGATTACACTTCCTATAGAATAAACACAACTATTAATAAAAGATGTTGCAAGTTTTCCTCTTTCTATTACTGTCGAAAAATTTTCAACTGGTATTGGAAATGTAGGAAGTTTCAGATTCATATCTGAAGCTGCTTTGCTAGTTTTAAGAGCATTAAATAGGATTAACACTAATGGTATAAGAGATATAATCGTTATAACCCATGCAATTCCATTAGAAAATATATTTTGTAATGTTTTTTTTATTCTCATTATTCCATCACCTCATTTTTAGTCATTATTTTAATCATAAAGACTCCAATAAACACCATGATTACAAACATAACAGATGATAATGCGGTACCAATAGCATACTGACCCATACCAAATTTTTTAAATACTATTGTATACAATACTTCCGTTGTAGATTTTCCTGGGCCACCATTTGTTAATACGTAAATCATATCGAATACTTTCAATCCATAAATTACATTTAATACTGTAGTAGTAGCTAATGTTGGGAGTATTAACGGAAATGTAATAAATCGAAATTTTTGTAGTCCTGTTGCTCCATCAATATTAGCCGCTTCATAATATTCACTAGAGATAGATAAAATACCAGCTATAAAAATAGTCATAATGTATCCAATCCCTCTCCAAACATCAACTGCAACTACAGATCCAAAAGCAAATTGTGGTGAAGTAAGCCACTGTTTTGCTAATGTATCTAAACCAATGCCTCTAAGAAAAACGTTTAGAATTCCTATCTTAGGATCAAGAATTGATGTAAAAATCATACCAATAATTAATGTAGATAACACAGATGGCATAAACATAACCCCTCTGTGAAAATTCAAGAATTTTATAGATTTTGTTAGCAATACTGCCAATAACAATCCTATCGCATTTTTTAATATTGTTGTAATTATTGTAAACCACAAGGTATTACCTAAAATTTTCATATAATTCTCATTACCTGAAAATATTACTTTGAAATTATCAAATCCAACAAAATTTATTTTATCACTGTAAGCTGACCAGTCTGTAAAGGAATATGCAATGCCAATAATTCCCGGAATTACAAATAAGACTCCATAAATTATAAGTGCTCCCCATATAAAGTAACTCGGATATATTTTTTTCTTATTCATTTACACTTCTCCTTATTTTTATAGTACTGTAACCAGACAAGTATATCTGGTTACATAATTTAGAATTTTATTTCCAATCCTTATCTCCGGCAGCTTTTGCCTGATCTCCTCTATTTTTATCAATATTTTTTAGAAGTTCTTCTGGCCCCATCTCTCCAACTAACATTGCAGACATATCTTTACCTATTTCCATCCATTGAGGATTTATATACTTGACTGCAGATTGTAATACAACTGCATTCTTAGGATATGATTTATAAAATTCTTTAACTGTATCAGTATATTTAACTGGAGCATTGCTATATGGAAGCTTATTAAATTTAGAAACGTTTTCAGTTAGATAAGTAAGACTTTCATCTGATGCAAGAAAATCTAAATATTCTTGTGCTTCTTTTGCATGTTTAGATTTCGAATATATAAGTCTTGATGGTCCTACTGGATTAATATTTAATATTTGATTATCTGCTAAAGGAATCACAAAATATCCAATATCATCTACACTAAAACTAGAATCCGCTTTATTGACTTCTGCACCAAAACCTTGGTTAGCGATTGTCATTGCAAATTGCCCTGAAGCAATATTTTTTGGAGCATCAGCATATTTGTTAGACATATAATTGTCTCCCCAATATCCTAGTTTCACCATTTCATTAACTTGTCCTAAAATAGTTTCAAATGTTTTATTTCCTTCCAACTTTTCAGTATTATTATTCAATTTATCTACTAATCCTGAATCTGCTGTATCCGCTGCTAAAGCTATTTCTGGGAACCATAATGTGTGATGCCATCCATCTGAAACGCTTTCATAAATAGGAGTAACACCAGATGCCTTTATTTTCTCACATATGTTTTTAAATTCTTGATAATTCTTAGGAATTTGTAAGTTTAATTGTTTGAAAATCTTTTTATTATAACCAATTGCCCAGACAGATGATACATCTTGAATTGGTTCTCCATATAGTTTACCGTTTACAGTCAGCTCATTAGCAACTTCTTTATCTATATTTTTTGCCCAAGATGCATTTGTTAAATCCAACGCATTTTTTTCTGCATTAACTTGTGTTTCTAAATCAAACCTTCCAGCATTCACAGCAAAAATATCAGTAGCTTCTCCAGAATTTAATTTTGTCATTAACAAGTTATTATATTGATCTGATGGGACAATTTGATAATCGATTTTGATTCCTGTTTTCTCAGTAAATTTTTTTGCTAAATTCAATTCAGCATCTTGAATCCAATCCTGACTTGCCATAAAAGAAATAGTAACGTCATTGTTCTTTGAACTAGATTCTGTAGTGCTAGTACTATTACCACAGCTTACTAATGACATAGTTAATCCGGCTAAAGTCACAACTGACAATAACTTTTTAAAATGTTTCATAATAATTCCTCCCAATTTATATATTATTGACTATTTGTTGCTATGGTTATATTATATATCTGTACTAAGCTGATTTTGAATGTTCATATCTCTCCTATTCCATGTATATTTTTGACTAAATTATTTATTGTAAGGATTGATTTCGCATGAAACTTTTGAAACAACGTAGCATATTAAAAACTCTCTTTATCCCATATACCATATTATTTATAATTATCTTTAATTTTCTTATGTTTTATTTTGTAATGAATGAATCTACTAAAATTAAAACAAATGCTCTTACAACTCTTAATAGCAATATAAAAAATATTAATAATAATTTAGATGTAGAGATTAATTCTTTAGATACTCTATCTCAAAATATCATCTATTCTAATTTAATCAAGGATCATTTTATTAAATATATAAATTATAATTCTGAATCTTTGTCTAATCTATCTGAACACCAAAAAATTGATAATATTCAGAACACAAAAATTTTATATGATTTATTGGTCACAATGATGGGACCTAACCATCCTATAGATCAGATTTATCTTTATGATTTGCATAATCTTGAATTAGGAGTTGGTTTAGATAATTCCTCTTCCTATATTTCAGTGAATAACAAAGCATGGTATGATGATGTTTTATCTTCTAAAGGCGGTAAGGTTATTTACTTTAATAAAGATGATCGACTAGGCAAATATTCACCTTATGAGGAAGGTCAGTATTTCCTTTCATTATATCGCGTTTACTATAATACTCTTAATGTTCCACAAGGAATTATTGAAGTTAAAAAGTCATTTAAAAATATTTTTACTATTATTAAAGATTTTAATAATGCTTATGGCAGTAATGTTTATATTTATTATAAAAATGGACAACCAATATATCCTATAAATCAAAGTTCATCTACAACTAATTATTATAATCTTATATCTACTAATGTCGATAAAAATATAAGCAATAATTTATTTAAATATAAAAATGAATATGTATTATTTGATACCTCTTCATATAGTGATTTCACTATTGTGGCAACAATAGACAACTCAAAACTCATGTCTCCTATTTATGAATATATCAAAACAAATGTAGTGCTATCGTTATTAATTACCTTTGCTACTGCAACATTATCTTATTTTATTGCAAAAATTATTACCACCCCATTGAATAAAATATATAATCAAGTTAGAGGTTTTCAAATAACTGACGATGCATCTACTAATTTTAAAGAAATAGATACACATATTACTGAATTAAATACTTTATTCAAAGCCTTTTTAAAAATGCAGCAAAAAGCAAAAATAGCAATGACAAATGAATTAATTCTTCAAAATCGTGAAATGCAGTCAAAAATGTTGGCTCTTCAATCACAGATGAATCCACATTTTCTATACAATGCCCTGTCAACCATCCAAGCTATGGCTGATGAACAAATGAATGAAGAAATAATAATAATGTGCCAAAGCATTTCAAGAATATTAAGATATATTTCATCAGACAGTGAACAATTAGTTAGTTTAACCGATGAAATAGCTCATACCATTGATTATCTCCAGTGTATGCAGATTCGCTATGATAACGATTTAACATATACCCTAAATATTCCTGATGAGATGCAAAACATTAAAATCCCAAAACTTTGTTTGCAGCTCATTGTAGAAAATGCAGTAAAATTCACTACAAAAACTGAGCTACCTTGGCATATTGATATTACAGGTTATGTAACTGATACTCACTGGGAAATGCAAATTAAAGATAGCGGAAGTGGATTTGCAGAAGACAATTTAAAACAATTGCAAGAAAAGATAGATTCAATCAACGCAAATGGAGTTCTTCCAAACTTAGAATTAAACGGAATGGGTCTTATGAATATTTATATTCGCTTTAAAATTTTATACAATGGAAAACAAATTTTTAGATTAATCAATAACACTCCAAATGGGGCGACTGTTATTATGGGAGGGATTAAATTATGACAAATAAGATTACTTTTTCTGCTATTGTTGTTGAGGATGAGAGATTAATTGCTAAAAACATAATTAAAAACATATGTAGAGCTAATGAGAACTTTGAAGTCGTAGGAACTGCTAGTAATGGCAAAGAAGCATTAGAACTAATAGAATCCTTTCTTCCAAACATTGTACTCACTGATATTTGCATGCCAGTAATGGATGGCCTTGAACTCTCCAAGTTTATTTTCGAAAAATATCCTTTTATCCATTGTGTAATAATTAGTGGACATAGTGATTTTTCCTATGCTAAAACTGCCATAAGATATGGGGTGTCCGACTATTTATTGAAACCTATTAATCTTGGGGAATTAACTACAACCTTAGATACAATAGAAAAAAATCTTCTGGCAAATCAAAATGATTTTAAAGTTGATGAGTTTTCTTACAAAAAACCTAATGAAATCGTGGAGCTTGTGACTGAATATATAAAAAATAATTACCATGAAACAATCGATCTAGCCGCACTTGCATCACATTTTGGATTTTCAATTTCTTACTTAACAAAAATATTCACTAAATACATGAATATGACTCCTTCAAAATTTATTAAAGAGTATCGTATTAATATTTCAAAACAATTATTATGGAATTTTTCTTTACCAATTAGCATAGTTGGTGAAAAAGTTGGCTATCCAGATCAATTCCACTTTAGTAAAACTTTTAAACAAATTACCGGCATGAGCCCATCTGACTATAGAGAGCAATTGAAATTAATAAATTAATGATATCTATGACCATCATAGGTACAGACGGAGTTATATATAATTAATATAGTGCCACGTGAAGAAAGGCAATAAACATTTTATCGATGTTTATTGCCTTAAATATTATCTCTATAGGAATTGACTTAAATTTATACTATTCCTCAATAGATATCTTATAACTACACTCAAATACTTTATCAGTCGATAGCGAGACCGTACCCTCTTTATCCCTAAATTCACCTGCAAAATCTTCATAATCAGCATGCCCAAACCATGGTTCTATACATAGAAATGGTGCACCAGTTTCAGGTGCCCAAATTCCTAAGTGCGGAAAGCCTTTAAATTCTATACTTAAAGACTTGTCATGATTTTTTGATTTCAATGATATTTTATCAGATTTCAAATCATCAAATACTAAGACTCCATCTTTAAAGAGTTCGCTAGAAAGTGGTAATGTATCAGTATCTCTAAGACATTCTATCCTTTTACGCGAAAGATATGTATCCTTAGTTACCTCAATAATAGAACTTGTCTCTTTTTTATTAAATTGTAGATAACACTCCTCTAATTCTTCACCTTTCTCTATAGGACACATAAATGCTGGATGAGCGCCAATTGAGAATACTATATCCCTATCATCTAAATTTATTACTTTATATGTAACTATAATAGAATTTTCTTCTAATGTATATGTTACAAATAAAGAAAACCTATAAGGATAAATTTTTAATGTGTCCTCTGAGTAATTTAATCCAAAAGTTAGTGAATTATTACTTTCTATTAATAAGGTAAATTCAGATATTCTAGCAAGTCCATGTGCGGGTATTTCATATTGAATTCCATCAATTCTAAGTTTAGAATCAACCACCTTCCCAACTATAGGAAACAAATGTGGTGCATGATATTTCCAGTATTTCGCATCTCCATTCCAAAGATATTCTGTGCCTTCTTTTTGTCCTGTTATCGAATGTAACTCTGCACCATGAGTACTTGCTGTAATTTTTATTTTTGAATTTTCTATCGAATAAATCATATAAATCATCCTTTCATAGATATTAAACTTATGATATATTTAGTAAAAATTATGAGAGTTAGGTTATTAAGTCTCCCTAACTCTCACATCTATATATTAACTTAAGGGGGATATCATACGTAGGTCTTATCTAAATTTCTTCAACTGTTACCTTATTAAAAAGTTCGTTTACTATAGATTCACTTACAAATCCTGTTTCTTTTTCCATAGCATTTGCCGTTCCACAAGCTGAAGCAAATTTCAAAGTATCTTTAATATTATATTTTCTTTGTAGTGCCACTGCTATTCCTGCAACATAAGAATCGCCTGAACCTACAGGGTTTACAGCCTCAATCTTTGGCACATTTACTTTATAATACTTTCCTTCAAATCCAGCTATTGAACCGTCTTTTCCTAAGGATATAGCTACAAGTGGTATTCCTTTAGCTTGAAACTCCTTTATTTCCCTTATGGCATCTTCTACAGACTTAATTTTTCTTCCAGTTAGCGCTTCTATTTCATCTTTATTAGGTTTAATAAAGTATGGTTTGCCTTCAATACCTTCTCTTAAAAGATCACCACTTGTATCTAATAAAAATTTCTTACCTTGAGAATTAGCCATCTCCACTAATTTCCTATAGAAAATCTTAGGCACATTTTTAGGAACACTTCCAGAGGCTACAACAACACTCGCTTTTTCAATCAAGTCTATATATTTATCTAAGAAATTTTGTTGTTCAATTTCACTTACTTCTGGTCCTGGTTCGAGTATTTCTGTCTGAACATTATCATCAGTAATAAATGCTAAACAAGATCTAGTTTCTCCACTTATTTTTACAAAATCTTGTTTTATTCCATAGTTCTTAAGACTTTCTTCTATAAACTCACCAGATTTACCTCCAAGTAAACCTGTTGCTATACAATCTTCTTTTAAGATAGTTGCTACATTAGCTACATGTAAGCCCTTTCCTCCTGGTGTATTTTCTACATACCTTGCCCTCATTACTTGTCCTTTTTTTATATCATCTATTTCATATCTCTTATCTACAGAGGCATTAAGGTTTATAACTAATATCATCTTTTTTCTCCTCCATCTTGTATTAATTTTCTATTTCTTATAAAACAGAAATTAATATCTATTTGCGCTACCACAAACTTCAATCTTATGCTTCACTATCTTTTTCATAGCTTCTTTGCCTGGAGTCATATATTTTCTTGGATCACTTTCCTCTGGGTGTACCTCAAAAAACTCTTTTACAGCACTTGAAAATGGAATCTTTAAGTCTGTAGCAACATTTACTTTGCATATTCCAAGTGAAATAGCTTTTTTAACAAGCTCGTCCGGTACATCAGATGCTCCATGAAGTACTAGTGGAACACTTACCTTATTTCTAATTTCCTTTAACCTTTCAAAATCAAGTTTTGCTTCTCCTTTGTATAATCCATGTGCTGTTCCTATTGCAACAGCTAAAGAATCTACTCCAGTTCTCTCTACAAACTTCGCTGCATCATCAGGATTTGTATACATAGTATCTTTCTCATCTACGACTAAATCATCTTCTCTTCCGCCTAATTTTCCTAGTTCAGCTTCAACAGTTGTATCAAATTTATGAGCATAGTCTACTACCTCTTTTACAATTGCAATATTTTCTTCAAATTCATGTTTTGAAGCATCAATCATACATGATCTAAAGCCAATATCTATATCTTTTTTGATTTCATTAACGTCTTCAAAATGGTCTAAATGAATAGCTATTGGAATATCATATTTCCCTGCTGCAACTTCTGCCATCGCTTTTATATAATCTGGCCCTGCATAATCTGTAATTGTTGAAGGTGTTCCAGCTATAATTACAGGAGATCTCATTTCGTGTGCTGTTTCTACTACAACTTGTAGCGTCTCTAAATTATGAATATTAAAAGCAGGTACTGCATACCCATCCTTTTGTGCTTTTTTTAACATTTCTCTAGTTGATAATATCATTTTTACTCCTCCTCTTAATTTGAATATGTACAATTTTTTATATTAATATTTCTAATTTACATTTAAGAATTACATAATGAGCTTTAAGTTTCTAAGCGTTTTTTCTTATTACACTTTTTAAAAGCGAAACGTTTAGTTTTAATGGTAAATTATATGTTTTTTTCATTATATATCAAAAACTTACTGCCTTCAAGTCTAATTTAATATCTTTCCTAAATATTGAAAATGTATTTTTTATGTATAAATTTATCTTTCTTGCAATAAAATTATGATTATTAAAGACATTTTTCTATTTCTAATTCTTTAAACTAAATCTATCCAATTGCTCTTTTAATAGTTGTGATTGAGATGCTAACTCTTGGATTTCTGCTGCAACTTTTTGAGATGTATTTGAATTCATCTGAACCACAGTAGATATTCTGTCTAACCCACTAGTAATCTCACTTATTTCTAAGGTTTGATTCTCAGAAGATATTGAAATTTCTTTAACTAAATTAGTTGTTTGTTCAATATTGGTGACTATATTTTGTAATGATTCAACGGTTTCTTGCGCTAAACTAGTTTCTTCATCTACAGCCTTTATGGATTTTCCAATTATTTGCGTTGTATTTTTAACTGCTTCTGAAGATTTTTCTGCTAATATCTTAACTTCATTTGCAACAACCGCAAAACCTTTACCTGCTTCACCTGCTCTTGCGGCTTCTATCGCGGCATTTAATGCAAGAAGATTTGTTTGTTTTGAAATATCCTCAATAGTATTTATTATATTAGCTATTTCCCTAGATGATTTATTCACTTCTTCCATTGACCTCATTAGTGTATTCATTCTCTTACTACCTTCAGCCACTATCTCTTTAGTCGTACTAGAAAAATTATTTGCTTGCTCTGCATTTTGTTCATTTTTTCTTGCTTTATCTAATATTTCATTAAAGCTAAAAGCTAACTTTTCTATAACATTGGCTTGTTCTATAGATCCTTCTGAAAGAGTTTGAGTCGTTAATGCAATGCTCATAGAAGTACTTGCAACCAAATTTACAGCAGTATTGATATTGTTAAAAATATCATTTAATCTGTAAATAATTTTTTCTAATGAATCTCTCATTGGTATAAAATCACCTTTATACTCCATTTCAATATCAATATCTAATTTTCCATCTGATATATTTTCTAAGATCGAAGATAAATCTATGATATATGATTTTAGTGTTTTCACAGTTTCATTTAAATTTTTAACCATAATTCCAAGTTCATCTTCTGACACAAAAGTATCATCATCTTTTAGATTTCCTTGAGATATATCCGCGGATATCTTCATAACATGATATATACCTTTAATTATAATTTCTTGCATTATTTTAGCTACTAAAATTGCTGTTCCAAGTATGAATATTATCATTAATATATCTATTATGAAAACCACATTTTTATATTGGTTCGTTTGACTAACAAATTCGCTTGCTGTTTCCTCTGAAATCTTTGAAATATTAGTTAAGCAATCTAAAGCACCATCAATATTTTGCTTGTATGTACCTTTCATCATGCTTATTGCCTGATTATTGTTTTTTTCTAGAAGAGCTTCACTTATCTTATCCCTATATGCTTGTGAGGCACTCATATATACTTCAAATGAATCTATTAACTTTTTTTGCTCAGAAAACAAATTTCTGAGACTCTCTACTTTGCCATTAATTTTTTCAGCTTCATCATTCGCATTTGCCACATTATCTTTTATCTTTTGCGGATCTGTTTCTAACATAGCCTCATACATATTTTTATCCATTATCATAAAGTCATTTCTCATATCCCATATCATGTTAGTAACATTATATGGCCCATTATATAAAGTGTTAGTTTTATTTGCTACACTTCTTAAACTTATCAATGTTGTGATGACGCAAAGAATTGTTAGTGCAATAATCAACGAGAATCCTATGCCTATTTTTCTTTTAATAGGGTAATTCTCTAATTTTGCTTTAAATATCTTATACATTTGAATCAACGCTCCTCACAATCTGTTAAAATTGTTATCGGTAATAACATTATAATTTATCTGTGATTTCCTAAAAACAGTTTTCATGCAAGGTTATTCTTATAAATTTCAAATTTATATTTATGAGCTTTGGATGTGCATACTAAATTTATAGTCTGTGAGTATAGAACATATCTTTACTATAAATTATAAATATTTTTATATAGAAAGCATTTATAATTCTGGTAAGTTATAACTTATCTATATTATCATGAACTACTCACAGACTATTCTAAATATTTTTTGTATTTCACTAAACTAAATTTCAAACTATTTTTCGTATTTCTCCGCAATGACTTTTAAAATATATTTTATTTATCGATTCAATACTACTTTAATGGATATAAAACTTTTTGTGATTCATCATCATTAAAGTTTTCTGGTGTTACAATAACACAACCTGTATCAACATTTTTTTCAATTTTTTCTCCATTTAAGCTTTTCATAATATTTTCTACTGCATCATATCCCATTGTATATGGTTTTTGAACAGCTGTAGCTTTTATAGTCTTATCTTGTAATAAAGGAATAACATCATCTGATGAATCAAATCCAACTACAATAGCTTTTGAATTTGTTTCTTTAACTCCTCTTGCAACACCAACTAGTGATTGTTCATTAGCTCCATATATTGCTGTTATATCTGGATGTGCTGTTATTATATCTTGAGTAAGTGTCAATGCTTTAGCCTTATCACTATCGCAATATACTGTTTGAACAATTTCCATACCTGAGAATTCACCAATAGCTTTTTTAAATCCTTTTTCTCTTGCTATTGCTGATCCAGCTCCTGGACTAAAACTTACTATTGCAACCTTTCCTTTTCCTCCAGTTAATTCTCCAAGTTTTTTACCAACTTGATAAGAAGCTTGTTCGTTATCTGTTGTTGCATATGATAAATAATCTTTAACATCACAAGCTGAATCTATTAAAGCTAATGGAATTTTAGCATCTATTAATTTTTGTGCTGCTGGCGCTACTGCCTTTGAATCTGAAGCTGCCAATACAACACCATCTGGTTTTTGGCTTACTGCATTTTCAACAAGAGTAACTTGTCCATTAATATCAGATTCTCCACCTGGTGCTCCCACAAAATCTATGCTAGCTCCATATTTTTTAGCTGCCTCTTCTGCTCCTTTTTTAACAGTTTGCCAATATGGTGATTCTACAGTCTTAACCACAACTGTTATTTTCTTAGTTCCCCCATTACTACTACCACCATTACTTGCTTGATTTGATGATGTACCTCGTCCGCACCCCATTACAGCAACACTTGAAACCATTGCTAATGCAAGAATTAAAGCTAATTTTTTAGTTCTTAATTTCATAATAATTCTCCCTTCATCCTTCTTAATTTGTTCAATTACTTAAATATAGTGTTCAGTATTTTTATATTTATAAAATTTTATTTATCTTGATGTAATAATGCTTTATTAAATATTTATTCACATTATTTCCTGTTTCATTATTGCATCAACTAATAATAAAATCTTAATAATATCGTTTACTTATCTTACATTATTTTAGCTGTTTTCTTTCTTCTATAAGTATCTAATGCAACTGCAAATATAATTACAAGACCGATTGCTACTTGTTGCCAGAATGCACTTACACTTAATAGATTTAGACCATTTCTTAAAACTCCTATTACAAAAGCTCCAATTATTGTTTCTCTTATTTTACCTACACCACCTAAAGGACTACATCCACCAACTATTGCTGCTGATATTCCATCCATTTCATAGCTAAGTCCAGCAGTAGCTTGAGCTGATACTAATCTAGATGCTAATATTATTCCTGCGGCAGCTGCTAATAATCCTGAAATCATATAAACGCCGATTTTAGTTCTATCAACATTAATTCCTGAAAGTTGTGCTGCATCTTCGTTACTTCCTAAACAATATACATATCTTCCAAAAGTAGTTTTTCTTAAAATAAATCCGAATATAAATGCAAGAGCAAACATAATAAGTACTGCTACTGGTATTTCAAACACTTTGCCTCCACCAATTACATAAAAGCTTTCTGGTAATCCTGATACAGGTAGAGCACCTGTGATAATATACGCTGCGCCTCTTGCAATACTCATCATTCCTAAAGTTGCTATAAATGGTGCAATTTCAAGCTTTGTTATTGCTAATCCTGTTAATAATCCACATAGAGTTCCTACTGCAAGACCTGCTAGTATAGAAATCGGTACTGGAACTCCATAAACCATAAGTTTACCAGAAACAACACCTGAAACCGCCAACACTGATCCAACAGATAAATCTATTCCTGAAGTTATAATCGCATATGTTTCTGCTATTGCCAAAACTCCTATTACAGATGTCTGCAATGCTATTGTAAGTAAATTATTAACAGTTAAAAAATTTTCACTTAATATTGTGAATACTATTCCCATTAATAAGAGTCCGATAAGAATCCCTGAATTTTTTATTAAATATTTTAAATCTATAGTTTTTTCTTTTGAATTTACAACTACTTTTTCCATCTCCATACCTCCAAAACTTTAACTTATTGCATAAGAAAGTATATTTTCTTCTGAATAATCTTTTTTCTCTAACTCTCCTGCAACACTTCCTTCTCTGAAAATAATAACTCTATCACTAACCCCAATAATTTCTGGTAGTTCTGATGATATCATTATTACACCTATTCCTCCCTCTACGAGCCTTTGCATTAATTCATAAACTTCATATTTTGCACCAACGTCTATTCCTCTAGTTGGCTCATCAAATATTAATATTTTAGGGTTTCTACTTAGCCATTTTCCTATTATTATTTTTTGTTGATTACCTCCACTTAAATTTTTAGCTAATTGATTCATACTTGGTGTTTTTATTCTAAGACCTTTTATATAAGATTCAGCATTTTCTCTAGCCTTCTTATCGTTTACAACTTTAAATTTGCTGATTTTCTCTAGATTAGATAAATTGATATTATATTCTACCGATTGACCTAAAGCTAGTCCTTCTTTTTTTCTATCTTCTGTTAAGTATGCTATTCCTTGACTCATAGCATCATGTGTTGATCTTACCTTTATATCTTTTCCTTCTATTTTAAATTCTACAATCTCAGCTTTATCTGCTCCAAATAAAATTCTGGCTAACTCTGTTCTTCCAGAACCCATTAAACCATAGAAACCTAAAATTTCATTTTTGTATAAGTTTATATTTTCTATATCAAGCTTCTTTCCCTTTTTAACTTTTTTAATTTCTAAAATAACTTCTTTTTTATCAGATACCCCATATTTAGCAGTAGGAAATTTATTACTCATATCACGTCCAACCATTGATGCTATCATGTCTTTCATCGTTATGTCTTTGTAAGCACAGGTCTTTATAAAATTTCCATCTCTCAATATTGTTACCGTATCACATATTCTTTCAAGTTCCTCTAATCTATGTGATATATATATAATTCCTACACCTTTTTCTTTAAGTTCTTCTATTACTCTAAATAAGTTTTCTGTCTCACTTTCTGTTAAGGCAGCTGTCGGCTCATCCATGACTAAAATCTTACAGTTTACTAGTAGCGATTTTGCTATTTCCACCATTTGTTGCTCAGCCACACTTAAATTTGAAACCTTTTCATCAGGGTTGATTTTAAGATTTAAACTATCTAGTAATTCTATAGCTCTTTCTTTTTGACTTTTATCATCAATTATAAATTTCAAACTTTTATTCATTTTCTCACGTTTAATAAATAAATTTTCCGCGACAGTTAAATCCTTAAATAGATTAAATTCTTGATATACTATACTTACACCCAGTTTTAAGGATATATCAGGATTTAGTTCTTGTATTTCTTGACCTTCTATAAATACCTTTCCAGCATCTTTTTGATGAACCCCTGCTAATATTTTCATTAATGTTGACTTTCCTGCTCCATTTTCTCCAACTAAAGCATTAAGTTCTCCTTTTTTTAATAACAAATTAACTCCTGATAAAGCTTTAACTCCTGGAAATGATTTTTCTATATTTTCCATTCTTAATAATTCATCCATTTTATACTTCACCACTTCCTATTATTTTTTCTCACTAAACGTTTAGCTTTTTTTATTCATTTAATATCTAACCGTTATTTTATATAATAATATCACATTATGGTATCATTTACAATATGTAATTACACAATATTATAGAAATTTTCACCTCCAGTTTCTATTTACATACATTGTAAATAGTGGAGTTAATATTATAGTAATTATTACTGCAGCAGCGATTTGAGTAGTTGCAGATTCAACATAAATCTGAAATCTATTATCTAGTAATGCTAATGCCGAAGGCGTTGCTATAGCATTACCTGCAACACTAGATAGCGCAGCCCCTGCATATCCTGGTCTTTTATTTATGACCTTATCAATCACCACCAAAGGTATTCCTGTTCCTATAAGAACAATTAGTCCAAGTAAAAGTCCACCTAATCCAGCTTTTACAACGTTTTGTAAGTTTATAGAAGCGCCTATACAAAAGCCCATTAAAGGAATTATCATAGTTATTCCTGGTTTAAAAAACGCTCCTATCTCTTCATCTATATTTCCAATTAACATTCCAACTAAAAATGGTCCCATTACACTAATAAAACTAATTATCGATATATTAGCCTTGCCACCTATACCTAAAATTATAAGGGTAAAAAAAGCACCTGTATTAAAATTCAGTATATTCTGAGCGGCTAAATCTTTTTCATCACCATACTCACTTACTAGAGTTAAATACAAATTATTATTGCTATTAGTAGCAGCTCCAACAATTGCAATTGTTGATATACCTAGAATACCATCAAATCCGAAATATGCATTTAATATAATTCCAATAATAGCTCCAGATAAAACTTTGGCAGCTAACAATACGGATCCTCTTTTAAAACATTCTTTGATATCTCTAATTTTAAAATTTGTGCCTAAGCAAAATAAACATATTCCTATTATCGTAGCAGATCCTTGCGCTGAAAATAAAGCGGTTGTAAACGATCCTATTTTCATTATATCCGGTGTAAAAGTGTTTATTACAGCAGCTAATATTAATGGAACCATCATTAATCCACCAGGCACTCTTTTTATAGTTTTTAAAATTCGCAAAGTATTCACCTCTGTTTACTATATACTTTTTTCAACTATGTTTTGTTGGGCATTCTAGTTTTACTTTATATAACTTCTATAGATTTAATGAAAGCTTTATAGTATATATTCATAGGTAAATTCTATTTACTTAAAAACATGAGTGCCTGATATATTCTTATAAATCCTTAAAGAGTTGTTATTGTTCCATCAAGATCCCATAAGTCTTCCCAATCTTTAGCACCTTCCCATAAGAATACTTGTCCTTTAATTAGACGACAATTCTTATCTGCTTCTTCAAGCTCTTTCATTTCTTCATCAGTTAAAGGATCTTCAACTGCACTTAAAAGATTACTATAGTATTCATTTTCGTGAATTGAGAATGGAATTGGTGTATGTCCATGTTGAACTCCCCATTTAACACAAATTACTGCTGGATGAACTTTATGTGCTTTTGCAATCTTAACTACTGTAGGTTCTTCAATATCTGCAATATCACTATCAGTTTTATCTCTATCTGGGCGAGTTGGTGATCCAATTGGACAGAATCCAATTACTTCTATACCATTATCTTTACAAAATTTATATAATTCTGGTTGTTGGAAACATGGGTGCAATTCCATTTCATTAACAGCTGGCTTAATCTTAGCATCTCTTAATATTAATTTTAATTTAGGAATTGTTACACTAGATGTTCCTATATGTTTTACTAGTCCCATTTCAACTAATTGTTCCATTTGTCTCCATGTCTTCATGAAATCTTCATGTATATATGGTTTTGCATTTGGATCACGAGAATCTACTGATACTCCTTTAGCATGGAAGTTAGGGAATGGCCAATGTACAAAATAACAATCTAAGTAATCTAATTGAAGATCTTTTAATGTTTGCTTGCAAGATTCTATAACATTATCATGTTGATCATTCCAAACTTTTGATGTTATAAATAATTCTTCTCTTTTGACTCCACTTGCTAATATTTCCTTATAAACTTCGCCAATCAAATCTTCATTTCCATAAACACTAGCTCCATCAAAAAGCCTAAATCCTAATTTAGCTGCTCCTTTTACTGCATTTGCAATATCTTCAGCTGAAAAACGATCTGAACCGAAAGTTCCCATTCCTATTCCAGGCATTTTAGCCCCTGTATATAATGTTCTTTGTGGCACTTTATTTGGGTCTATAGGTGTAAAATTCATATTTATCTCTCCTCTTTAATTTATTTCTTATAGTTTATTTTTTATAAATTCCTTTAATATAATTTATCTTAAAATAGCTATTAATCAACTATTAATCAGCTATTAATTAAGCTTGTTTATTTCTATATAATTAACTTTTAAATCTCAAACAATACTTTTGTAGCGCAAGCTTCTCTGTCTCTCATTACTTCAAATGGTGCTAAACCATCTTCTAATTTATATACATTTGTAATCATTGATTTTAAATCTATCTTCTTTTCTTTTATATATTCAACTGCTGTAGTCCATTCATATCCTGGATAAGGTGCACTATAAGACATCCATGAACCTGTTATATTTAATTCTCCTCTTAATATCTTTTCAAAAGTCTCTGGTTTAAGAGTTAAATCTCTAGTTGCAGTTCCTATATATACAACTGAACCACATTTTTTTACTATCTCTAAACATTGGGCTTGAGCTATAGGTGATCCTGAATTTTCAACTACAACTTCTGGCTTACCATGTTCAGATAAATACTCATTTAAATCCACCTTCATTGAATTTATTACATCATCAGCACCTAATTTTTTTGCCAATTCTAATTTTTTGTCAACAACATCTACCATATAAACTTTGCCTGCACCTACTGCCTTCAAACACTGAAGTGCTAAAAGACCTATAGTTCCTGCACCGAAGACTAAAGCTGTTGCTCCTGCTTTAATATTAATTCTTTGAATACCATGTAATGCTACTGTTAATGGCTCAATCATAGCTCCTTCTTTATAATCAACTTCATCTGGTAATTTAACTACATTTTGAGATTTAACTGCTACATACTCTGCCATGGCTCCATTTTGCCTAGAGCCTATAAATCCATAATCACTACACATTGCAGGTCTACCCTGCTGACAAGCTTCACATTTTCCACATGGTAGTAATGCTCCTGCTGTAACCCTATCGCCAACCTTAACGTTCTTTACTTTCTCTCCTACTTCAACTATCTGTCCAGAGAATTCGTGCCCTACCACTATAGGAAATGAATGTACGCCTCCATCTAAAGCTCTTGGAAGATCAGATCCGCAAATTCCACAGTACTTAACTTTTATCAATACTTCGTCATCCTTATATTTAGGTATTTCTAAATCTTGCAATTCTACCTTTGAAATACCAGTTATAACTAATGCTTTCATTTCTATACCTCGCTTTTTATAAATGTTTTTTTCAAGTTTTCATATATTTCTAAATATATAGGAAAATATTTTTTATATATTTCATGAGCCTCCATATTGGGTTCATGTACTCTGGTAATTTTTATAGTTCTTTGAACTGCTTCCCTGTAATCCTTATACAGGCCCGTACCAACTCCAGCTAATAGTGCTGCTCCTAAGGTAGTCGCTGTATCTGATGTTGGAACCTTAATTCGTTTTCCTGTTACATCACTTTTTATTTGAGTCCAAGTTAAACTATTAGCAGCTCCACCGATAGCAATCAGTTCCTCAACATCAACATCTACCTCTTTTGCAGTTTGTAAATTATGCTCTAATGAATAAGCTGTTCCTTCTAATATAGATCGTACTATATGTCCTTTTGTCTTATCGTATCCTAGACCATAGAACACTCCTTTAGCATGTTTATCCCATATAGGTGATCTCTCACCTGCCATGTACGGTAAATATATCACTCCATCTGCTCCAATATTGACACCCTTTGCTTTATTTACTAATGCATCAAATGAATTTTCTCCAGTTTGTTCTTCCATATGCTTTTCGTATTCTCCAAATTCATTTCTGAACCACTTAAGACTTCCCCCACCAACTGTTCCGCCTTGAAGCAGCCATGCATTTGGTATCACATGAAATCCTAATATTAATTTTTTATGGCCAATGGGCTTATCTAAACAAATACTCATGCCGCCAGCTTGTCCACCTTGCTCCTGCGTTTGTCCAAACTCAATAACTCCAGCTCCTAATGTTCCGCAAGCTGCATCTAATCCACCAGCTACTACTGGTGTTCCAATTGCTAACCCAGTTTGCTTTGCTGCAATATCGTTTACAGTCCCGACAACTTGATCACAAGGAACTATGTCTGGTAACTTTTCAATAGGTATTCCTAATTCTTCGCATAGTTTAGCATCATATTTTCCTGTTTTCATGTCAAAGCAATGAAGTCCATATCCTTGCGATAAATCTTGTGTCATAGCACCTGTTAATTTGAATGCTATGTAACTATTACTTTGAAGGAATTTATAAGTTTTACTGAATACATCAGGCTTATTTTCTTTAAGCCATAAAATCTTAGGAGTTGTATATGTGGCATCAAATGAATTACCACTCACTTCGAATATTTTATCTTCTCCTATTTTTTTTATAACTTCCTCACATTGTTTTGTAGATCTTCTATCCATCCAGATCATTGCATTATGAAGAGGTTTACCTTCAACATCCACAGGCAGTGCAGCCCAGCCTTGTCCATCTATTCCAATACCTTTTATTTGTTCTGGATTAATATGACTCTGTTCAATGCATTCTTTTGTTGCTTCACAAACAGCATTCCACCATTCTTCAGCATCCTGTTCTACAAAGTCCTTTTCTGGATAATACACTGAGTATGCCTTATTAGCTTGTGATACTACATGTCCATCTAAATCAAATATTGCAACTTTACATGCTGATGTTCCAATATCTATTCCTAATAACAACTTTTCCATCGTTTCACCTCTTTATAGATTAATATTTCTAATTCTATTAACTTTACTCAGTTACAACGCCTTTTTTAATTAAAATATTTGCATATAATGCTGATTCGCCAGTGACTACAACAGCATATGCTTTTTTAGATCTTTCATAAAAATCCCATTTATCCATATATTCAAAATCATTAAACTTATCATGACTACTTTTAACTATTTTTCTATATTCCTCCCAAATTGTAGGAACTATAGGATCACCTTTTACAACTTCCATCAGTGCCACTGGTTTTTCAACATAAGTATCAAGAGGGAATAATTTTAATATAGCCTCCAGAACTTCTGGAACATTGTGTCCATCTAATCTAACTAACCTTTGAGAATATGTTCCTGCTGGAAAATTTCCGTCAGAGATCACAATTTCATCTGTATGCCCCATTTCCATTAAAATTTTCAAAAGTTCTGGTGATAATATTTTCGAAATTCCTTTTAACATATTAGCTCCTCCTAATTGTTTCACTTGTTAACTTTATATTATAGCGAAACGTTTTGTTTTTTATTTAAAAATCATGTGTAATTTCTTACACACGTATTTTCACTTAACTTTTCCAATAGATTTAGTAACAATTAAATCTGATTTCAATCTATTTATTGATGGGAAATTGCTATTATCCCCACTCATTCTTTTAAGTAATAATTTTGCTGTCGTTTCACCTATCTTTTCCATAGGTTGAACTACTACTGATAGTGGCGGATTCAATACCCTTATTAATTCCATATTATCAAAACCTATTATCGATAAATCATCAGGTATATTAATCCCCATCTCATTTATTGCCATTACTGCACCTAATGTCATTTCATAATTAGTTACATAAACGGCAGTTGGCGGATCATCCATGCTCAACAATTCCTTGAAAAGAGCATATCCACTATCCATTCTGTAATCTCCATATTTTATTAAATTCGAATCAATTTTAAATGAATAATCTTCATGTACTCTATAATAACCTTTTAATCTTTGCTCAGCGGTATACATTTCTTGAGGTCCTACAATTACACCTACTCTTTTATGCCCCTTGGTAAATAAAGTTTCTACTGCATTATATGATGAATTTAAATTATCCCCAAGTACCACATCACATTCTATATCTTTTAAAAGTCTATCAATAAGTATTACAGGTATTCCACTTTCTAATATATCACGTAACTCGTTTACTTCTTTCCCTGATGGTACTAAAACTATTGCATCTACTGACTTATTAACTAAGAATTCTAATTTCTTCTTTTCTAAGTCATAATCTTGCTTATAGTCACATATTATAGTTCCGTAACCGTCTTTCAAAAGAACATCTTCTATTTTTGAAACAATTGATGTAAAAAACAGATTATTTAAATCTGGTAGAGCGATCCCTACTGTTCTAGTTTTATTAGTCTTTAATCCTCTTGCCATTTCATTAACTGTAAAATTTAATTCTTCAATGGCAGCTTGAATTATTTCTCTATTTTTATCTAAAACATTTCCACCATTTATGTATTTAGATATAGTTGCTATTGATAAGCCTGTTTTTCGAGCTACATCTTTAATTGTCGCACTTATTATAACCACCTCCCTAAGTGAAACGTTTAGCTTAATTTAATATTATATCTTTCTATTTTATTTGTCAATAGATAATGTCTAATTTTACTAAACAAATTAGTAATAATTTGTTTTCTTATATTATTAATTAATTGAAAATATCTAAGCCAGTGCTCAAATTGAGGAATGCACTAAAACCTATATCACTTTAGAGTTTTCATATTTCATTTTATTATCACTAAAATTACTGCCTAGTCTTGCCCTTTTTAGCATTCCTCTTTTGGGTTTATCCTATCTTTTTATTGTATACTTCTATTTTCTTAACTCCTCATTAAATAATTAAAATATTAATTACCAAAGTTGGATAATACGTTTAGCTTTGTACACTAACACTAATGTCTAATGTTCTTACTTATAAGCTCCATAAAAGTTTCAGGTGGAACTACTCTTACGCTTTTGTTTTCTTTTAGCATGTTTGTAACTTTCTCTACATTACTTGTCTCTTTTGTCCATACATGAACATAAACAAAGGTGTATGCTTCTGGATTATAGACATTTGTTTGTCCTAAGCTAACCCTGTCATTTATCTTTTTTACTAGCTCTTCTTCGTCTTCAAGTGAATTCCAAAGTAGATCTCTGCAAGACACTAAAGGTTTATTATTAGACCATAAAATTTCTCCTTTATAATTATCGTGTCTATGATAATCAAGATAAAATAAACCTTTGATATTTGATTTTTTAGTAAACTCATTCCATAGCTCAACATCATGAAAGGCGGAATCATCTATTATTGATACGTAATTTTCATTTACTCTTTTCATATAACTATTTAATGAGTCAACATATGAACTTAATTTATTACGTGGGAATTTGCTCGGATATATGTATCCATTTCCTGATGGAGCCACGATAAAATTATTCCTTGGATTTTCATTGCTTACGCTTTTATAATATAAATCAAACACAGTAGGACTTAAATAATATAACGCTGGAGTCATAGACCAACCTAAAGAAAGTTTGTCTCTATTTTCATAACCAAACCACTTAGGCGAACCATAATTAGTTCCAAGATTCCACTGCTGATTATCTCCATCTGACATTATAAAAGTAACATAGTGAACATTTTCTTCTTTAGGAACTTTTAATGAAGAGTTTTTATTAATATGAGGTTCTTTGAAAGCACTTAATGTAGTTAAATTATAGGACCAATCGGCTGCAACCATGCTCACACCATGTTTTGAAGCTGTACTTACATTAATAAACTCATCTGGCCCCCAGCCTAAACAGGTAGCGTTATCATCCACAGAAGAAAATATTTTATCTCTAAGAGATGTTTTATCTACACTTCCTTCGTAAAATATTAAAGATTTAGTCATTATGGCATAGTCCCTTAATGCATCAATTCTATCAGGAGAAAGCTCCATTACCATGGAATGATTTAGTCCTTTATTCCACAAATTATCATAGGCCCAATTTTCATCTGTATTTCTGCAATCTCCTTTACTTTCTATACCAAGTTCCTTTATTTTAGGTTCCAACTTTTCATCAATAACTATAGCGTTTTTAAGGCCTGCTAAGGAACAAGCATTATTTATTGAAGGATCTTTAGTTTCACCATTATAAAGCACGTACCCTTTTATATAGTCTTTATATATTTTTATTAGCTCCCAAGGATCTGATATCATTTCATAAGGTACATTATGATTACTTTTTAAATCTTCCAACCATATTTTATAATCAGGCTGAGAAGAATTAAGTGTATATATTTGAAAAGAACAATGATTATTAACTAGCCCCTGAAGGCTAGTTATCATTGTTCTTTCACCAGGTGTCATCGAATCTAAAGAAATCGCATATAAAGATTTAGGAATTATATTATTTTTCATATAAACAGAATTTATATTTGATACCTGGATAGCATTAGATTTATCTGTTTCATCTATACTCGAAGCTTTACTATTCCACTCACTCCATTTAGTATCAAATGAGTCTCCGTTAGCTTTGCAATAATCATAGAATTTATTTAAGAATCCCATTCTTTCATTATTATAAAAAGACTTCAATGTAGTATCCTCAAAATTTGCTAATGCCAATTGTCTTTTAATTATGCCATCAGCATTGACATCTTTATAATTATTAATCATGTCGTACATTATCATGAAAGTAGATGTTCTTCCTATACCCTCTTTGCAATGAAAGTGAAGCCAAGAATCTTTTGGTTTATTTTTTATGAATTCCATAAAATAATCAACCATATCATCGGTAGGTATTCCACCATCTCTAACTGTTACTCTTTCATATCCTAAATTTTTTGATTTAGTAAGTTCTTCTTCGCTTTGAACTGTTTTAACATCCATAGTTTGTTTAGAATTATTATAAAAAGTTATAGGTTCATTTAATTTGATACTTTTTAAATCCTCTTTTTCCTTAGCTATAACTTGATCTCTTGTAAGTCCCACATTAGCATTATTCTTTGCATCTGCCCAGCTAACTGAGAACCCATTTATGAATCCGTGACACTCTTGTCTTAAATCTATTACTGTGGTAGGGAGAGAAGTATCAATTGCCTTTATTAAAAGATCTATATTATTCCCTGAAAATTGTTGACTGCCAGAAATATTCAGCTTATCTAACCCCTTAAGATCTAAATCTTTATTGTCCTTTACAACTGCTAAATCAGTAGTTTTTCGGAAATGCTTTGGTAAAACACTATTATAATTAACTGAGTCCAAAATTAGATGTACTCCATTATCCTTATCCGACGGTACCTGAGCTATTGCATTGTTGTTCACTGCAAATGAGAAAATGCTGACTATCAGCAGCGTTAAAATTGTAATCCTTTTAAAATTTTTCTTCATATTGTTCCTCCTATATTTTAGATAATCATTAGTTATAATGATAGTATCCGATAGGAACATAATTTTTATTCAAAATAGTAATTTAAAATTATATAGACAAAGAATTTCATATATTTCATCTTGTATTACAAACCATATGACAATGCTATATTTTCTTTACCTTTATTTATCAAAAATCAATACATTATAAAGTTTATTGTCTTTTTACATATTTTTCATCCTTGCTACAGTATAAGATATTAAATCTACAATATTCATATTTTATATAACAAATGGAATTTTATACCACACTCAAGTATATCTATAAATTATAGCCATTTTATTTATAGAATTTTTTTTCACAGCATAAATCTATCTGATGTCTAGCTGCTGTAAAACTATAACTTCTTTAAGAAATATCTAGCAGTAGCACGTCCTAGATTATTTAATTAAACCAAAATTCCATAAAGTATAAGGAGGATGAGAACTAACATGTGCACAGCAATAACACTACAATCTAAAAAGATGGAGAATTTTTTTGGAAGAACTATGGATTTTTCTTATGATATTGAGCCTGAACTTTATGTCGTACCCAAACATTATCTCTGGAATAATGCTCTTAGCCTAAATAAAATTTGCGATCACTATAGCTTTATAGGAATTGGACAAGAAGCAGGTGGAATGCTTGGTTTCTTTGATGGGGTAAATGAAAAAGGATTTGCGGCTGCAGCATTATATTTTGCAGGTTATGCTAAATACAAAACTCATAAAGATTCTATTAGCAGCGAAGCTGTTTCTTCCTTAGATTTTCTTCATTATATTTTAGGAAAATGTGAATCAGTAAAAGATCTTAAAGAAATATTAATGGAGATAGATATTGTAGGTCTTGAAGATCCTGTAACACAAACAGTCGCGCCTTTACATTGGATTGCTACAGATAAATGCGGAGAATGTGTCGTCATTGAACAAACAGAAAGAGGTCTAACTTTATACAAAAATTCAATTGGAGTTATGGCCAATAGTCCTGATCTTCAGTGGCACATGACTAATTTACGAAATTACATGAATGTGTCTCCAACTCAGACTAGTGATGCATGCTGGGGTAACATTCATTTAAGGCCATTTGGTCAGGCTGGAGGAACTATGCAGTTACCTGGAGGCTACACATCTCCAGAACGATTTGTAAGAACAGCATATCAAAAAACACATATTAAAGCACCTAGTGACAGTTTAGAAGCAATAAATACATGCTTTCATATTATGGAAAGTGTTTCTATTCCAAAAGGGATAGTAATAACAAATAGAGATACTTATGATTATACAAAATATACTGCCTTTGTTAATACAAATACTTGTGAATATTTCTTTAAAACTTACGATAATCCTAATATTACAAGGGCAAGTCTTTGGGATAACTATAAAGAAAGTACTCATCTACTCTCTCTAGGAAAGTTAAGGCGCCCAATTAAATTTGATAAAATATAGTATTGATTCTACCATTTAAAATATATAAACTACACTTACTAAGAACACAATATCCATAGATTTGACCATACTATAATTTTATGAAAAATAAAAAAGTTCACCATAAAACAATGATGAACTTTTTTTGAGTATTTATTAAACTCTACTATTAATTTACTTCTACTACCTTTAAATCTACTTATATCTCAGTTAAACTATTTCTGATAAGAAAAAGTGTATCTATTTTTCCCGTTCCTTTTGGATTCATACAAATGTTGGTCCGCCATTTTTAAAACGTTCATTGGATCATGTCCTTGAAGTGGAAAAAAGGCCCCTCCAATACTGCATCCCACTTTCATTTTTCTATCTTTAATTATAAAATCCTCTCTTATCTGCTTAATTAAATTATTTGCAAAATCGTTACTATATTCTATAAAATTTTCTGAATTAACTTTCTTAATAATAACAAATTCATCGCCACCAATTCTTACTGCAATTTCATTTTCTTTTGTATTATCACTTAGCCTATTAGCAACTCCTTTAAGTATTGAATCTCCTGCACCATGCCCATAAGTATCATTTATTGACTTGAAACCATCTAAATCTAAATAGAAAATCGTATATATAGAATTTTCATTACTAACTTTCTCCTTTATTTTTTCAAGATATATTCTAAGTGCTACTCTATTAGATAATCCTGTTAATTGATCATGATGAGCTATCTCTTCCATTTCTCCAAGTGCATTCTCAGTATTACTCAAACTGCTAATTAGACTTCTTAATGATGCTGAAAGTATTTCTATATCTTTTATACCATGATATTCTGGAATTTCAACTTCTTCCCCTAGTCTAAGTTCATTCGCAGTTAAAACAATTTTCTTTAATGGCTTTGAGATTAGTCCTGCAATGATCCATCCTATTAATGCAAATATTCCTGCTAGTATTATACCTATTAAAATAATGAAGTTTATAAGATTCTGTACTGGGGCGTATGCTATATTGAGTGGTTGCCGAACAAGAATTGTCCATCCTAATCCTTTATAGTTTTTATATCCATATTCAGAATTATACCCTGTTAAATATTTTTCGCCGTCACTCCACGTTTCAACATTCCAATCATTTTCTCCATTTCTTGCATTGTTAATACCAGTCAAGTTCAATTTTTGGCCTGTCATACCATCTGGCCCAAGTAATATTGTATTATCAGAGCTTACAATAAAAGCATCTAAATTATCTCTATTTTTTAACGGCTTCATTATAGAATCTTCAACTTCCTTTGCCCATTCCCAGCTTAAGTGAGCTGCTAGTATGCCTTTTAAGTTACCATCTTCATCATTTATTGGAATACTTATATCTACAAATTTCATTGCTTCACCCGTTGGATTAGGAAGTAACTTCGAAAGCAAGACTGCCTCATGTACATCACCAATAAATGGCTCCTTTAACGCTTGCTTATATACAGGCCTTCCAGATATATTCTCCCCTTCTAATATTCCTCCTGTAGATGTTACTACATTTCCTTGTGAATCTAGCATTCCAATCCATGCATATTCAGGAGCATTCTTTTTTAGTTCCTCTAAAAGGTTTCTAATTTTACTCTTATCCTCCATTTTATTTAAATCATCTAATTTGCTTAAAAGAGATACTTCACTATATCTAGACCACATATAATGATCTAGTTTATCTGACATCTGATAAGAAATCTCTGATAGCGAATTTCCTATTCCATTTTTATATTCAGTTGTAGTTCTTTTGCTTATTATAGTGCTTATTATTATTATTAAAATAATGATTATTATTGCAAAGTTTAAAGCAAATAATGTACGTAGACTTATTGATTTTCTCATCTTTCCTCCAATACGATATGTATACATATAAATCTTCATTATATTATCATAATAATAAAGAATTTGACAATGTTTTTATTCCTACTCTAATATGAGGCATAATCAGTATAACCATATAGTATCAGATAGTTAAATTTCTTTAACTTACCATTAAATATCCTACCTACAAGCGTTCCTACTATAATTTCAATATAGATTATTCTTTCAATTCAATTACTATATCATCTAATGTAAATTCATTGTTCTTAGGATGATTCTCATCTATAGTAGGACTTGTATCAACAGCTTTTCCCTCTCCATCACCTGATTCTTGATGTACATCATTTGATAAATGCACTTTAGGAGTTATTATTAATTTAGTTGCATTTGGATTTAACTCCCCAAAACTTGACATGGATTTTCCAGCATATCTTCCTTCACTACCTTCATTTGTTAAAACACTCGTTGCTTTATAAACATTTCCTAAATCATCTTTTACTTCTTCTATAGGAATATCTACAATAAAGTATTTCTCTTGTAAATCCTTTGAAATTTCTTGAGAATAATTTAGCGTAAATGTTGCTGACGTTTTAGAAATACTATCTATATTTAATTGAACTCCATTTTTTTCAGTTGTCTTATTTACTATTTGTTTAACATTATCTAATGCTTTTAAATTAATTTTAAACTTCCAATTTCCACTTATTTCTTTAGAATTTTCAGAGCTCATATCGCCTATATCTGTAAAATTTAATTCAAAGTTTATGGCTTTTCTTTCTTCAGCTATAGTAATAGTTTCTTCACCTACATAAGTATTCTCAGCGACTTTTTTTACTCCAGAACTTCCTCCTGATCCACCATTATAATCTTTTATAGTAATCCTTGGTCCATTCATATTAAAAAATGGATTATCTCCTAAATCTTTATCACTTATTATTTCATAGGTATAAGTTAAGGTTTTTCCATCAAATATTGCTTCTTTTATAGTGACTTTAATGCCATTACTTTCTTGCGTAACTCCTACCACATCTGCATATTCCTTATATTTATCATATGCACCTGTTCTACCACTATCTATAAACCTAAATATATCTCCAACTATCGGAATTTCTGCTGCATAGGATGGATAGGCTACTCCCAAAGTTCCTATACCTCCAATTAACAAGCAACATAAAACTGCTGCAGCTATTCCCTTATTTCTATAGGATTTATTTTTGTTTATAAAATTTTTTAAATACTTTTTTACCTTTGCTTTTTCAATATCAGTTGCTTCTATTATTTCTATTTCATCTTCATCTATTTCTATATCATTTAACATTTCATAAATATCTTTCATATTACACTACCTCCAAATTTAGCCTAAGTTTTTTCTTACCCCTATAAATTCTATTGTCTAACGCAGCTCTGGTAAGTCCAAATTTTCTAGCAATATCCTCAGACTTTTCCCCTAGAAAGAACTTCATAATAAATATATCTCTATCCATAGGCTCAAGAGTGTTAATTAAATTTATCAATTCATTTCTTTCTTCTAGCTTAATAATTTCTTCTTCCACTAATTCATTTGTGCTTATTTCCTTATCCTCTATGCTTACATTCAGATTCTTAACTTCTTTCCTGTAATAATCAATACCCTTAAATCTTGCTATCTTAAATATCCATTTCTTAAAATCAACTTCTTCACCTGTAAATTTATCTGAATTATTCCATACTGAAAGAAACACATCATTTATGCACTCCTCAATAATTCCATCCTTGTTAAGTGGTGAAAGTACTTTATATACTGTGGATTTAACTAATGCGAGATATTTATCTACTATAAACTCTATTGCATCTTCTTTCCTCTTTTTCAGCCTACTGATATAATTTTTTTCGGTACACCTCATTGAAATTTCTCCAATCCATTATTTTCGTAAAAGCTCTTACACTTTATATAACGTAAATAAAAATGTTTTCTCTCATTTTATTTTTATTTGTTTTACATATTTCTATTTTATTACTATATAAAGATTTTCACATTCATTAAATTTATTAAACCTCTTCGTGTTAAATCAAATTAAGGACTCATAGTAAAATGGGGCTGCCTTCTCTGAATCTAAGAAATACTTTTTACCTAATTGACTTTCCTTTAATATATAAATTTTAAATAAGGTAATTCATTTTTTATAAAATCATTTAGTTTATAGTTCTTGCTTATCCTCTAAGACCTAATGAATTAAACCTTTTAGAATTCATATAGATGAACCATAAAATTTTCTTTGTGTCTTTACTTCAACTGTTTTGATTATTTACTGCTTAAAAAATTTTAGGATACTTATGTAATCTATGGAATTAATGCGTATATCATATACGAAAATAAAATGAAGGAGGTAAAAATATATGGCTGTAACTAAAACTATTGACTCTGTTTCTCTTAGTATTGAAGTTCAAAAAGGAGTAGATAAAGCTGGAGATCCAATTTATACTAAGAAAACTTTCTCAAGCATGAAAACAGATGCAACACCTGAAAATATCTATGCTGTTGCTGATGCAATTAAAGCTGTTATGGAAGCTAATACTAGGGACTACTTTATAAATGAATCTTCTAGTTTAGCAAATGCTTAAGCAGATAAGCGAGATAAGTGAGAGTCCAAATCTATGATTTGGTTTCTCGAACTTAGTTAAATCATGTATATGATTTAACTTCCTTAAACTCTAATCTAAACAGAAAGGTGGTGAATTAAATGGAATATTCTTTATCTATGACTTTTTTAACTGCGGCTGGTGAAAAAAGTACTTTAAGTGTTTCTGGTGCTAAACCTACTCTTACAAAAGACGAGATTAATGCACTTATGGATACTGTAATTGCTAAAAATGTTTTCAAAACTAATTCTGGTGATTTAGTTAAGAAATCTGGTGCTCAAGTTACTCAAAGACAAGTTACTAAATTTGATGTAGCTTAAGTTTTAAGTAACCTAAAAAAGGAAGCTTGTCTCACTGTGGATACGCTTCCTTTTTTATTATCTTCATTATCTAATGATTCGATTATTCAAGTTAATACCTTATAAAATTCTATGCTTAAGGTTTCTAGGCTCCTGATGATTCAAATTTTCCCAAGATTCTATAAATGCATCTTTCTCTGGTAACACTCATTTTTCACATTTTAAATAGTAAACTACTAATCTTGTCTTATCCCCTCTTCAGGTTTAATTTTTATTTTTAATATTTCAGAATATATTCTCATCACATTCACATAATAAAATTAAGTTTTTAATTACATAATATTTTAATTTAGAAAGGTGATTAATCTAATGAAAAAATATATGCTTGCATTTTTAATTTTTTTACTACTAATCTTTCATATGCTTACAATCCCTGTTGGAGCTGAACCCAAAACCTTAAATCAAGGATTCTATAAAGTTGAAGATTTAAACTTATCTAAAGGTGTTCACACTGTACAAAATGCTTCACCTACTGATTATGCCTTTATTGCTATTTTTGATTCCAATCAACTCACTAGACAATATATGAGGTTAGACCCACAATCAGCCAAATATACTTTAATACCTTTAGAAACGGGATTTGACATAATTGTCTCTAGTAAAAGCGGCATTATTATAAATTAGAAAAAATACCAATTTCATTTGTTATATAAAATTAAAAGGTGGTCATATTTATGAAAAAATTTATTTATATATTAATATTTTTCTTCCTTGTTTCTTCTAATATTATAATTCCACCTTGTGCGGCTGAAACTAAAATTCTCAAGCGTGGTTTCTATAAAATTGAAGATTTAAATTTATCTATAGATAATCCATATACAGTTCAAAATAATTCTTTTAATGAGCGGATTTATATAGTTGTTGTAGATGCTACAGAAACGCCTATACAATCTATTCGCCTATGGCCCCAATCACAAAAATTCAATTTATTTCCTCTCAAAGCTGGATATAAAATTATAATAACTGGTGATGGTGAATTAGTTATTTCATAAGAGATGCTTTTATAGTGTCTCTTTTAATATTCTTTCCCTAAATTTATTTGATAACAAATCTTAGCACTTAATAAAAAACAAATAGACAATATATTGACTACATTGGAATAATATGCTATTGTAGTTTTAGACAGTATATTGTCCAACCAAGGAGGAGATATTTTATGGATAACTATAAAGCGCTTTTTTTAATACAACAAATATACGCAACTCTGTTTTCTCTTACTAATAAAATTCAAATTAAAGGCGATGAATATTGTGAGCCTTTAACTAGCAGACAGCTTATGGCAATGGTTGCTATTATCCATTTGCCTGAAAATGAAACAACTCTAAATAATATTGCTAAAAAACTAGGTACAACAAAGCAGAGTGTAAAACAATTAATTACTAATTTAGAGAACAAAGGATATGTCATTACTGTGCCAAGCCAATATGATAAACGTGCAGTTAATGTGAAAATAACTGAAGCTGGAGCAGATGCCATGAAGATATGCGCTGAAAAATCAATGGAGTTTTTTGGGATGCTTTCTAAAGGCTTTTCCATTGAAGAAATGGAAATTTTATGGACATTATTAAAGAAATTATATAGGTTTGATGGCGAAGAGCAGGATGGTTTCGAAGAAGAAGCTGAATTTGATCTGGGTGACGATGCACTGGAAATACAAAAGAGAGCATTAAATGAATTTGATAGAAGAAGAAATGAAGGAAAATAAAAAATAAATAAAGGCGGTACAATATTATGAATGATATTCTATCTAATAACTCTCAATATCTTAATGACTTTTTATCTGAATACATGAAAAAATGGAGAATTCCCGGAATAGCTGTAGGTATTATTAAAGATGATAAAATAATATACTGCAATGAGTTAGGACTGCGCGATGTTAACAAAAATTTAAATGTTACAAAGGATACTTTATTTGCTATAGGTTCTGCAAGTAAATCTTTTACCTCACTATCAATAGGTATATTAGTTGATGAAGGTAAGTTAGATCTTGATACTCCTATAAAAAAATACATGCCTAGTTTTGAAATGCAAAATAAATATGCTGAAGAACATCTTACATTAAGGGACATGCTTTGTCATCGTTCTGGATTACCTAGACATGATATTTTATGGTATACAAATCCTTCTTTAAGCAGAAAAGAACTGGTAGATAAAATTAAATACTTGGAATTTAGTAAAGATTTCAGAGAAACATGGCAATATAATAATTTGATGTATGCCACAGCTGGCTACCTTGTTGAACTAGTTACAGGAATGACCTGGGAAGAATTTGTGAAATCAAGAATTCTTGAGCCTCTTGGTATGAACAGCACAAATTTCTCAGTAGATGCTTTAAAAGAGTCATCTGATTACAGTAATCCCTATGCGCAAAAGGGAGAAGAAATTAATCAAATAGACTTTAGGAAAATAGATTCTGTTGCTCCTGCTGGCTCTATGAATTCAAGTTTAACTGATATGTTAAAATGGCTTAGCCTTCATTTAAATAAAGGTAAAGTAAATGGAAAACAGATTATATCAGAAAAAACTATAAGTGAGTTACATTCACCTCAACTCCCTTGTGAGCTAATCCCTTTAAAGTTTGATGAATTGCAATTTTCATCTTATGGCTTAGGCTGGTTTGTTGAAGCATATAGAGGAAGAAAACATGTTAACCATGGTGGAAATATAGATGGATTTTGCTCCTATACGAGCTTTCTTCCAGATGAGAATATTGGCGTAGTTATTCTTACTAATTTAAATAATCCTGTCTGTGCAATGCCTATAGCATACCATATATATGACAAGCTTTTAGGCTATGAACATAGTGATTTTTGTGAAAAACTAGAGGATGAAGCTGCAAAGATGATGAAAGCAATGGAAGCTGCTACTAAGCCTACAATAGACTCAAAAAAAGAAAACTCAGCTCCTTCTCACTCTCTTGAAGAGTATACTGGCATATATGAACATCCAGCATATGGTTCTTTAAGAGTCGAAGTGAAAGATAATAACTTAAAATTAATTTATAATAATATAGACTATACACTTAATCATAAATGCTATGACATTTTTAACATGACAATAATGGAATATTACTTGGTTGATGTGACCTTTAATTATGATAGCACAGGAAATATTAAAAGTGTTTCAATACCTTTTGAGGAGACTGTAAAAGAAATTTTGTTCATGAAATGTAAATAATAATAATAATAATAATA